>JBGTNL010000094.1:0-12889 GCA_041743085.1 Flavobacteriaceae bacterium
CCGGGCCCAATAGAAGGAATCGACCCAAGGGTCGAGGTATTAAACCTAGACCCCGCTGAAAAAGCGGGGTTAGTTCAACCATCCATTTTAACCGCTCCCGCTAAAAAGCGGGATTATTAAAATGGGGTTTCACTAATAAAAAAGAGCGCAAAGACCTAAATCCCCGCGCTCCTTTTTTAATGAAATTTATGAGAACTAACCTTTCACACTGGCAAATTTCCCATGCTTGATATTGTTTATTTTCAGATCCTGCAAAACATTAACAGCCTCTTCCACATAAACGTCCTTTGCAAGATTTTTGTGCCAGCGGTCTCTCTTCTCCCTCAGTACAGGATCCTCGGTAAATAAGTCTTCTTCATACTTCAGTGACTTAAAGGTAAGTCGGGAGTCGTATTCGGAAATGGATTTAAAATACTTTGACCTTTCTTTATCTTTATGTTCTTCGCTTTTATAAGTATCGTAGTTAAGGGAAACAACGGTCTCGTCTTGTTGCTCTTTCAACCACCTGGCATTTTCCTCTATCAGTTTAATCTGCTGGTTAGTTGCCATACGTTTGCTGCTATTCTCAATGGTAGCTTCGTAATCAATATAGCCATCCCAGGTATGATAATCGGCAGCGGTAATTTTATCCCACCCCAAAGGATTGTGCTGGTCCCTTTCACCAAGGTCGATATAGCTGTATTTATCCGGCACCACCACGTCGCTTTTTACTCCTTCCAATTGGGTGGAACCGCCATTGATCCGATAAAACTTCTGAGTTGTTAATTTTATTGCCCCTAGATCGCCATGTTCATTACTCCTTACAATGTTTTCCAGGGGAATCACATTTTGCACGGTTCCTTTTCCAAAAGTCTGTTTACTACCGATCACTATGGCCCGCTTATAGTCCTGCATGGCTGCAGCCAGAATTTCCGAAGCGGAAGCAGACAATTCATTTACCAGGATCACCAGGGGGCCATCCCATTGAATGCGCTCGTCCTTATCTTCATAAATATCTTTTTCCTTACCTGCGGAACGTACCTGAACAATGGGGCCGTCCTTAATAAAAAGTCCTGCCATCTCCACCACTGTTTTTAGTGAACCTCCCCCATTGTCGCGAAGATCGAGTATCAACCCTTCTACTCCGTCCTCCTTCAAACGTTCTACCTCTTTTGCTACATCAGTGGCGGCATTCCGTTCCCCGTAGTCCTCAAAGTCCACATAAAATTTCGGTAGATTTATAAGTCCAAAGATCTGATCTCCTTTAAGGACTTTGGCCGATTTCGCAAAGGACTCCTCCAATTCAACCACGTCCCGGATTAAGGAGACTTCTTCAATAGAACCGTCAACTTTTCTAACGGTAAGATCCACCACGGTACCTTTGGGGCCCTTAATAAGTTTAATAGCATCGTCCAGACGCATGCCTACAATATTTACGGGTGGTTCTCCATTCTGACCCACTTTTAAGATCTCATCGCCCACCTCAAGTTGCTGATCGCGCCATACAGGCCCGCCCGAAATGATCTCCACGATCTTAGCGCCTTCTGGTTTTTTCTGTAACCGTGCCCCGATCCCTTCAAAATTTCCCCTCATACTGATGTCGAACTTATCCTTGTCGTCAGGGGCAAAATAATAGGTATGCGGGTCAAACTCGTCAACAATGGTATTGATATATTGTACAAACCAATCTTTCCGTTCCAGGTCATCGACAAAATCAAAAAACTCATCAAGGGTCCTTCTGGTCGATTCGCGTGCCGCTATTTCTGCCTCCGTGGGCGTCATCTTGGTCTCAGGAATATCATCATTGACCTCGGGACCCACTACCTCTTCCTGCACCTGTTCATTTTTCACGGTTTTCTTTATCCTTGTTCCCGGTGACTTTAATGTGAGTTTGGAGTCATAAGTACCCATAGTAGCATACTTCAACTGCTTCCTCCAGCGCTCCTTCAATTCTTCCCTTGAGGAAACAAAAGGTTGTTTGTCGTAATCAATTTCTATGGTTTCATCGGCGTTATAATCAAAAGGTTGCTCCAGTACCTCCCCATATATATTCCTCGCATCTCCCATTCGCTTCATCAATCTGTTGTAGACCAGGTTAAAAAAACTGATGTCCGTATTTTTGATCTGCTCATCAATCTGAAACTTATATTGCTCGAATTCCCGGATATCCTCTTCTAAAAAATAGCGCTTTGTAGGATCCACCACGTCGAGGAAATCCTCAAAAACACTTACCGAAAAATCATCGTTGATATTCTTAGGTTCATAATGGCCCTTTTCAAGGACATAGGTGATAAGGTCTAGCAAGAGCTTGTCCTTATCGTTAGTTTCAAAAGATTTGTTGGTAAAGCTGCACGATGCGACAGCAATAAGAATAACTAAAAATCCAAGCACTAAATTCCTTTTCATCTATTGTCATTATTTAGTTGCAAACTATTATTTTCTTTGATGAAATAATCAGGTTCCACAATTAAGTTCGTAAATATAACTAATTCACTAAGATACTGAAAAAACTATGCCATTACAGGAGCCTTTTTCATTAATTTTTTGTTAAACCGAGACCATTATCGGTCTTATTGAAAAACGTATTTTTGCAGCATAAAGTATACCGAATGCAAAAACCCCTGATTTTGGTTACCAATGACGATGGAATAACTGCGCCGGGCATCCGGGCGCTCGTCCGTTATATGAAGGAAATAGGCAAGGTGGTCGTGGTTGCCCCGGATAGTCCGCAATCGGCTAAGGGCCATGCGATAACCGTGGATAGCACACTATTTTCCGAAAAAGTCACCATACGTCCTGAGGACGGTGCGGATGCGGAATATAATTGCAGCGGAACAGCTGCAGATTGTGTTAAACTGGCTTTACAGGTAATTCTGGATCAAAAGCCTGATATTTGTGTCAGTGGCATTAATCATGGATCAAATTCCTCTATCAATGTCATCTACTCCGGTACGATGAGTGCTGCCATTGAAGCCGGAATAGAGGGGGTTCCGGCCATCGGCTTTTCGTTATGCGATTATTCCTGGGAAGCCAATTTTGAAGCGGCCAGGGAAAGTATTTTGAAAATAGTAAAAGAAGCCCTGAATAACAAGTTGCCAAAAGGTGTGGTACTCAACGTAAATATTCCCAAATTGGGGAAAGATGAAATAAAGGGAATAAAAGTATGCAGGCAGGCCAGGGCAAACTGGAAAGAGAAGTTCGACAAGCGCACCAACCCCAGTGGCAGGGAGTATTATTGGCTCACCGGGGAATTTGAATTATTGGATAAAGGCGAGGATACCGACGAATGGGCATTGGCCCATGGTTATATCTCTATAGTACCCACCCAGTTTGATCTGACCGCACACCATGAAATACAGCACATTAACAACTGGAAACTCAATGAATGATCGGTAGGTGATGCCACGTGTGAGATGTGGGATGTGAGATGAAAAATTTAAAAAATTAGGAATCAATAACTAAGACCAGGTATGTATAGGAAAGAAATAATCATTGGGTTCGCAGTAGGGATCATTGCCAATACCCTTGGTACTTTGCTTTATATTTTGCTGTTTTCTGATTACAGTATAATGGAAACCTTTAAGGCCGCTGTGGAAAACGGTCATGTGGGAAGTTTGTTGGCCCTGGGAGCAATTCTTAATCTTGTTGCTTTTTTCGGTTTTTTAAAACTTAGAAGGGATTCTCGTGCCCGGGGAGTTTTAATTGCGACCCTGCTGACGGCTATGGTTATTTTATTTTATAAGCTATTTTGAGGTTTGATGCGCCATGTGACAGGGGTTTACGTAGTACTGGTGCAAAAGCGTTCAACCATATTGAATTTTAAACCAATATTGAAACACACTACTTTAATCGGTAATAGCTATTATACCCATTTTTTACTATCTCTGTGCGGACTTTGCGACTTCTTTACGAACTTTGCGTGAAATCTATAATCACTTTAAAGGAATTTCACCAAAATGAAACGAACATTAATAAATTTTAAACATTTTTTCACAAAAGGGATGTTTAACCCCGGAAATTTCGGGGTTAATGTGAGAGCGTAGCGGTTATCCCGCAAATGCGGGATTCTTAATTTTTTAATTAATTTATTTTCAAGTAATTAACAAGATTTAAACGTATGAAAGCCCATAACCTACCTACGGCAGGCAGGTGGGCATTAATTAAAGAACGGTCAATACCAACCAACATAAATAAGGGAAATGGGGTGGCCGGTAAAATTTTATATAGATGAAATACTACATTATAGCCGGAGAGGCTTCAGGAGATCTGCACGGGTCTAACCTTATTAAAGCTTTGAAGGTACAGGATCCGGAAGCCGATATAAGGTGCTGGGGAGGCGATCTGATGCGCAAAGCCGGCGGGGATCTTGTTAAACATTACAAGGAAATGGCCTTTATGGGGTTTTCCGAAGTATTGGCAAACCTCAATACCATCTATAAAAACATTAAATTCTGCAAAGAAGATATCGCCTTCTTTGATCCTGAAGTTATTATTTTCATCGACTATTCCGGCTTCAACCTGAGGATCGCGAAATGGGCAAAGGAAAACAAGTACAACACCAACTATTACATTTCACCTCAGATATGGGCCTCCAGAAGTGGCCGGATCAAAAAAATAAGGCGGGATATTGATGAGATGTACGTTATCCTCCCTTTTGAAAAGGAATTTTATGAGGAAAAGCATGGATTTCCGGTTCATTTTGTAGGACACCCCCTTATTGATGCTATTAGCCAGATGCCCGATAATAATGAAAAGCAGTTTCGCGACGAAAATAAACTGGATGTCACCAAGCCCATTATTGCCCTACTCCCGGGAAGCAGGAGCCAGGAGGTTCAGAAAATGCTTACGGTTATGCTTTCCGTCACGGAGGCATTCCCCGGTTATCAGTTCGTAATTGCCGGAGCCCCAAGTCTTGACGAGGAATTCTATTCCCCGTTTCTAAAGAACACCACTATTAGTTTTGTAAGTAATAAAACGTATGCGCTATTGCGCTTTTCGTATGCCGCTCTGGTAACAAGCGGCACTGCGACTCTTGAAACTGCGCTGTTTAAAGTACCACAAGTGGTTTGTTATAAGGGTAATTGGGTGTCTTATCAGATAGCGAAGCGGATTATTACCCTGGACTACATTTCTCTGGTGAACCTCATCCTGGAAAGGGAGGTTGTAAAGGAATTGATACAGGGGGATCTTACTACAAAAAATTTAGCCGGGGAACTCAAAAAAATACTGGAAGGCCCGGAAAGGAAAGCGCAATTTGAGGCATACTACGAACTGGAGCAAAAGTTAGGGGGAACAGGGGCCAGTGAAAAGGTGGCGAACCTTATTGTTGAAAACCTGAAATCGTCTGCCGACTGAAGTCGACAATGATTGAAAGTCGGCCAGAAGTGGAGCCCTATTTATCCCAATTTCAAATAAATGGCATTAAACCCCAGGGCATCCCGATAGCTATCGGGACTGGACCCAATAGAAGGAATCTACCCAATCCCGAAATTTCGGGAGAGGTAATAAAAAATTTCTTGAAAGTTTACCCGCCTCTGGCGGGCGACTATCCCTGCCTGCGGCAGGCAGGCTCAAGGCAGAGCCATAGGGGAATTACTTAGATTAAACCTAGACCCCGCATAAAAAGCGGGGTTATTTCAACCATCCATTTTAATTGCTCCCGCTGAAAAACGGGATTGTTAAAATGGGGTTTCACTAATAATTCTCTAATTTTGGCCGGAGGATCCATTCTTATATATACAATGATTGGCTAAATTTCCATTACATGGTTCGCACAATTTTTTCCTTTATTCTCATCCTTTTGGTTGCCGGTTGTGGGGCGGTCAAAAAGAAAACCACCAATGGCAAAGACCGGAAAGTTACTGTACGAGCCTCAGAAAGTGAATCTAAAATTTCCGTTTCCCCTGACGAGGATAATGAGGTAGGATCTAAATCAAGGACTCCCGAAAAGGCAGAGAATATTGTCACTACAGCCCTTACCTTTTCCGGGGTTCGCTACAAATTCGGAGGTACTACAAGAAAGGGCATGGATTGTTCCGGGCTGCTTTACGTAGCATTTGGAGCGCATGACGTTCCGCTACCCAGAGTGTCCTATCAAATGGCGGATGAAGGAAAACGCATTAAAGTGGATAATGTGACCAAGGGAGATCTCCTTTTCTTTAAAACAAGTAAAAAGGGTAAAAGGATAAATCACGTAGGGCTAGTTGTGGCCGTAGAAGGTGATGAGATTAAATTTATACACTCCACCACCTCGAGGGGGGTGATCGTCTCCTCGCTCCGGGAGGGATTCTGGAATTATGCCTTTGTAAAGGCGACCAGGGTCTTATAGTCTGGGTACGCTCCTCAAAATTCTACTATCACTGCAAGGAAAGTGCAGTGGACTTCTTTATGATAGCTTTCAAAGATCCATAAATCTCACTGATGAAGCTGCTGGATTTTATTCCTATCAAGCTTACACTATTACTTATAAGCGGTATTGTTATTGGGGTAATTTTAGATCCTAAACCGCTGGTTCCATTGCTCTTTTCGGTTCTTTCTATAATTTGTCTCGGATTTCTATTTTATAAATCGGAGTACGGGGAGTCCATTCCCTTTGGCATGGTGGTCGTCTCAACCACCTTGGGTATTGGGCTCTTATTGGCCTCTGTAGCGCAACCTAAAAATCGTTCCCTGCATTATTCCCATCATGTTCTAAATAAAACCAGCACAAGTCAACATCTCAAAGTTCTGGAGGTTTTAAAGCCGACTCCTTTTACAAAACGGTATGTGGCTGAAATTCAAAGGGCAGGTAGCACCAAAGTTCAGGGGAAAGTGCTCCTTAATATTCAAACTGATTCCCTTTACGAAGGCCTTCAGGTAGACGATGAACTAATTACGTGGGGCACTTTTGAAGAAATTCCACCTACCCGGAATCCGCATCAATTTAATTATAAGAATTATATGGCAAGACAGGGGATCTCTCACCAAATACGGTTAGATCCTCAGGAGTATTATTTAAAACCAACTAAGAATAGCACCATACGCGGCATAACGGCAACCTTTCGCAGAAAGATCAGCTTCAAATTAAAAAAGGCGGGCTTCGAAAAAGATGAACTTGGGATAATTCAGGCGCTTCTTCTCGGGCAACGCAGTGATATTAGTTCGGAAACCTACGATGACTATAAAAATGCGGGGGCCGTTCACATACTGGCAGTGTCGGGATTACATATCGGGATAGTGCTCCTTTTGTTGCAATTTCTGTTGCGACCACTGGAATTCCTGCCAAAAGGTAAAACCGTGAAATTGGTGGTTATTGTTTTGTTGCTCTGGAGCTTTGCTTTTCTCGCAGGGCTCTCGGCATCTGTGGTCAGGGCGGTTACCATGTTTTCCTTTGTGGCTTATGCCCTATACCTAATCAGACCAAGCAACACTTTTAACATCCTGGCATTGTCTGTTTTTTTTATCCTTTTGGTAATTGATCCGATGCTCCTGTTTCAGGTTGGCTTTCAAATGAGCTATGCCGCCGTACTGGCCATAGTATGGATATACCCCAAACTACAGCGGTTCTGGTTTCCGGAAAATATGGTCCTGGGAAAAGTCTGGCAACTGCTTTCTGTTTCCCTGGCGGCTCAACTGGGGGTCCTTCCTGTCAGCCTGTTTTACTTTCATCAGTTTCCGGGATTGTTTTTTATATCGAACTTACTGATAGTCCCTTTCCTCGGGTTGATCCTGGGCCTTGGAATAGGTGTGATCATTTTGGCATTACTGAATATCCTTCCCGGATTTCTGGTAAGCCTTTACAGTGCTGCAATAAAATGGATGAATATTATAGTGGGTTGGGTAGCACGGCAGGAAGCCTTTATTTTTAAGGACATTCCATTCGACAGCGTCCAACTGGTCCTCGCGTACATCATTATTTTTGCTTTGGTCCATTTAATGTCAAAAAGTGCCTTCAAAAGGGTTGTTGTGCTGCTTTTAGGAATTCTGGGATTTCAGGCGTGGTCCTTCTATCTGGGGCTTACAGCACATAACCAGGAAAGGGTGATCGTATTGCATCAAACGGCCAATACGGTCCTTTTCCATCAAAAAGGCAGGGTGCTTGCTATTCATACTTCAGATACGGCAAGAGCGGATCGCTTGGCTACCGATTATAAAGTTGCCGAACGCGTCTTAAAAGTATCCTATCAATCCATAAAAAATAGCTACAAAATTTCCGGAAGAAGTCTCCTGGTAATGGATAGTCTGGCCATTCATCCTGCCTGCCCCGCACCTGATATTCTTCTGCTGACGCAATCCCCGAAAATTAATCTGGAACGCTACCTCGATATTATTGATCCAAAAAGGATCATTGCCGACGGAAGCAACTATGCCAGTTACGTAAACAGGTGGAAAAAGACATGTACTCAAAGAAAACTCCCTTTTCATTACACCGGGGAGAAGGGATCGTATAATTTTTCAACAACCGGGGATTAGTGTACATCGCCCATAAGCTTTTTCATCAAAGGTGCTGTTATCAGCACAATCGCTGCCGCCCCGAGAGCATACAGCGCAATCAATTGGAATCCGTCGGTATACACTGATAAGGTTTCCAACCCACCAACGTTCTTATCATCGCTCTCAATCGCCAACTGTTTCCCGATAAACCCAACTACCTGAAAGGCAAAGGCAGAAGACAAGAACCAGACCCCCATCATAAAGGCGACAATACGTTTTGGTGAAAGATCAGTAATCTTGGAAAGCCCTACCGGAGACATGAATAATTCTCCTACGGAAATTAAAAAATACATTAACAGCAGGTAGGCGAACGGAACCATGCCGTTTTCGTCGGCGCTTCCACCACTTAATGCCAGAATGTAAAAACTAATTCCGGCAAAGGCCAATCCCAGTCCGAATTTATAGGGTGTTCTTGGGTTTAGATTCTTTTTTGAAAGGTAGGTGAAGAGCAAAGATATGGGAATGGAAAGAATAATAATAAACATGGAATTCAGGGCATTTGTCTGGGCAGCGTCAATCACGGACAAATTAACGTTTCTGTCGGCAAAAAGGGTTATCACGCTGCCTGAAAGTTCATGAAACCCCCAGAAAATAGTCATGAAAAGGGTGATGAGAACGGCCATAAACAGCTTTTTACGTTCGTCCAGGGTAGCCTTGTACATAATATAACCCAGATATCCGAAAATCAATATGGCCAGCAGTTTAAAAATGACATTTACGATATTCTGATCTTCTAAAAAAGAACCTTCACTGCCCAAAGGCTTATAGGAAGAAAGCAAAAGCGCAATTACGGGGACCGCTATTATAGCAAGTAGGGGAACCAATGTTTTCTGTGGCAATCCCGCTATCTTTTTCTCAAGGACGGCTTCGCTGGGAGCCTTGCCCTTGTCCCCAAATACATTTTTCTTAATCCCGCTCCAGAAGAACAGCAAGCCAATGAGCATCCCTATGCCCGCCAAACCAAAGCCATAATGCCAGCCGTACTCCCTACCCAGCCAACCGCATAGTAAGGGGGCTACAAATCCGCCAATATTTATTCCCATGTAGAAAATAACAAATCCTGAATCCTTCCTGGGGTCTCCATGCCTGTACAACGATCCGACAAAAGTGGATATATTGGGTTTAAAAAAGCCGTTACCCACCACAATTAATGCCAACGCGCCGTAAAATGCCGTATTGTTTTCAACCGCCAGGACAAAATGCCCCAAAGCCATAAGGATCCCTCCTAAGAAAATAGATCGCCGCATCCCTAAAATAGTATCGGAGATCCGGCCGCCAATAACCGTAGAGGCATAAACCAGGGAACCATATGCGGAATAGACTGCAGCGGCAGCATAATCACGTTCCACCAACGCTTCAAAAATGACGTTAACCATGTAGAGCGTTAGCAGCGCCCGCATGCCATAGAAACTAAATCTTTCCCATAATTCCGCAAAAAACAGATAGAAGAGCCCTTTTGGATGACCCAACAGTTGTTGTTCTTCCATAAATTCAGCTTTGGTTTCCATAGTATTTAAAGTTTAGCTTGGTTGACTGAACCTCTTCATCCTTTTATCAATTCCTTCTCGGGCCTGTCGGCATTTTCACCTTGTTTATCTCCAAGATTTTTATTGATAAAGTCGGTCATTTTTGTATAGAGGTGCAGCCTTGTATTGCCTCCCTGAATGCTGTGGTTCTTATCCGGATAGATGGCCCACTCAAACTGCTTGTTCGCCTGAATCAGTGCTTCTGCCATACGCATGGAATTCTGCACATGAACATTATCATCCCCAGAACCATGTATGAGGAGATATTTACCCTTAAGCAATTCCGGATAGTTAAATGGTGAGTTGTCGTCATACCCTCCCGGGTTTTCGGCCGGGGTGCGCATAAACCGTTCCGTATAGATGGTGTCATAAAAACGCCAACTGGTCACCGGGGCCACCGCAATAGCCACTTCAAAGACATCATTGCCCTTTAAAAGGCTATTGGTAGCCATATGCCCGCCAAAACTCCATCCCCATATACCAGTGCGGTCTTCGTCCATATATGGAAGTTCGCTTAATTTCCTTGCTGCCGCTATCTGATCCTCGGTCTCATATTTTACCAGATTAAGATAGGTGACTTTCTTAAAATCGCGGCCTTTAAAACCTGTGCCCCTTCCATCCACGCAAGCAATGATATATCCCTCGGAAGCCAGCATCTGATGCCAGTAATCATTGTCACCCATCCATTTGTTGGCTACATTTTGAGAACCGGGGCCACTGTATTGATACATAAAAAGCGGGTATTTTTTAGAGGGATCAAAGTCTTTTGGTTTGATCATATACATATTCAGATCGTTCCCGTTGACAGTGATGGTGGAAAATTCCTTTGGACTAAGTTCGTATCCTCCCAGTTTTTCCAGAAGTTCGCTATTATCCTTAATCCCGGTTATTTTTTTGCCCGTAAGGGCCTTTTGCAGTGTGTATTCGGGCGGCGTGCTTGCACTGGAATGCATATTGATGAAATACGTGAAGTCCGAGCTAAAATCCGCATTGTTGGTACCTTCCTCTAAACTAAGTCTTTTCTTGTTCTTTCCGCTACTATCCAC
The DNA here is from genome assembly GCA_041743085.1 of Flavobacteriaceae bacterium. GTDB lineage: Bacteria > Bacteroidota > Bacteroidia > Flavobacteriales > Flavobacteriaceae > JAFMPW01. The sequence continues at coordinate 11,024 of JBGTNL010000094.1, forward strand.
GCTATATACATCCCTGTTTATTGATCCGTTTTCGGTTGATTGGTAGTACACCTTATCCTCCTGCTGATCGTATCCGTAGTAGTTGGTTACCTCCCAGGGCCCTTTTGTAATTTGATTCATCAATTCGCCATCCGAATTATACAGATAGATATGATTATGGCCATCCTTCTCGCTGGTCCATATAAAGCTGTCATCAGCTAAAAAAGTAAGGTCGTCCGTAACATCCACATACGCTTTGTCTGTTTCTTCCATTATCAGGCTTGCGGAACTGTACGCCGCGTTCACCCCGTAAAGTTTTAAATGGTTCTGATGCCTGTTAAGGGTCTGCACACTAAGGTAATCAGCGTTGTTCATCCATTTGATCCTGGGAATATAATAGGCATCTCCTAAATCCACTTCGGAAATATTCCCCGATTGGGCATCGTATAGATGAAGGCTTACTGTGGCATTTTCTTCTCCGGCCTTGGGATATTTAAACTGATATTGCTCGGGATATAATTTAGTGCCATATATAACCATAGAAAACTGAGGCACATTGGTTTCGTCAAAACGTAAAAAAGCAATCCTTTTCCCGTCTGAATTCCATTCAAAGGCCCTCACAAAAGCAAATTCTTCCTCATATACCCAATCCGTGATTCCGTTGATGATCTTGTTCTTTTCCCCGTCCGAAGTGATCTGTTCTGTGGTGCGGTCCTCAAGATTGAAAATGTATAGATTGTTATCACGGACATATGCTACCCGCTTTCCATCCGGGGACAAGGAAGGCTCCTGAATTTTTACATCCGTAATCGGGATGGTTTCTTTGGAGTTTAGATTGTGTATATAATAAATGCCTAATCTGGAATGTCTGTATATTGGTTCAACTTCTGTAGCCAGAAGCAGCTTGGATTCGTCCTCACTAAAGGAATAAGATGAAAATTTTGCAATCCCTTCAAGATCAGCTGAAGAAACCAAAGTGGCGATTTTTTCCAGGCTGGCGTAATCGTATAAATCCACGGTTGTGGCCTGGCCATTGTTACCGGTATTAAGGACAGTGTATTCTTTTCCATTCCCCATAGAGTGAAGTTCATCCATCCCTTTCGTTTCAAAAACTCCACTCCAAATCTCCTCTAACGCTATCTTTTTTTTCTGGGCGGTGGCCATAAAAGTTAGACCAACGGTTAAAAAAAACAGCACGCATTTCTTATTCATAAATTCGCAAAATTTTGTTATAGAAGTGATTTAAACTTTTATAAATTTCCAAGTTTACTAATATTTTCCCTAAAAAAATAACTTTGCCCCGTAAATATTATATGTCCGGAGGATTCCTATTGCGGACTACATTGGCTTCCAAATCTAATTTACCTAATCACTATCTTTGGACGAAGTAACACATGCCATATGACCAAGCCTATAAAAGGGTTTTCCAAACTTTCCAAAACAAAAAAAATTGATTGGATTGCCGCCAACTATACCCACAATGCAGCCGAAACAAAAAAACTGCTGAAACAATACTGGAACACGGACTCCAAATTACAGCAATTGCACGATGAGTTTATAGAAAACACCCTCACCAATTACTACCTTCCTCTCGGTGTTGCTCCCAATTTCCTTATTAATGGCAAATTGTATGCCATTCCCATGGCCATTGAAGAAAGCTCAGTAGTAGCCGCGGCCAGCAAGGCTGCGAAATATTGGTTCCATAGGGGGGGATTTAAAGCAACGGTGTTGGGAACAGAGAAAATAGGGCAGGTACACTTTATGTACACGGGTGATTTTGAAAAACTGGAGCGATTTCTAATTGAAATTAAACCTAAAATGATCGCCGGGGCAGCATCTTTAACCGGGAACATGGAAAAGCGGGGAGGAGGCGTTAAAAGTATATCG
>JBGTNL010000095.1:0-21893 GCA_041743085.1 Flavobacteriaceae bacterium
GTTAGTTGAAACCCTGCCTAAAGGCGGCAGGCAGGTATGCGCTTTAGTGCAAGACTTTCGGTTTCTAAGAACATTTTGGCCATAATAGTTACTGGGTTATTGATTATTAAGTTATTAAGGCGTTCCGACTAAATAACGAACGACTCGGTAACCCAATAACAGTTGGCAATTTCATTGCTTTTCAAAACCTCCGCCATAGGACGGACAGGCATGGATTTTCAATCCATAGTGGTTTAGTTCCATCGTTTCATCCGAAAATAAAAATAAGGCCTAAAAGTCCAACTACCAACAAATAATAAATGGTAGGCATAATAGTTTTCCGGAGGACCATACCTTCCTTTCCGAGAAAGCCCACGGTAGCCGAAGCGGCCACAACGTTGTGGATCGCTATCATATTACCCGCCGCCGCACCTACCGCCTGTAGCGCCACAATGATAATGGAAGGCATTGCCAGTTTTGCTGCTACCCCGAACTGGAACAGCCCGAACATAAGGTTACTGACCGTATTACTGCCGGCAATAAAAGCTCCCAAAGCCCCTATGGACGGAGCGAACATCGGATAAATATCGCCGACATTGCCAGCCACCCATTCCGCCATGGCAATGGGCATGCCGGGAAGCCCTGAAGGATTAACACCGGAATTTATATAAATGCGGACCATAGGAACCGTAAAAACGAGTACGAACCCTGCGCCCAACAGCATTTTTGCACTATCCCTAAAAGCGATCTTAACATCGCCGGGCTTCATCTTATGCAGTCCTATTGTAACAATTCCTGCAAGGAGCAAAATGGTACCGGGCAGATAGAGTGGACTACTGCTTGCCGAAATGGAGGTACCCAATATCTCCGCCCAAGTTATTCTAATATCCGTAAGCCATGCTTTTAAAGGTAGTTGCGGAAGTCTGGAAAGCACCAACAGAAAGGCCATCGTAAGATAGGGAGCCCATGCCCTGGCCAAAGGCATTTTTTTATCTTCGCCCTCAAGGTTCAATTTTACGTTCAGCGTACCAAACCAATGGGATGGCCAATTTTTTTCGGTATCAAACTCCCAAGTTTTCTTTGGAATTAAAAAGCCCCTTTTCACAGCAAATACCACGATAGGGATGGCGACCAAGGCGCCGAGCATGGAGGGAAACTCCGGACCCAAAAATATTCCGGTAAGCACATAGGGAACCGTAAATGCGAGTCCGCCAAAAATGGTAAAGGGCAGTATCCACAAACCCTCCTTCCAGGATCTGTTCCTGCCAAAAAAACGGGTCATCATACATACCATAAGGGTGGGCATCAGCGTTCCTGTTATGCCGTGCAACAGGGCCACTTTAACGGTCACCAACTGAATATATTCGGAAAATCCCAAACCGGACAGGGCTAGTTCGGAGGTGAATTCAGGGCTTTGGATACCGCCGCTTACCCCGACCAATATGGGGGTGCCCACCGCCCCAAAGGATACCGCCGTGCTCTGCACCATCATTCCCAACATTACAGCACAAAAAGCGGGAAACCTCATTCCCACCAGTAGGGGTGCCACGATAGCGGCTGGCGTTCCGAACCCCGCAGCTCCCTCGATAAAGGAACCGAATAGCCAGGCAATGATGACGACCTGTACCCTGCGATCTTCCGATATATCGGAAAAACCTTCCCGGATCGCCCTGAGCGCCGTGGAATATTTTAGAAGATTCAGCAAGATAATGGCCCCAAATACGATATACAGGATGTCGAAAGTGATGAATAATCCCTGAATACCCGAGGCTATAATAGCTATAATGGGAATATTCCATACCGTAAAGGCCACCAGGACCGTCACCAAAAATGAAATGGGCATGGCTATTTTGGCGGGGATCCTGAATCCTACAAGCAGAACTGCTGCAGTCAGGATCGGAATGACAGCAAAAAATGCTAACAGTGATGGTGACATTTCCGGTTGGTTTTTGTTTGGCGATTGAATTTCAAAAACATTTGGGTTTGTTTAGGGGCACCTCTAAGAATATTATCAGAAAGTAGGAGTTTTACACAAACCTTAAAACGCCTTCATTGGCATTCAATGTAGAAAAAAAATAAACTCCTTATTCACCATAGTATCATATTACCCTGCGGCAAGCTTTTATTTTCCGTTACATATACCATCGGCCACGGTGTTTCTGAAGCTTTCCGGTTCTTATTGCCCGAACCGTTGTTCGCAACTTCGACAGTCAGAGCTTATCCACCTTTTAAATTTACAAAATCATTGTACAATCATCCGACTTTTTAAGGGATGACGGACGCCAAATTCGGCAGACCGGTTGGTTTGCTTGAACTCTCCGGGGCTCTGTTCTTTTGTCGGAAGATGGCCTTCAGGCAATTGTTGTATCCAAAAAAACAAAAAGCCTTTCAATCTCTCGAAAGACCCATTTTTATTGATCGGGACGGCAGTCTTGAACCGCTTCTCCTATCCCTTTATTTCCAATACTTCCCGTACTTTTTCCAAATCCAGGTAACCGAATAGGTAACCATTTAGATGATATGATTTGGTTTATTTTGGTTAAAGTTGGCAAAATCAAAAATATTAGTAAAAACCATCAATTAAAAATTAATTCTTCCTATAATCCTGCCAAAGAATCAAGACATATTTCTCTTTTCCGATTTCTTTTAAAACCCATTGCGCTACAAACTGTTGAGGTATTCACGGCACCCAACTACGGAACAACGGCATTGACGTGTAACTTGTTCAGAACTATTGGCCACCAAAAGTCCTTTTGATGACACGGTTTTAAAAATTATGGAGGGATAAAATGTAACGAAACATCTCTGGGTGCACGACAAATTTCCCAAAATCCAACAATTTGGTAAGTATTCGATCCCAAACAGACCCCTCCCTAAACCCTCCCCAAGGGGAGGGAACTTGTTTTCGTTGCAATGAAGGTGTCCATTTCTCGCTATATTTGCTCCCCTCCTTCTTGGGGGGCCGGGGGAGGTCGGGCTGTAAGGGGGGATATGAGGGATCAGTTGATTGTTCTCCAAGAAAGGGGAAATTTGTCTTATACCCGATGCGGGAAACTGCCAATCATATCTATTCCATAAATAAGGAAAAAATACACTATTTTACGGAAGTATTGGAATTTGGCAAGGTGCACCTGGACGAACTCAAGTTCGACATTTATCTTCCTTATGTGCGCGTAATAAATAATGCCATCGGGGTAGGTTGTTCAACCTGTGCACCAGATGATTTTCTCATTAAAAAGGGTAACAAAAGATCTATAGTGGCTATGTGTCTAGCGGAAAAATTTATAAGTTGTGATTGGGGAACTTCCAATTTCAGGCTCCGTGTGGTGGATATCCTTTCCTTGAAAGTTCTTTCAGAACACACAAGCGATATGGGGATCAAAAAACGCTTTCAACAATTTAAAGCACAGCAGCAACTGGCACAAGACCATTTTTTTGTAGCGTATCTGAGGGGAAAAATTGATGAACTCGATCTTAGCGGGGCCGATAACTATAATATTGTTGCCTCCGGGATGCTGTCTTCTTCTATTGGCATGCAAGAATTACCCTATGCGGATATGCCCGTCCCGTTCAGCGGCGAAAACCTGATCTGCAAATCGATTTACCTGGACAAAATGCCAAAAGTACTGCTCATTTCAGGGGTAAGAACAGATACCGATGTCATGCGCGGAGAAGAAATCCAGGCTATAGGTCTATCTGATCATCTTCCAAAACATGAACGTGGCATACTTTTATTTCCCGGTACGCATAGTAAACATATTATTTTTGAAACTGGTCATTTTATAGATTTCACCACTCATATGACAGGCGAACTATTTGAAGTGATAAGCAGGTATAGCATTTTGTCAGCTTCGTTGTATCAAGTGGAATGGAATCCTTCATATCAGGAAATATTCTTAAAAGGTGTAAAGAAAGGACTCGCAAACCGGCAAATGGTCTCCTTGTTTTCTATCAGGGCCGGAAGTCTGATTCATAATACATCCGGAGACCAGAACTATTATTATTTATCAGGGCTGTTGATCGGTGGGGAATTATCAAGCCTGAAAACCCATGCGGAAACCGTCTATTTGGCGGCTTCGGGCATATCCCATGAGCTGTATAAATTGGCGTTGGAATCGTTCCTGCCTCTGGAGCGGATCGTTTGCTTCAATGCGGAAATATTAGAAAAAGCTTTATTAATCGGGCAAAGAAAAATACTGGAGACCTATGGGCGCTAAATTATTTTCTTGGGAGAAATTTCACGAAAACCCGGTCGTGGGTATACTTCGGGGTCTTTCAAAAGAACAAGTTCTGGAAATCGTTCCCATCTATCTTAGCAGCGGTTTTTTTACGATTGAGATCACCATGAATTCCCCGAACGTATCCGGAACCATTGCTAATCTGATAAAGGACTTCCCTACATTGAACGTAGGTGCAGGTACTGTTTGCAGTATGCAGGACCTCACAAAAGCTTTAGAAGCAGGATCTCAATTTATCGTTACCCCTATTATCAATGAAGAGGTGATCATATATTGCGTAAAAAACAATATTCCCGTATTTCCCGGAGCCTATAGCCCAACCGAAATATATAAAGCCTGGTCGTTAGGCGCATCGGCAGTCAAGGTATTTCCCGCAACCCGGCTAGGGGCGCAATTCATCAAAGATGTTTCCACCCCTCTGAAAGATATTAAAATGCTCCCGACCGGGGGGGTATCCCGGGAAAATATCCGGTCTTTTTTTGAAGCCGGTGCAATAGGCGTGGGTATGGGCAGTTCCCTTTTTAACAAGGAATTGATCCTCACTAAAAATTATAAAGATCTCGGAGATCATTTCAGAAATATAAAGAATGTAATAAAGGAATTTGTACCAAATGTGGATAGTGCCGATTAGTAACGGACTAAAGCGAGGTGGATTATATGCGATTATTTTCTGGGGCTATTGCATACCTGTAGACCAGTTTTTAAAAGCAAAAAAGTAGATTGTGCCCTAAATCGATTTTACCATCCGCATATTGTCTGTTCTCAATCTTTTATTCGAAGACCTGATATTTCTTCATCACCAAACAACTGCTGAAAGGCAGTATTATTGAGGTATTCTAGGGAGTAATCCGGATATTTTCACAGCATTGGTGCCTGGAATGATTGCGGAAAAAATTGGGGACCAACAATTTTTCGAATTGCTCAAGGAGGTTTATTACGACATCACAGAGCCTATTATCCAAAGTTTCAGGGAAATTCATCAATATGTAGGCGATGAAGTGGTTATAACGTGGCCATTGGCGAGCGGTCTTAAGGATAATAACCGTATTTCCTGTTTCTTTCGGGTTGAGACTAAAATCAAAGAAAGAAAAACAGAGTATCTGAAAAAATTGGGGACCGTACCTTCATTTAAGGCGGGTCTACATCTCGGAAAAGTCACCGTTGGTGAAATTGGGGTGATTAAAAGGAAATTGTTTACTCTGGTGATGTATTGAATACTGCTTCACGGATACAAGGACTGTGCAATTATTATGAAGTGAATATTTTAATCTCCTCCGTTTTATTACAACTCATTGAGATCCGTGGCAAGTACCGGAGCATTCCTATCGGTGAAATCGTACTTAGGGGGAAAAATAAGAAAGTGGATCTAAGTACACTCAAAGTTTTGCAGAAAGCTGAGATTTAAGAATAGTTTTATAACATACAACTTTGAAGCTAAATGTATTTAGTAGTTTAATTTATAAATTCTTAGCACTACGGTCGGCTTCAATTGCCACTTTTTATGGCCTAGGCCGAATGCGCTTGCGGCGAAAAGACCTTCCGTATCGCCATCCAGTGAAAATATTGGTGATGAAACCAATGGAAAACAAAGTAATGCAAGTAACTTTATTACCGATTTCATGGGTTTATTCGGATTTATATATCTATTGTCCCAATGTATCATTCTGTTTTAATTTAGCCGATGGATGTCGATTTTTTGAAAAGAGGGACTTGCCCTCACATCGCGATTTGATGGATGGAAACTCTGAAACTTTGAGAAATTAGCTGTAAGGGCGGCCTTATCTGGGCTGATGATCCATATCGATCCCCAACATGGCCTTTGCCAAAAATTCACGCGACAGATAACCGTTTGCGGGATGGATCTTGCCCAAACGGGCATCACGGAACAATCGTTCAAAACCTGCTTTCCGTAGCAATCCGAAACCGCCCATAATATCCATAGCTTTGTCCACAACGCGCCACGAGCTCTCGACCGAACGGCATTTGGCCGCAATGATTTTAATTCCCCATGCCGGGCCGTAATCCCTGCCTTCGCTCCATTCGCGGGCCACAGTATCCAAATGTGGGCCAATGCCTTCGATTTCCATGACCATTTCGCAACAGGTCAGCCGCCAGACCGGTCCAGTAGACGTGCATGTTCAGGGCCAAGGCCGTGGGCGCGGCATGGTAGGCCAGTTTTCGGGTCAGGGCCATGCATTCGTCGAGCTTCATTCCGTAGCCCCCGAATTCTTCCGGTACGGCCATGAGCAAATACCCCGCTTTTTTAAGTTCGTCAAAATCCTCTTGAAAAAATAGATTGTTGGCATCGTAATGTCCTGCACGTTCCCCACAATTCTCAAAAATGCCTTTCAAATTTTTGCAGAGTTCTTCTTTTTTGTTTGTTTGTGCGTCTATCATAACTTGAATTTTTTAACAAGCCGTTAATAGAAATCTTCATCAAAAGCGATAGCATTATTTTAGTATGATATCCTGCTTCATAGAATTGAGTATAGCGATCACTTCTTCAATTTCTTTTTCTCCAACCCCATTCTCCTTTAACGCTTTTACCGTATCAACATTAGCAATTTCAAAGTCCGTTTCACTAATATTTAAACCCCTATGAGCGGTTAACATATCTCTACCTGAATACTTATGGGGGCCACCAAGACCCATAGAAAAGAATTCAAAAACCAATTGTTTCAATTTATCCATATCAATCTTATGGAAATAATGACCAATTCGGGGATTGTTGAAGTTTTTGTCCAATATATCATTGCCAATTTTTCTTACCCCTGTTTCACCGCCTAACCTTTCATATAGACTCCTTGTTGTAGTCTTTAATATTTCTTTCTCCATAATAAAAAATTAAAATTTCAACGGATTATCTAAATGATTTTAACAAAAATAAATCTTCATCGTGCTAATAGCTACAACAAATGTTCCTAATATTGGTAAATTTGTTTCGCTTTCGATTATCCGTAGTATTTGTAAAATTCAGAAGGTGGATACCCAAAAGATCTGCGAAATTGTTTGCTGAAATAGGAGGGACTCGAGAAGCCAACCTCAAAGGCAATTTCAGAAATATTTCTTTCCTTATTTCCTAATAGGAGCCATGCTTTCCGCATACGAATTTCGTTTATGAGCTTATTAACAGACCTGCCTGTTAAACCGGTAATTTTTCGATACATTTGAGTTCTGCTCAATCCAATCTGCGAACAAAGTGTATTAACATTGAGTGCCCCTTGATCCAGGCCATTTTCCAGATGCCTGAAGATCTTCTTAATAAAAGATTCTTCAGGTTTTGATAATACCTTTATAGAAAAAGGAAATAACAATTTATCAGCCTCTATTTCGTATAACCCCTTTACGTTATTGGAAAGCACTATCTGGTTGTTACCGGCAATCGTACACATCCAATTGGTAAGTAAAAGTGCAGCTTCAAAAAAGCCTTCCTCTTCTGTTAAAGGTTGATGTTTATTGATTGCCATTTTGAAGATTGCATTTTTATGAATCCTTTTCGTCAGTTCTTCCTGAATGTTTCCTGCGCACCGCATTGTATTTAGTGAAGAGTTAAAAACAGCTACAATTTGATCGTGAAAAGGGCTTACAATTATTCTCCCATCAAATTGGGTAATCAGGTTCGCCACAATTTTCTTAAACCTTTTTGCAATCGATACATAGTCATTAATTTTTATGGCTTTGAAAGGAAAAAGAAGGTCAATGGCGATTATTGTGCGATTGGCAGAATCTAGCCGCCCCTCTTTCGTTAAAGTCATATCATATTCATCCGTCAATAGATTTTCTCCCATGTATAGCTTTAATAATCCTTCTTCTACTTCTTGAATGTTACAGGGGGTATTGCCATGAGAAGCCAAATGGCAGGCAATACATGACTCGGCATCAGGACCTTCGATTAAACAAAAGACCATAGCAGATTCTTTGTTTACCCATAGCTGAATATACCGAACTCCGTATTGACCCTGATTGGCAAGGTCAGCCGTGTGGGCTTCTCTGACATCCTCGATCGTTAGGTTGCCTTCTAACTGGTGATAATCTAGATAAAGAGGCATTTTCTTAGGGTTTTGGTTGATTCTAAAATTGCAGGTACCAATACTACTCTGACATAGCCTTAAAGCAATCGTTTACGAAACACATGGACAAGTTTGAAATGCAATAGAATTGTGTATACAAGTTACGCAACAAACGGTACGAATCCAAATCTCAATCCCTCTGATAGCACCGACATCTTTTACTCGTTCTGCTCGGGCTTTCACCATGGATATTCATCGGATATATCACCTGTAAATTTAATGCACGAAGGGTCACCGTATCGGAAGACCCAAGTGAAGCTTACACTTGCGGAGGTAATTCTGAATTTATATGCTGAATGGTTTCTTCATAGCAAAGTCATTTTTATAGCTTTATAAACATTTTTAAACTAAAAAATAACAAACTGAAGTAATCATCGCATGTTATAACTTGATATCTGAAGGGCCATGATATATCTTTATCAATAAATTGCATTTACTGCTAGCCCATAGAAATGAAGGATTATTTGATTACAGTAAACGAAAAAGAAATACCTGTCACCAAAGTGGATGTCGAAGGCTTGGATATTGTAAGCATTAGCGACTCTGCTTTTCACCTTCTCCATGACAACCTGGCCTATGAAATAAGATTGCTGCAGGCAGATCATTCAAATAAGACACTGTTGATGTCGGTCAATGGAAACGCCTACGAGGTAAAAATTGAAGATGAGTATGACCAACGGGTTCAGCAAATGGGTCTGCTTGCCGTTACCTCCCAAAAAGTAAATTCAATCAAAGCTCCTATGCCTGGACTCATTGTGGATATTATGGTAAAAGAAGGACAGGAGATTTCCGAAGGATCTCCCCTATTGGTCCTTTCTGCCATGAAGATGGAGAACATCATCCTGTCACAAGGCTCGGGGATTGTAAAATCAATAGCAATTAAAAAGGATGATGCCGTAGAAAAAGGACAATTGATTATCGAAATGGAATAGGATTGTTATAAAAAGGTAGAAATGAACAAAATACTCATTGCCAACCGTGGGGAAATTGCACTCCGAATCATGAAGACTGCGCGGAAAATGGGCATTAAAACGGTTGCGGTCTATTCTGAAGCCGATCGGCAGTCACCCCATGTAAAATTTGCAGATGAAGCAGTTTTGATAGGCAAAGCACCTTCTTCGGAATCTTATTTGTCCATGGATAAAATAATTGCTGCTGCAAAGGAAACCAAGGCAGGAGGCATTCACCCAGGCTATGGATTTCTAAGCGAAAATGCCATTTTTGCGCAAATGGTAGCAGACAACGGAATTATTTTTATCGGACCAAGTCCTTATTCCATAAAGGTAATGGGCAATAAGCTGGTAGCAAAAGAAGCGGTGCGGGACTATAACATCCCCATGGTCCCCGGTACAGAAGAGGCCATTACTGAAGTTTCCCTGGCAGAAACCATAGCGAAAGATATTGGCCTGCCTATATTGATCAAAGCAGCTGCAGGTGGCGGTGGTAAAGGTATGCGCATTGTGGAATCCCTTGAAGAGTTACCAGAGCAAATGGAACGGGCAATAAGTGAAGCATATGCTGCTTTTGGCGATGGTGCTGTCTTTATAGAGAAATACATAGGCTCACCCAGGCATATTGAAATACAGGTTCTTGCCGATACCCATGGAAAAGTAATCCATCTGTTTGAGCGGGAATGCAGCATACAACGGAGGCACCAAAAAGTGGTGGAGGAAGCACCCTCTGCAATCCTGACCACGGAGCTAAGAATGGCGATGGGCGATGCCGCGGTAAAAGTGGCCAGAGCCTGTAACTATACTGGCGCGGGTACGGTAGAGTTTCTACTGGATGCAAAGACGAACTTCTATTTCCTCGAAATGAATACCCGGCTACAGGTAGAACATCCGGTTACGGAAATGATAACCGGAATTGACCTGGTTGAACAACAGATCAGGATTGCCAGGGGGGAATCTTTAGAATTCGCTCAGGAAGATCTAAGCATCGGCGGGCACGCGCTGGAGCTACGAATTTATGCTGAGGACCCGTTAGAGAATTTTATGCCAAGTATCGGCACCTTGTCAACCTATAAAATCCCTGAAGGACCAGGTATCCGTGTAGATGATGGATTCGAGGAAGGCATGCTGGTCCCTATTTATTACGATCCGCTGTTATCTAAATTGATTACCTATGGGAAAACCAGGGAGGAGGCCATACAGTTAATGATTGAAGCCATAAACCAGTACAAGATTGAAGGTGTAGCTACCACCTTACCGTTCGGAAAATTTGTTTGTGCACATAAAGCCTTTAGATCGGGGAAATTTGATACCCACTTCGTAAAAAATTATTATTCCCCGGAACAGCTGGATAAACACTATGCCGGGGAATGTAAAATTGCAGCTTTGGTAGGCTTAAGACTTTACCTGGAAAATCAAAAAATAGTAAAGTTGCCAATTACCGATTCTTCCAAATGGCAGAAAGGCAGAACGTAGGATCCGGAATCCGTTTAAAAAATGGCAGGTATGAAAAATAAAAAACAAATCCTGGAAGACAAATTGGCAAAATCCCGCTTAGGGGGAGGTCAGGGACGTATTGATAAGCAGCATGCCAAAGGGAAACTAACAGCACGCGAGCGGCTTCATTTTTTATTGGATGATGGTTCTTTTGAGGAAATGGGAGCCCTGGTTACCCATCGCAGCAAAGACTTTGGCATGGAAAAGCAACTTTTTTACGGCGATGGTGTGGTGACAGGCTACGGAACGATTTATGGCCGACAGGTATGTGTGTTTGCTCAGGATTTTACAGTATTTGGCGGTGCTTTGTCAGAAACACACGCAGAAAAGATCTGTAAAATAATGGATATGGCCATGAAAATCGGCGTACCGGTGATCGGACTGAACGACAGCGGGGGCGCCCGGATACAGGAAGGGGTACGGTCGCTTGGAGGTTATGCGGATATCTTTTACAGAAATGTAATGGCCTCGGGGGTAGTGCCGCAAATATCAGCTATTATGGGGCCCTGTGCGGGCGGGGCTGTATATTCTCCCGCTATGACCGACTTTACCCTAATGGTCGAAAATTCGAGTTATATGTTCGTGACCGGACCCAATGTGGTTAAAACGGTAACCAACGAGGACATTACTTCTGAAGAATTAGGAGGTGCTGTGGCGCATGCAACCAAATCGGGCGTAACGCATGTAACGGCGGCAAATGATATGCAATGCATCGCTCAGATCAAACAGATGCTAAGCTTTATGCCTCAGAACTGCGAGGATGTCCCCGCCGACATGTCCTATGAGCTGGGGGACGAAATCCGTGAAGTTTTAGAGGATATAGTTCCTGAGAATGCAAACCAGCCTTATGATATGCGGCAGGTGATCAACGGAATTATCGACAAAGAAACATTTTTTGAAATCCATAAGGATTACGCGAAAAACATGGTGGTAGGCTTTTCGCGATTGGCCGGAAAGAGTATTGGCATCGTGGCGAACCAGCCGATGAATTTAGCCGGGGTTTTAGATGTGGACAGTTCAAAGAAGGCAGCCCGTTTTACCCGTTTTTGTGACTGCTTCAATATTCCGCTTTTGGTGCTGGTGGATGTCCCGGGCTTTCTTCCCGGCACAGACCAGGAATGGAATGGGATCATTACCAATGGCGCAAAATTGCTATATGCCTTGAGTGAGGCTACAGTACCCAAGGTAACTGTCATTACCCGAAAAGCCTATGGTGGCGCATATGATGTGATGAATTCAAAACATATTGGTGCTGATTTGAATTATGCCTGGCCCAGTGCTGAGATTGCGGTTATGGGGGCCGGGGGAGCCAGTGAGATCATTTTCAGAAAGGAGATAGGTGCCGCGGACGACCCGGCAGCGAAGTTAAAGGAGAAAGAAGCAGCCTATGCCGCGAAATTTGCCAATCCTTATGAAGCGGCTGAAAGAGGATTTATAGACGAGGTAATCCATCCCAAAAATACAAGGAGAAAATTGATAAAGGCCTATGCCCTGCTTCAAAACAAAGCGGTTGCCCTGCCAAAGAAAAAGCATGGTAACATTCCCTTGTAATCCTGCGGGAGGTAGCTGTGACAACCACTGGCACTCATCTTTCCTAGGGAGCCGGATACGCATAAACGATAGATATGTCTGATTACCCACAGCTTTGATTGCGACATATACTGATTCTATTCATCCATATACCCACATAACTAGGACCGGAATGGATTTCTGTATACTTTAACCCAGAACAAGATTATTTTTATATCTGTACATTTAGAATCAATCCTGGTGTTTTCCTGGGGCATTGAGGAGTGGAAACGATTTCCATAGAAGGCTTTCAGGGAAAAGACCCGGTGTAGTGCGGGCACCTGTAAAAAGCAGGAAACTGTTGTAACCATGAACCAAAATTTACAATATTTCACTTCCTTTCCTTTTTTCCTAAAAGCCACTTATGGTTTATATATGAAATTACATCCCTGCCTGACACTTCTTTTTCTGGTAGGTTTATTATCCTGCAGCACGGGCCAGAATAGAAATATGGATGCACTTCGACCCAATATATTGGTCCTCGTGGCAGATGACCTGGGATATACAGACCTTGGGTGTTATGGAGGGGAAATACAGACCCCTGCCATAGACAGCCTTGCCCTGAACGGAATACGATTCAGTCGGTTCTATACGGCACCAATGTGTGCCCCAAGTCGTGCTATGCTCCTGACCGGCAATGATAACCATATAGCCGGGGTTGGAAGGCAGGCGGTGGAGGCAGATGTCTTTGGCTATGAAGGACGTATCACCGAAAGGGTCGCAGCCATTCCGGATCTTTTACGGGAACAAGGCTACCATACCTATATGGCCGGGAAATGGCACCTTGGCCTTGCGCCGGAGGCCAATCCGGAACAATTGGGTTTTGAGCATTCCTTTGTTCTGCTGGAGGGCGTGGGAAACCATTTCAATGCACAGGGAATTTTCGGTGATAACTCCCGCTCCCATTACACCGAGGATGGGGATGTGGCCCAATGGCCGGATGGCCATTTTTCCACTGATGTCTACACCGACAAACTATTGTCCTTTATTGATGGGAATTCTGATGACCAGGAGCCCTTCTTTGCGTATGCGGCCTATACGGCGCCCCATTGGCCATTACAGGTAGCGGAAAAATACTGGAAGAAATACGAAGGGAAGTATTCGGAGGGGTATGAGCATTTACGGGAATTTCGTTTTGAACAGCTCAAAAAAAAAGGGCTTATCCCGGAAAAGGCTGTGCTGCCCCCCTTGCATCCCTCCATACGACCCTGGAATACACTTACGCCCGAAGAAAAGAAGAGGGAATCCCGGAAAATGGAATTGTATGCCGGGATGGTTGACAATCTCGACACCAATATAGGCCGTATCATCAGGCATTTAAAAGAAACCGGGAAATACGAAAATACCCTCATCATCTTTATCTCTGATAATGGAGCCGCGGGGGAGGATTATTATGGTGATCCCGGGATCAGGCCCTATATCAACAGGTATTTCAATGACGATTTTGAGGATATGGGCAAACCTGATTCTTTTATTTCCTACGGCCCCCCCTGGGCAGAGGCGGGGACGGCTGCTTTCAAATATTATAAGGAATATACCACAAACGGAGGAATAATCGCTCCCATGATCGTCTCAGGGCCACTGGTTAAAAATGCCAATAGCGTGAATGACTCCTTCGTAACAATAATGGATATAGCGCCTACCATCTATGAGCTAAGCGGCATAACGTATCCTAAAAAATGGAAAGGGAATGATGTATATCCTCTGCGGGGCACATCCCTTTGGCCGGTGGTTTCAGGCACTGCCAGGGTCATCCACCCGGATACCTACGTTTTTGCAATGGAACATGCAGGGCATACCATGCTTCAGAAAGGCCATTGGAAGATCACCAATTGGGTGCACCCTTTTGATGAAGCCAATTTTGAACTTTTTGATCTGTCTAGGGACCTCGGTGAAAACCATGACCTGAAAAATTCGGCACCCGGTAAATACAAAGAACTAATAGAGGATTGGGACACTTTTTCCAGGGAAGTACGCCTTCAGCTACCCAGATAAAAAGCTTACCCGGAAAACAATGCAAGCGCAATTTATCCGTCGTGTTCATTAATTTATTACCTTATACGCCATTTTAATCCTTATGTGCCGTTTTTCTTTCATACTCTGTATTTGGCTCATGAGTATCACTTTAGCATGCCAGGATATGAGCACCGGAAAGCATGTATTTTATCTTCATGGGATGATACTAGAAGTTCAGGGGGTGAATGCCGTCAGCGATGATTTTGGGCACTATAACTATGAAGGTATTATAGATTCCTTACGAACAGCGGGATACCAGGTCCATAGTGAAGTACGGACCACCAGTACAGATTTTAATGCCTTTTGCATGAAAATTTCCCAGAAAATCGACCAACTGATCAGGGATGGCGTGCCACCTCATAATATTACCGTCATTGGCGCATCGAAGGGGGCTATGATGGCCATGCAAATCTCTGACCTTAACAAACAACCTGTTAACTATGTCCTCCTGGGGGCCAACAGCGACCGCACGGAAAATAGCTTTGACTGGAAATTACATGGCCGTATCCTGGGGATCTATGAGAAATCGGATAAAATAGCCGGGAAGGACTATTCTTATTGGATCAATCGTTCGCCGGAAGCCCGGGAATTCCGGCAACTTGAAATCAGTACAGGGCTTGGGCACGGATTTTTGTTCAGGCCTGTAAAAGAATGGCTGGTGCCCGCAAAAGAATGGATCGAAGGGAACTCAACTGCTTTCTAATGGACGGCACGGAACAGCGTAACCAAAACCATAAAATATAATTTGAAGATCAAGGAATAAAAACCATTTAAGCAACCTTACAACCAACCTGTGCAAAAATTAGCCTATTATGCCGCTTCCGTATTGATACTGGGGCTGACGCTCAACTGCAGTGAAGAAAAAAAAGAAGCTGAAAAGCCAGGCCGGGATATGTTTGGTCATAAGGCAACTCGCGGACTCACCATCACCAAAGAAGGGCTTAGTCCTGGCTTTGCAATGTTTTCCGTACCCAATTCCGGGTCCACCTACCTCGTAAACCGCAAAGGGGAGGTTGTGCACGAGTGGAAAGGAACCTATGAAGCCTTCAATCCGTATCTTATGGATGACGGATCTCTCTTTATTGGGGAAAACGATGTCGATTACCCTGTTTTCGGATTCGGCGGCCCTTATGGGCGTATTCAGAAGATCAGCTGGGATGGGAAGATCCTTTGGGATTATGAACTTGCCGATGAAAAGCATATACTGCACCATGATTTTGCCGTTAAACCCAATGGCAATATCCTGGCCATTGTATATGAGGCAATATCGTATGATGAAGCCCTGGCAATGGGTCGTGCCCCCCATTTGATCCCACATTCCGGGCCCTGGCTCGAAAAAATAGTTGAAATGGAGCCGGAAGGGCTGCACGAGGCCAAAACAGTCTGGGAATGGTACCTGAAAGACCATCTTATACAGGACCTGTCCGATACGCTTCCCTATTATGGAAATCCGGGGGACCATCCGGAATTGTTAAGTTTTAACACCGGGGACTCCATTCCGGAACCTATAAGCCAGGATAGCCTGGAAACCCTTCTATCCAAGCACGGGGAGGACAGGAATCGGACCAGGTTCAATGGGCGGTCTGACCTGTACCACTTTAACTCCATTAACTATAACCCAGCCCTGCAGCAGATTGCAATAAGTTCCCCGGAATTAAGCGAAATATTGATTTTGGACCAGAGCACCACCACCGAGGAGGCGGCCTCCCATGAAGGCGGCAGAAGCGGTAAGGGGGGCGATATCCTGTATCGTTGGGGCAACCCGGAGAATTACCACCACGGCGACTCTACAAAGCGCCGATTATATTATCAGCATGATGTGCGATGGGTAGAAGAAGGGAAACCGGGCGCCGGTAACCTCACCATTTTCAACAACGGCATCCCGAACGGGCCGGATACTCTGGACTATACCTCCGTATATGAAATAAAACCCCCAATAACAGCGGAAGGTGCGTACCAATTGAGGGACGGGGGAGATTTTGGGCCCGATGAACTGGAATGGAATTATGTAGCAAAGGATACCGTTTCATTTTATGCAAGCTTTATCTCCGGTGCCCACCGGATGGAAAACGGGAATACCTTTATCAACGCAGGGCCAATGGGGCGTTTTTTCGAAGTAACGCCGGCGAATGAGATCGTCTGGGAATACCTGAACCCGTACAGGGGGAATGCCACAAAACCAAACGGGGATCCTACTGATCCAATGCCGATGACCTTCAGCGCCTTCCGGGCAACGTTTGTGCCTGCCGACCACCCGGCTTTGGCAGGAAAAGAATTAAAGCCTATCGATCCGCAACCCGCAACCTATAAAATGCCGCCGCCGCCACCTGAAAAGGAGGAGGATCCTCATTGATCAACATACTAACCAAGCAATTCTTGTATGGTCCGGGTGTTGCGCTCGGGCCAGCGGGTTGGAGGATAAATAGGGTGCTTCACCAAGAGGAAATCCAATAAACTAATACCGCAAGAAAAAGACTCCCAACTCAATGAGATAGAATGGCACTTTCCTAAAAATCCTGCAATATTATTCTGTTTAGACATATATTAGAGTTAGGCAATTTTCACTACGGTAGGATTGTAAAGTAAAACCCGCCGGCACGAGCATCCTGCTCGCGCCTTCTTTTATAAAAAAGGTACATTGAGCAGATAAGCCATCGGAAGGAGCTACCGTTGTTATGGTCCGAGCGTTACGTTTAAATCAGCGGTCCTGAGCTTCACTCGGCTACGCCCGGGACAGGTCCGCCGGGGTTGGACAGGCTTCTCGCCCAGGTTTTATTATATGATAAAAAACTCCGGCTTTTACAGTTTCCTATTGTGGTACGTGATGAGAAATCGGGGGATTATGACAGTAATTAAATCCATCTTGATCAACCCATTTACACCGCCCATCCTCGCCACAATTCGTATATAGCTCATTTATTTAAGTTATCCGATCAATAAAATTGGGGCTGTAAGTCTATTTTGAGGGCTGAATACAAAACACATGGATGATAAAATCAAAAAAATCGTCCGAACCGGCTATGTTTCCAAAGGGGTAGTCTACGCAATTACGGGAATATTGGCTTTCGGAGCCGCCGTCGGGCTGGGCGGGAGTTCGGAAGGAAAACTGGGCGTTCTCGAATTTTTACAAAAACAGCCGTTCGGCAATGTGCTTTTAGGGGTAATGGGCCTCGGTTTGCTCTGTTATGCTTTTTGGCGATTTTTTCAAAGTATCAAAGACCCTGAAAATATCGGCACCGATTCCAAGGGAATAGGCAAGCGTATCGGGTTTTTCTTTAGCGGCCTTGTCTATCTCGGTCTCGGGTTCTTCTCGCTGTATCAAATATTCAAACCATCGGGAAGCAGTGGATCCGGTAAGAGCCAAATGCTCCCGACCGAATATCTTCCGTACATCTTTTATGCCGTGGCCATCGGTTTGGCCGTCAAGGCAATTTTTCAGTTGGTAAAAGCCTATAAGGGTGACTTCCTGAGTAAATTTCAGTTGGATACCATGTCGAATAGCAACACTAGAAAAACGGTCAAATGGCTGGGGTACGCTGGCTTGGTAGCAAGGGGCATTGTGGTCGGCATTGTGGCCTACTTCTTTTTCAAGGCCGCCGATACCGCAGGTTCCGAAGAAATTAAGGGTACTTCCGAGGCCTTCTCGTTTTTACGTCAAAGTTCCGGCCCCTGGCTCGTCGGTTTGGTCGCATTCGGTCTCATTTGCTATGGCGTATATATGTTTATCATGGCGAAATACAGAAGATTTAAGGGTTAAAAAAGAAGTCAGGGGAGACAATGGATGTTACGCATCCGTTTCATAAATTAAAATAAAATAAAAAATTATGCAAATCATTTACGAATACCACGATGTGGCGCAAAGCGACCGCTTGGAACAATTGGCAAAGGAAAAATTGGAAAGCCTTGAAAACAAATTCGACATGGTCATTCGCGCCGATGTTTTTTTCAAGGAAGAGAACACCAGCTCTGACGAGACCGGAAAAATCTGCAACATCCGTTTGAGTCTGCCCGGTCCAAGACTGTTTGCCGAGGCCAGCCATGAAAATTTTGCAAGCTCCATCGCCGAATCGGTAAACGATCTCGAACGGCAATTGCGAAAGCGTAAGGAGAAAATGAAGAAATATTAACCTTTTTTTCCTGGCTATAGATTTAAAGCATTCTCTTTGCCAAAAATGCGGCATATCCCATCGATTGTTTTGTACGGAGTGCAGTATTGCCAAGGATTTCTGAGATGAAGTCCGGTTCGAGCTGCGGATAATTTTCCCCGGACCACTCCAGCCCAAAGGTGTACCGTTTTTTCTCTTTCAGATGGATTTTGGTATATTCCACCTGACAGCCAGATTCCATTTTTTGCGATAGCGGAAGTAGGGTTATCCCGTCGTTTTTCTTGTTGTTTGTGCGGCCATCCGCTGTTTTTCAATAGATGTCCAATTTTCATGGCCGCCTTTTAGTATTTCGGAATATAACGGGTCATTGTCTGCGGCGGCAAAGCTCCATTTTATATACGCTTCAAAACACCCCCGCGCCCTAGTGTAAAGATTGCATAATAGCCGAATTAATGTATTTTTGTTGCATGGCAAGGACAGGACAAAAGATTACCTTATCGGACGACGGCCTTAAGACATTGGTCACCACATCAAGGGCTCACAGTGCTGACCACCGTGCGGTTGTGAGATCCAAGATAATTTTAATGCTGCACCAAGGGCATAGCTACGATTCCGTGAGGGAGGATTTAAAAGTAGGGCGGGAGGCGATCGCAAAATGGAAAAAGCGATTTATCCGATTTGGCCCGCAAGGGCTCAAAGATGCTCCAAGGCCGGGCAAACCGGCAATCTTTACAGAAGCGGATAGGGCACGTGTGATTCAGAAAGCCTGCCCCAAGCCGGAGGGAGGGTATTCGAATTGGAGCCAGCGGCGCATTGCCAAGGAACTGGGCATGAGCCAAAGTACGGTCCAGGGAATTTTAAAATCCCATGGTCTGAAACCGCACAAAGTGGAATATTGGTGCGGCAAGAGCACCGATCCCGAATTTGAGCGGAAAATGCTCAATGTTGTCGGCCTGTACATGAATCCCCCGGACAATGCATTGGTTTTGTCCGTGGACGAAAAAACGCAGATACAGGCATTGGACCGCTCCCAGGCCGAATTGCCATTGACAACTGGAAGGCCCAAACGGTTGACGGCTACCTATAAAAGACACGGTACGGTGTCCCTGATCGCCGCCCTCTCCGTCCACGATGGGGAAATAACCGCAAATACGATGCAAAAGAACAATGCGGAAAACTTTCTTAGGTTCCTCAAAAGGATCTATCGCAAATACCCGAAAAAACACTTGCACGTGATTGTCGACAACCTGAACGTCCATAAACATAAGGATGTAATAAAATGGATAGACTCAAAAAAAAGAATGACGGTCCATTTTACACCAACCTATTCATCATGGCTGAACCAAATAGAGATCTGGTTCAATATTCTAACAAAAGACGTGATAAAAGGCGCGGTATGGCATAGTAGGGAACATCTGGCAAGCCAAATGATCAAATACGTCGACACCTATAACAGGGAACGTAAAAAGCCATTCGAATGGACCTACGACGGGAAAAAGAAAACGGGAAAAAGAAAAATAGTTCGACTAATTTAAAATCTTTACACTAGAACTCGCTATATCTCAATGGGCCAACATAGCTTCAATAGTCGGGGCGATGATAGATGTTATCAAAACGGGCCGAAACACTTAAAATGTTTTTGACAATAAGCATAAAAAATCGGAGAAAACAAGGGCTATAGCCACCAAGTTACAATCCTCTTTCTCTACCTACAGTACGGAAGAAATCAAATCCTTGGAGGATAGAATTAAAAATTGCAGGAAAATATTTATACTGGATGGATCTGGATCTCAACGTAGGTTGTGTTTATGCAGTGTTTTGCGCAATATCGAGGCAGGTAATCATGGGTTTCCTGATATTGAGTGGTCAAGAATATATGAACAACTTGATTGTCGGTCTATTTAGGATTTTGCAAAAGTTTAAAATTAACGATGATTTTAAATCAGTTTTACTGTTAGCTACTATCTGGAACTCTTTTAAACGTTAAACTTAAGTTGAAGAATTCGCAAAAGCCTGTAAATTAATCATTTATGGACTTTCTCATTTTATTTAATATCAAAATATTTTTGAATAATCTCTAAATTGGAGGTATGCACAAAAGAGATATATACGTACCGATACGCATATCCAATTGTTAGGTGCAACCCAAAACAAAACCAACATTGAAAATTAAAAGAAATAAATGAAAACAGAAAGTCACTCAATAAATGACGTTTTAGCCAAAAATGCAACTTCATTTTTTATTCCACCTTTTCAAAGAGCATATGCTTGGGGAAGACCTGAAATCGAAAGATATTTTAGTGACATTTCAAGAATAATAGAATCGGAATTAGACGATAAACAACACGATAAATTAGAACACTTTTTTGGAACAGTTGTTATTAAAGAAGAAAAAGCAGGTTTTGCTAATAAGTCTGTTGTAGTTGATGGGCAACAAAGACTTACCGTATGATGGGAGACTATCACGTACGGTTCTGTGAGAGGCTCGGGGTGAAACTCCCCTTGCCTACTCGACTACCAACCGTTGGGTGTAATTTCCGGGATTTGATTATTTTACCAATTTTTGGTATATTTGAATAAAATTATTCGAAAATGAGTAAAAATACTTCAATATCACTCGGGAATTACTTCGACGAATTTATCCATAATCGAATTTCGGAAGGAAGATTTAAAAATGTTAGCGAAGTCGTTCGTGCTGGACTAAGACTTTTAGAAGAAGAAGAAAACAAGGTCAAAGCTCTTCGAACTGCCATTCAAGAAGGGATTGACAGCGGAATAGCACACGATTTCGACCCAAAAAAGCATTTGGAATCTCTAAAAGCCAAAAAGCGGTCTAATGGCTAAATACAATTTGACCAATAAGGCAGTTGAAGATTTAGCTGATATATGGGACTATACTTTTGACAAATGGTCGGAAAAACAAGCCGACAATTATTATGATATGCTGATTGCAAATTGTAAGCGAATTGCGGACAATCCGAGTTTGGGAAAAAATTATAATGGGATTACCGAAAATCTGTTTAGGTTGAGAACTAACAGACATATAATATTTTATCGAAAAATTGCGGAAAAGGAAATTGAAGTAGCTAGAATATTGCACGAGCGAATGGACTTGGAAAATAGAATACTGGAATAAAAACTACACCCAATAAGGCTATAGCAAATAGGGCAAAAAGTACTAAATTTAAAGACTTGTGCGTGTTTGCAGGCCCCGCCAAATCTTTTGATTTGGCAATTGAAAAAAAGAAAATTAATCACAAAATGCAAAAGCTTGGCTAAAGGCTTAAACGGAAAGGTATGTGCTTATCGACCGCCCTACTTGCCATTGTGTGCCGAGCAAACGACGAGCGGCGAAATACTCGTTGTGAACTGTAATCAAGATGGTGGAACCGACCCACCAGCGTCGTCTTATAGGAGAAGGCGTTAAACCACCTAAAGGTGCTGTTGTAAAGAGCAATGGTATCGAGC
>JBGTNL010000096.1:0-33325 GCA_041743085.1 Flavobacteriaceae bacterium
CTATGTCGAGTAATTAATCGAACAATAGGCATTTCTGATAATTAATTTCTTTCTTTGCGCTATGAAAAAATTAAGATTACTATTTATAGTCATAGCGGGACTATTTTTTTATACCATGCTTATCTCCGCACTTGTCCGAAATATATACCTCAATAAAGATGGCGGGGAACGTTGGGGGGTTATTGCCAAACCCATTAAATTCATGGCCGAGATTCCTTCGCTGGCTAAGCAAAGTATGAAACCAGGTGAATTTTTGGTTCGCAATTCTGAATACAAGGATGGTATCCAATATTACAACACAACCAATATAGAAAACTATCCCGATTTGTTAGTTTCCTATAAAGACAAGCGGTTCGGACAGAAATTTGAGCTCATCGACCTTGCAGAGGGGAAAAGTATAAAACTTTGGGAACCAGATAACGAACTATTGTTTAGCAGGTCCCATAACGGTGATAATCCCCTGCAACAGGTTGAAGGCAGTGATTTGTATTTTTTGCATGCTTTTTTGGAGCCCGACAGTTCTTTGATCCTTAATTCACAATTAACGAGTTTATTGGCAAAGGTTGATAAGAACAATGAAATAGTCTGGTTAAAAAATGATAAAAGATTTCACCATACCATTGAAAAAGACCTGGAAGGCAATCTTTGGGTCTGTACAAGACCATTCCTGTCTGGCGAATACGACATGCTGCCTCAGAGCTATGAAGGTTATAAGGAAGTTCTGATGGACGATGAGATCACTAAGCTAGACCCTGCTACGGGTGAGATACTTTTTAATAAATCCGTACTGCAAATCTTAATAGATAACGGCTATGAAAGGCTCTTGCTGGGTAATGGACAATTTATAAGCGACCCAATACACTTGAATGACATACAACCTGCGATGGAAGATTCTGAATTCTGGAAAAAGGGAGATCTCCTTATTTCATGCAGGAACCTAAGCACTGTTTTCCTGTACAGGCCATCAACAGACAAGGTTATTTGGTTAAAACGCGGCCCGTGGTACAATCAACATGATGTTGACTTCCTTGAGCAGAACAAAATAGTAGTATTTGGGAACAATGTTATCCGCGAGGAAAGCACTATTGACCCTAAAATTACAAATGAGAATCTTTTTTTTAGCAACAAAAGACCTCATAATGACGTTTATATTTATAATTTTGACAGGGATTCTGTCGTTACGCCATATAGCGAATTGATGAAAAAAGAGGGGATCCGTACTTATACCTCCGGAAGAAGTGATATTTTACCCAATGGGGATGTGTTTGTTGAGGACACTAATAATGGTAGAATCGTTTTTGGGGATTCTACCAACAAAAAGATCGAATACGTAAAAAGAATAGATGATGAACATATATCGAGTCTGTTCTGGAGTAGATTAATTTATTAAAATACAGCCTATGTTTTTATATTTGGGACCCGGCCTTGGAGGCGGGATCATTGCGGTAATAACCGGTATATTTTTAACATTTTTTGCTTTTCTGGTGGCCGTTTTCTGGCTTCCTTTGAAACGTTTCTTTAGCTATCTTAAAGGAAAAAAAACGAAGGACTAGTTGATCTACCTACTAATTTTCATTCTCACCGTAGGATCCTGCCTTATTTTCGACAATTTAGGGATAGTTGCTCTTGTTAACAATCTAACCGGATCATATAAAACCCAGATCAAGGTTATGGGTAATAAGGATATAAGTGATGAGGAGAAGCAAAAGGCGTTAATGCAGCAGGTTTCCAGCCAGATAGTATATCTCCTGAAATTAATCGGAAGTATACTTTTGTTTATATCACCTTTTCTATTGATATTCCTTTTGGAGCGTTATTTTCCTAATATCAACTCTGAAGCACTCTATAGCATAAAGGGCATATCGGTCTCCGTATTGGCCGTAGTCCTTTATATCGTTCTAAAAAAGCAATATGTCAAGTTACTCAAAAGCAGAAAAAAATCTTCATAAATTATACCTGTCCAATTATTTTCTTTCAAAGTCCTCCCTGGAATTAGAGGAAATACTCTACGGAACGAAATCACAAAAAAATCCTGTTCTGCAATATGTATTTATTACAGGTCTTGCCAGGTCCGGTACTACGGCGCTCATGAACAAAATATTCGGCACTGATGAATATGCCTCACTTCAATATTCAAATATGCCCATACTTTTATCTCCCAATTTATGGAATAAAAAGCTGAAGATCGCCAGGCACGAAAGGGCGCATAAAGATGGAATAATAATAGACGGTAATTCCCCGGAGGAATTTGATGAATATTTCTGGAAAGTATTTTTAGATGATTCCTATATAAAGGACGGGCTTCTCCCGCATGAGGCAAGTGATAAAGTATTAAAAAAATATCTGGCCTATGTTGCTTTAATATGCCATGCAAAGCAAAAACAAAAATATATTTCTAAAAATAATAATAACATTCTTCGATTAACTTCCTTAAAAAAGATCGAAGGAAGTAAAATCATTATCCTCTTCAGAGAGCCCTTGGCCCATGC
The DNA here is from genome assembly GCA_041743085.1 of Flavobacteriaceae bacterium. Taxonomy (GTDB): domain Bacteria; phylum Bacteroidota; class Bacteroidia; order Flavobacteriales; family Flavobacteriaceae; genus JAFMPW01. The sequence continues at coordinate 2,490 of JBGTNL010000096.1, forward strand.
ATCATCCCTAATGAAATTGAATAAATCATTTACAAAAGATCAAAAGGAAGATCCATTTGTATTGGACTATTTTAACTATCTGGGGCATCATGAATTCGGCCTCGGGCACAAACCTTTCCTGCTGACACAGGACTTTATTGCCAATAAGGAGAAATACGATCATGATGACCTCAACTATTGGGTATATATCTGGATCAATTACTATGAATATCTGCTGGAAAATTTTGATGGGGATTTTGCTGTAGTTTCCTTCGAAGATCTTATTGATGATCCTGATAGTGTCTTTGGTTATGTAAAAAGCATGCTACATATAGATTCCGAGTTGATAAGCGAAAAAAAACACAGTCCATCCAAATATTCTGAGCCAAGTTGTGATCAAAGTTTAATTGACCGCGCAATGAAAATTTATAAGGAGTTAGACGCAAAAAAAGAATATTAAGTCCTGAACAAAGTATATAAGTTTTTATTGTTGTCCGGTAATGCCAAAACTGCAGCTATATTGGGCGTTCCCATATCCAAGGGCCTGCTTTTCATATAATGCAAACAAGTATGAAGGTACCTTTGGCACCTGAAATCAGCTATAGGATTCCGGTTGGTCACGATCAAGTCTTACATCTTATATCTAGTAGCGCAGCGGTCCTACGTCTTTGGCCGGACACTAGTGATGCGTTTTCTATCACAGATTATATATTTTTTGAGCTGTCATTCCGCTTGCTTACCATGCCATTCCCATTTTGGTTTTCTGCACTATCTTACTTTAAAGAACCTTGGCCATTTAATTTTTCAAAGCAGTTCATCTGAGTTAATATTTGTCGGGATAACGTCAATTATTGTAGGAAAAATACGATTAACGGTGTTTTTCATCGATTTTTCTCTTAAATAAATGTTAAAACATTATCCTTTCGACGTCTAAATCGTGCATTTCAACGTATTCTTTGCCAAACAATCTAACTGAATGTGGGTTTTCTTGCCTCGTTATTGCTTCCCCCAGCAATTAAATATTTTTTTGCTTGTAATTTTCCCTAAGTCAGATCTGTTTTTTATTTTTTTTTTGACAAAATGATGCAGTATATCGAAAAAGAACCAATGTTTTACCAAATCGGTGCGCTTCATCGAATAAATAACAATTTTTATCGATAGACAAAGTTTATCCTTTTGTAGATCGAAATGTAAATAGAACAACCATCTTTTAAGTAACCCTACTTATGGCGTCCCACCCCACCAAAATTTCCGTTCTGGCATTGCTTATTTTCGGAATTTTTATCTTCTTTTCCTGTAGTAAGGACATCGATATCCTAAAGGATGCCGTTTTAAACGATCCTGTTGCCAACATAGAAGAGCGCAATAAACCGAAAGAAGAAACGGAATCGGAGGAGCAGGAGGAGCAGAGCGAAACCGAAGAAACACTACCGGAAGAAGAAGAAGCGGAAACTTCTTCTGAAACTGCAATGGAAGACGGCTTCGAAACTCGTACTACTACCTTTGGCCCGGCACATGATGCCTATTTGCAAAGTGGTAAAGGGTACAACCAGCAAATAATTCGTCTGGACGGAGATAACCGGACGAGCTATTTAATGTTCGACACAAGTGCGATAAACGAGATAGGAGGCTACATTACAGATGCGACACTGGAGTTTACGATTACCGGTGACGAGGGAAATGGAACAATTAATGTATACAAAGGGATTTCGAGCGACTGGACAGAAACCGATTTGGTTGAGAATACCGCCCCGGATATCGATATTATGCTGGGCAACCTTATCAAGGAATATAAAATCGGATCCACTGAGGAAATTCAGTTAAGCGCTTCCGATCTGCTTCCTGAAGAAACAACGCTGATATTAGCGCAGGAAGAAGGCAATGACCTTGCCATTGCCTCCAAAGAACATCCTTCCAAAATAGGGCCCAAATTAGTGGTAACTTATAATGTTCCTGAAGATGCCGAAGCCATAATAATTGAGGAGGAAGTGCAGGCACCCTCACCCCCAGCAGAAGAAGGGACACCCGGAGAAGGGACACCCGGAGAAGATACACCCGAAGAAGGGACACCCGAAGAAGATACACCCGAAGAAACCACCAATGAAGAGCCTATTGCCATTGCGGATGCCAGCCCTTCAAGCGGCGGTGCACCGTTGGTCGTAAATTTTACGGGCAGTAATTCTAGCGATGACAACGATATAAAAAGTTATTCCTGGAACTTTAAAGATGGTTCAAATTCTGCCGCCACTAATCCTTCCCATACCTTTACCGAAGTTGGAAGTTATGAGGTGGAACTGACGGTTACGGATGCGGAAGGACTGAAGGCCACAGATACAGTGACTATTACTGTAAATGAGGAAAGCAACGAAGGACCCGCGGCGGTTGCGACGGCCACACCCCTATCCGGAGTGGCACCTCTACAAGTTTCTTTTAAAGGCAGTGAATCTACTGATGACGATTCAATTTCAAGTTATGCCTGGAATTTTAAAGATGGTGCCAATTCCTCCAATGCCAACCCCACACACACTTTTACTGCTAAGGGTACCTACGAGGTAGCACTTACCGTTAAAGATGAGCATGGGCTTTCAGACCAGGCAACTGTCACCATTACCGTAAATGAAAAACAAAATGAAGCCCCAAAGGCAGTGGTAAGTGCGACTCCCTTGTCTGGTGACGCCCCTTTACAAGTATCATTCACAGGCAGTAATTCAAGTGATGATACTGGCCTGGAAAGCTATACATGGAACTTTAAGGACGGAGACAACTCCACCATCGCCAATCCCAGCCATACTTTTACGGAAGTGGGCACCCACGCAGTAGAATTAACGGTAACGGATGAAGATGGCCTGACCGATAAAGCTTCAGTGACCATCACTGTTAATGAGCCTCAGCAACAGAACGAAGCTCCGGTTGCTGTCGCCGATGCAACTCCCTTAACAGGCGACGCACCTCTGGAAGTTTCCTTTTCCTCTTCAAATTCTTCCGACGATAAATCAATTTCAAAATACCAGTGGGATTTTGGTAATAATGACTTTGGTACTGCCGCAAATCCAAAACGAACCTTTAATACTGCCGGAGTTTACGATATAAAATTAACCGTAACCGATGAGGAAGGTTTAACGAGCACGGGTACAGTGACCATTACCGTAACTGCCCCAAGTAATAATGGTGGTGGTGGCAACGGCAATTATCCTCCCGATGCGGTCTTCGCTTCTTCGTTCGGATTTAATTCTTCCGATGCTACCAGTGCGTTTAAAAGCGCAATGAATTCTAATGCCAGCACAATTGTCATCGACAAGCAAAATAGCGATTGGGTGGTTGGCTCTATTACAATCGCAAGTCTCAGAAATAAAACCATCATATTTGAACCTGGAGTAATCCTACGTGCAAAGTCGGGCGCATTTCCTCAGACCAACGATCCGTTGATTCGGCTAAATTCTCCCGAAAATGTGACCATTGAAGGCTATGGGGCAACATTCCGCATGAATAAAAGCGAATATACCAATGGGGAACACAGGCATGCACTTAGTATACGCAATGGAAGAGATGTCACGGTCAGAGGTTTGACATTGAGGGATAGCGGAGGAGATGGGATTTCCATCTCGGGTATGTCAGCTAGTGACTACTCGGAAAATATTACAATCGAAGATGTCATTTGTACCAATAATCGGAGAAATGGACTGACCATTAATAGTGCCCAAAACGTATGGATAAGAAATAGCGAATTCTCACAAAGTAATGGAACTAACCCTGAGACCGGTGTGGACCTGGAACCGGATTTTTCAGATTCCCGTTTGGTAAATATTAATTTTTCGAATTGCAAGTTCAGCGGCAATGATAGTGCCGGATTCCAGGTTGGAACCCGTCATATGTCCGGATCCTCCATACCCTTAAGCATATCAGTAGTTGATAGTGAGTTTAGTTATAATTCCAAATCGCCGAATGGTAAACCGTATACCGAATTGCTATTTAGCATTGGAGATGCTTATTCAAATCCTGTTAAAGGGGAAGTTAAATTTGAGAGGGTAACCTTTAATGGGAGTGATGGAGCAGTGCTTTTTAGTAAGAAAACCGGCGATTCGTTTAAAGCCATATTTAAAGACTGTGACGCGATAAATGTCGACAAATCATCAATTATGCCTCCAATTACCCTGGAATGGAACGGTGTTTCAAATTCTACCCTGGGTGGTTATACTTTCGATAATTTTTATATGCAATATAATGTCAACCAACCCTTTATGCGTATAGCTGGCCCCAGCAATTTGACTCTTAAAAATGTAAGTGGAAATTTTACAATTAATGAACCAAATAATAATCCTTTAAAGTATCAGGGTGGTATAAATCCCTCAAACAACGTGAATGTCTCCATTAATTATCAACATGTAAATTAATATTTCCCCATTGGTCATGTAATGGTTGGATTGTTGATTTGACACCATACTATGTAGAATTAAGGGATCGGTACGTTGAACAAAACTTCAATTAACCTTTTTAGTAAATTTAACCTTCACATTCCGGTTCTTTTCAGGATTATAGTTTATGTAATTAAAATAATCATGGTCCGGTGCTGCTATGGTTACATCACCTTGTATATCTGCCAGGTTTTCCAGGGTTCCCATTTTGGAACCCCTTACAATCATAAAGGGAAGTTTAGTATCGTATTCGAGGTATAGATTTTTAAAGACAAATCCGCCAAGAGGACCAGTTTTTTTATGATATTCAGGTACTTCAAGATATACCGGAGGCCAAGAGCCATCCTTGCAAATATTTCTGCCAATGCAATCAGTGAAGGTTACGGTAAATGCATCCGATCTTTTTCTGCTGTAAAATATTCCCCATTTCGAATCTTCGAAAACGCATTTATCAAAAAGTACATTTCCTTTAACCGGACTTTCCCTATTAGCCCCGATAATTACCTCGGCAGCCGATCTCGGGTGTGTTGGTACATGATTATTTCTTAAAATGCTATTTCTAATAACGATGCTTATTGGATGAGAGTTTTCATCTAATTTCCCAAGCCCAAGCATAATTCCTGCATGATCATTATCTCGAAAAATACAATCCGTAATTTCTATTTGGCTAATAACATCCTCGGGGTGATCTGGTTCAATGTCTAGTCCTGCACTAGGGAGTGTTCCCTTAGTTTCCGCAAAAAGGCTATTGCTGATTTTAACATTCCTTGCACTTATTATACTAATACCCTGGCGTTTGTTATTTATCGATTGGATACCATCAATTGTGATATTTTCAGAAAAAGTACCCTTTTGGTTCCAGCCAGCAAGGTATATGCCGTCACCACCACTATCTCTTATTGTGATATCTCGGATTTCTACATCTTTACATGCTCTAAGGCTTATTCCATGTCTCCACTCCCCCTCAATATATTCCTCCTTATTCATGGAAAAAGTTGCTCCGTTTCCCAATATTTGAATGTTTTCACATAGAATAAATTGCCATAATGAATTAGAGGTTTTTTTAAATGCATTTTTTTTTGCTCTCACCTCAACACCTGATTCCAAAATCAACACTTTATTTTTTGCTTCCCATATTTTTAAAGGTGCAAACACCCATGGTTCAGGTCGTCGGTCCAAAACAATTGTGTCATAGTATGATTTCATGGCCATAACTAGGGCCCGATTGTGGTCCATCGAAAAGTCCGAAACCTTCACTGTTTGTGAAAATATATTTAATGTGCCGAACAATAAGCAAAGTGTTATGAGCCTCATATATCTGTTTTTATTTTTTTTTTGCCTTTCAGTGCCCCTATTTTCTATTTAGCATAATTACAAAATTAATAACAACAGGTAAAATTATATTTACTAGACGTCGTGTCGATTTTAGGCCGTTCTTTTGTTCATATTTTCTGTTCACTATTACATAAAATTGGAGGCCAGCCAAGATACGATCTCAGCGTAACATTCGTTTTCTCCTAACTAAGGAGTATTAGAGGGAGTAGGCCTAAATGTCCGCTAAACTGTACAAATTTAAGTGGATTATAATTTTGTCGAATATAATCACTATTTGAATGAATTAAATAGGTATGTTAAATTGGTTTTTTAATCTTTGCAGCTTAAAATCGCTGATCACTATAAAAACTTCTCGTTGATGGAGATTGTGCGGCACTAAAACATTATAATATTAATTAGCTAAATACATGAGTACCAAAAAAATAGCGGTTATTGGATTGGGGTATGTGGGCCTTCCGCTGGCCAGATTATTTGCCACCAAATATCATGTCGTGGGTTTCGATATCAACGAGGCCCGAATACAGGAGTTAAGGTCTGGAAGGGATAGCACTCTTGAGGTTGAAGATAGTATTCTCAAGGGAGTGCTTAAGACATCCACGGATATGGACAAGGGACTTTTTTGTACCAGCCGGTTGGAAGACATTAGTGGGTGCAACCATTATGTTGTTACGGTTCCAACTCCCGTAGATAGTACGAATAGGCCTATTTTAATACCTCTGTATAAGGCTAGTGAAACTGTGGGAAGCGTCCTTAAGAAAGAAGATATTGTAATTTATGAATCAACGGTCTACCCAGGAGTGACGGAAGATGAATGTGTTCCTGTTCTGGAAAAAGTGAGCGGTCTTGTTTATAACCAAGATTTTTATGTAGGTTATTCGCCAGAGCGTATTAATCCCGGGGATAAGGAACATACTGTAGAAAAAATATTGAAAGTTACCTCTGGATCAACCCCTGAGATCGGAAAAAAGGTAGATGATCTGTATGCTTCAGTGATTACAGCGGGAACCCACTTGGCTCCCAGCATTAGGGTCGCGGAAGCGGCAAAGGTGATTGAAAATTCACAAAGAGATATCAACATCGCTTTTGTGAACGAATTGGCTAAGATATTTAATCTAATGGGAATAGATACTCACGACGTATTAAGGGCTGCCGGCACGAAATGGAATTTTCTGCCCTTTAAGCCGGGCCTCGTAGGTGGTCATTGTATTGGGGTGGATCCTTATTATCTGGCACAAAAAGCGCAGGAATATGGCTACCATCCTGAAATTATTCTGGCCGGAAGGCGTATGAATGACGGTATGGGAAAATATGTAGCCTCGGAAGTAGTAAAGCTAATGGTCCAGCAGGATATTAAAGTAAAAGGTGCTAATATTCTTGTACTCGGAATAACCTTTAAAGAAAACTGTCCGGACGTACGAAATACCAAGGCTGTTGATGTTATTCGAAATCTTAATAGCTACGGTACAAACGTAACCATTTGTGATCCCTGGGCGGATCCCAAAGAGGTAGAGCACGAATACAATCTGGACATTACAAGGAAATTACCGTCACAGAAATTTGACGCTGTTGTCCTTACCGTGGCGCACAAGGAGTTTGTTGATATTGATTTTTCAAGTTTGCTAGAGGAGACCGGTGTGCTGTACGATGTAAAGGGAATACTTTTTTCAAAAAGGGTAAATGCCAGATTGTAGAGGTGTAATTTGAAATAATGACAGGTAACCCCAAAATAGCCTTTGTTATCCATTCTCTCGAACAAGGAGGTGCTGAAAGAGTGGTAAGTACTTTGGCAAATTCCTTTTCGGAAAAATATCCTGTGACCATTATTTGCCTTGTAAGAACGAAGGTATTTTATCCGTTGGATGCAAGAATTAAACTTAGGAGCTGCAAGGATTCTACACCGAGTTCCAACCCCCTGGTTGCTATTCGTAACAACATAAAGACCATACGATTAGTGACGCGTATTCTTAAAGAAGAAGAAATAAATGTTGTTATAGGATTTACCACCTCGGCCAATGTGATCTCTATCTTATCTGCAAAATTAGCAGGCACTTCAGCAATTATCAGTGAGCGCAATAACGCTAAAATAAACCCGCCTAACCTCTTATGGCGGTCCTTGCGAAATATTACCTATAGGTTTTCAGATTATTTGGTGGTGCAGACCCTGGGCAACAAGGAATTTTATCGCAGAATAATAAAAGAGGACAAAATAGAGGTGATCCAAAATCCCATGTCCGGATCAATTGCTTCCAGAGATCCTCATAAAAAAGGAAAGCATATGCCTTTAGAGATAATTACAGTGGCCAGACTGAATCCTAATAAAGCGCATCATATAATTCTGCTTGCACTGAGCCAATTACAAGAATTTGATTGGACATATACCATCATAGGGGATGGCTGCACCAAACAAGAACTTATTGCAATGAGCAAATCGCTGGGAATTGAGGGCAGAGTACACTTTACGGGAATGGTTAAAAACGTTGGGGATTTCTACAACAAAGCGGATATATTTGTTTTTACCTCTCGTTCGGAAGGATTTCCGAATGCGTTGATGGAAGCCTATTATATGGGGATTCCCTGCATATCCACAGATTGTGATTATGGGCCTTCTGATATTATCACCAATGGGCTAGATGGGTTTTTAATCCCTGTAGATGATGAAAAAGAATTGAGGGCAAAACTTGAGGTATTAATGACCGATCCCAACTTAAGGAAAAAGTTTGCTGAAAACGCTCTGGCCACTTCTTCTAGGTTCAATATACAGGATATTACTAGCCAATGGAATGATATAATTTGTGCGTCACTGGCAATTAATTGAGATTACGGCTATGAGACACCCATATATTGACATCCTTTTCGCAAAAATAAGGAAACTAATAAATTCCCCGGTTTTAATGAACGTTGTCTTCCTTACCTCGATGACGCTTATTGTAAAAGTAATTTCCTTTTATAAGGAAACTCTGGTGGCCTCTAATTTTGGTATGTCAATATTAATCGACACTTTCCTTATTGCCATGCTGGTGCCTGGCCTTATAAGCAATGTATTTCTAGGTTCATTTAACAGTGTGTTTATCCCTAATTATATTTCCGAACTAAAGTCGAACAATAAAATAGGTTCTTTTCAATCTGCAAGTTTTTTAATCACTTTAGGGCTAGTCTCATTTTTTGCGATATTATCAGTCTTATTTACCGACATTTTCTTAGAAAACTTTTATTCAGGACACGATGCCGAATATTATCGTCTGGTAAAAGTACAGTTTTATTACATTTTACCTTCTATCCTATTTGGGGGTCTGAGTTCTACGCTTTCCGGGTTATTAAATATTGATCATGAATTTAAACTTACCTCTTATGCTGGTGTTATTATGCCCCTGTCTACTATTACTTGCTTACTATTTTTTAAGGAATCCCTGGGGGAACTTGTCTTGGCAGTAGGTGTATTTTCAGGCAGTGTGTTGGGATTCGTTTATCTTTTCTTACTGGCATGGAAACGCAACTTAATAAAAATTGGCAAATTGGATTTCAGAAATCAGGGATTTGTCCTTATGTTTAAACAACTGCCGGCCAAGGTGTCCTCCAGTCTTTTATCAGGATTGAATCCCCTAATTGATCAATACTTTTCCGCACAATTGGTTATAGGCTCTATAGCCTCCTTAAGCTACGGGGCTAAAATACCAAGCTTTACTATTGCAATTGTTGGGGGTGCCTTGGGAACGGTGCTATTACCCTACTTTTCTCATAATGCCGCTGAGGACAGAATCGCTGCATATAAAAAATTGAAAAAAATATTGCGCTACGCCTTCATAGGCGGATTAGCCGCATTACTATTTTTATTTTTCCTTTCCCATCCAATAATATCTATGTTATTTGAAAGAAATGCATTTACATCATCAGACACCGATATTGTCTCCAGAGTTCAGCAGATGTATCTTCTGCAAGTACCCTTTTATGTTATTGGGATTATCATGGTTCGTTATTTGACAGCCATTAACAAGAACAGTTTCATGGTCATAGCCTCAATGGTTAATGTTATTCTTAATGTAATTCTCAATACAATATTAATTCGAAGATATGGGGTTTATGGGCTGGCATTGGCCACTTCCCTTGTATCTATGGTCAACACCTTATTATTATATATTTACATTAGAAAAATTAGCAAAGCATATGTTTAATATCCTTACGCCTACATACAACAGGGAAAATACTTTAGATAGGGTTTACAATTCCTTAAAAGTCCAATCCGATAAAAGATTTAAGTGGATCATTGTGGACGACGGGAGTAGTGATAATACAGAAATATTGGTAAATGGATGGATCACTTCATCTGAATTTCATATTATTTATAAAAAACTCCCGTATAATATAGGCAAAATATCAGCGGTAAATTCTGGTCTTGAAGAGTGCTCCTTTCCTTATACCATAATAGCGGACAGTGATGATAGTTTTGTTTCAAATACACTGTCCAGTCTTCTTACCCTATGGAAGGGTATAGAATTATCGGAGGAAGCAGAAAAAATTGGAGCTATATGGACCCTGGTTAGGGACGAGCGGGGAATATTGATTGGAAATCCTTTTCCCAAAAACTTTTGGCAAGTGAGTTTTAAAGAAAGGGTTCTAGCCAATCCGGATGATTTTAAGGGGGAAAAATGGCATTGCTGGAGAACTGAGGTTATAAGGGAATATGGCATTCTAGTACCTGGCGAGGGTATCTATGTGCCCGAAAGCACCACCTGGAACAGGATAAATAAAAAGTTTGATTTTTTATGTGTAAATATTTGTCATAGAACTTACTGGCGCTCCGAAGATGGGATTATGGCAACTCCCAAATCCAAGCTAGCCAATGCTAAAATCTATTATTATGCTACCTATTATCAGTTAAGGGATCTTCCCATTTCTGAATGGATTTCGTATACATTCTACAGACAATTGGCTTTTGAGCACATAAAATCAAGGTGTTATTATAAAGATAATTCTAAAAAGCTCAGCGCCCGTAAACTTATACTAGCTTGGGGACTATTTATTTTAATTGCACCCTTGCGAATATTAAAAAAGTGGTTATGAAAATATTAAAATATGTTATTTTAATTCTAATTTTATTGAATATTCCGAGTGTTGTCCTAGTCAACATTAGTCCCTCTATTAGTAGCTTACTCAGTTATTTGACATTCATATTCCTTTTGGTCTATTATTTTATCGAAGATAAAAACACTCTTATTTTTTCATTTGTATTTCTGGGTCTTAGTTATTATATAATTGGTGTGTTCCGATACGATGGCCCGGAAAGAGATTACATCGTGATGATGGTAAAATATCTTATAATAATAATATGTGGTACAGAGTTAGCACTTAGGATGACTATGAAAGAACTATTTGTTTTTCTCCTGATAGGGGCTTCTACAGTTATTTTACATGCTGTGCTCTTCTCAAATAACTACGGGAGGTACAGTGGATTTTATTTAAATCCGAATGCAGGCGGATTTATTTGTATTATGGGTTATGCTCTGAGTTATGGGGTAAGCAATAAAAGATTACGTCTACTTGGTCAACTTATATTTACTTTTGCAGGACTGTTGACATTTTCACGGACTTTTATAGTCGTATGGGTACTCCTTAATCTCATATCAATTAAAATATCAATTAAAAACATCAAGGTGCTGGCAATCGGATTATTCAGTATACTAATCTTATTTTCCCTTAGCCAGTTCTTAAAATTAAATACACAACGATTTAATCAACTTCAGAGCATCTTTGATTCTGAAAAAACTATATCTGGCAGCGAAATTGGCAAAGATTCCAGAACGGAAACCTGGGCAATTTATTACGACAACATCAAGGACTATCCCATCTTAGGAAACGGATATGGGACCTTTCAGGGAGATGGGTCTATCAGTACGGTTGGAGTACACAACGCGTTTCTTTTAGTGTTGGGCGAAGCAGGGATTATTCCTTTCTTAATTTTTATAAGCATTTATCTCTACTACCTGTATTGTGGATATATGTTATTTGATCGGGAACCATGCCTGTTTATGATAGCAGTAGGATTGTTCTTTTATCTTCTTGGAAGTCACAACTTTTTTACTTCCTACTCTCTCATCTTAATTTCTCTTTGGATCCATGTAAGAATAAGGTCATACAGAAACGAATCACGATATATTGACCACGAGTCGGTGGTAAAAGGCCAATTAAATTAATTAATTATGTGCGGAATATACGGAACAACCATTCATTATCCTCAGGAACAAATCAAGGCCAAACTTGTCCGTACAGCTTTCAGAGGGCCAGATCAAATGGGCTGGAAGACCTTTGATGCGCCCGATGTGGCAAAAATAACTTTCGGGCATAACAGACTTTCCATAATTGATCTGGATCCCAGGTCTAATCAGCCATTCAATTATTTCGATAGAGCATATCTGGTATTTAATGGGGAGATCTATAACTTTCAAAAGATAAAAAACGAACTGTCCCAAAAAGGATATGAATTTAAAACCACTTCTGACACAGAGGTCATTTGTGCTGCCTACCTGGAATACGGAAAGAACTGTGTAAATAAATTTGTAGGAATGTTCGCCTTCGTGCTTTATGATCCCGAACAAAAATGTCTATTTGGGGCCCGTGACCGTATGGGGCAAAAACCTTTTTACTATTATCACAAGGGAACCGATTTTGAGTTTGCCAGTCAGATCTCCTCCATACAATTATTTCACAACGAACTTACTATATCCCAGGATGCCATTTCGTACTATCTGGCCTGGGGGAATGTCCCCGACCCCTTTTCGATTTTTAATGAAATTAAAAAATTGAACGCCGGGCATCTCTTTTTTTATGATCTGAAAAGTGGGGACTTTACCACTGAACAATATTGGGACATCGACTATTTAGGTAAACATAAATTTAAAGCCAGTTATCCCGAAGCCCAAAACCAATTGGAAGAACTACTCACAAGTGCGGTTTCAATGAGGCTGTTTGCCGATGTTCCAGTGGGCATATTTTTATCCGGGGGCATAGACTCTTCCCTTGTCGCTGCACTGGCGACCAAAACTACTTCTGAAAGGGTCAAAACTTTTTCTGTCAAATTTATTGAAAAAGGATTCGACGAAAGTATATATGCAGGTCAAGTAGCGAATCACCTGGAAACAGATCACCACGTTATTGAATGCAATTACAAAGAAGGTATTGATCTGATCAAAAATTTTTATCGCTACTATGATGAACCTTTTGCAGACTCTTCTGCAATACCTTCCATGTTGTTGGCAAAACATACAAGAGAACATGTCACCGTTGCATTGTCAGGGGATGGTGGAGATGAAAGCTTTCTCGGATACAGAAGGTACGATATAAATAAAAGATTAAAACTTTATAAATTCCCTTTGGTCCTCAGAAAAATTGCGGGTTCCGCAATTAGTGGACTTGACCATCCGAGAGCCAAAGTTTTTTCAAAAGCACTCAAGTATAGGGATTATGCCGAATTCTATATGAATTCTATGACTGGAATGAACAAGGAATGGATCGGTGGGAACTTTGATCATCTTAATATAGCAGAATCCAAATACCTCATGCATTCGAATAAGAACATTTTAGAACGAATATCTGATTTCGACATCAAAACATATCTTAATTGGGATATAAATACTAAGGTTGATCGTGCGACCATGGCATATTCCTTGGAAGCACGATCCCCTCTGATGGATCACAGAATAGTTGAATTTGCCCAATCGCTACCAACAGAATATAAATTTATAGAAGGAAATCAAAAGAGAATACTGAAAGATGTTCTATACAAACATGTACCAGAAGCTATTTTTAACCGACCAAAGGCAGGGTTTACCATGCCATTCGCGGAATGGTTTAGAAAAGAACTCAAGGATTATGTTCTATCGGAACTTAATGAAAACGGATTGAATGAAATACCAACCGTACGTTCGGAAAAGGTTAAATTCATGATCGATCAGCACATGAAAGGGGAATGGAACCATTACTCCGCCATTTGGAGACTATTGATCCTAAAACAGTGGCTAAATCAAAATCAATTTTAAGTTAAGATGAACAACCAAATAGATGGGTAATGAAAGAACACTTAAAATTATCGATTGCCGCTGCCCTTCAGGCTGGAAGTGAAATTCTTAAGATATATGAACATTCAGAGATCCAGGTTGAAATCAAGTCAGATCAATCTCCCCTGACAATTGCGGATAAAGCCGCTAACGATCTCATTAATTCTTTTCTCCTACCAACCAAAATCCCTATTATAAGTGAAGAAAATAAACAAACAGAATATTCGGTTAGAAAAGAATGGGACCGGTGTTGGATCGTTGATCCACTTGACGGGACTAAGGAATTCATCAAAAAAAACGGGGAGTTTACCGTTAATATTGCACTTTGCGAATCCGGAAGGCCTATCTTCGGCGTTGTTTATGTGCCTGTTACAAGAGAACTGTACTATGGGGATGTAAACCTGGGTAAAGCCTATAAAACGAAATTAAATGCAGTTCATAATACCGATATTGCCCTATTTGCTAAGAAAGATGAAATTTTACCTTCCGGGAAGCCAAAGAATTTATACCGGGTGGTAGGAAGCCGCTCCCATATGAATGAAGATACCATGGAATTCATCGGGGAGCTAAAAAAAGAATACGGAACCGTGGAAATTGTCTCCAAGGGAAGTTCTTTAAAATTCTGTCTGGTCGCCGAGGGCCTTGCCGATATTTATCCTAGATTTGCACCGACAATGGAATGGGATACCGCCGCCGGGCAGGCTATTTGCAACGCCGTAGGCCTAAAAGTAACTTTAAAGGGCTCCCGGGATGAGTTAACGTATAACAAGGAGAATTTGCTGAACCCTTTTTTTCTTGTCGGTAAATAATGGGCGATACTACGCACAAAAGACATTTAGCCAAAACAATTACCTGGCGCACGGTAGGAACGATGGATACCATACTTTTGTCATGGTTGATCACCGGAAATCCGTTCACCGGACTTAAAATTGGGTTTTCCGAGGTAGTAACCAAAATGATATTATACTATTTTCACGAAAGAATATGGTTTAGAATCGGGATAGAAGAAAGCAGAAAAAGGCATTTGTTAAAAACAATATCATGGCGTATAATTGGCACAATTGATACTATTGTGCTGTCATGGATAATAACCGGTAATCCTCTTATAGGTCTGAAAATAGGGTCATTGGAAATAATATCTAAAATGATACTTTATTACTTACATGAACGCGCCTGGTACAGGATTAACTTTGGTTTGGAACAACGTAAAACGAATTGAAATGGGTAAAAACATCGTACCTCACACCTATAGGGTGAACAGGGAGGAAAGAAGACAGGCCAATGGCCATAGCTCATTTCTCATCTTCTTTACAGGTCTTTCCGGATCGGGAAAATCCACCATAGCCAATGCGCTCGAAATTAAACTTTTTTTAGATGGGGTAAAAACCTATGTCCTGGACGGAGATAATGTTCGCAGGGGGATCAATAAAGGCCTTTCGTTCAGTCCGGCAGACAGGTCGGAAAACAATCGAAGAATTGGTGAAATAGCCAAACTATTTGTAGATGCGGGGATGGTTGTACTGGCTGCATTTGTGGCTCCCTACGAGGAGGACAGGTTATTCATAAAAAAAACGGTAGGTAAAGGCAATTACATTGAGGTATTTGTCAATGCCAGCCTGGAAATCTGTGAGGAACGGGATGTTAAAGGGTTGTATAAAAAAGCCCGCAGCGGTGAAATTAAGAATATGACGGGGATTTCGGCACCCTATGAAGCACCCAATAATCCTGCTGTAGAGGTTACCCATGAGCATTCAGTAGAAGAATCGGTAGACATGATCTACGAGAAAATTAAGGATAAATTAAGAATATAAGAGCATGAGTAAGTATTATCTGAATTATTTGGATGAGTTGGAATCCGAAGCCATCTACGTAATGCGCGAGGTATGGGCACAATTTCAAAACCCGGTCATCCTTTTTTCCGGTGGCAAGGATTCCATAGTGGTGACCCATGTGGCGAAGAAGGCTTTTTACCCCAGTAAGATCCCCTTTGCTCTAATGCACGTGGATACCGGGCATAATTTTCCGGAAACCATTAAGTTCAGGGATGATTTAATTGAACTATTGGATGCCAGGCTCATTGTAGGGTCTGTTCAAACCTCTATTGATAAAGGCCGGGTTGCCGAGGAAAAAGGGAAAAGCGCTACAAGAAACGCCTTGCAAACTACTACACTTCTGGATGCCTTGGAGGAACATAAAGTAGATTGTGCCATCGGGGGTGGCAGAAGAGATGAAGAAAAAGCCCGGGCCAAGGAACGTTTCTTTTCCCACCGGGACGATTTTGGGCAATGGGATCCTAAAAATCAACGGCCGGAACTGTGGAACCTATTCAACGGAAAGTATTTTGAGGGTGAACATTTTAGGGTGTTTCCCATTAGTAACTGGACAGAAATGGATGTGTGGAATTATATCAGAAGGGAAGAAATTGAGATCCCCTCCCTTTATCTTGCGCACAAGAGGGAGGTCGTATGGCGAAATGATTCCTGGATCCCAAATTCCGATTTTATAGTGCTTGAAGGAAAAGAAAAAATTGAAATTAGGAAGATCCGGTTCAGGACCCTGGGAGACATCACTATTACAGGGGGAATTGAATCCGAAGCAGATACCATTGAAAAAATTGTTCAGGAGGTATCCGCGATGAGGCAGACGGAAAGGGGGAACAGAACCGATGACAAGCGTTCTGAGACGGCAATGGAAGATCGTAAAAAACAAGGGTATTTTTAATAGAACAGAAAGGCAATGGAAATAAACAGCAATCAATTACTGCGATTTACAACGGCAGGAAGTGTAGACGATGGAAAAAGCACCCTAATAGGTCGCCTTTTATACGACTCCAAATCGATCTTTGAAGATCAGCTGGAAGCCATAGCGGATACCAGTAAGAAAAAAGGCCATGATGGTCTGGATCTGGCGCTCTTTACGGATGGACTCAGGGATGAACGGGAACAGGGCATTACCATAGATGTGGCCTACAGGTATTTTACCACGCCTAAACGAAAATTTATTATTGCGGACACTCCCGGACACATACAATACACCAGGAACATGGTTACGGGGGCATCCACAGCAAATGCCGCTATAATTCTGGTAGATGCAAGGCATGGGGTGATTGAACAAACCAAGAGACATGCCTTTATAGCGTCACTCCTCCATATTCCCCATGTAATTGTCTGTATAAACAAAATGGATCTTGTTGACTTTAAGGAAGACGTATTTAACCGAATTCTGAAAGAATTTGAAGAGTTCTCTTCCAAATTACTGGTCCGGGATTTCAGGTTTATTCCTATAAGTGCCCTTCTGGGCGATAATGTGGTGCATCGTTCTGAAAATATGCCCTGGTACCAGGGAGGACCGCTGTTGCATACCCTGGAAACCATGCATATAAGCAGTGATATTAATAAGGTAGACGCGCGCTTTCCGGTCCAAACTGTCCTCCGCCCGCAGCGGGAAGGATTTATTGACTATCGGGGGTATGCCGGCAGAGTCGCAAGCGGTGTCCTCCGGACCGGAGACGAAGTTGCTATTATGCCTTCAGGATTTTCATCCATAATAAAATCCATTATGGGCCCCTCCGGGGAAATCGAGGAAGCCTTTGCCCCTATGTCCATTTCCCTGACCCTGACAGACGACATTGATATTGGCAGAGGAGATATGATCGTTCGCGCCAATAACCAGCCGAAGGCCTTGCAGGACGTAGAAGTAATGCTCTGTTGGCTACATAATGATTCTGCCAAACCAGGCGCAAAATATACTATTAGGCATACTTCCAATGAGCAAAAAGCAATGATTAAAGAGGTGATCTATAAAATAGATATACACACATTGGGACGAAAGGAAAATGATCCGGATTTAAATATGAACGATATTTGCAAAGTGAAGATCCGGACTACCAAACCCCTTATGATCGATTCCTACCGCGAAAATAGAATTACGGGCAGTGTTATTCTTATCGATGAAACAACAAATGAGACGGTAGCCGCAGGGATGATTGTGTAATATTTATGGTTCCAATAAAATTCTGTTCTGCTCATAATTCGTACCTGCCACTACCTAAAACTTAGTTTATTTGCCATTTCAGATGCTGACCTAAAACCGTAAATTGAACGGCACTTTATAAATAATGCCGATGAATAATTCCTTAGAAAGGCCACTACACACAATGAATAAACAAAAATTAAGAATTGGGTTGCTTTTAGACGGTTATGACGCGCCCTATTGGTTTTATAAAATCATAGAAACCCTCATGAATTCCGAGCATTCTGAGGTGGTTCTCGTGGTAAAAAAAAAGGAAGGTGTTACTAAAAAACTATCATTCTGGCGAAAATTTTGGAAACTCAGAAAAGACTTTTTTTCCTGGCCTACCTGAAGTTTGAAAACCGTGTGTTTAAGGTTTCTCCGGACGCTTTTGCTGAAAAGAATCTGAAGGAACTTCTGAACTGCGCCGTATTAGAGGTCGTTCCGAAGCAGACGAGGTTTAGTGATCGAATTATTAAAGAGGATTTGGAAATTATAAAAGAACACCATATCGATGTTTTTATAAGGGGGGGATTCAATATCCTGAGGGGCGCCATTCTAAAGAGTGCAAAATACCGCATCTGGTCTTATCATCATGGTGATAACAATGTCAATCGGGGTGGCCCTGCCGGAGTATGGGAAGTGCTGGAAAATTGGAAGGAGATCGGTGTTATTCTTCAAATTTTAACAGAGAACCTGGATGGGGGAATAAAATTGTACGAGTCGTTTTCGAGTACGGATTATCTGAGTATAAAAAGGAACAGGAACGAATTCTATTGGAAGGCAATTTCCTTTATACCCAGAAAATTGAGGGAATTACATCGCGATGGAGAGGAGAAATTTTTTCAGAAAATCAACGAAAGAAATGCTGCCCCTCAGTTCTACTATAACAGGCTCTTCAAAGGGCCCGGGAATCTCCAATTATTAAAATATATTGTCCGAAATTATTGGAACGCATTTAAGGTAAAGATTGTCAGGCAATTTTATTTTAACCAATGGATCTTACTTTTCAAAATAGAAAAGCGAAAGGAAATTTCCCAATCGTTTTTTAGGTTTAAAAGGATCCTGCCTCCCAAGGACCGGTTGTGGGCAGATCCTTTTGTGGTATTCCGGGATAACAAGTATTTTCTTTTTATAGAGGAATATCTTTACAAAGAAAATAAGGGTAAAATCGCTGTTATCGAGATGGACGATGCCGGAAACTTTGAAAAGCCACAATTGGTTCTTGAAAAGGAATACCACTTATCCTACCCCTTCATTATTCAAGATGATAATGAATATTATTATAATTCCCCGAAAAATCGCAGAATAAAACAATTGAATTGTATCATTGCAGGGAATTCCCTTTGAATTGGGAACGAATTGAAATAATACTTCAGGGTGTTCAAGCTGTGGACAGTACTATTTTTAAATACAACGGGAAATACTGGTTGTTTACCAATATTGTCGAAAATGACGGTGCACCCATAAGTGATGAACTGTTCCTTTTTTATTCAGACACGCTATTAAACGGAACATGGATTCCACATCCCCTTAATCCTATAATATCGGACGTAAAGTACGCTCGTTCTGCTAGAAACGTATTTATTTATAGGGGACGCGTTTACAGGCCCTCCCAGAATTGTTCAGTCCATTACGGCTACGGGATGCAGATAAGAGAGATCCTAAAGCTTACGAAATTGGAATACGAAGAAAGACAGGTACAATCTATCCATCCTAATTGGGAAAGAGATCTGATCTCCACTCATACACTTAATACCGATCATAAAATAACTGTTATTGATGCCTTAACAAAGCGAAATAAATATTTCTAGAAGCTCCTTACGGCAATGTAAGCCCAACTTTAGTTTAATAACTAGCTTTCAAGAATATTTAAATTAGCTTAGGGGATTATATGATTTCTTGGTATTTCCTGTAAATTCATTGACAAATATCAATCAAGAAGTAAACGATAGTGCTCTCAAGACCATAATTATTTTAATTTCTGTATATAGGCGTTTATTTGGTCCATCAGGAGTACAAAGTTGCTTATTACAAAGCGAATTAAATCGGTATAATAGCATAGATTTTCGTAAATTTAATTATAGCATTTAAGGAGAATTACAATGAAATTAAAAAAACCATTACCCCGTAGCCGGAGTTATGAGCAAGTTCTAAACCATTATCAAGTGGAGAAGGCAATTGCCGATAAACTAAAGAAATCTACACGAGACGAGAGAAAGGTCATATTTGCCACGATGTACGATGAATTATTTAGCAAGGTTCCGGATCACCCAAGACTTACAAGAAGAAATTCTGAAGAATTAACGGCTGGCGCAAATAAAAGCAAATTTGCGATGATTAAGAACCACATAGATAAATCCTCTGTCTTCCTGGAATTTGCTCCAGGTGACTGCCGATTTGCTTATGAGGTCGCAAGGCACGTTAAAAAGGTATACGGGGTAGATATTTCAGACCAGCGCAATCCAACCGATGATGTTCCTGATAATTTCGAACTAATTGTGTATGATGGCTATAATCTGGATAAAATTGAGAGCAACTCCATTGATATTTTATTTAGTAATCAATTGCTTGAGCATTTTCATCCCGATGACACAAAATTGCATTTAGAAATAGTACATCGTATTCTTAAACCGGGAGGCAAATATATATTTATGACGCCTCATGGCCTGTCGGGTCCTTTTGATGTGTCTGCATATTTTTGCGATGAACCGGAGTGTTTTCATCTAAAGGAGTGGACATATACCGAATTAAAACCAATGTTGAATGACTTAAACTATTCGGGATTGCACACCAGATGGCGTGGGAAGGGTATCGATTTTAGGTTGCCTTATGGCTATTTTGCTTTGGTTGAAAAAATTATAGGCCTCTTCCCTAAAAAGTACACTAAAAAAATCGCCTTTTATCTTATTCCATCTTTATATGGAGTGGCAATTAAGTGAAACGTCTAAAATTACTGTTTTCTATTGTTTAGCCAGTGGATTAATTAGTAAGAAATTAGTTAAAAAAATCTACCAGTAGGAATATAAAATCTCATACGTGCAAATCTCGATCCAGGCCCACCTTCCTAATAATCTCTAGCTGTTCGTGCGCTTATGATATTAAAAACAAGAGATATGCGGACTGAAGATTCCAGAATGGCAAGTTCGTTCAAGAAATAGCATGTCGAATTAAAATTTTCTTATCGGCTGCACTACCTTAGTTCTTCCAATAGCTCGGAGAGTACCGGACCGTTATTTAATTGATGCAGATTAATTCCCTGGCCCATGATATTGTATTCGATAAATACAACTTCACCCAACTGGTCAACCGCTAAATCCCAGGAGACTAGCTTAAAATAAGGGGCGTTTACGTGTAGTTTGAGAGCCGCCTCATTTATCTTGTCCATAAATGAAAAGCTAATATCCTTAAACTTCACTCCTTCGGATGTCTCATCAATTCTTTTCCCCGATAATAGAAAACCCTGTTCGTTCATTTGGCCGCCATCGCTCACCCCACAAGATATCCCTCCTGAAGAGATGTTATCGGTAGGAGAACCGGGACTCCCAACTCTTACCACTATAGATAATATAGTTGCATCTTTGCCTTTAAGATAGGTCATTACCCTGAACGTATTTAGGGAGGAGCTATTAAGCCTGCTCATATCCGGATGTTGTTGTACCACCTTTTGGATGATATAGTTTTCCTTATAATCATCAATAAGTTCCCCTATGGTTTTATCCTTATATGTAGTTATACCGTTCTCACAGGAAAACAGAACAATTTTATTACCCCCCCAGGTATCCACAGTTGGTTTTATGATCATTTTACAAGACTGATTGCATAATTCAACGGCCTTATCCCCGTCGATCAATTTCCCCTGGGAATACAAAAATCCATTTATATTCTTGACTATAGCTTCCGGTTGCTTAATTGAAGGAAACAACTTGTCCAAAACATTTTTGTCACTTAATGGCACCGCAAATTCATATTTGTTTAATTTTTGTTCCAGATTGAGATAGAAGAGGTTTTCCGGAACGTAATCCGGATAAAATTTACCATTAGCAGCAGCATAATACCGGTGCCAGGAGGTATTCACATTTTTAATTCCATATCCCTTATAGAACGCATCTGTTTCAATCTTCTCCCCGGGCGTTAATTCCCGGCCATTTAAATTCTTTAAAAGATTGCTAACCTTTTTTTTTAGCGTGTAATTATAATATCTACTTCTTATCGATTTCCCTGAATTTTTGAAATAAGAATCTATTTTTCGTAAGAATTGAGCCATAATACATTTCCTAATTATTTTTGCCACATTTCCGCAGATTCAGTCCTGAATCAATATTAGCGGCTATCGATATTTTAAAATACGCGCATCTTTAAGATTATACCTGAACATAAAGAACCTATTTAAGAACTGGCAAGTATACATAATAATATAACTGTGTTTTTGTTTTTCCAAATTTTAAATTAGCTCTTACACATACGGATCATTAGACTGTTACAGATGATGGTTGTCCCCTTATTATCAGCAAAATTTTTATAGTCAAGATGTTCGTAGTTCCTCCAACAGGCCACTGGAAAAATCGCCATCCTCTTAGCCTAAGTACTGACTAATTATTTAACTGTTAGGTATGATAAATCATTATTGA
This sequence comes from Flavobacteriaceae bacterium, assembly GCA_041743085.1. Classification (GTDB taxonomy): domain Bacteria; phylum Bacteroidota; class Bacteroidia; order Flavobacteriales; family Flavobacteriaceae; genus JAFMPW01. Next base: position 24,906 of record JBGTNL010000096.1, read on the forward strand.
TAACTGAGATTAAATGCTTTTAACTTTTGTTATCTTTGGCCCCAATTTTGGTATTTAACCTTAACTCAAATAAAATACCTTCTCATTCGTTTGTAGAATGGGATATTGAACTTATTGAAAGCATAACGAAAAAATAATAACAAAATTTTAGCCTAAAAAATGCATCCCTCCTAAATAAAATATGAGGGCATTCCAAGCATCATGAAGTTGAAGAAAAAAAAACCGAATTCAAAATATCATATTTCTTTTATTATTCCATCTCTGGCCGCAGGGGGCGCAGAACGGATCATGTCTTTCGTTGCACAGGGAATAGATAGGGATAGGTTTTCTGCCACCTTAGTAGTTGTTGGACATAAAAATGATGCTGTTTACAAAGTGAGGGGTATTAACACTATATTTCTCAATAAAACCCGGGTACGGTCCGCCATCCCTCATTTATTTAAATATTTGCTTACACATAAATCCCATCTGGTTTTCAGTGCCATGGGGCATGTTAATACCATTATGGCCGTTTTTTCGCTTTTCTTTCCTAAAACCAAATTTCTTGGGCGGGAAACCATGATACGATCCACATCTTTTGTATATAAGCCTCCCAAAAAAGGATTTTTACATTTGGATAAGCCGCAAAAAATATTCCTGGATGCCATAGTGTGCCAATCGCTGGATATGAAAAAAGATCTTATGGAATATTATGACTTTCCGGAAGAAAAACTTATAGTTATCAATAACCCTATAACCACTCAGTTTACTCTAAAGGAAGGACATCAACGAAAAAAAGTACTAAAATTGATTACCATCGGGCGGTTAATCAAAATCAAGGGACAGATACGAATTATTAAATTGCTAGGGAAATTAGAAATTCCTTTCTCGTACACCCTGATCGGCACCGGGCAGGAATTACAGGAAATCCTCAATACAGCAAAGGAGCTTGGGATCTCTGACCGCTTAGAACACATACCCTTTACCGAAAATGTACAGCACTATTTGCAGATGAGCGACATTTTCTTACAGGGATCTTACTCGGAAGGCTTCCCCAATGCCTTATTGGAAAGTTGTGCCGTGGGAACTCCGGTAATAGCCTTTTATGCCCCCGGGGGAACCCAGGAGATCATTGTCCCGGGAACCAATGGCTATATCGCCCATTCAGAGGAAGAGTATTTGGATTATATTCGAAAAATCTACAATGAAGAACGTATGGATCCGGAAGAGATCAGGAGATCCGTCATGGAGAGGTTTAGCCCGTCAATAATTCTGACCAAATACGAGCAACTCTTTTTAAAACTTATCGATGGTACAAGCTTAAAAAATTGATACGCCTTGGAAACAGATCGAAAAAAAATAAGCATCTTGGTCACCAGTCTCACAAGCGGCGGGGCAGAGAGAGTTATTAGTTTATTGCTTAAAAAGTTGGTAGATGATTTTGATGTGAATCTCATTCTTATGTACGACAAAATTCACTTCGAAATTCCGGTAGAAGTAAAGACTATTATTCTATCCAAGAAATTAATTCAAAGTAATAGTAACTTTATTGGAAAGCTTTCGGAGGCAATAAAATGTGCAAAAAGATATTTTCGGATTTTGAAAAATCAGGAAATCGAGATCGCCATTTCATTTTTGGCTTTACCCAATTTTATCAATAGCCTTGCAAGTGTAAAATATCCAAAACTAAAAACAATTGTCAGTGAAAGAGGCTACCCCACAGATAATACTACCAGCAAGATATCATATTATATTTCGAAGATTTTTTATCCTATACTATATAATAGAAATGACAAATTGTTTTCCAATTCAGTGTATATAAATAAGGACCTTGCTGATAATTTCCATATCAAAATTCCCATGGACGTAATTTATAATCCAATTGAAATACCGAAAATCAAAGTTTCAGGGACATTACTGCTCAATACTGAGAACAATTTTAAAATTGTTAACGTTGGCACCCTGAATGAGCGGAAAAACCAGACAATGATAATCCGCGCCCTGGCAGCACTTAGCGAAGGATACCAATTAGATATATACGGCGATGGCCATTTAGAGGGTGAACTGAATAAGGTGATTTTACAAAGGAACCTCGAAAACAAAATAAATTTAAGAGGAACCGTCAATGACATCTACAACGAATTGGTGAATTATCAATGTTTTGTACTGTCTTCAAATACAGAAGGATTTCCGAATGCCTTGTTGGAGGCAATGGCGGTAGGCCTGCCATGTATTTCCACAAATTGCCTTTCAGGGCCTTTGGAACTTTTAAATGGTTCCCAGGACACTATATATATTGAACAAGGCAGTTTTTTTAAAGGCAAATACGGATTACTAATTAATAATGACGACCATGTTGGTTTGTCTAAGGGACTGGCCCATTTTAAAGAAAATCCGTTAGAAAGGGAGAAATATGGCAACTCAGCATTGACGAAAGCCAATGAATTTGAATTAAATACCGTGTATAAGCAATTTAAAAAATTTATCACGTCTTAAATCAGTTTTATGTGTGGAATTAACGGATTTATAAACAGAGCGAAAACCGTTGAACCTGATTTGGTTTCAGATATCAATGTCATGAACACCCTTATTTTTCACCGGGGTCCCGATGATGATGGTATATTTACACAAACAGGCGATAACTTCAGCCTGGCCATGGGAATGAGACGTCTTTCAATAATCGACCTGCATTCCGGGGACCAGCCTATTTTTTCCGAAGACAAACAATTGGTAATCGTCTACAATGGTGAAATATACAATTACCTAACACTAAAAAAAGAACTGGAGAAAAAAAGCATCACATTTAATACTACGAGTGATACTGAGGTCATCCTGAAGTTATATGAAAACGAGGGAGAAGGATCCTTTAAGAAACTAGATGGCATGTTCGCCTTTAGTATTTATGACAAAAGAAAAAATAAGGTTTTTATTGCGAGGGATTTTTTTGGTGAGAAACCGCTGTATTATACGGAGTTGAATAATGAATTTATATGGGGCTCTGAACTAAAATCAATATTTAAAAAACTGCCCCAAAAGCCCGAAATAAGCAGAAAAGGACTGAATTTATTTTTCAGACTCACCTACATCCCCGCCCCACATACCATATATGAAGGCATCCATAAATTAAGGGCCAATCATTATATAACCTATGACCTTAATACGCATCAGTTTTCAATATTCCCTATAGAAGCGGAAAAAAGCGTGTATGAAAAGGAAAAAAAGGCCCTGGACAAGGCTAAATCCGAGGTAAAGGATTTAATGTATGAAAGTGTTTTGAGCCGGTCCGTTTCGGATGTTCCTCTCGGTACATTTCTTTCTGGAGGTGTTGACTCCTCAATTGTGTCCTTATGCCTGGCACAGGCCAAATCCTCGCCAATTGATACCTTCTCCATCGGATTTGAAAAAAAGGCTTATGACGAATCAGAAAAATCCAGGACGGCGGCTAAAGTCATCGGTAGCAATCATCACGAATTTATAATAGGGGAAAAGGACTTGAAAGAGAATGTGGACGAAATTCTTCTGAATTTTGATGAACCTTTTGCAGATTCCTCCAGTCTTCCAACTTTTCTGGTATCCAATAAAACGCGCCAATATGTAAAAGTTGCGCTTACCGGAGATGGGGGTGATGAAGTTTTCGGGGGGTATAATAAATACTACATGGGAAAATTAAATGAAAGGTATTCCAAAATCGTTCCCAAAAAAATGCACGAACTGGTATTGCGCCTTTCTTCACCATTATTAAAATATTCTCACGATAATAGGGGGTTTCGATTTAAAACCAACAGGCTGCTGAATTCAGTTGACTATGAGCATCAATATTATTGGGACATTATTTCGTTGGGATTTACAAAAAATAGCCTACACCAATATTTGTTGCCCGGCGAACTGGACATTGCCATTTTTGAAGAATATAAGGAAAAGACAGGAATTGCAAACCCTACAAGCTTAACCGACTTCAGGATTATTGATAAACATATTAGCCTTGAGGGTGATATGCTGGTAAAAGTGGACAGGACAAGTATGCTGAATTCCCTTGAGTGCAGGGCACCCTTCCTGAATAAGAAAATATGGGAATATACCAACTCTTTGCCGGAGAACTTATTAATGAAGGGATGGAATAAAAAGTACATTCTGAAAGAAGCTTTCAGGGATCAATTTCCAAAGGATTTTTTAGATAAGAGTAAAGGTGGGTTTGGAGCACCGGTAGGAGATTGGTTAAAATCCTCCATTCGACAGGAACTGGAAAGCTATATTGAAAGGCAAAAGCTGGTTAAACAGGACATTTTTAATGAGGAAGCGGTTAGGGAATTAGTCTTGAATCACCTGTCGGGCAAAGAAGATAATACCTTTAAGGTTTGGACATATTATTGTTTCCAGAAGTGGTATTATAACACCTACCAAAATCAATAAATTTTAAATCACCAGTGACCGGAAAGGCTTATATTTTGTACAATTCGAATACCCGCCCGGCCCTGAAGTACCATTAAAATCGATTTATATCCAAATTGAACAGAAGTTATTTTGTTCTTAAACCGAAGATTCATTGGCCCGATAAATTCAGTAAATGAGAGATTTCTTTAAATACCTATATAGACAAACCTGGCTGGGATCTATCCTTTTACGGCCATACATTTACTTTCGGGATTACTTGCTCCCGGAAAAAGAGCTGGCCAAAAGAACATTTAAAAGAAGATTGGGATATCGACTTAATTTGGAATCCCCCAAAACTTTTAATGAAAAAATACAATGGTTAAAATTAACCGACAGAACACCTCTGCACACCCAATGTGCTGATAAATATGCCGTGAGATCATATGTGAAAAATAAATTAGGTGAAGAATATCTTATCCCTCTGGTCTTGCAAACGGAAGATGTTAGTGACTTAGTCCCGGAAAATTTCCCTGATTATCCTTTTATAATTAAAACGAATCACGACAGCTCCGGTGGCCTTATAGTTCGAAATAAATCAAAGATCAACTGGGTCAAAGCACGAAGAGAATTCAGAAATAAACTAAAAAATAATTACTATTATGGTCTGGGCGAATGGCAATATAAAAATATTAAACCCTGCCTGATTGCCGAAAAACTTCTTTCGGATGTCAATGGTAACATCCCACCGGATTTTAAGCTCTTTTGCTTTAACGGCAGGGTAAAATTAATTCAGCTTGATCTGGACAGGGAAACAGCCCATAAACGAAATATGTATGACACTCAATGGAATTTACTGGACTTCAAATATATTTATGAACAGGGCCCTGACTATCCAAGGCCAACATCTTTGGATAAAATGATATCTCTGGCTGAAAAAATTGCCCGGGATTTTATTTTTGTACGAGTGGATTTTTACAACATTGGGGGAAAAGTTTATTTTGGAGAAATAACATTTCATCCCGAATCGGGAGCGGGTAAATTTATACCGGAGATTTGGGATTCAAAGTTGGGGCAATTGCTTCAATTACCCGCAGTTTAGTCCTAATACACCTTTTTTAACACCTCACTTAAATTTCCGGTCAGTATGAGAAAACTTATCAGAATAACCACAGTGCCCTATTCCCTGGGAGGCCTTCTTACCGGTCAACTACGCTATATGTCTCAATATTACGAGATGCTGGGCATATCCTCCGATGCCGATGGCCATCTGAAAAAAGTTGGCGATCAGGAAGGCATACGGGTTATTCCCGTTGAAATGACCCGTAAAATAACACTGCTCAAGGATTTAAGCGCCGCATGGAAACTGTACCGAATCTTTAAAAGAGAAAAACCCTTTATCGTCCATACGCACACTCCTAAAGCTGGAACCCTTGGTATGCTGGCCGCCTATCTGGCGGGGGTCCCTCACCGACTGCACACCATTGCCGGACTCCCGCTTATGGAGGCTACGGGCTTCAAAAGAATTGTACTGGATGCAGTAGAAAAAGTAACCTACGCCTGTGCAACAAAAATCTATCCAAACTCCTTTGGTTTGCAGCAGGTAATCCATGAAAATAAATATACTTCTACAAAAAAATTAAAGGTGATCGGTAAGGGTAGTTCCAATGGGATTGATACCTCATATTTTGATCCTTCCCTCTACAATGAAAATGAAGTAAATGAATTCAGGAATTCTCTTGGTATTCATAAGGACGATTTTGTGTATATTTTCGTAGGCAGGCTCGTAAAAGACAAGGGCATTACAGAACTGGTCGGGGCTTTCAAGGAACTCTCAAAGAAATATTCACATATTAAATTGCTTCTGGTAGGCATGTATGAAAAGGATCTTGATCCGCTGGATGATAAAACCAATAAGATTATTGAAACCAACAAAGCTATCATCACTACAGGCAGTCAAAGCGAGGTACGCCCCTACCTTGCATTATCAGACCTCCTGACGTTTCCCAGCTACAGGGAGGGCTTCCCGAACGTGGTCTTGGAAGCGGGATCAATGGGACTGCCCGGCATTGTGTCAGACATTAATGGTTGTAATGAGATAGTTGCTAACGGTCAGAACGGATTTATAGTTCCTCCCAAGTCCGAATCAGCGCTTAGAGAGCGGATGGAGGAATTATTGCTTGATAAAAGAAAACTTCAGGAATTGGCTGCTAATGCAAGGCCCATGATCCGCCAAAGATTTGAACGACGCTTTATCTGGGAAGAATTGTTGAAAGAATATAGAACACTCGATGAATAACCGGGGAAAAAAATCGGTTTCAGCTTCATAGCCCTGTGAAACAAATGCATATTATAGCGTTTTTGAGACAATAATCAATAAAAACAGGTCATTTGTCCATAAAATATGGGGTGAGCGAAAATAAGTAGTTACTTTGTCATTACCAATGCCCCAATAAGAATGTACAAATTGTTTATAAAACGAATTCTGGATATCTTAATTTCCTTTGGATTGCTCGCAGTCTTAAGCCCCCTTTTCGTTATAGTGGCAATTCTGTTATTTATTGCCAACAATGGTAAAGTGTTCTTTTTGCAAAAGAGGCCGGGAAAAAACGAACGCATCTTTAGTATCCTAAAATTTAAGACCATGACCGATGCAAAAGATGCCGAAGGCAAGCTGTTAGCGGACAGGGCCAGGTTAACCGCCGTCGGTAAATTTGTCAGGAAGGCATCCCTTGATGAGATTCCTCAACTCCTGAACATCTTAAAAGGGGATATGAGCCTCATTGGGCCAAGACCCTTATTACTTCGCTATTTGCCTTATTATTCAGAAGAAGAGCGGAGAAGGCATGCGGTATTGCCAGGAATTACAGGGCTGGCGCAGGTGTCCGGGAGAAATCATCTGAACTGGGACGAGCGTCTTGCAAAGGATCTGGAATACATTGAAAAAATGTCTTTTTCACTAGACGCCAAGATCTTTTATCAAACCGTAAAAAATGTGATCAGTTCAAAAGATGTTGCCATAGATCCACAATCTCTAATGCTTAGCTTGGATGAGTACCGAAAAAGAACTTAAATGGGCGATCCTGGTTACGGGATGGGGAAGAAATGCCAGGGATACCATTGAAGCCTTTGAAAAAGGTCTCTTGAAGAGGTCAACCATCCGCTTATTACTATACCAGTCAAAACCTTGTGGTGCGGCCGAAGCTGCTGAGAAAATTGGGATAGAGGTCTTACGGATACAACGCAAAGACCATGAAACCGCCGAAGCCTACCAGCGTGTCATCATACAGGAATTGCGCAACAGAGCTATAGATTATATTTTTTTATTAAGCTATAAATATATTATCAGGCAGGAGTTCCTGGCTGCTTTTCCCGATAGGATCGTCAATATACATCCTTCCCTGTTCCCAAGCTTTCTTGCAACCACCACGGCCATCCAGGAAGCATTGGCCTATGGTGTAAAAATTTCGGGCATAACCACCCATATTATTGACGACCAGATTGATGAGGGTACTATACTATGCCAGGAGCCTATCCGATTTGAAGACAATGAAACCTTTGAAACCGTATACCCCAAGTTTGCCGAGAAGGGCATAAAGATCATACTTGACACCTTCTCTGAAATTGAAAAAAAGCATTTTACATAAATGGCATTAAACCCCAGGGCAAGCCCTGGACCCAATAGAAGGAATCGACCCAAGGGTCGAGGTATTAAACCTAGACCCCGCTGAAAAAGCGGGGTTAGTTCAACCATCCATTTTAACCGCTCCCGCTAAAAAGCGAGATTATTAAAATGGGGTTTCACTAATAAAGGAGGATAACACGAGAGCGATAAACTAAACCACTATGGATTCAAAATCCATGCCTGTCCGTCCTATGGCGGAGGTTTTGAAAAGCAATGGAATTGCCAACGGTTATCGGGTTACCAAGTTGTTCGTTATTTAGTCGGAACGCCTTAATAACTTAATAATCAATAACCCAGTAACTATTATGGCCAAAATGTTCTTAGAAACCGAAAGTCTTGCACTAAAGCGCATACCTGCCTGCCGCCTTTAGGCAGGGTTTCAACTAAC
>JBGTNL010000097.1:0-40299 GCA_041743085.1 Flavobacteriaceae bacterium
TGGAATGATAGCGCAGGAATTTTTTTCGGATACAAGGCACCAAAAGCGGAGTTTAGCAGGGCTAAATGAGTATTTTGGTAACGAAGTAGCTGGGAAAAAGAACAAGTTGGCAACCAAAGTAGGGTTTTTAGAGATGCCCTATACAGACATAGTAGAGACGGAATGACACCGGTAGACTAAATAGTTTTGATAAACACAGTTTTTATATCCAAATAACCCTTAATGGAAAGGCTTTAGAATTCCTTAAGATTTCATTCCTAATTTAAATTTCGCAAGGTGTGTTTTTAATGATCGTCGTCCGTGTTTTTTCACTGCGGTTTAGAAAGGTAATAATTATAAAAACCGCGGGACTAAAAAGTTCATTTAAGATCTGATCCTCACATATATTGTATTGTCTATATCCGGAAGAGCATTTCACCCAGATCCTAAGATATCCAAAGGAATAGCTACATGTACCGTTAAACCTAAAATACTAAAATCATGAAAAACTTATTTGTCTATCTTTTGTCGTTCACCGTGTTCCTGCAAGGATGTTCCAAGGATGAGAATAGCAGTAACCCCGATGCCCTGCCCGATAACTTACCCAAAGTAGGGGAAGCCACATTTTCCCAACCCACTGTAATTACCAATCCATACTACGGCCCTCCGACCGGTAAAAGTTATATCTATCAGGGCGGGGAACTTGGTGCCCCCCCGGAAGAGGAAATTCGCATAGAACGCCGTACATCTACCAAAGTGGTTATGGGGGTTACCTGTATCATACAGCAGGACGTGGTGCGAATAGATGATATACTTATAGAGGATACCGATGACTGGATCGCCCAGGATGATGAGGGTAACCTGTGGTATTTCGGGGAATTTGTTAAAAATTATGACGAAGAAGGTAACTTTTCCGATAATGATGGTTCCTTTGAATCCGGGGTAGACGGCGCTTTGCCTGGATATTGGTTTCCGGCCAATCCCATGGTCGGCATGGAATATTATCAGGAGTATGCGGTTGGAATAGCTGAGGATCGGGCCGAAGTTATAGCCGTGGGGGAAACCGTTAGCATTGGTCTGGGAACCTTCACCGATTGCGTGGTGACCAGGGATATTAACCCTTTCGAACCCAAGGTGTTTGAGAACAAGTATTATGCCCCGGGAATTGGTTTTATAAAGGAAGAAAAATTTGAGGATAACGAACTGGTTGAAACTGTAGAGTTAATCGAAATTAATGACTTATGAGACGTGCCGTTGCATCCTCACCACTATGAAACGAAACGATTACAACACAGAATGAATCCCGGTTGGACAATCACAAATAACCCACAGGCCTGAGGCCCTTCCCGAATGCTTATCAGATCGTGTTTTGTCGATGACAACTCATTCCGCCAAGGGTCGGACCATTATGTCCTTATAATACACAACGCTACCGGGGTCATGACCTTGCAGTGCAAAAGTGCCTCCTTTCAACACCCGGTTCACTTCGCCTCCTTCACGCTTGGGATGCTCCGGTTGCGTATAGTCCACAACAACCGTATCATTTATCCTGATAATGATCCTTTTGCCTTCCACTTTAATATATTCCGTGTACCATTCATTGTCTTTGGCATAATTCTCCCTGATGTCCACTATGCCGTACAAGCTGCCGGTCCGTTTCCAGTCTTCCTGTGAATTATTTACCTGCACCTCGTAACCCTGCATAGGCCAACCATCCTCCTGATACTGCGTATGGATATAAATGCCCGAATTCGCGCCCGGTTTGGTCATTACGCTTGCCTTAAACTCAAAATTCTGAAAATTGTGGTTTTCAACATCGCCCGCATAGAATAAATGCGCCCTGGGACCGGCAACTTTAATGGTGCCATCCTCTACCGAAAAGGTAGACGCATTCTCCCCAACCTTCCAGCCGTCCAGGCTCTTTCCATTGAACAGGGACATCCATCCGTTATCACCCCCAGTCTTAGTTTCCTGAGCGGAAACCAAATTTGCATATCCCAAGATCACAGCCAGGATCAGAATGTTTTTATAAAATTGTCGCATCACAATCAATTTAAAAATTTATCCCTACAAAGTATAAAAAATAACTTAGAATCTGCCCTTAAATGCTCCAATCAAAGGTTCCTATCCGTAGGTTGATTCCTCTTAGGGTTGCCTTTGTGTTTTCATAAGTTAGAGTCATACATTTACCGTAAAACGAATTCACTGAAAATTGAGTGTTGAAGGGTAAGGGTATTCTGTGGCACAAAAAAGGCTGTACATTAACTTTGGTTAACCCATTTGCAACTTTTGCAAATACTCCCTTTTGTATACAAGGATAATGCCGGGAGCAATATAACTGAGGATCTGGCACTTGGTAGATTTATTTAGATTTCCTTTAAATCATCTTTAGAATTATAAGCTACTTTTGATGCATTAATCCTAAAAAGTTTGAAATGAAGGCGCTGAAAATTATTTTTATAACAAGTATAACTTTGATCTCCTTCTTTTTTAACCTTCAGGATGTTCCTGAAACAGTTAAAAAGGTATTTTCCGACAAATTTCCCACCGCCTCTTCCGTGAGTTGGGAACGGGAATCGAAAACTGAATGGGAAGCAGGTTTTAAACTTAAAGGGGTAAAGTATTCGGCAGTTTTCCTGGAGGAGGGTACCTGGGTGGAAACCGAATATGAAATAGCTGAAAAAGATATTCCGAAAGCAGTTCTAGGTTCTTTGGCCAGGGAATTCCCGGGTTATACAGTAGACGAAGCAGAAAAACTGGAAACGAAAGATGGGATCGCCTACGAATTGGAAATAGAAAAGGGGAGGGAGGAACTTGAAATTATCATAGATACAAATGGGAAGATCTTAAAGCAATGGGCAGATGATGAAGATGAGGATTAATTCCCTGCCAACTTCAAAAGTGATCTTACTTTTTTAAGGGCTCTTAGTTAGGGCATTTCTTTTTGCCCTTTCTTTTTAAAAACATCATATTTTATTCCAAATGTCAGCCTCCTTTCATAAAACTCGGCTTTGGCCGTTCTTTCAAAAATTCCCTGATACAATCGCAACGGTTGATCGGTAATATTGTTCAATCCAAAATAAAGGCTCAAATTATTATTTATGTCATACCCGGCACTGAGATCGAGTAAAAATTGCCGGCCATAAAAGATATCCTCAAAGCTCCTGCCCCCCACCTCATTCAGGTACGCATCGGAAAAATTAGCGGACAAACGAGCCGTAAAATTCTTGCTCTCGTAGCCCAGGGAAGCATTAAAAAGATGTGGCGGGGTATCGGGCAGGTTCAGATCTTCCCTATCTACTCCATTAATGTCCCGTACGCCCTCCGTGGTAGAATTCAGGTAGGTATAGTTGATATCCAGCGTCAGGTTTCCGGCAAATCCGGGTAGGAAGTCCAGATGGCGTTGAAGGCTGATTTCAACGCCGAACAGGGAAGCCTCTTCCCCGTTCAATGGCTGAAAAAGAGCAAAACCCGTAGTCCCTTCCCCAAAACTGTCGTCCAGGGCCTCACTTCTGAAAGTATATATAAAGTTTTTTATATTCTTATTAAAGATCCCCAGCGAAACTATTCCAACAGATTTAAAATAATGCTCCCCCATAAAATCGTAATTAGAGGAAGTGGCAGGGCTCAGTTTGGAGTTACCCACAAAAATCTCCCTGTCACTGAATACGACATCCCGCGTGGGGACCATGTCTACGTAATTAGGGCGGGACAAGGTATTTGTCCAGGCAAATCTTAAAATCGTTTCAGGAGACAGTTCATATTTAAAATGTATTCCGGGGAGAAAATTGTTATACGATTCCCTTGCATTGATCCTGCCCACAACACTGGAACCTTCCTCAATATCGTTGGCCAGAGCCTTAAATAAGGTATGTTCCAACCGCACCCCTGTCAATATGCCAAGTTTCTTCGATAGTTTTTGATTGATCATAAGGTAGCCTGCAAATACATTTTCGCTTACCGTAAAGTTCTGTTTTAAGAATTCATCGGGCACCGTATCCCCGTTCCGTAGATTTAAACTTCCCAGCCAGCGTTCATCCGCAAAGTTTCCCGCATCATATTGGGTACCCACCAGATAATCCGGATCGGAATAATCAAGGTTAGGGGCATCTGCGAGGGTCGGAAAATTGTTTTCCAGGTCGAACACTTTAAAATCATTTTCTCTCAATTTAGATTTCAGTCGCCCCCTTATTCCAAATTTGAACTGTCCGTTTTTTTTACGAAAAAAATTGGAAGGAAAGGCCACATTTGCGAAAAAGTTTATATCCTCTTCCTCTGTATATTTATTTTCTTCAATAATTTCATCGTATTCAAAACCGGAAAGGTCGTCCGCGTCTCCGGCATTTTCAGGTATGAAATTGGGAAATTTTGGATTGCTGATATCTGTCAGGATGCCATAGCTCGACTTAAACTCGGCAGTGCGTTCTTCCTTGATTTCCTCGGATGCCTTTGAGAAGGAGGTCAGCCAGTCTATTTTGGCACCTCCTAAAAGATGGTTGCCCCCAACACTATAGTTCTGCATTCGCTGATCCTCCAATCTGGCATTTTTGCTTCTCTTAGAATTTATCCCTCCCCTGGTCTGGCGGCCTGCCAGCACTGGAAACTGGACTACGTTTTTATCGATTATTGTAAAATCGCCGATTTCAATGGCATCGGCTTGCAAAATTTCCTGCTCAAAAAGGAAGCGGTTTTCCCTATCATCCCTCCAATTATATAATGTTTTAAGAAAAATAACGTGATCATTGTTCAGTTTATAGTCGAAATTAGCAGCAAAACTTCGGCGCACGCGCTGTATCCAAAGCGGCTGTATTTCGAGAATTTTAGGATAGGGAGTAACATCCTCTTCCGCTATGACAGGTTCGCCATCCGGATCCAATGCCCCTGTATTATAATCAAAGGTATCTGCCCATTGCGCCTCTATGTTATCCGAGCCAAAATCATTGTCATTAATAGAGGCTGAAATCATCCATCCCAATTTGTCGTTTTCCGTTCTGTTCCCGGCAAGAAAGGCAGTATTCCATATTCTTTTATCGCTTATAAAATTAATTCCCGAACCCAGGGTGGCGGAAACCCTGAATCCCTGAGGGGAAGTTCGCGTAACGAGGTTCACTGAGCCTCCCAAAGCGTCTGCCTCCATATCCGGGGTCAGGGTTTTACTAACCTCTATGGTTTGTATCATATCGGAAGGAATAAGATCCAATTGTATATGCCGGTTGTCTCCCTCGGCCGAAGGGATCCTGCTTCCGTTCAGGGTTACTGAATTTAATTCGGGCGAAAGACCACGAATAATAATATCTCTTGCCTCTCCCTGATTTACCTGAATTGCGATCCCCGAAATACGTTTAACCGCATCGCCGATATTGGCATCCGGAAACTTGCCAATTTGATCCGTTGAAACCACATTTGTAATATTAGGATTTGTTTTTTGGGTATTTAAGGCCCTAACCTGGCCTGTAGTGCCTTTTTCCACTACTTCCACGCCTTCCAGCAGGATGCTTGCCGGAGTTAAAATAACAGAAACGAAGGTGGTCTGTTTGTTGGCGGTACCAATCTTTTTTACAATATCCGAATAGCCTAAATAGGTAACTAACAGGGAATAGGTTCCCACCGGGACATTTACCAGCGTAAACCTGCCCTCCAGATCTGAAACGGTGCCCTTATTCACCTCCGAAATAACCACAGTTGCCCCTGAGATGGCAATGCCATTGTTATCTATTATGACCCCTTGAACATTTCCGTCTTGAGCAAAGAAAGCGTACCCATAAAGGTGAAGTACAAAAAATAAGGCAATCCTCATTAGGTTTAGTTCCTTGACCATCATTTAGTTTTGATTTCCTTCCATTTTGAAACCACATCCTCCTCTCATCCTCCGCTCATGAATTATAAATTTAGACATTTCAGAGTAGTACGTCCTTTTTCTTAAATCAGAATACTAAAAAATCGGGGACCATCTTTTTGAAAACCCTATATTTGAAAAGAAGCCTTATTAAATAAAGAAATTCTTGAAAGTTTACCTGCCTCTGGCGGGCGAATATCCTCGCAGGGCCTCCGGGGAATTTATAGATTACCAAGTAAACGGTATTGTGATGAGAACAAATGTACTGGCCTGTCTTTGCTGTCTATTCTTCTTTTACGGCGGCTCAGCTCAGGAAATAACTTCCCCTAAGGTGATACTGATCACCCTTGATGGCTTCCGCTGGCAGGAACTTTTTTCGGGTGCCGATGCAGCGTTGATAACCAATTTGGAATACGTAAACGACACAACGTGGCTGAAAACCCAGTTCTGGCGAGAAAGTCCGACCGAAAGAAGGGAGGTACTTCTGCCTTTTTTATGGAAAGAAGCTGTAACTATGGGGCAATTTCATGGGAACAGGACTTTGGGAAGCAAGGTAGATCTGACCAATTCGTTATGGTTCTCCTATCCGGGGTACAATGAAATCCTGACAGGGAAGGCAGATGATAAAAGGATCACGAGTAATGACAAAATAAACAATCCCAACCCTACTTTTCTGGAGATCGCAAACAGCTCGGACGGGTACAAGGGAAAGGCAGCCGCTTTTGCAAGCTGGGATGTGTTTCCGTATATTATTAATGAAGAACGTTCAGGGGTTCCTGTAAATGCCGGATTTGCACTGGCAAAAGGGGGTGAACTGACAGCCCGTGAAAAGTTCCTTAATGAGCTTCAACCTCAGATCCCCAGTCCATGGGGTTCGGTTCGGCTCGACGCTTTTACCCATCATTACGCGCTGGAATATATGAAAAGATCCCATCCGGATCTCGTGTATATTGCCTATGGGGAAACAGACGATTTTGCCCATGACGGCAATTACCAGGCGTATCTAAAAGCAGCCAATAATACGGACGCGCTTATTAAGGAGTTATGGCAGTTTACCCAAAAGGATCCTTATTATAGGAATACCCTGTTCATAATAACCACGGATCACGGCCGCGGGACCACCGCCCTCGAAACCTGGCGGGATCACGGAGATAAGGTAAAAGGTGCCGGAGAGGTTTGGCTGATAGCTTTCGGCAAAGGTGTTGCCGTTACGGGGGAAGTTAAGCAAAAAGAGCAGTTGCACAGCAATCAGATCGCTCCCAGCATATTACACCTTCTGAATTTGGAAACGGCTGCCGAAAATGGCAATATAAAACCCCTGGGCCTTCTGAAGAAATAGTGCTTATTTCTTAATATTCTAATAATCATTTACTAACGGATAAAGCCTGGGTTTATCTTAATTTTATCACGAGATTTTTCTCATATGTCCAAGTTTGAGTTGGTTTAGACAAAACCGATGCCCCCATGCATCGGTTTTTATTTTGTACAAGGTTATCACACCTTAAAATATACCTTTTTCTGATCGAGCAAATAGGTAATGTACCAGAACATAAACAGCACAAAAAGTGCGTTGATCACCATGATCACATCCTGGGGAATACCAATTGGGGCAAGCAGGCCTTCTGAAAAGATCTTTCCAAAACCCCGGAACCACTGTATGCCTACGGTTTCTGCCAGGAGATAAATAAAGATTGAATTGGTCCCTACCACCGAAAAAATACGCAACCATTTTTTATGATTGCCTTTTACATCAATCCACCAGTAGAACAGCGCCAGAGTAAGTATCGTCCAACCTCCGGAGGCCAACGTAAAGGAGGTAGTCGCAATTCGTTTGATTATGGGAGTTATTTGCAACCAATCCATGGCATAACCAAGAATGAGTATTACAAATCCCCAGATGATAAAAGGCTTTAATTTTTCTGACGCCTTTCTATCGGACAGTAAGATCTGCCCGCAAACCACTCCCCATATCGTATGGGCCGCCGTGGGAATAAAATTGATTGTAACCCAGCCGTCATCGTTAATTTTTCCCATAAGTACCATATCCATAAAAGATCCGAAACTCGCGCCGTCATTAAAGGGATCCGAAGGATTATAAACCCTGTACAGCACTTCTGTCAGGACTAACAACCCTACAGAAATAGCAATTTGTGCCTTATGGGAGAGGTTCATAATAGCATAGGCAATGAGTATAGTAAAAGCCAATTGTACCAGGACATTCCACAACTCCCAAACCAGGGCATGACTGTATACGCAATGTAACAATACCCCAAAGGCAAATAACAAAAAGCATCTTCTCAAAATATGTTTTGTAACCGATCGCCGGCTGCCGCTGGCCAGGCGCTTCCGTAAGGAAAAAGGCATGGCAACCCCGACGATAAACATAAAGAAAGGCTGTATAAGATCCCAAAACCGAAGGCCGTTCCAGGGATGGTGATGCAATTGATCCGCCAGGGACGAAAAGAAGCTCTTGTCCTTTACAAGTTCCGAAAAATTGTGATGAAAGCCGGCGGCTTCAGCCACCAAAAGAAACATGGTTAAACCACGAAATACATCAAGGGAAAACAGGCGTTTGGATACCTTGGCGGCTAGTTGAGACATGGATGTGTGGGTTGATTATTACATTTCAATTTACGGATAATTTTGGTAAATGCAGGTTCGTAAATAAGGGAACAATTGCAATGAGTTATTTATCCAGCCTGACATTTTCGAGTACGTTCCGGCCTACAGCTCTCCCCTGTTCTATTCCCTTTTCAATCGCCGGCCTGTAGTGAATACCGCCGTACAACCTGCTTATGGCCGCCTCCGAAGAAGCCTCCAAAAATGAACCATAGCTTCTTTTTGGAAGCCCGTATGGTACCTCCGTGGAATCTATGAAAGCATACGTATCCCCCAAAAGCTCCGTCAACACAGTTGCCGCCGCCGTGGAGGCCACACTATGGCCCGAAGTGTGTTCGGGGAATGCCGGGGTTTGTAAAACTGGCGTCCAGTCCGGATCAATATACTTATTGATATAGGTTTCCGGGCGGGTCAGGCTGCTTTTGTATTTCTGGTCCCAACAGCTGATAAAGGCATCGGCGATTGCGATACTTACCTGAGCCAGTATGGCGGCATCATCGTCCATTTGCTGGTCCTGTTCCTCAAGGACCTGGGCGGCAATATGGATCCAATGGCCGCCCGGGGATATCTGCTGCTTAAAATACATGACATGGCCTTTTGTGTATGATATATTAGGATTGCAATCCCAGAATTTGGCAATAGCCATTTGTTCTTCACTAAGTCCTAACACCGTTCCGTAGACGTCATTGGCCTCCTTATAAAATTTAGATTCCTTATCGGTCTCGAATGGGGTAGGTAAACCGGGGTCAAATTGCCCGGCGGAATCCATAACAAAAGGGCGTAAGGTTTGCCAGTGTGGCTCTATTGCCTCCAGATAATCCGGTGGAGTGGGCCGCCAGCGGCCCGGATCGTCATTAACGCTGTAACGTGGAAGGGCAGTGCGCCTGTTATAGCCGTCCTTTTGAGACCACTTCAAAATTTCTTCACCAATGGTTTTGCCGAATGCGACGGAATTTTCATAGATCTCCTCCTTGATCCCAATTTCCCTAACCTCTTTCAATAGTTCTGTTTGAAGCAACTGAATCCTCTCCTGATCGTAGACCAAAGCCCGGGCCACTTCAGTAAAAGCTATCAGGCCCGCCAAAGGATAGAAACATTTTTTGGTAGTGTCCGGGATTGAAAGGGGCTCCAATTCATTTATCTGACCGGAAAGTGAAGCCTTTTCAGGGTCCGTAAATCGTGAAGCCTCATAGGCCGAAATATTTGTATATGCATAAATTCTACTTGCCTGTGGTGGTGTAAAAATATCGGCAACAATGACATCGGTCAGTAATCTGTTGTATTTCATAAGACTCCCCTTAAAATAGGCGTCGAGTTGTTCCTGATTATGCGGTTTATCACAGGAGGAAGCCAGCATAATTAAAAAACACACCAAAAGAAGGCCGCACCTACTCACCTTCATATTCATAAAGCATTTTTGATTTTCCATAAAAATCCGTACTTCGTATCTCTTTTATTCCTTCATTCAAATTAAGGCTCCTTGTTCCCTGCGAGAGGTAGCCGGAGCCGTAATAAAATTCTATTTTTCTTCGCCGGCCGTCCTTAAATACAATAACTCCACTTTCGGCGGCGTCTTCAATCGCTAATTTTTTAGATTTCCCCTTTATTTCAAAAACTTTCAGGGGTCCGTCATTATTGGCTGCCAGCACGTAGGAGGTTCCCTTTGCACTTCGCATTAAAGCCAGCCCACTGCCATCTGAGTCATTTAAAAATCCACTGGCTTTCAAAGGCGGTACGGTAAAGTTTCCCGTTCCTTCACCTTTTAGGAGAATACCTTTGATAGCATCATATCTTCCTGTAGCGACCTCGGTGGCATATGAATTTCCTGTAAGAAGCGCATCCAGGTTTCCATCCCCATCCACATCCTCAATAACTATACCTTCAATTGGTCCTATTTGCACAATTTTAGGCAATGATCGCAGTTCAAATTTGCCGCTGCCCAAATTCTCCAAAAGGGCACTTTCAAAGGTATGGCTTTTTACCACATAGGCATCGGCCAGTTCCTCTGGTAAAAATGCCTCCTTAAACGGAGTTTCCGCATAGGACTGGTAGGTCTGAAAGCGTACTCTCATAGCACTGATCTGGCTTATGACCTCATCCCTTGAATGGGCCAGATAATTTTCCCCCTCGGTAAAATAGCACATCACCGGATCTATTCTTCCGTCTTTATCATAATCTTTCGCATAAATACACAGAGGTTCCTTTGACGAGGCCTTGTATTTGCTGTTGAGCCCCAGATTGCCCAATAAATAATCAGTGTCCCCGTCATTGTCAAAATCACCGCCTGCAATACTGTTCCACCAGCCCTCGGCATGAGCAAGGCCCGAATCTTTTTCAGCTACCCGCAATGACCCCTTTGCATTGTGAAAAAACAGCACGGGCATAAATTCTCCGCAGGCAATCAGATCTACCCAGCCGTCGTTATCATAGTCCGTCCAGATCGCAGCGCTTACCATGGTCAGCTTTTCCCAGCCCGGGATGGTATCACTGATATCCTTAAATTTTAAATTGATGGGATCCTGATCCGCCAGGTTCTCCAGCAGGTAACTTTTAGCGGGCATTGGATAGCTGCCCGGGCTAACCCTTCCCCCTACAAAAAGATCCAGATCCCCGTCTTTGTCAAAGTCGGCCGCAGTAACCGTAGATCCACTTGCAGTGACTGCGGGAAGTGAATGGGATTTCGTAAAATTACCCTCGCCATCGTTCAAATACAGTCTGTCCTGGTAGACAGATTCGGTAGCCGGGGCCAATACACCCCCACTGACCACGTACAGGTCCTGATCGCCATCCTTATCCGCATCGAAAAATAAGGTGCCCATATCTTCATATTCAGGATCCATAATCCATTCCCTGGCATTAAATCCTCCTTCCTTGTTTTGAACAAACAACCCACCTGCCTGCTTTGTGGCCCCCCCAATATAAAAATCTTCGAATCCATCCTCATTTATGTCCGCCACCGCTATGCCCGGTCCGCCGCGGGAATGCATGTGAGGAAGTATCGGCTGTAGTTTAAAATCTACCATACCGTCCTCCTTGTGTCTGTATGAAATGGCAAGGGAATCGGTAATATCCGTAAGTAAAGGGGGCCCAGTTTCAATTTCTTTTATTTCCTTTATAGCTACGGCATCGGCCTGATCAATTTCCAGTAGTTGATTGACTTTTACATTTTTTAAAACCTGATACGTGTCATCGGGCCAACTCACCTCTATTTTATCCACCTTTTCCGCTGCCCCCAAACCAAAGTGGATTACCGGATCCATGCCAGACTCGTAACCCCTGCTTAAAAAATGTTCATAAAATTGGTTTCCGGAACCCAAGGTGATCTTCACGGTAGTTCCTATGCCCTGCAGGTTCCCTTTCTTACCTTTTAGTTTAATCCTGAGGCTATTCCTGTCCTTGTTCAGATTGCTTAAATTTTCTAACAGGAAGGCTGGGTCATTTACATTGTTCACCAAAAGATCCAGATCCCCGTCGTTGTCCAGGTCTGCGTAGGCAGCTCCGTTAGAGCAACTGGGCTGCTCCAATCCCCAGGCTTCGGAAACGTTCTCAAAGGTCATATCCCCCTTGTTCCGGTAAGCGTAATTAAGTAACCTGGCGCTGGGAAGTTCCTGAATGGACTTGAGTTTTTGTTCGATTTTTGTCTCCGGATCTCCAAGCGGATTGTCGTAGATATTCTGATAATGGATGTAGTCCAGATTTCCCAAATCCCTCAGAAAGCCGTTGGTTACATACATATCCTTGAATCCGTCATTGTCATAATCGCCCAATAATACACTCCAGCTCCAGTCCGTGCTGCTGACCCCTGCCAGGAAACCTATTTCACTGAACTCCCCCTCCCCCTGGTTCAGTTGCAGCGTATTTCTGCTGTACTGAGGATCGTATCCCGCTTGCAACATCATTTGAAAACGGTCGTAACCGGTGGAAGAAATGATTAATTTTTGTCTCTCGTTATCCTCCGGGCGCATATCGAGTACCATAATATCGGGCTTGCCATTATTGTCAATATCCCCTACATCGTTTCCCATACCCGCATAGGAGGTATGGTTGATATAGCGGCTGATCTCGTCCTTAAAGGTACCGTCACCCTGATTGATATATAAAATATCGTTTCCTATAAAATCATTGGAGATATAGACATCTGGCCAGCTATCCCCGTTGATATCCGAAATTCCCACCCCCAGCCCATATCCTTCAACCAAAATACCCGTTTCCAGAGTGGCGTCCACAAATTTACCATTGCCTTCGTTGCGGTATAGGCGGTCGTTGTTCACCGAGCTTCCATCCAATACTCTGGCCTGACTCGTATTGACCTTATATTCATAAGCCGCCGGATTCACCAAGAGGTACATATCCAGGTCCTGGTCCTTGTCATAGTCAAAAAATGCAGCATGCATGGACTGCCTGGTATCCGCAAGGCCGTATTCCGCTGCTCGCTCCGTAAAGGTCATATCGCCGTTATTTACATAGAGCATATTGGCGCGATCGGGCTCCGGAGCGCTTCCGGAAACGCACACATAAATATCCAACCAACCGTCCTGGTTAATGTCTACCATGGTGGTCCCGGTACCCCAGCGATCATTCAGCACTCCGGAACTTTCACTGATATCTTCGAAGCTGAGATCCCCTTTGTTTAAGTAAAGCCTGCCCGAAACCATATTCCCGCTGAAATACACGTCGGTCAATCCATCATTATCGATATCCCCCACGGCCACTCCGGCCCCTGTATAAATATTCATGAATTCGAATACATTGACGCTGTCATTTTCTTTGATTGTATTTTCAAAATCGATTCCGGTAGCCGTGGCTTTAAGAAGCCTGAAACCTGCGGTCCTCTTTTCGCTGCACGAAAAACATACAAGCAAAAGCCCCGGTATGAAAATAAAGATTACAGACAGTCTCATGGGAGCGGTAGGATTTCGGTTTGCTTTCCTTTGCTGTTTGTGATTATCACGGAGCGGGCATCTTTCGGGATATACAGTTTCCGACTTGATTGCGATAAATAACCGGATCCATAAAAAAATTCAACTTTTTGAAGGGAGCCGTTATTTGCTTTGATCAGCGCAGCTATGTCATCCGGTTCCGGAATATAGATCCGTCCACCGTTTCCTGAAATGGACTGTACGTTCAGAGATCCGTTGTTTATGGCGGTAATGACGAGTTCTTTGTCGGGCATGATCAAATTCGCCATCCCCTTGGCATCGCCCTGCGTAAAAAATCCGCTTTCCCTGCTTGTGACAGGATGAAAATTGCCTTTTCCATCTCCTTCCAATAACCACCCGATAGAGGCATCGTAGCGACCTGAAAAAACTTCCCCGCTATAAAAATTACCGGCCGCAAGGATATCAGGATAACCATCCCTGTCGTAATCCCCTGTCAACGCGCCATACATGGGAGCCGTCTGAGCTGCTCTGGGCAGGGCTGACAGTTGAAATTTCCCGTTGCCCAGGTTTTCCAGATAACTGCTGGCAAAAGTTTCACTTTTCACGATCAGGGCATCTTCCAGTTCCTCCTTCAAAAAGGATTCTTTAAAGGTTGCCTTGGCATAATCCGCATATGTTCTGAAACGCACCCGCATTGCACTGATCTGTTCTATAAGGTCGTTACGCGAATGCGCTATATAATTTTCCCCGTTGATATAATAGCACATTACGGGGTCTATCTGCCCGTTTTTGTCATAATCCTTCGCATAGATACACAAAGGTTCATCCGAACTCGCTTTATACCTGCTGTTGAGGCCAAGATTTCCAAGGACATAATCGCTGTCCCCATCTCTGTCGAAATCCGCTGCCGCAATGCTGTTCCACCACCCGTGTGTATGTTCCAGGCCGGTTGAGTCCGTGATCTCCCGGAGCGAGCCTTTGTTATTTTGAAAAAAGCGAATGGCCATAAATTCTCCCGCAACTATTAAATCGGGCCAGGTATCGTTGTTGAAATCCGTCCACAAGGCAGCGGTTACCATTCCAAGATCGCTGAAGGCGGATTGAATTTTTTGCGTATCCTTTTCAAAGCGAAGGATGCCCCCCGCACTTCTGTTTTTTAAAAGCATACTTGGCGGGGGTAGCGGATATACCCCAGGCCGTACCCTGCCCCCCACAAACAGATCTAGCAATCCGTCTTTGTCGTAATCGGCCGCAGTAACCACAGAGCCGCTGACCTTAAAATGGGGCAGGCCAGCAACCGGTTTAAAATTTCCCGATCCGTCATTCTCGTAGAGCCGGTCCTGGTATAATTCATGCCCTTCCTGAAAACTGCTTCCCCCGCTGACCACATACAGATCCTGATCCCCGTCATTATCGGCATCAAAAAATAAAGGTGCCATATCCTCAAAAGCCTCATCCATAAAATCTGTTTTCCGAAAAGTTCCATCGGGAAGCTGCAGCATTAAGCCAGCCGCCTGGGCTGCGGCCCCACTTATATAGCAATCCTCCCTTCCATCGCCGTTTACGTCGGCCACTGCAATACCCGGGCCATTGCGGGAGTGCATGTGCGGCAGCAGCGGCTGTATTTTAAAATCTACAAACTCGTCTTCCGTATGATCATAAGAGAGCCCTACGCTATCTGCCCGTTGAAAAAGAACGGGTCCAGATTTGCTTAAGCTATCGTTCCTTATGTAGGCATCGGCATAGTCCAGGGTTAGTTGCTGATCGGTTTTTATACCTTTGATCAACTGTACCCTGCCATTGGGCCAGGTTACGAGGGCGCTATCCACCACTGCTGTTTCACCCAAACCAAAATGCAATCCCTCTTCTACGGTGGACAAATAGCCGCGGTAAGGCGTAAAATACTGGTGTTGCATCTTACCGCCGTAAAACAGGTCGACCTGGCTTCCTATTCCTGTAGCGTTGGGATTCTCGCCTTTAAATTTAACTTTGAGATACCGGTTTTTATCCCCGGATGGCCGCTGATTTTCATATAGCCCGGCCGGATCATCAATGTTGTTCATTACCAGATCCAGATCCCCGTCATTGTCCAGATCAGCGTATGCCATCCCGTTGGAGTATGTCGGTTTAGAGAATCCGGCTTCTTCCGAAATATCTTCAAATTGAAGGTCGCCTTTATTTTTAAAAAAGTAATTGTGAATTTTTATCCCCGGTAATTTATTCAGTTCTTCCAACCGTTGTTTTCTGTTGGCTTCTTCGGTCCCCATGGTCAACACCCTGTTGCCATACACCATAAAATCGAGATTGGTAATATCCTGCCTGTAGCCGTTTGTAACGCAGAGGTCCTTTAGTCCGTCCTGGTCGAAATCCGCAAATAAGGCGCTCCAGCTCCATTCTGTTGCCGAAATTCCGGCCATTTGTCCAACCTCACTAAAGGAGCCGTTTCCATTGTTAAGCTGCAAAGTATTGCGAATGTACTGTGGTTGGTAACCGTAAGAGAGCCCTGTTTGGAATTCATCGTAGTTGTTGCCCATCATGGTCAGTTTCCAGCGATCGTTTTCCTCGGGTAGCATATCCAGGACTATCACATCCATGAGGCCGTCATTATTGATGTCGGCAATATCGTTGCCCATTCCGTTAAAGGTGAGATGTTCAAAGTAGGTGCCGATTTCATTGTTGAACGTGCCATCCTTTTGATTGATATAAAGCAGGTCATCCGTCAGGAAATCATTGGAGACATAGATATCCGGCCAGCCATCCGTATTGATATCGCAGATCTCCACCCCCAGCCCGAAACCTTCAATCACTATCCCGGCTTCCTTGGAAACCTCCGTAAACTTCTCATCCCCATTGTTGCGAAACAGCTTATCCACGGAAGGCGCTTTGCCCGTAAGATCCTTCGGACGCGAGGTATTTCGGTTAAAATCTACCAGCGCATTGCTCAACAAATACATGTCCAGGTCACCGTCCGCATCATAATCAAAAAATGCTGATTGTACAGAATAGCTGTCATCCGCCAAGCCCCATTCCCCCGCCGACTCTGTGAAGGATAGGATACCATCTTCCATCCCGTTATTAATAAATAAAAGATTGGCACGGTCCCGTGTTTCGGAACCGCGCGGGCCACCACGGCTGACATAAATATCAGGATAGCCATCCTGATTGATATCAACCACCGCAACACCGTTAGACCAATGCGAGGATCCCGCCCGGGCACTACAGGTTAGATCCTCGAATTGCCAATTGCCCAGATTCCGGTACAACCTGTTACTGACCATGTTCCCTGTGAAGTAAAGGTCCTGCATGCCGTCCTGGTCGAAGTCGGCCACGGCTACCCCCGCACCATTGTACATGTACTCAAATTCCAGCACGCTAAGGTCATCCCCTAAAACCAGGGTGTTGCTAAAATCAACTCCGGTATCCTTTGGGGAACGCTCTTTGAAGAGTGTGTCCCCCAAATCCCTGCAACATACAAACATAAGGATGGGAGCGCATAGAAAAAGGAGCAGTAAATAACTTCTGTGATTCATATGGAGCATAGAACGAATATAATAACTAAGTACTAAAGAAAAGAAATCCAATCTCTTAAAATAGATTGGATTCCCCCAGGTCCAAAAAGACCAATTACGATAGAATAATTATGATTTATGCCGTTACCAGGGAGGTCTGTTAGTACCCTGGATTCTGGATCAACAGTCCTTTGGAACGATCCACCTCAGAAAGCGGAAAGGGAAATACATTAAATTTGTCGTCCCACGCCGCTGCGAATACCTGGGAGCCTATACCCCAACGGGTGATATCGAACCAACGATGGGGCTCCAGGGCCAATTCAACCCTTTTTTCCTGCCGCATGGCATCCGTCAGATCTGCGCCGGCAGCCAATACCGGAAGGCCTGCCCTCAGCCTTATATCATTTATCTGTTGTTCTGCGATGGTAAGATCACCACCGCCCTCTATCAGCGCTTCGGCGTATAATAGTTTTAACTCCGCAAAACGGAACCAGCGTTCATTGTTAAAATCCGCCTGCCCATTGGGCGAACTATTTCCAGTAACGGCATTAATGGATCCTCTGTATTTCTTAAGTGTAAAAGAGGTAGATGACCAGTTGGGCACATAAGGCAATTCATAACGGGTTCCGTCAAAGGTGAAATAGGTATCCCCGTCCTGATAAAATATGGTTTGCGCCCGTACGTCTCCCGGCTCAAATGCATCCACTAAATCCTGGGTTGGCCCCCACTGACCTAGCTTACCTCCCGGAGCGCCATTCGCGGCATCCCAATGCCAACCTCTGCCCGTACCCTGGGAAGCCTTGAAATCCTCGGAGTGTGTATCATCAAATACCCAAAGGTTATCATCCGAAAAGGGGCCACCATACTGCACTTCAAAAATAGATTCCGAATTGTTCTCATTTGTATAAGCAAAGACTTGTTCATAATCCGGAACGAGTTCATAGGGCCCGTTGGTGACCACATCGGAAAAAGCCGTGATGGCCGCCGCCCAGTCTTCTTTCCACACGTTAACTTTACCTATATAGGATTTAGCGGCCCAGGAGGTAACCCTTCCCGTATTGCCGCTATCCCATGATTCCGGGAGACCGGCAGCCGCATCGGTAAAATCCGCAAGAATGGCGGCAAAGAGCTCGTCTTGTGTGGCATTGGGCTTTGCCTGGTCATTAATGCCCGGTACAATCTCGAGCGCCAGGGGCGGGGTACCGAATAATTTCATAGCCTGAAAATGAAACCAGCCGCGTAGAAATTTAGCCTCGGCGCCAAGGACTGTTTTGTCTTCGTCCGTAAGCTCATTTTCATTATCCAAGTTCTGAAGTACCAGGTTTGCGCGGTAGATGCCTTCATAGATCTGGGTGTAAACCGCTGCATAGGGTATATCACTTGATCTTATCTGGAGGTTATCTACATCCCTTGAAATTCCATCCGCATTGACGGCATCGGCAGCGACATCATCGGTGATAACCATGGTGATCTTCCAAAACTCGCCGAACTCTCCCAAAGTCTCCGTACTAGTCCCCCAGAAGTCCTGAATAGACGAGTACGAGGCGAACACGGCACCGTCAAAATCGGCCCTGGTCTTATAGAACGTATCAGTGGTTAACCGGTCCAGAGGTTGCAGATCCAATTCGTTATTGCAAGAAAAGATACCGAGGACACAGGCACTCAGGATAAACAGGTTTGTATTTTTCATAATATTTTTATTATAAAGATATTTAAAT
Organism: Flavobacteriaceae bacterium; assembly: GCA_041743085.1. GTDB lineage: Bacteria > Bacteroidota > Bacteroidia > Flavobacteriales > Flavobacteriaceae > JAFMPW01. Next base: position 18,542 of record JBGTNL010000097.1, read on the forward strand.
ACTGTATTAATTAAAAGTCACCGACCAGCCCAATTGTATAATCCGTGGTAATGGGGAAGCTCCTCCATCCACCCCGGTGGCTAAGGTAAAATCCCCTTTCTGAAAACTCTGGGTACGGCCAACTTCCGGATCATACCCGGTGTACTTGGTAAAAGTGGCTAAATTCTGTACCCCGATATAAAAGCGCATCCTGGAGACAAAATCATTTGTCCAGCTTCTGAGCTGATCTGGAGGAAGGCTATATCCTACTGAGATATTCTGAATTCTCAGATACCCCGCATCCTCAATCCAGCGGTCTGAATACCGGTTATTCCCATTTGGATCGTTAAGTGCCAATCTCGGGTTGGAGCTCGAATTGGCAGTCCCTTCCCCTGTCCATCGGTTTAATACCTGGGTACTAAAATTATTACTTCCCTGAAGACTTTCCAGCCCTGTCCTTGCGGCATTGTACACTTTCTTGTTCCCCACACCTCTGAAGTTCACAGAAAAATCCAGGCCTTTATACTCCGCATTGAAATTCATGCCGTAGAAAAATTTAGGGAACGGGCTCCCTAAAATTGTTCTGTCCTCGGAATTAATTTGTCCGTCGCCATTTACATCCACAAACCTGACATCTCCGGGAGAAGGTGTTCCTTCGGAATCGGGCAGGGCTGCGGCAACTTCGGCATCGTTCTGGTAGAGCCCGTCTGTCCTGTAACCAAAATAGTGCCCCAAACTCTCACCCACAATGGTCCTATGTGTAGATCCGCCCCCGGTGCCGGTAATTATTTGGGTGATCTCCCCCAGATTAATGACCTCGTTTTTTACGGTGGTTATATTGCCCCCGAAACTGTACTTTAAATCCCCCGCTTCATCCCCATAATTAAATGCAAATTCAATCCCCGAGTTTTTTATCTCGCCCACATTCGCATCTGCCGGAAGGAAAAATCCTGAAACGTAAGGAAGTGGCAGTCCCAGCAGCACATCTTCGGTGGTTTTATTGTAGTAATCCGCCGTCATTGTAAGCTTGTTGTTTAAAAAGCTGGCGTCCACCCCGATGTCGAATTGGGTACTGGTCTCCCATTTCAGATCCTCATTTGCAAAAGTGGTAGGTGCAGGTGCCACCACAGTTTCCTGATTGTCTCCAATAACGTACCGTATGTTGTTGTCTATGGAACTTAAAAAGGCAAAGTTAAGCCCTGTAAACTGATTCCCGGATTGCCCCCAACCGGCACGTAATTTAATATCATCAATAAAATCCGTTTCGGGGAAAAAATCTTCATCGGTCATCCGCCACCCTACGGAAATGGATGGAAAGACCTGATCCCGGTTCGCTTCTGAAAACCTGGAGGTAGCGTCACGCCGTACATTGAACGTGGCCAGATATTTGCCCTGGTAGTTATAGGTTAAACGCCCGAGCCAGCCCTGTAAGGTCCAGAGGTCTGCTTCATTCGCTCCTGCAACCGTTGTACCACTGGCGGCAAAATTAATATTGAAAAGGTCTCGCCCCTGCAACCTCACCTTATCAAAGCGGAACTTCGTCTGCTCAAATCCGAAAAGAGCACCTATGTTGTGATCGCCATCCCCGAAGGTCTTGTCGTATTGCAAGGTGGCGGCGGAAGTTAAGGTCAATTCTATAGGGCGCGAAGAGACCAAGAGGGATGTTCCCGTTGAATTGTTCAGAACGGCCTCTGTTGTTAGGTACTCCCCAACACCCACGTTGTAATCGATCCCCAGGGAGGGTCTTAATCTTAAACCTTCGATGATTTCCAATTCCCCATAGAAGTTACCCAGGACCTTTCTGTTCTGTATGGTCGTTTTTGTTACCCTGTCGTCCGTATTGAATAAGTAATTTGTTGCCGAACCATCCCCAACTGTGGCTGGGTTAATATCGTTATAACCAAAGGCACCATCGCCGAAGGGTTGAAAATAAGGCGCATTCCTTGCCGAGTTAAAGCCCGCATAAATTCCCTGTTCACTCTGCACCTGCCTGTCTGTCTGGCTTATTAAAAGCGATTCCCCGAAACGCAATCTCTTCCCCACCTTAATGTCAGAATTGGCTTTAAAGGAGTAGCGTTCAAAGGCCTGTTGCCTTTCTATACCCTCCTGGTCCAGATAGGCCCCGGAAATAAAATAAGTGGCATTTTCACTGCCCCCGCTTACGGAAAGATTATGATTTTGTACCAGTCCGGTTTTAAAGATAAGGTCTTGCCAGTCTACAAAAGGTTGCCCGCTGAATTCGGAAACATCAGTTCCCAACTGGCCTTGTATATCTATATACTGTTCAACATTCAGCACGTCTATTCTATCCCGGGCACTGGCGGCAGATACATAACCGTCATAGGTAACCTGAGCCGCACCGGCTTTCCCGCGTTTGGTGGTTACAATTATAACGCCATTTGCAGCCCTGGCCCCGTAGATGGCTGTAGAAGCAGCGTCTTTTAATACATCTATGGATTCTATGTCGTTGGCATTAAGACCGGCCAGCGGGTTGGAATCCGTAGTTGATGACGTATTTACCGTGATGTTGGTGGTTTGCACTATGGGCACCCCGTCTATTACCCACAACGGGTCATTTACACCGGGGGTGCCTATACCCCTGATATTTACGCTGATGGGCGCACCGGGATCACCACTCCTGTTGGTAATGTTTACGCCTGTGAGCGTACCAGCCAACGCCTGGTCCGGGCTGGTGATGGGTTTTGTAACGATCTCAGTGGCTCCTATAGAGGCTACAGCTCCGGTAAGGTCTGCCTTCCTTTGGGTGCCATAACCCACTACGACCACCTCGCTTAGCGCCTGAGCATCCTCGGAAAGGGTGACATTGACGGTGGTCCTTCCTCCTATCGCAACCTCCTGGGCGGAATACCCGATAAAAGAAAAAACCAAGGTGGTTGATCCGTCCGGGACACCAATGGTATAATTCCCATCAAAATCCGTGGTAGTTCCAACCGTAGTTCCTTTCACCACAACGCTGGCACCGGGCAGCGGACCATTTTCATCGGACACCGTGCCGGAAACGTTTGTCTGGGCAAAACCGGACTGGATCCCTAAAAATAAGAGTAGAATCAGTGTTAGGCAAAACAATCGATTTTCATAGGGTCTCGTAAAGTTTTGTTTCATAATGGATAAGTTTAGTGTTAGTTTTGTAAAATAGAGGTGGCAGGCAAATAATCCAGGATACGGCCCGGAAGCATATACTATGATACACTATGCTACCACCCCAAAATTATCAATAAAGTTAGCATTTAAAAACAGAAATTGGAAAAATATATTTATTTAACAATATTAAGGTGGTATCTTTAGGAAGTTAATATTGGACTATTTTTCACTTCGCCCTATGAATTCGGAGCCCTATTCTTTGTATATCCGCTGTAGATCGTTTCAATTATTAATAGTGTCGGCAAACAGAAAAGGAATACCGTTTTGATAGAAGAAATACAGACTTTAGGGGTTAGGTGAATTATTAGATGTGAATATACTGAAAAGTACCTTTATCGCCATTTACACGGCCAACCAAATCCCAAACATGTATGAAGCCAGCTTTCCGTTGGGCTGTTTTCAGGGATTCCGGTGAATACCCGTATATGTCATTGATAGCTAACATCATAAAGTTAAAGGAAAACCATCATCTTTTGAAGCACGAGCAGTTGGTTCAGGGTGTAATTCAGGCAATAGATGAAGGGGAACTGCAGAGGGGGGATCAGCTTCCGTCCATAAACAATATGGTGAGCGAGGTGGGTTATGCCCGGAAAACTATCGTAAAAGCTTATGAGGAACTCAAGGACAGGGGCCTGGTTGAATCCAAAAAATTGAAGGGCTATTTCATTATCAGCGATGAGACCAAAGTTACCCTCAGAATTGCATTGCTATTGTTCGCTTTTCAAAGGTTTCAGGAGGAATTCTATAATACCTTCAGAAAGGAGTTGGGAAAACGCTTTCAGATCGATGTTTTCTTCCATCACAACAACCTCGATATTTTCAAGACCATTTTCTGCAATATCAGGGGAAAGTACGGCAAATACGTTATTGCGCCTATACCCCACCCAGAGGTCTCCGCCCTCCTCATCACCGTCCCCCCGGGCAAACTGCTTATCATTGACAGGTATCTGCCTATGCCCGAAGCTTATTCCTTCATCGCCCAGGAATTTGAGGACAGCACATATTCCAGATTGGTTGAGCTGCTGCCTGAAATCAAAAAATACAAAAAATTCATATTTATCGAAGGCGCTGCGGACTCCCCTTTTGAACTCAAACGTGCCTTCAACCGTTTTATAAAGGAACATCAAATCAATGCAGGGATAGCGGAAAAGTATAAGCCGGGATCCCTGAAAAAGGGAACACTGTATTTCCTGATAAGCGATACCTTTTTGTGGGATGTACTCCGGGACTGCCGAAACAATGAATATGCCATAGGAAAAGACATAGGTATCCTATCCCATGACGATCATGTGGTTAAGGAAATCGTATTCGGAGGGATCACCACGATCTCGACCGACTTTAATGACATGGCCAAAATGGCGGCAGACCATATTAAACAGGAGTCTGCCACCCAGGTGATCATGCCCATGGAACTCCTGAAGCGCAATTCACTTTAGAGATGCCATTTATTTAGCCATTCCATATTTTTTGTTATTGTTGTCCGGTAATACCAAAACTGCAAGTATATTGGGCGTTCCCATTATATTTGTTATCCAAGGACTTGCTTTTCATGCATTGCCAACAAGTATGAACGTACCTTTGGTACCTGAAATCAACTATATGATTTCGGTTGGTCACGATCAGGCTTTACGTTTTATGTCTTGTAGCGCAGCGGTCTTACGTCTTTAACCGGACATTAGTGATTTTTTGTGAAATTTTTTTAATATGTGGGTTTTTATCATACATTTGCCAAGTAGCATAGAGTATCATAGCATATTCATTTTATCGTTTTTCCGGTAATCGCTACACTAGTGTTCCGTCCCCGATTTTGTATAAACCAATCCAATACCATTCTTTTGAAAGGATGGCGCGGGTGAGATGATATTCTAATTACGTTTGAGTTTATTTAAGTTAGTTCCAGAAAAGCCGGGCAAAACTATATTGCCGGGCTTTTAGTCTATTGTATTGATTTAACTGAGTAATGGTAAATTTTAGAAACGCCCGCGTAGGGAAGAGGTTTCGCTTGTCTGGTTATGGAATCATTTGATCCCGAACTCATTATTGCATCCCCCGGCCGTATCAACCTGATAGGGGAACATACGGATTACAATATGGGCTATGTGCTCCCCACTGCAATTGATAAGAAGATCACTTTCAACTTCAGAAAAAACGAGACGGAGAGGGATTGCAACATTTATAGCGCAGGCTTTGATGCCAGACTTAAGGCAGACTTATCCGAAATAAGCAGAAGTGAGACCGAATGGGAAAACTACATCCTGGGTGTGCTCCATGAAATTTCCAAAAGAACGGATAAGTTAAGGGGGTTTGATTGCAGCATCGAGAGTAATTTACCGTTGGGTTCCGGGGTGAGTTCCTCCGCTGCAATGGAATGCGGGCTGGCATTTGGCCTCAATGAACTTTTTCATCTGGGACTCGGCAAAAAAGAGATCGTTACCCTTTCCCAGCAGGCGGAACACAGTTATGTGGGAACCCAGTGCGGTATTATGGACCAGTTTGCTTCCGTAATGAGCAGGGAAGGGCATGTGATACTGCTCGACTGTAAGACTTTAGCACATTCCTATATTCCTATTGCTATCCACCCTTATAAAATTCTGTTGTTGAACACCCATGTGAGCCACAACCTGGCCAGCAGTGAGTACAACACGCGAAGGAAAGAATGCGAAGAAGGGGTGGCGGTACTACAAAAGAAAGATCCGGCCTTGCAGACACTTCGGGATGCAAGTATAAAAATGCTCGCAGGCTCCAAAGCCGGTATGAGCAGCATCGTCTATAACCGTTGCCGGTTTATTATCGAAGAAAATGACCGCGTCCTGGCCATGGCTGAAGCGTTGAAAAATAATAATTTAAAGAAAGTTGGCGCGCTGCTGTACGAGGGCCATACCGGACTCAGTGCATTATACGGGATCAGTTGCCCGGAATCTGATTTTCTCGTGGATTTTTCCAGGAGTATCCCGGAGGTCTTGGGGGCCAGGCAGATGGGCGGTGGTTTCGGGGGCTGTACCATTAATCTTGTTGAGGAAAATGAGGCGGAAAACTACATCGGAGCTATTTTCAGGGCGTACCGGGAAAAGTTCAACATTGAACTCACCGCCTTTGATGCATTGCCCAGTGAAGGCACGGCGATCGTCTATAAAAAATAACGATTTACCACTCCCAAGCCGTTTTCACCACAACTTTTGGCACCTTCACATCATTTCTTTTCAGTTCTCACAAAGGTGAACTACATTTATACCATAGTAATTCAGATAGTTAATTTTTTCATTTTCATATAGTGTTCTCGTAAAAGAGTCCCGATCGTAAGACGGGGCTCTTTTTAGTTATGGGCATCGCTAAAAACCCTGCATTAAAAAGGGATTCTATCCTTTTAGTTTCAGGCAGTATCACATTCCAATAAGTTGGCTATAACGAACTCAAAAGCGCAGGTTGCATCAAGGGTGTCTAAAGATGTATTTTAGGCCCCTGCCTTTGGTTTCAGGTTTCTACTAAAAACTGCTAACGGATTTCAGGCAGAGAATTTCGACCGCGCTCCATATGGTATACTTATATAAATATGACCTTTCAACCGTCCATCTCAACCCTTCGGGGCGATCCACCTTCTCTTAGACATTGAAGGAGCCGTCTGCAATACTATTTAGAATAGAGTGCAAAAAAGATGTGGGTACCGAGTAGCTTTATGGAAGAAAGGGAATTCTTAGGTTTTATTTTGTATTTTTAATGAAGCCTGTTTAAAGCTTTAACCCTAAATTAAAAACAAAAATGCTTAGCACTGTTCAAATCGAAACCTATAAAAAAGACGGCTTTTTATTGCTTAAAAATCTGTTTGATACCGAAGAAATAGGCCTGTTGAAAAAGGCCGCAATGGCCGACCGCGAACTGGACCGCCGCTCCCACGGCCGGGCCGACGGGGAAGGGGGAACGGTACGACTTTCAATCTGGAACCATCCGGGGAACAATATCTATGGAATGTTCGCCAGGAGCGAGCGTATCGTAAATGTGGCCGTAGCCCTGCTCGAAGGCGAAGTATACCACTACCATTCCAAAATGATCCTGAAAGACGCGAAAGTAGGAGGGGCATGGACCTGGCACCAGGATTACGGCTACTGGTACAATTTTGGCCTGTTAGAACCCCTGTTGACAAGTGTGACCATTGCAGTGGACAAAGCTACAAAAGAAAACGGCTGTCTGCAGGTGCTCAAGGGTTCCCATACCATGGGCAGGGTAGACCACGCGCTTACAGGGGACCAGGCCGGGGCCGATATGGAGCGGGTGAACGCAGCCAAAGAAAGGTTCCCCCTGGTGCATTGCGAAATGGATCCGGGTGATGCTATGTTCTTCGATTGTAATATCTTACATCGCTCGGACCAGAATCGTTCCGAGCATTCCAGATGGTCTCTCATTTGTTGCTATAACGCTACCCGAAATGATCCCTACAAGGAAGGGCAGCACGCCAGTTATACCTTCCTGGAAAAAGTGGGCGCCGATGCCGTTAAGCGATCGGCCGCACAAGGATTTGATCAGGATACACATTCAAGTTGGGTAAGCCCGGAAAACGATAAGACCATTGAAAAGCTAAAATCCTAAGTGGTGGTACGTTGTACTACCTCCCCGGTAGCCTTATCCTTCAGGATGAGTTTTACATCCCCGTTCGGAAGGGTCTCTTCCTTGATCAGGTAATACCTGTCATCATAAGAGGCATATTCCTTTGTATAGGAATCCGCATCGTCTCCCCGCCAGTCTTCCAGGACCACCGGTTCCCATTTTTTGGTCTCAGCCGATCTGTAGGCCGAGTCCAGGATGGCGTTCACCACATAGCCGTCATAAAATGTTTCCAAAGGCTCCCGTTTTTCTTCAATAGCGGCGAACATATCGGTAAACATGTGCGGATAACCGAGTTCGTGCGCTTCGTCCCCCACCGGGAACAACCAGCCCTTGTTTACTTCGGCCTTCTCCGCTACATACCCTTCCCCTTTACCGGTCGTGAACATTTCGAAGCCGGTGCGTAAAAAACTGTTCACCCAGATGGTGCCCTCGGTACCCATCACCTCATCCCGCAGGTCCATACCTCCACGGAACGCCCAACTTACCTCGAACTGTCCTATTGCCCCGTTGGCATACTTGACCAATCCTATGGCGTGGTCCTCCGCATCTATAGGATGTACCTGGGTGTCTGCCCAACACATCACTTCGAGGGGTTTTACGCTTTTGCCGATAAAGTTCCTGCTGATCTCCACACAATGACAACCCAGGTCTATGATGGCACCACCGCCGGATTTTTCCTTATCCCAGAACCAATCGCTATGTGGGCCGGGATGCGTTTCCCGGGATTTGGCCCACAGCACCCTGCCGATACTTCCCTGGCGGATACTCTCCATAGACTTTAAAAATTTCGGGGTATAGCAGAGATCTTCAAGATAGCCTCCAAAGATGCCGGCTTTCTCCGTAAGATCCAACATCTGTTTGGCCTCTTCCGCCGTACGGCCCAAAGGTTTTGTGCAGATGACGTGTTTTTTGGCCAGTGCGCATTCCTCAACCGCAGCTAAGTGCAGATGGTTAGGTAAGGCGATGAGTACCACCTCTACCTCTTCCCGGTTAACCGCCTCCTTCATTGCATCCGTGTGATGGGGAAGTTTATAATCGGTCGCGAAGCGTTTGGCATTTTTCAGGTTCCGGGAATACACGGTAACCACGGTATCCCTTCTTCGTTGCGAGTGCAGGGATTCGGCATAAAAGCGGGCGATAAAGCCGGAACCTAACATGGCTATGTTCATGGTTTTGCTTTTAAGTTCATCCTGAAGCATATCAGGAGGGCCTCACTAATAAAAAATGGCCCTGTTATCTTCTATCTCCGATTTATCCTTTAGTGCATTATACACTTCCGTATTTACCTGTGCCGCATTAGAGGCCTGCAAAGAACTTGCGTAGGTTGCATAATTCTCCAGTTTCGGAGCTTCTTCTTTTTTGGTAACCTCAATTTTAAAAATACCTGTTTCACCTTCAATAAGGTCCGAAGTTGTACCCTGGTCCATCGCAAAGGCGGTTGCAACCACTAAAGGTTCCCTGCCGGCGCCCGGGATCGTAGGCGTTTTCACGGTCAAGGCGGTTGCAGTGGAAGTTGTTGTATTATTGCCGGAGGCCAGATCTTCAAGAGATTTTCCGGCATTGGCTTTCATGATCCTGGCTGCCTTTTTTTCTTTACGGATCTTAGCCAATACGGTTGCAGAGGCATCCTCAACACCCATAAGGCCTTTTCTATATTTTGCCGTTAACTGCACCACAGCGTAGCCATTGTTTATGCTGAACCGCCTTATATCCCCCACATCGGTCTCATCGTTAAAAGCCCATTGTACAATGGCCCTCTGGGCTCCTAACCCAGGAAGATTTTCGTCCATTTCCTTAACCTGATTTACCGGTCGCATTACATACTTGTTTTCCTTTGCAAGCTCCGTGAACGGCTTTTCGGAAGAAGTGGAAGCCATTTCAAACTTGGTGGCATCTGTAAAAAGGGTATTTATTGTTTCCTCTGAAGGTTCAATGGCCCTGGTGAGGGTAGCGAGTTGTACTATATCCTGTTTTTCATCGACCTTTACAATATGGAAACCGAATTCCGTTTCTACCAAACCTATGTGGCCTACGTTGTTGCCAAAAGCAAAATCGTTGAATTTTGGTGTCATTACGCCTTCCTGAAAAAAGCCCAGGTCCCCTCCCTGAGGAGCCGAAGGACCATCCGAATTGTCTCTGGCCAGTTCCGCAAATACGGTACCCGGCTTTTTCGCTTCTTTTAAAAGTTCGCTGGCTTTTTTTTCTGCCTCTTCCTTTGTTCTTTTTACATCGGGGTTTGGCCTTTCCGCGCCTTCATATTGTATAAGGATATGACTAGCCTTCACGGAGCCGTTAGGTTTTCTGGCCATCATCCTGGAAACCTTAAAGGTCTCCCCATCCTTATAAGGCCCAAAGACCTGGCCTACTTGCAAAGCCATCAGCGTATCTGCAAATGTCTGGGGCAATTGATTTTTGGACCTAAAAATGGTATCGAACTTGGTATCCGAATTCCTGTCAAGAAAGGCAGCGACATCTTCGGTATTTCTGAAGCCGGTTTCAACGTAGGTGGTATCCTGGGCTTTGGTTTCATTATTTTCAATTAAGCCGGTAATTGCTTCTTTTATTGCAGCCTCATCCTTGTCAGATGGCTTTTCTTCGAAATATACAAATTGAATATCCCTGGCCCTTTCCTGCATGTATTCCTCCTTATGCGCATTGATATAATCCGATATCTCTGTCCTGGACACAATGATGGAACTGTCCGGAATGGAAGAGTAAGGCACCCTGACATATTTGAAATCAACCTTGTCATTCGCCAGCTTGTAATCCAGCTCTCCTTCCTTCAGGGTGGCACTGGTCCCTGCCTTGATCAAGTTGAAATAGGCCTGCTCTTTTGCACCCTGGATAATAGACTCTTCATCCTTCAGCCAATCCTGGTATTGGGTGGGGGCGTTCGCTCTGAGTTCTGCGATAAAGTCCCTGAATTTGCTTTCATCAAAAATTCCATTCTCATCCACGAATTGCGGATTTTGTGTAAACCCGGGACTCGACTTAATCACATTAATAATCTGATCCTGTTCTATTTCAATTCCCAAATCCTTTATTTGCTGTCCCAAAATGGTGTTTCGCTCTACCTGGTTCCAAACGCTGTTTACCAATTGCATTGATGAAGCGGTAGGTCCGCTTCTCCTTGAGGCTCTTTCAACCTGTTGCCTGAAGTCATCAATAGATATTTCATCCCCGTTGATCTCGGCGACTGAAGATCCTACCTTCCCGCCCGAAAAATCACTGCTGGTAAATATGCCGGATATCACAAAGGCGAACAATGCCAATCCAATAATAAGGATCAACACAGTTGTACGTTTTCTAATATTCTCTAAAATTGCCATGGCGCGAACTGTTTTAAATCATCCCGATAACTACCGGTGCGCGAAATTACCATTTTCTTTAGTGTAATTAAAATTCTATACTAATAAAATTTGACAGCAACAACGGCATCATCCGCAAAGTTCGTTTTTCGTAATTGCGCGCTATAATTTTAGGTTGCGCCTGAAATAAAGTGTTTTCCGGAAAATTCAAACAGGTTTCGACACCGCACAACCTTACTTCCCTTCATCAATAGTACTGCCAACTCCTCTTGATAACTGTTTCCTGAAGACTAAATCTTTTCGAGGATCTGAACCGTAACCAGATCTATTTTGGTACTGGAAACTTCTAAGATTTTGAACAAAAAGTGTGCTACCTTTATTTCAGAATCCTGATCCGGGATCTCCCCGGTCTCATTAACGATGAGTCCTCCCAGCGTACCGTACTCCTCGCTTTCGGGCAGCTCTAACCTGTAGTTTTCATTTATATAGTCTACCTCCAGTCTTGCCGAAAATTTGTAGGTGTTCTCATTGATCTTTTCCTCGTAAAGGTCTATGGTGTCGTGTTCATCTTCAATCTCTCCCACGAGTTCCTCAACGATGTCCTCAACGGTGATTATTCCGCTTGTACCACCATATTCATCCAAGACAACTGCAATACTTTTTCGCTTTTTAGCCAAAACATTAAGGATGTTATTGATCAGCATGGTTTCGGGGACGAACTCTACCGATAATAAAATACTCTTAATGGTGTTGGGTTTTTTAAAGAGTTCATAGGAATGGATATAACCAATAATATTATCTATGGTATCCTTATAGACCAAAATTTTGGAATAGCCTGTTTCGGTAAAAAGCTTGGCAAGATTTTTAGGTGTTTCATGCAGTTCCACGGCCGTAATTTCCGTTCTCGGGATCATAACTTCCCTCGCTTTCACAGCAGAGAAGTCGAGTGCATTCCGAAAAATCTGAATTTCAGAATCTACCTCATCCTTCTCTTCAACGGTCTCCATTTGTTCTGTTATATAATCCCCCAGTTCCAATTTACTAAAAGCAAGTTGCACTTCGTCCCCTTCCGTTTTAAATAAGGTCTTTAAAATAAAATCTGAAACTTTGATCACAAAATCCGAGATAAAGGAGAACAGCAAATAAAAGATATAAGCCGGGATAGCAAGTATTTTTAGCAGGGTGTTCGCATAGATCTGAAACAGCACTTTCGGCAGAAACTCGGCGGTAAGCAAAATGATCAGCGTAGAAATAAGAGTCTGCGTGAAAAGACTGAAGTCCGTGAGCATCCATTGGAGAAAGCTATTCTCTGACGGGAGCAGTTTAGAGAACCGCAGCATTAGCAGATCTCCCATAAAGAGACCATACACCACCAGCGCAATATTGTTGCCAATGAGCATGGTCGCAATAAACTTAGAAGGTTTCCTGGTAAGTCGGGTAAGGACTTTAGCCAAAAATCCCCCTTGTTTTTTCTCAATTTCTATGTGGATCTTGTTGGCCGAAATAAAAGCGATCTCCATACCCGAGAAGAAGGCCGACAAGATCAATGAGGCTACAATAATGCTAATTGAGGTTTCCAATATTATTCCTGGTTATCCCGTTTCCGTTTTTCGAAACGCTTTCTGTAATTGCGCCTAAAGATAAACATGCCAGTTGATACCAGGGCAAAAAATATAAAAATGTAGGTGTCCGCAGGATTTGTATTCCACAAAGTGATTATTTTGTAGATAGATATGATGGCAACCGCGAGATACAGGTACTCGGTATATCTTAATATTTTTATCATTGATCTTCCTCTTTAATAAGCATTAAACCGGTTGTTTTATGTGCTTCCAGCACGCTGAACTCCCTGTTAAAATCCATCCCTTCCCCATCCATTACGGTTTCGTCTTCCGGATTGGTGTATTGAAATTGTTCCTGGGTGAAAATCCAGTCATTATCACGGTCCCAGTACAATTGTTGCGTCTCGAGTTTTTTACCGTCATGGGTTTCCAGGACTACGTTACCCCGTAAATCTATTAAATTTGTAGTGGAATAAATAATCCCGTAATCCGCCCTGATAGTGCTCTTCTTATTTTCCTTATCAAAATACTCCACTTCGAGTCCATCGGGAAATGTTCTGTGCGGAAACCTCAGATTCTCAAAATCTTCACTTATTGGGCTTGTCAGTACGGCGATGACCTTCGAGGGAGATTCGCCTTCGCCTTTTATTTCCTCAACAGTTTCCGTATATGTGAGTGTAAAATTTCGCGCTATTCCCTGTGGATAGATGACTTCCTTCGCCTCTTCACCTACCCTTTTATAAGTATCCGTACAGCCCAAAAAAAACATTGCCACAGAAAAACCTGCGGCAATGCATTTATATTTGTTTCCAAATGATCTTATCATTTTTATAGATTAGGCACTGTAATGCTGCCCCCTACCCAACAACTGAATGTTACCGTTTTACCGGCCATACCGGAATTAAAGATATCGGTCTTGGATGGTGCCTTGGCACTATAGCTGGCGGCGGACTGGCTGGCATGCGAACCTAATGCCGGATCTACCCTGCCGGCTTTGCGGGCCATATCGGCCGCCTTCCAGTATACGGCTCTCTTCTCAAAGGGGGTACTGCCGCAATCGTTGGCACTGCCGGCGTATAAATTGGCAATTAACAAGTATGCCTTACCGTTGGCGGGATTTGCATCGATTGCTTTTTGAGCATAATTTCTTGCCTGCGATTTGCTGTTTTTTCTGAACACCGTAGCGATCTTATATAAAATATCCGACTTTTTGTATTTATTGCTTTCCAGTTCCACGGCCTTGTTAAAGTCCGAAATCGCCCCATTGTTGTCGCCCGATTTTTGTTTCAGAAGACCGCCGTACATATAGGCACTGGCGGAAGGTTCAAGGGCCAGCTGGGCTTCAAATAATTGCCGGAACAAGGGATCGTCCGTGCATTCTTTGCTGAACATTCTTCCCACTGCTCTTTTCACCCATTGGATATCGCCTTTTTTAGCGTCAAAATTCTTTTGGTATAAAGGAATCAGGTTATCACAATCCGCCAAGGCTCCCAGTTTAGAATCCACACTTCCTGCTATCTTGCCGTAGGATTCGGAGTTGGTCGTAGCTACCGTTAAGGTTCTTTTTTCTTTAGAAGTCAATGTTCCGAGAGAATCCTTCGGGAGCAGTGTGGTGATGACATCTGTCAATTGTTGATTTTCTACCTCTATCTTTTCGGTAACATTGTCATAAACATCAAAAACGTCCTGTAAGTCTTTTTTTCCTGAAGAATGAAGATCCACTAAGCTCGAAAAATAAAGATACAGCGCTTTAGGGTTCGTAAAATTTTCCTGATCTTCCTTGAATGCCTTATCTAACATTTCGTAGATCTCGGCATCCGATGCCATTTTATTATCGTATTTCAAAAGCGTTTTGTCTATAGCAACAGTGGCCTTTGAATAATTTTTGGGAAAATATTGTAAGCTCTTGTCATATAATGTCATCAGGTCATTGAGATACCCTTCCTTCTCAGATCCGGAACTGTTCTCAATTTTATAGTTCAGAATCTTTTCGCCCAGCGAGAAGTTTGCTTTATTGATGTCCGGACAGTTCTCATACACCATTTTCCACGGGGTATATGCCGCATCATAATTTTTTACTTTTGCATGCTCCGCATAAATCGAAAGATTGGTCATACATTCCGGATTTTGGGCTTGAGCATGTGATAGGCCCATACCTCCCAAAACCGCAATCATTAATAAGTAAAGTTCCTTTTTCATTGTATTAGATGTTTAAAGGGGTTAATGTACTAAATTTTTATTAATCTATTTGCCTTTTTCTAAACCATCTGTCGTTCAAAGACAGTCCCACATTCACTTTAAGGTAACTTTCCTCTATCAAATCTGCCGAAGTGGTTCCTCTTCTTCCCAGTTCAAAACCCAGATTCAAATTAGAGAAATCCCTGCCCAGCGGTAATCCAAGTCCAAAAGTTATGCCAAAGTTGTTGATCTCTGTATTATTCACGACCATCCCGGTCTTATCGAGCCTGATCCCTGCCCTGTAAGTAATGCGCTTTAAATAGCCGGAAAAAGAGGAATAATCCGGGATAAAAAAGCCGCCAAACGCAAGGCTGCTGGCGTCCTGGTATTGCAAATTTTGCACACGTATAAACTCATTGGTGAAGGAGCTGAGTCCCTGAAAACTGTATTCCGCCCCCATAAACCATTTCCTATCCTCCCCAAAACCAAGTCCGAGGGTGGTGGTTGTAGGTATTTTTAACTCGGTGTTCTTCAGGCCCCGGGCCGCCAGATTTACCTCTACTACTTCTATTTCATTCCCGGTAGTTCTGGAAAAAGAGCCTATTCGCTGTGAATTTTCGGAAACCAGGTTCACCTGTGTATTAACCGTTATGGAGGTAAAAAGGGTGTACTTTTCCCTTAGCTTAGGGGCATAGGTAGCCCCGTAGTTGAAATCGTAGCCGTTAACTTCGGATTCGCGGCTGTCCAGGGTGCCCAATTGTACATTTTCCACGCCCTGTACCCTTCGGTTTTTGAGCTGTCCAAAGTTAAAATTTACTGTTGCCCCAAGGTGTAAATCTTTGGCTGGTTGGTACCCAAGTGACAAATATACCTGGTTAAGTCCGCCCTCCCCGGAATATTCGTTGATTACCGTGGCCTGATTGCTGTTTGTATTTTCTGAAATAAGATTATAACCGACAGAGGAATAAGGTTTCAGGCCAAAACCGGCTGCAAACCGCTCGCTGAGAGGCACCCCGATAGCGAGGTAATCCAAATTGGTGACGCTGGTGTTCTGTTCCTCCGTAAAGCTCTTCAGGCGTAATTCTTTGTGGGACAATGCCGCAGAATAGGTAGTAAGCCTAAGCTTCCCATAACCGGCCGGATTTTTGAGATTCAGGTGTATGCTGTCCGTATACATGCTTAGACCCCCCATCATCTGATTTTCTACGGTCCCTGCGGCTCTAAGATCTCCTATCCCAAAAAAAGAATAAGGGGAAACGGTTCCATTTTGTGCATTTACCCCATATGCGGCGAAGCATAGAAGAGCAATCAGGATTTTTTTTAACATCTAGCGTTTGTTGTATTCCAGCAAATAATTCAAGCCTTCAAGGAGAAAATTAGAATTGGCAAATATGGTATTTTTTAGTCGTTTAGACAAAAATTGGGCGTCGCCGCCTGTTAAAATAACTGTTAAATCTTTGAATCGTGAATTGTATTGTTTAATTACCCCGTCTATCTCCTGGCAGATGCCGTTTACAACGCCACTGTGGATACTTGATTCCGTTGAATTTCCAATAATATCCAGAATGTCGGAATATTCTAGCAAAGGGAGAAGAGAAGTCTGCTCATGGAGCGCTTTGTATCGCATTGCCAGCCCTGGTGAAATAGCCCCCCCCAGATACTCCCCATAGTCATTCACCATGTCGTAAGTAACGCAGGTACCCGCATCTATGACCAGGGTGTTCCCCTTAGGATTATAATAGAAAGCGGCGGTGGCCAGCGCAATTCTGTCTACCCCGAGGGTTTTGGGAGTAGCATAGGAGTTTTTAAAAGGGGTTTTGGAGGTGTGGTCCACCACATGAACATTACAGAAAACCGACAGTACGTCCATATCCCTTTTTCCGAGGCGGCTAACAGATGAAACGATAGCCCTGTTGATATTGGGGTACTTTTCAAAAACCTCTTTTACAGCATCCGGGAAATTTGAAAGATCGGTTTTTTGGGTATAGATCATGTGGGTTCCGTTGAAGACAGCGATCTTCAACAGGGTGTTTCCGGCATCGAGAATAAGGTTCATACTACAAAGATCAAAAATTGAAAAAAAACAACGGCCTTTTTTCCCTTTTTTGTTTGTAGTTCCTAAATTTGAAATTATATTTGCCGTCCTTTGCAGCGAGCAAGTTGCCGCTGCTGCGGACGGCGCAGGTCGTCCCAAATTACCGGTACCTTGGCTCAGTTGCCCGCCCGGATGAACTCCGGCCCGGACAGGCCCAACCGGAACAGTGGGTTCACCGTTCGGACGGGGTAGGGCAACGGACCGATCCCGATAGCTATCGGGACGTGTGTCCCGTCGTAGTGCAGGTGATAGGGAAAAAATGAAATACCGGTACCTTAGCTCAGTTGGTAGAGCAACGGACTGAAAATCCGTGTGTCCCTGGTTCGATTCCTGGAGGTACCACGAGCGTAGCGAGTGGGAGCTACAGAAAAGCACTCTTTTAAAGAGTGCTTTTTTTTTGCCGAAGGCGAAAGAAGCGAAGTTTATCCCGAGTCTTGTTAACTGACACCACCGAGGGAATTCCCGGAGGTACCACGAGCGAAGCGAGTGGGAGCTACAGAAGAGACTGTCTGAAAAGGGCAGCCTTTTTTTGTAGTACCGTTTCTCGATATTCCGTAACTTAAGGTATGGAACGAGAGGCCATATTCAAGACCTATCATGGCAGTTTTTTACCTGACCATAATACGTTTCTCGATATTTATCCAGGGTTTTAATTGGCAGGCCGATAAAGTATCTTTTAATATAGGTAACCTTTGTAATGAGCTCACCCATCCTGGCACTGTAACGTTTTTCTGTTTTCGTTTTTCTTTTTATGTATAAAAGTTTCATACGAATAAAATTTTACCGGCCATCCCCATTTCCCTTATTTATGTCGGTTGGTATCGACCTTTCTTTAATTAATGCCCGCCTGCCTGCCGTAGGTAGGTTATGGGCTTTCATACGTTTAAATCTTTTTAATTACTTGAAAATAAATTAATTAAAAAACCTGCCAGCCGGGGATAGTTGCCCGCCAGAGGCGGGTAAACTTTTAAGAAATTCTTTATTCCCTAATTTTATACCTACTTAATAAAATCAGGTATTTTATCGTTATTAGGGTATATAATCCTATATTCATCTTATTACCCCCGGAACTAAACAATAATTTACCTATGCCGAGATTAAAAATCTTTACAGGATTTACGCTTTTAATACTTACGCTTTTTGTTTTGATAACTTTAAGCCGTACTAAATTAGTATCCACACCGGTGCCCGGAGAGGCAATTTCAACCGCAAAGCAAGAGAAAACTTTAGCAGATCAAAACGGGGCGCAGCTTTATAAATTGCAGCAACAGGAATTGAAAGTTGCCATAAAGGCATATTTTGAAAAAGCAATCGCGTCGGGGGAGTTAATAGGTGCCGGGGTCAGCATCGTAAGAAGGGATTCCATTGTAATTTCAGATGGATTCGGCAAAAGAAATATCGACTTGAATGACGAAGTTGACGGGGAGACCATGTTTAGACTGGGATCTCTGTCTAAAGGGTTTGCCGGGATATTGGCGGCCAATTTAAAGAATGAAGGCAAATTGGATTGGGAAGATAAGGTCAGTGATTATATCCCGGAATTTCAGTTGGGGGATAGAAATAATACAGATGAAATTACACTTGCAACTATTTTATCACACACTTCGGGCACGCCTTATCATAGTTTCACCAATCTTGTTGAGGCGGGAATGCCATTGGCAGCTATTGCCAAGCGCTTCAAGGAAGTAGTGCCCATCAGTAAGCCCGGTTTGATGTATAGCTATCAGAATGCCATGTTCGCCCTCTGTGGGGAGATGATGCGTAAGGCGACTGGCCAGGAAATCAGTACATCATTGGACAACAGGTTTTTTAAGCCCCTTGGAATGTGCACCACCACAATGGATTATGAGACCTTAGCACAGGCCGAAAATGTTGCCATGCCGCATTCACGAGGGCGAAAGGGATGGAAAAAGGTACAACTCACAAACAGTTATTACAACGCTGTTGTCGCCGGAGGTATTAATGCCAGTGCGCTCGATATGGCCAAATGGATGCGGTTTTTAATGGGGTATAACCCGGAGTTAATGAACAAATCTGCTTTAAAAGAAGCTTTTAACCCATGTATAGAAATTAAAGGCGGCAACAAATATTACTATCGTTGGCCCGGACACTTAGCATCTTACTATGGCTTTGGGTGGAGAATCCATAAATTTTTAGCTGACGATTCCAAGGAAGAAAAAACCATTTGGCACCATGGCGGAAGTGTTAACGATTACAGAAATGAGATCGCGGTCTATCCCGAAGCCGATTTAGGGATTTGTGTTCTTCTAAACTGCAATTCAAGACTCGCAAGAACAGTCATTCCGGACTTGCACAAGATCGTAAAAGATGTTTACGACCGGAGTTCTGCAAAAATTGTTCTAAACAGCCGAACAAACACCATTGCGCCCCTATGAGCGGTATTGTAATTTCAACCTTTGGAAAAACCTAAGAAAACGAGGTGATTTTGGAATTGTGTGCAACGGGAGTCTGCAGATCAATTAAAAAGCATTTGCTGAGCATCACATGGCGTAGCGGAGAGCCTTGTTGTGTTTAATTCTTTTAGCGTATATCCAAAAAAGGATAGAAACCGTGGTGGAAGTGTGCATGGCGATCGTCTTTAAAGTTAAACTTCATGTTATAGACGAAAGTCAAATCAACTGCACATTCGATTCCGCACCCGTCAATGAACTTTAAAAAAATGTTGACGACCTGTGAACTTTTTTTACCGATTTTTCTTCTGTCATTACAAATGTAGTCAAATCGATATAAATCGTATTATTTGAAATTGGCACTTAATCATTATTGTTCTTTATTTTGTTATCTGCTGGATTTATCTTTCAGTTCTTCAATAACTTTCTTTGGAGCTTCCTCTTGAGGAAAATGCCCAATTTCTTCAAATCGGATTACCTTTAGGGTATTCCAATTTTCGACCCAATTGTTCAAGGTCTATGCAGGACGATATGGAAAACTTGCACGGAATGGTCAACGTTTATCAACCTTTTAGCCAATAAATTGAAATCTATGGAACGGAATTTGTACCTTTATTTTGGTAAAATCAATATTGAAATGGCAACCTTGGATTTAAGACAGAGCGTACAGAACTATATAGACACGGCAGACAACAGGCTTCTCAAAATGATAAAGGCGTTGGTGGAGAGCTACCATGAAGATGATGATGTCGTAGCATATACCGTTGATGGAAAACCTTTGACAAGAAAGCAGTACAATCAGGAACTGTTGGATGCCGAGGCCGAGATCCAAAAGGGCGAACTTACATCTGTCGAAGACCTCGAAAAAGAAGCACGGAACTGGTAATGGCAAAACTCAAGACCGAATGGACCGACAAGGCAAAGGCCCAGTTGAAGCAGATACACGATTACCTTAAATACGAAAAGAAGACCCCACAAGGCGCAGCGAATGTCAAAGCTAACCTGATTCGTGCAAGTAAGGGAGTTACTTACGCCGAACAATACCAAAAGGACGACATCAACCCCGATTACAGGAGGATCGTGGTCAGGCACTACAAACTGATCTACAAAGAAGAAAAGGGAAAAATCATTATTTTGCGGGTCTTCGATACCCTTCAGAGCCCAGAAAGATTAATGGAAGGGAACGAATAATCCCCAGGCCGGCCGAATAGGCAGAGCAGTGTTCGCCGCCACAAAAGGCGGCACCTTGCAGCAAGTAACGACCGCACCAAAGGCCACCGTTCAAAACTCTATCATCCATAAATCAACTCTTTGGATTCATTTATTGACTTTATGAGAATAGGATTTTTTAAAGTGGCACGAAACGTTACGGTCATGGCCCAAACTCGAAAATGGCATAGATCGAAACGAGAATACTGGCACAAAACGAAACGGTCCGCCACAAGACCGTTGTCCAAGTGGCTCAGATCGAACCGAAATGCCTGGCAATATAACACCGAAACAGCCACCTCCGAAGGAAATTTTCAAAACTCAGGATAAATCGGTAGTCAAGCTCCGCCAGCTCCATGTCTTCCATCTTGTATTCCTTTTTTAAAAATAGGAGGATATACTTTTGACTGGTCAGGTACAGCCGTGAGGTGTTTCGATGTAGTTTAGGGAACATTTTGGTATTGTGGTACTCGATGATATCCTTCAAGGTATAAGGTGGTATCTTATCATCTCCCAGGAACTTGGATTTTATGGTCTGGAGGGTGATGCGCTTGTCATCCGCCCTTAATTCCTGATAGCACTGGAACAATTGGGAATGTACCTCGTTAAGGTACCCATTAAGATCCTTCGCGGTTGCGCCTGTGCCCTTCATTCTTTGCTTTTGGGCATTCCATAGCCGTGTATCCACTTTCCTTTTCAGGCTAATGTTGAGCTTTTACCATCTACCGTTATTCTGGCGTAGAGGGGGGCGTGATTATTCTTGATTCTTTGGGCGTATATCCAAAAAAGGATAGAAAATGTGGAAGAAGTGCGCATGACATTCATCTTTAAGTTAAACTTAGTTGAGGACGAAAGTCAAATCACCGGTAAATCGTTTATCCTATTGCTTGTAAATAAACAGCATCAAGATACAAAACATTTATAAAAAATGTTGACGATTTGTGAACTCTTATACATGGTATTATATGAGTTCATTTCAAATCAAAAAAATACAACTCGCTGTAATCAATTAGTTTTGTACTAATTTGACTTCTTTTGAATCTGAAAAAGTAGCCTCACTAGGAATCCCTTTCGGTCCCACTCGGGGTAAACCTCAATTCCAAAGCTCCGCTTTACAGGTGCTGCGCACCTGCGCCGAGCCTACTTCGTAGCCTCACCAGGAATCCCTTTCGGTCCTTCTCAGGGTAAACTTTTATTCCAAAGCTCCGCTTTACAAGTGCTGCGCACTTGGGCTGAGCCTACTTCGTAGCCTCAC
>JBGTNL010000098.1:0-24171 GCA_041743085.1 Flavobacteriaceae bacterium
ATTTTGGCCTTGGAGCCAAAAACCGAAATTTTGTATTTTACCTCACCCGGAACTGCTTAAAGAGCAGTTCCGACCTCTCCAAAGGAGAGGTAAATCGGAAACCCCTAGGCAGAGCCATAGGGGAATTACTTAGATTAAAAAATGGCCAATACCAACCGATATAAATAACACTAAATCAATAGGTTGGCGAAATTTTATTTAGATGAAAAAAATAAAAATCGTAGCACTACTGACTTTCTCAGCATTTGCTCTCCCGGTTACCTCGTATGCTCAAATTATTGAAAACCCTACTGAATATGTCAATCCTTTAATCGATACCCATAAGTCGCGCTGGTTCTATTTTAGTTCGGCTTCCCGTCCTTTCGGTATGGTTAACCTTAGCCCAGATATGCATCTGGAAGGGTCTTGGTTAAGCGGTTATATGTACGATTCAACTTATGTAAAGAGCTTTAGCCATATACATGCTTGGCAATTGGCAGGAATTCCTGTAATGCCTTCAACAGGTTCATTTAAAGGCAATCTAGGTGTGGAGGCCACAAAATCAAGATATTCTCACGATGACGAAATCGCTAAACCGGGATATCATAAAATAACCTTGACCGATCATAGTATCACTGCCGAACTAACCTCAACAAAAAGAGTAGGTTTTCACAAATATCAGTTTCCGAAAACCGAGGATAGCTATATCAGTTTTCATACCTCGGCGTTTCTGGCTCACGGAAAAATGGATTCATCCTATGTTCGTAAAATTTCCGATACCGAGCTCGAGGGGTATTCCCTAATGGGTGCTACAATACGCCGCCCAAAACCTACATATGTATATTTTGTTGCGCGTTTTGACAGGCCAATTTCCGAATTTAGCACCTGGAAAGATGGGAAGGTAAACAAATCATCGCCCAATTATATCCGTGGTGATAGTGTTGGTGCGTCTGTTCGTTTTGACACAAGAAATGGAAAACCGGTTCACATGAAGGTCGCCATAGCATACACGTCCATCGATCAGGCAAGAAAAAATCTTGGCACTGAACTCCCACATTGGGATTTTGACCGTGTCGTACGGGAATCCGACCATGAATGGAACGGCATGTTGTCCCGAATTGAGATAGAAGGCGGGACTAAAAAGCAGCAAACCAAATTCTATACCGATTTGTGGCATGCCCTACTGGGGCGAAGGATTTTGAGCGATGTGGACGGGAAATATTGTGACATGACAGGTGCAAGACCTAATATTCGGCAAATAAAGCTTGATGAGAATGGCAAGCCCAAATTCGCCCATTATAATTTTGACGCCTTATGGGGAAGCCATTGGAACCTCAACATCCTGTGGTCCTTCGCTTACCCCGAAATCATGGACGGGTTTTGCAACACCATGGTCGACATGTATGAAAACGGCGGTTTAATTCCTAGAGGGCCGGCAGGAGGTAACTATACCTATGTGATGATCAGTGACCCAGCAGCGCCATTTTTTGCTACTGCACTTCACAATGGCATTTGCGGTTATGACGTTGAAAAGGCATATGAAGGCCTGCGCAAGAATGCCTTCCCAGGGGGTATCAGGGACCACGCTGGTTATGAGCATGAAAAACCCGCAAAAGGTGGAGGCATGAAATATTATGTCAAGCGCGGATACGTACCTGAAGGAATAGAAGGTGGTGGATACCACAAAGATGGGGCACACATGACCCTTGACTATTCCTATCAAGATTGGTGCCTGGCGCAAATGGCCAAAGTTTTGAATAAAACGGAAGACTACAAATTATTTTCTGACAGGGCCAAGAACTATAAAAAATTGTGGAACCCTGCAACGGGTTATATCCATCCTAAGAATATCGATGGCTCGTGGATAGACAACTTTGCCCCGGTGGGAGAAGGTTTTAACATGCTCGGTTTCTGCGAGAGCAATTCCGCAATCGGTACGGTCAACATCCCTCACGATATTGGTGGCATTGCACAATTTATGGGAGGTAAGGATAAATTGGTCGACTACCTGAACCATAGTTTCGCTATGGCCGAACCGAACAATTTCATAGTTCCCCATGGAAGCCATGCAGAAAGCTGGGTCGATTATGAGAACCAGTCTTCCCTGCACATGGCACACCTATTCAATCTAGCAGGAGCACCTTGGCTAAGCCAAAAATGGGTGCGGAAAATCAAGGAAGATGTTTTTGGCGGTACGGATCCTCATAATGGTTATAACGGTGACGAAGATCAAGGGCAGTTGGGTGCTTTAGGCGTGCTGATGGGAATCGGTCTATTTCAGGTAGATGGAGGAGCCGGTATCGATAGTGGGTATGAAATCACATCGCCCATTTTTGAAAAGGTCACTATTAACCTCAACCAAGACTATTTCGCTGGAAAAAGTTTTGTCATTGTCACGGAAAACAATTCAGCAAAAAATAGGTATATCCAATCCGCCGAGCTCAACGGAAAACCTTGGAAAAAATATCATTTCCCAAGAGAGGTCCTGACCAACGGCGGTGAACTAAAACTGACTCTGGGAGGCCAACCGAATAAAGACTGGGGGGTAAACCGATAATTTTTAAACCCAAAAAGTCCATCTAAATGAAAAAAATACAAGTATTACTCGTTATACTACTAACATGCCATGCAGAAATAGGTATTTCTCAAAACGTGACAAAACTAAAATCCGAATCGGGAGGCTGGACGGCGACCATTAATGAGACAGGCGGGATTGCCCAGCTCGAGATGCCCTTCGATGGCAAAATAGTAGAAATTCCATGGAGGAACGATGAACAGGGCGGTCCCACTTGGGAAGGGATAGACCTCAACCGACAATCCGGTGAAAAGCTGCTCTTTAAAGGTAAGCGAGGTGACCAGATTTACACACTGGAGTACAAAGATGAAGATGGTAGACTCACCTTGAAAGCGGGATTGAAAAATGAGGGGTCAGTACCTTTTCTGGCCAATCCTTCGGTAGGCCTCAGACTTGGCATCGATCATGAGATGAAAGATCCCGAAACCTATTATGAGAAATTCTTTCCTACTTTGTTACGCTGCGAAAAGACCCATTTCTGGGGCTATTTTCAAAATCCGAACGGCCACATACTTACCATAAGCTCGCCCGATCCCGTGGCATCAAGACAGATAGGGTATATGGGCATGACGCACCGAATAGCGACGAGTACATTGAATGTATTGAACGCATTGCCCTTGCCAGACCGCCATCCTCAGGAACTGGTTGAAATTGCCCCAGGAGCGCAACGCAGCTGGACAATTCTCTTTCAGCCAGTTGAATCCTTGGAGGAAGTACTGCCAGTTGTTGCGTCTAATGCCAAGGCTCCAGCACTTGCCCTAGACCGTACCACCGCTGCTCCCGGGGAAACTATCGAGTTGACGGTGCATTATGACAGCGAGGAGTTGCCTGATGTGTCCGTCATGAATTCTTCGGGAGAAACGATGGCTCTATCCAAACCTGAAATCGGCACCCATAAAATGCTGTTCAAGATAGCGGCCCCAGAAAACATCGGGAACCATATTATAACGGTCAACGTTGATGGAAAACAGTCCGAAGCGCGATTTCATGTGCGTAAACCCTGGGGATGGTACCTCAAACAAGCCAGATCGGAAGCACTACGGATGCAGATAAAACCCATGATGCACCGTGAAGGTTGGCTAGGTTTCTTTAGTGCCTATTTGGCTCACACCTATTTCCCCGATCAAGAAAAACTAGCAGAAACAGAAAAGGTATTCGATGAATTTTATGCCATCATGGTCGATTCCACCAAAACGGATTTTTATCACGACAAGCCCACATGGCACTCTCGACCGCAAAACACCTCTTGGATGGTCGGGATGATGACCGCACGTTATGCTGCTACAAGAAAAATTAAGGACCTTGAAGAAGCAGCTAAATGGGGTGACCTCCTCATTAGTAAATTTCAAAAGTCCAATGGCGCATTTGAAGGCTATACGGCATTGACCCTTGGGGGAAAGTTCCTTAGCGAACTTGCGTTTTACGAGCAGCCCTTCATAAAGGAATCAAAAGTATGGAAAGAACGCTACCACCGGCACATGGAAGCTGTTGAGATGGCATCAAGAAATTTGCTTGAGGTAGGGGATATGGGTGAGACCGAAGGGGAATCTACCTACGAGGACACCCAGTCAGGCAGTGCATGGTCGTTATTGGCACTACATGCGCTCAATAGCAGCAATGATTCCTTACAAAAGGAATATCTAACCGCTAGCATTGAAATACAAAAGCGTCATGAGTGCCTAACGCAGGGCTTAATACCCGACGCGCGTATGCGCAATGGCTCATTGAGGTTTTGGGAGGCACAATACGATATATTGACACTGCCCAATATGATGAACTCGCCCCATGGCTGGACCATGCGCAGTCAGTTTGGTGCATTTTACCTATACCTCCTGACCGGCGAAGAAAAGTATCTGAACATCATGAACAACGCTATGGGTGCCTGTGCGCAGGCGATTGACGAGAATACGGGGGAATTACGCTGGGCATTTGTTCCAGATCCTTATATCGAGGCTGAGCGGTTCGTTCCAGACCCGAAAAATCCGGGGCAGGGCAAGCGCGTGCCCGAAATCATAGGGGAGCAGTGGATGCCCATGATAAGTGATTGGTGGCGCGTACCACAAGGCGAAGTTGCCAGCTTGGATTGGAAGCGGAGCGGTTACCACGGTTTCTCACAGGGCTGGAGCTGTGACAACGATGTTCATGAGCATTTCCGGGTTTTGGCAGAGCAATTTATTCCAAACGCCTTTGTTTTGGAACGTGAGGATGGCAGCTTGCGAACCATGAACTGCAAAGTGAAACGAAAGGCCGGTACACTGCACATAAAATTGCCCGAGGATGTCGTTTCCAGGGTACATCTCAACCTAAAAAAGAGCTATAATATTGAAATTCCATTTGCGTCCGAGACCGTTGAGCAGACCATGGAAAAAGGGATGCGTTGGGTCGGGCCGGGTGGCATTCCGAAGTTGTTGAGGTAATTAAGAAAAAAGTATTTTATTATGGATATTAGAAAAATTATTCTGTTGCTATTGCTATTGGCCAAAACCGGCCATATGAATGGACAATCAACCAAAAAGGACGTAAAGCCCGTCGATTTGGTAGATGTCTTTATTGACACCCATGCCTCAAGATTCGATTATTTTGTTTCGGCATCACTGCCCTTTGGCATGATTACCCCCTCACCGGATACCAAACACGGGGAACTATGGAATGCAGGGTACCGCTACGATGACAAATACATTCTCAACTTCTCGCATATTCATAATACGCAGACCGCAGGAATTCCGGTGATGCCCGTAACAGGGGCTTGCCGTGGCAATGAAGGCTTTGAAGCGAACAAATCCCGCTTTGAGCATGCGAATGAAGTGGCACGTCCAGGTTATCATAAAGTTTTCCTTGACGATTATGGAATTACCGCCGAGCTCACCGCAACGACCCGAACGGCCCTTCATCGATATACTTTTCCTGAAACTGAAGAAGCACATGTGCTTTTTGACATCGGAGCCGCTGTTGGACCTACCGATATGTCATATGCCTATGCCAGAAAAGTAAGCGATGATGAAATAGAAGGATATTCAGTAATGGCTCCTACCATGCGACGACAAAAACCATTTATGGTTCATTTTGTGGCGAAATTCGACAAGCCATTTGATGATTTTTCAGGATGGTCAAAGGTTGACGGAAGTGATACTCCTGAAATGGTAAAGCCGGATGCGAACATCATCAGTGGTGAGGATAGTGGATTTTATATTTCCTATGATAATGTAAAAAAAGATGAGCAGCTTCTTATGAAGATAGGGATCTCTTACGTAAGTCCACAAAACGCAAGATTGAACATGAATACCGAACTTCCCCATTGGAATTTTGAAAAAGTGGTTGAGGACGCTTCAAAAGCCTGGAACGAATATTTAGGAAGGATTCAGGTGGAAGGCGGCAGTCGTGAACAAAAAGTCAAACTATATACTGATCTAATGCATACGGCATCGAAGCGGATTGCGAATGATGTTGATGGTTCCTATGCGGACTGGACAGGACCGGAACCCGTAATTCGCCAACTTCCTCTTGATGATAAGGGGAAGCCCGTAAGACAGTTTTTGGATGGGGATGGTCTTTATGGCACTCTGTGGAATTTGAAT
The DNA here is from genome assembly GCA_041743085.1 of Flavobacteriaceae bacterium. Taxonomy (GTDB): domain Bacteria; phylum Bacteroidota; class Bacteroidia; order Flavobacteriales; family Flavobacteriaceae; genus JAFMPW01. The sequence goes on from JBGTNL010000098.1 coordinate 6,130, forward strand.
ATTTTATGGTCATTACTTTACCCGGAATTTGGAAACTGGATGGCCGAAACCTTTTTGGATTATTATAGAAATGCAGGTGTTATGTCCAGAACATCGTGGGGAGGAAATTACTCTTATGTGATGCAAGGAGATCATATTACACCTTTACTTGCAGCACTTTTATCAACCGAAAGAAATAGCTTTGATGCTCAATTAGCCTACAAGGCTGCTTTAAAAAATGCCTTTCCAGGCGGAATAAGAGATCGCGCAGGCTATGAGTTTGGTCCCAATCCGGCAGGTGGAGGGATTGATCTATATATTGATAATGGTTATGTACCTCTTGAAATTAGGAATAGAGGTGGTGGTTATCATAGGGGTGGTTCGGCAATGACCTTAGAGTATGCATATCAAGATTGGTGTATATACGTATATTCTAAGCTTTTGGGAAAAGATGAAAATGCAGAGCTTTTCCTTGAGAGATCGGAATATTGGAGAAATGTCTTTGATTTTAACATTGGTTGGGCACGTCCCCGTCACAAGAATGGACAATGGAAAGAACCATTTAGACCTGTTATGGAAAAAGGGAGTAAAGATCAGTTTGAAGCTCCAGGATTCGTTGAGGGTAATTCAGCGATTTTTTCCTTCTATGTGCCGCATAATATTGATGGTTTGATAAAAGCTATGGGCGGTGAGAAAGCATTTATTAATAAGCTGGAATCAAGTTTTAAGAAGTCAGAGTCAAAGAATTTTATTGTTCCTCATGGTGAGCATGGTACGGCGTGGGTTGACTATGAGAACCAAGCTTCATTAGATATGGCACACCTCTTTAATTTTGCAGGAGCTCCCTGGAAAACGCAATACTGGGTCAATCAGATTAAACTGAAAACATATGGAGGTACTGATCCTTTTAGTGGATATAATGGTGATGAGGATCAAGGTCAACTGGGCGCACTCGGAGTGTTGATGGCCATTGGTCTCTTCGATGTACAGGGTTGTGTCGGTCTATCGCCCGAAATTGAAATAACCACACCACTTTTCGACAAAACAACACTGAGGTTTCCCTCTTTGGACAACCCTGATAAAATGGTAAAATTTGAAATCGCTGTAAATAAAAAGAAGGTTGATGATCTGTATATCCAAAGTACTCGGCTAAACGGCAAGCCATGGAATGGCTTTGAATTCCCCGTTTCAGAATTTTTTAAAGGGGGTCATCTTGAAATTGAATTGGGCCCTAAACCAAATAAAAATTGGGGGATAAAACAGTGAATTTTTAGTATTTCTGGTTACCTATATAAGATACTTTGGGTACAATACAGATAGATTAATCGTTTAACATTGAACTCGTTTTGACTTTTTGTTTGGAACCGAGATTTTTGGCCTTTATGGTCTAATGAAGGCTTTTTTGAGCAGCATAGCCACTTGTGCCGAGCTCGGTTCCTGAGCCTAGCCGAAGGATGTCGAAGTATAGCTACGGGATTATTTTAACGAAGGCATGGCGCTAAAGATGCATTGGATCATGCGTAGGTGTTGACTTGACTTAACACTGGGTTTGTTTGTGCAATAAATTACTTTTGGTCATTGAATCGGAATTTTGAAGCAACCAATAACCGAATAATTTTAGATGACCAAAATTCTTGCGCTGAAGTGCGTACCTGCCCGTTTATCCGTCGAAAGATGTCGAGCAGGGCTTCAATCAATACTATACAATAAAAAAGTATAAATGTGCTTGTTTCTTCCAGTGCACTAAAATTATTGAACCTGCATACTGTTTAAACGGAGAAGATTACCCCTTGAGCTTGTCTCTCGGCAAGCATGTCGATATCCCAAAAAACAAGGTGCTGTGATGCAGTGTTTATAAAAAACAAAGGGTGTATTTTACCGCTTTATAATGAAATTATCCATATTAAAAATAGGATTGTCCATTTGCTAACCCATCAAAACTTACTACTATTGCCTAAGGGCGAGAAATATTCATATTCATAAACTGTACATTTTTGTCCCGTCCGGTATATATTTAAACATATTGGGCGTGTTTACAACTCCTGAATTACCTAACACTAAAGACTAGCACACATGAAGAACACATTACTCAAACGATTGCCTTTAAGGCCCGGATATCTATTCGTCGCCTTCCTTTTCATGGGCATTACGGCCTTTGCACAGACAGCGGTTTCCGGAACGGTTACCGACGGCGAAACCAATACCCCTTTGCCCGGCGTAAACGTAGTTGCCGGAACTTCGGGGGCGATCACCGACTTTGATGGAAACTACGAGCTCCAGGTTCCAGAAGCAATAAGCGTTCTGACATTCTCGTCATTGGGTTTTGCCACGCAAGAAATCAATATCAACGGTCGCAGCGTTATAAATATTACGATGGAGCCACAGTCTGAAGCATTGGACGAAGTAGTGATCGTAGGTTATGGGACCGTTAAGAAAAGTGACCTTACCGGATCGGTCTCGTCCATTGACGGGGATTCCTTTAAGGAACTTCCCGTAACCTCAGTAGATCAGGCCATTCAGGCCAGGGCACCGGGTGTACAGGTTACCCAGACCTCGTCTGCACCGGGCGGTGGTGTTTCTGTGCGTATTCGAGGGTCGAACTCCATAAATAGTGGGAGCGAACCGCTTTATGTAATTGATGGTTTCCCCATTTATCCTGATAACAGTGTCTACAGTGCAGGCGGTAATAGACGGGCATCCAACGTACTTGCTTCCATAAACCCTAACGATATTCAATCTATTGAAGTGTTGAAAGATGCTTCCGCTACCTCCATCTATGGTTCCAGGGGCTCCAACGGTGTTGTGTTGATAACCACGAAAAGGGGAAAGGCGGGGAAATCAAAAATTAGCTATGATGGATCGTATTCCACGCAAACCATAACCAATCCGATAGACGTGTTGAACGGTTCGGAATTCGCCACCTACCTGAATACCCTTGAAACGAGCCAAGGAGGTGCCCCCATCTATTCACAAGCGGAAATCGATGCCTTTGGCGAAGGAACCAACTGGTTGGATGAAGTTACCCGGGTAGGGGGAATCCATAATCATCAACTTACATTTTCTGGTGGCAATGAGAATACACGCTATGCCCTTACGGGAAATTACCATGAAAACGAGGGTATTATCAAAAATACCGATTTTCAGAGGTATGGTATACGTTTGAACTTGGATAACAACGCCCTAAACGACATTCTGAACATAAGCTCAAGTTGGGCCTTTAACCGCACGGTTTCCAATAATGCCCCTACCGATCGTGGAGGACCAGGAGGTATTATTATCACTGCTTTAGGATTAGACCCTACCGTTCCTGTCCGTAATGCGGATGGTACGTTTGCCCTGGCATCGTACGATGGACGTTTTTTGATCAATCCTTTGCAAGAACTGGAGTTTGCCACGGATCAGGATATTACCAACCGTGTTTTGGGAAATACAGGGTTTACCTTTGATATTTTAGATGGTCTAAAGGCCAAGACCAGTATCGGTGCCGATATCTTGAACGTAAACCGCACAAGTTTCTTCCCATCCGTCAATACCAGGATTGGTAGGGATAATGCCGGTGAACTGACCTTGGCGAATAGAAGTTCCGCCAATATCCTGAACGAGAATCTGCTTACTTACACCAAGCAGATCGACGAGAACCATTTTATAGATGCCGTGGTCGGTTATACATATCAAAAGGAAGTGAACAAATTTACCAGCACCACCACAAGAGGTATTACCGCCGCATCAGTTGACCAGGCGACGTTACAAGGAGGGCCTGATATCCTTTCCCCTTTCTCGAATAGAAGGGAATGGTTGTTGGAATCCGTATTGGGCAGGATCAACTACAACTATGCCAGTAGGTATCTTGCTACCATAACTTTTAGGAGGGATGGATCTTCCCGCTTCGGAAAAGAGAACAAATGGGCCAATTTTCCTTCGGTAGCCTTGGGATGGAATATTGCCAACGAGAGTTTTTTCGAGAATTCCAAATTGTCCGAAACTATTAATAACCTCAAGTTAAGGGGAAGCTGGGGCTTAACGGGTAACTCGGAGATTCCGGTGTTTAATTCGCTGGCCAACCTTAGCGAATTTAACTACGTGGTCAATGGCACTTTGGTATTGGGCCTTGCAGATGCCAGATTGGGTAATCCCGACCTTAAATGGGAATCTACGACGATGACCAATGTAGGTCTTGATGCCTCTTTCTTTAGCGATCGGCTCAATTTAACTTTGGATTATTTCTATAATCAGACCGAAGACCTGCTACTTCGTGTATCCATACCCAGTAGCCTGGGCTTCGATGAGATCCTAAAAAATTCCGGGTCATTGGAAAACAAAGGGTTCGAGGTTGGACTGGACGGTTTCGTTATCAACAACGAGGATTTTAAATGGAACGTTTCCGGAAACATCTCCATTTTACGCAACAAACTTACCGACCTTGGCGAAAGTACGCCATTTTTCGCAAATTCCACCAGTGGCCATTTGGGTGTGGATGGCAGTTGGGTAGAGGCGGGCAACCCCATTGGCGTTTGGAAGGGATTTGATTATATCGGTATTTTTCAATCCGAGGACGAAATTGAAAATAATCCTTCAAGGTCCGGTGACAAACCGGGCTATCCGCAATATCGGGATGTAAATGGCGATGGCGACATTACGCCCGACGACCATGTCATTATTGGCGACCCCAATCCCGATTTTACATGGGGCCTGAATTCGACCCTGAATTTTAAAAATTTCGATATGGGTATATTCTTCAGGGGATCTCAGGGTTTCGATGTAAGAAACCTGCAGGCATCGGAACTAGGCGATGGGGTTCAGAAAATAAATCAGATCAGCACGATTTTGGTTGATTCATGGACACCTACCAATACCGGTGCTTCAAGACCTGTAATCGATGGCAATAGAGACTTTGCGAATTCCTACAGGGATTCCGATTTCTTCATCGAAGATGGATCTTTTATACGATTACAGAACATATCATTGGGGTATACCATTCCGGATATCCAAAAATATATCAGCAAGGCCCGTATTTATATAAGTGGACAAAACTTGCTTACGATAACCGACTATAGTGGTTTTGATCCCGAAGTGAACAACCAGGGGCAGAATAATTTGAACAGAGGGGACGATTATGATGCTTATCCACGTTCAAGAACCATAACCTTAGGATTTAATCTGGAATTTTAGTAACTTAAATAAAAAAAATAATATACTATGAAGACTTTTACAAAATTTAGGTATTTCAGACTGCTCTGGGTTTTTGCCTTTGCAATACCTTTAACAGGATGTTCGGATTTGGAAGAAAATCCGGATTTTACGACTCAAGAAAATTTCTTTAGCACGGCAGAACAATTGGAACTTGGGGTCAATGCCGTATACGACGGTATCGGATATGGCCGCGATTGGTTCAACCATTATTACGATCGCTTCGTATTTGAAGGTCTTGTCGGCTATCAGGTAGGTTGGGAAAAAGGCCCGCTGGATTTTCAAAATGGGAACGTAAATCCTGGAGATGAATATATCGAAGCCTATTGGAGGATTTCCTATGAGAATATCAATAGGGCAAACGCCATAATCCAAAAGGCAGATCAACTCAAAGAGGAAGGCGTGCCTAATACAGCCTTGGTAGACAGAGTAAAGGCGGAGGCACTATTTTTAAGAGCGTTTTATTACTATAATCTTGTACGCTATTTTGACGATATTCCCGTAACCACCCAAAAAACGGAGAGCGATAAAGACCTTCCATCCAACGAAAACGGTAAACGGGTGGCCTTGGACCTCATAGAATCAGACCTTAGTATGGCGGCGGCTATATTACCTGAATCCTATGCATCAGGAAATATTGGCAGAGCTACCAAATGGGCCGCAATGGCACTTTTGGTAAAAGCATACCTACAGGACGAAAAATGGAACGAGGCGCGTACAACGGCCGAAATAATTGTCAACCAAAGTGGGATAACCTTGTTCGATGATTTTGCAAAGAATTTTGCTGTGGAAACCGAGAATTCCGGCGAAAGGATTTTCGAGGCCCAAGTTTCGGCTTCTGCCAATGCAGGTGAAAATCAGAACTATCATCAGCATTTCATCCCCGCCGATCTGCCCAATGACCTAGGCGGAGTGGGCTGGCATTGGCTCAATGGAACCCAGGCATTCAGGGAAAAATACGATCCTAGCGACAAGAGAATTCCGGGCACTTTCATTAGCGAATATCCAACCACACGGGTCGGTCCAAATTCCAGTGGGGAAAGGCCAATTGTAAAATGGAGTGCTGATGCCTCTTACAACCTGAGCCGTTTTGGTGGATTGGTTGCCGCAGATGCAGATCCAAATAACCCTGACGAACTTATTTTTGCTAATGCATGGTCGGCAAAATATACCGAAATGGGAATATCCAATTCCAATCTTACCGAAAAGAATATCGTTTATCTTAGATATGCGGATGTTTTATTAGGCCATTCGGAGGCAGCCAACGAAAGTGGTACGGGCGATCCTTATTTAGGTATCAATTTAGTACGTGAACGAGCGGGACTGACACCGCATTCGGGTCTTAGCCAAGATGCGCTGAGGGATGCCATAGTAAAAGAACGTGTTTTGGAGTTTGCCTTGGAATGTGAAGTCTATCCCGAACTAAAACGAAAAAGTACATTTGGGGGCTCTCCCGACTACTTGGGGGACTACATTCAAGAGTTTATAGATACCTATAATGTGGATCGCACTCTTAAGGCTAAGGACTATGTGCTGCCCATTCCGTTAAACGAGGTATTGGGGAACCCCAATGTAACCCAAAATCCAGTATATTAAAAGCAGTTTGTTTTGAGTTAGTTTTAGTATTCTTAAAAACCTGTCGAAATCGGCAGGTTTTTTAGTTCTTGAACCGTATATTCATAAGAACAGTATTTTTTTTTGAAGATGTATCGATTCGCAAACATTTTACTCCTTATTTTAATTGTAATACAGCTATCCTCCTGCGGAGATGGACATACCGGCAACAATGAAAAACCAAACAACAAAGAACTGTTTAAACTGCTGTCTCCGGATTTTACAAACATCACTTTTAATAATCGTATCGTAGAAAACGACACCTTCAATATGGTAGACTTTTTTTATGTCTATAATGGTGGTGGTGTGGCCATTGGCGATATAAATAATGACGATTTACCGGATATTTATTTCACCGGTAACATGGTAAACGATAGGTTGTACCTGAACAAAGGCGGTTTGAAGTTCAAGGATATTTCGGATTCAGCCGGAATCAATATTCCGGGATGGTCCACAGGATTGACAATGGTAGATATTAATCACGATGGGCTCCTGGACATTTACGTGTGCCGATCTGGTAATTACGACGTGGAAAAACGGAAAAACTTGCTATATGTAAATCAAGGAAATTTAAAATTCAGTGAACAAGCGGATATATATGGCATTGCTGATACAAGTTATTCCACGCAAGCAGCTTTTTTGGATTATGACAAAGATGGGGATTTGGATATGTATCTGTTAAACCACACCAATGCCATCCGGGATCCCAACAATGTAAGACCTTTGATAAAGGATGGTAACGGCCCGGCAAACGATCGCCTGTATCGTAACGATGAAGCTAAAAATTCTGGAATAGTATTTACAGACGTTACAAAACAGGCAGGTATTTTGTACGACGGTCTTGGTCTTGGCGTGGGTACCGCCGATATCAATAACGACGGATGGGAAGATATCTTCGTGACGAACGATTTTATGGCAAATGACTACCTCTATATCAATAAAAGGGATGGAACCTTCGAAGAAATGGCCAGATCTTATTTAGACCATGTAAGCCATTTTAGCATGGGTAATGATTTAGCGGATTTTAATAATGACGGTTTAATCGATATGGTAACCGTCGATATGTTACCTCGGGATAATTATCATGAAAAGAAAATGTCGGGCCCGTTAAATTTTGATTTGTTTGAGAGCGCATTGCAACAAGGCTATATACCGCAGTATATGAGAAACACTCTTCAGCTAAATAATGGGAGGGGAAATACCGGCGATATCTCCTTTTCGGAGATTGCACAATTGGCTGAAATAGACGCAACTGACTGGAGCTGGGCACCCCTTTTTGCAGATTTCGATAATGATGGACTCAAAGACCTCTTTATAACTAATGGTTATTTAAGAGATATTACAGACCTCGATTTCATTAATTATACGGGCACTTTGTCATTGAGTGTCTCCAACGATAGTTTAGATTTTATTCTTAAGAAAAAGGCCAGGGAGATGCCGTCAATCAAACTATCGAACTTTTTATTCAAGAATCTGGGTAATCTCGATTTTAAGAATGTCTCCAAAAATTGGGGACTAGACCAACCTTCTCTGTCCAATGGTGCGGCATATGCAGATTTAGACAATGACGGAGACCTTGATATCGTAACGAACAACATCAATGAAGTTGCCTATGTCTATGAGAACCGATCGGATCTTTTTAAGGAAAACAGATATCTAGACATTGTTTTGATTGGAGATAGTCTTAATACATTTGGGCTTGGGGCCGAAGTCAGTCTGTTTCAAAAAAACAGGCAACAAACCGTCAGACAGGCCTCAACAAGAGGCTATCAGTCTTCCGTTGACCCTAGAATTCATTTTGGCATGGGGAGAGATAGTGTTGTTGATAGTCTTCTCGTCCTATGGCCTGATGGAAAACTCAGCAAGGTCGTGAGCCCTAAAATCAACGAATTGCTTACAATTAAAAAGAATGAATCTTCATGGACATTCTACAATAAAAATAGTTGGCCAAAAAAACAATTCTTTCATGAAGTTACCGATTCATTGAATCTGGATTATAAGCATGATGATAAAGTCTACTATGACTTCAATCGTCAATTTCTTTTACCTCACAAACATTCCAATCAGGGACCGGGCTTGGCAGTTGGCGACATGAATAGTGACGGTCACGAGGATTTTTTTATCGGTGGTGGATACAATCGTAGCGGGGAGTTTTTTTTTGGAACTGATTCTGGTCAATTCAAAAGCAAACCCTTAACCCGTAATGAAACGGAAAAGTATGAGGAGGACACCGGGGTCCTGTTTTTCGATTGCGACGGAGACGGAGATCAAGACCTCTATGTCGTAAGTGGAAGTAATGAATTTTATGAAGGTTCGGAGTATTATCAAGACCGCCTTTATACCAACGATGGCAGGGGCAACTTTACACTACAAATTGGGGACATACCAAAAATTAACACCAGTGGTTCATGTGTAAGAGCCAGCGATTTTGATAAAGACGGTGACCTTGACCTATTTATCGGGGGTAGACTTACCCCATTGAAATATCCGCTCCCTCCCAATAGCTATTTACTCGTTAACGAAAATGGAAAGTTTACTGATGCCACCAACCGGTTGGCCCCCTCTTTGAGGAAGGTGGGTATGGTTACCGATGCCTTATGGACGGATTACGATAACGATGGTGATACCGATCTTATTGCTGTCGGAGAATTCATGGCTATTCAATTCTATGAGAATCAAGCGGGTAAATTGGTTAACTGTTCAGAAAAGATCGGATTGCCTTATACTTCGGGGTGGTGGAACAGTATTAACGGCGGGGATTTTGACAATGATGGGGATATTGATTACATAATAGGCAACCTCGGACTCAATTCCAAGTATAAGGCTTCCCCTACCCGACCCATAACTGTCTATGCATTGGATTACGATAAAAACGGTAGCATCGACCCATTGATTACGGCCTATAACGACAGCTTAGAATACCCTGTTCATTCCAGGGATGACATTATACGACAGATTCCGATACTGAAGAAAAAATTTCCGAACTATGCTAGTTATGCCAAGGCGACCATTGCCGATGTCTTATCAAAGCAAGAACAAAGCAGTTCATATGTTGCCAAGGCATTTGAATTTGCTTCTGTTTATCTAGAGAATAAGGGTAATAGCTGCTTTGAACTCTTGGCTCTCCCGAAAACTGCGCAAATAGCACCTATTTATGGAATTCTGATCGAGGATTTTGATCAGGATGGCAATTTGGATATCCTCCTATCAGGTAATGACTATGGTACTGAAGTTGGCACGGGTCGATATGATGCCCTTAAAGGATTGGTTTTTAAAGGCAAAGGAGACGGTATGTTCGTACCTATTTCATCAGAGGAAGACGGCCTCCAAGTTGACGGTCAGGTAAGAGGTGTAATTTCCCTGAGAGTGAAAGATCGAGAAACGTACATTTTCGGAAGAAATTCAGCAACCGCCAAAGCATATGTAATCAATAGTATTAAAAATGGATCTATATTATCTGTCGCACCAAATACCGCCAAAGCCATTATTACTTTTAAAAATGGGAAAGAGCGCCTTCATGAATTCTACTACGGGTCTTCTTATCTGTCCCAATCATCGCGTCATCTAAAACTCTACGGAAGTGAAAAGAAAATCGTTTTATATGATTTTTCCGGTAGGCAAAAAACAATAACTCCACAAGAGAAAATGCAGTAGGCTTATAGTTTTCTAAGCTGACTTTACAGGTAAACGAGGCAAATGAGGAGAAAATTCAGAATTAACCGGATAATAGAAGATGGATTACCACAAAAATCAAAATATTGAAATGCTTAAAACAACACATTTAGGTATAGATTTGAATTACCATTTGACGTTTAACTTGGCAGAAGTACTCTTATTTAATTTTTAGTCCATAAATTCAATAGAATTGTCCATTTTAATATTATTCATAGGTTGTATTTTTAAATAATTTACGGGCGAATACTTCAGTTATCATAGCTGGGTCGATAAATTGTCTAGAAGTACTGCAAATGAAAAGGATAGCTTTAAAAGAAATTAAGGGATTGTTGATTGCGTTAGGCATTGTGCTCACACAGGCCTGCCAAACCACTGATCCAATCGACTTCAGTGCCCAAATAAAGCCCATTCTTAATAGTAAATGTATTACTTGCCACGGCGGGATCAAAAAGAACGGAGGGTTCAGCCTTTTGTTCAAGGAAGAGGCCTTTGCCAAAACAGAATCGGGCAAACCGGCCATTATTCCCGGGGATGCCGCAGGCAGCGAAATGATCAGAAGGTTGCATGAAGAAGACCCTGAACTACGCATGCCCTACGAAAAAGCCAAACTTTCAGATGAAGAGATCGATCTTTTGACGCGTTGGATTAATCAAGGTGCGGAATGGGGCGAACACTGGGCCTATTCCCTTCCGGATAAAGTCGAAGTGCCCTCGGCTAACCTAGAGGCAGGCTTTGAGCCCAATTCAAAAAACATATTTCTCAAAAACGACATCGATAATTTTGTTCTTTCACGAATGGAGGGCGAAAATTTGGAACCTAATCCACCGGCGCAAAATAATATTATTGCTCGCAGACTAGCCTTAGACCTTGTGGGCTTACCCCCAAGTACTGAACTTCTTAAACGATTCGAGTCGAACGGCTCGACCTACGAGGCCCTGGTCGATAGTCTGCTGGCGCAAAAGACTTTTGGCGAAAAGTGGGCCACTTGGTGGCTTGACTTGGCACGATATGCCGATTCAAAAGGCTACGAAAAAGATATGGGCAGATCTATCTGGAAATATCGCGATTGGGTCATCGATGCATTTAACAAAGACATGCCCTACGATCAATTCACCATAGAACAACTCGCCGGGGATCTATTGCCGGAGCCATCGACCGACCAGTTGATTGCCACAGCTTTCCATAGAAATACCATGAACAATGACGAGGGTGGAACCGATGATGAGGAGTTTCGCGTAGCTACGGTCATCGATCGCATCAATACCACTTTTTCGGTATGGCAGGGCACCACTATGGAATGTGTACAGTGCCATAGCCACCCGTATGACCCATTCAAGCATAAAGAATATTACAAGTTGATGGCCTACTTCAATAATTCGAGAGATGAGGATACCCCTAGTGAATCTCCCATATTGAAATTTTACACGCCAGAACAACAGCAAAAAGTGGATAAAGTACTTGAATGGACGGCCAAGTTTGGAAATGAGAACTTGGCCAGAACCTATAAAGATTTTATGCAGTTCACCGAGCCTGTTTACAAATCGCACTTTTTTACCAATTTTAAGAACAGTGTTTACGATGATCATACATCCGTCGAATTCTGGGACAACGGGAACTGTATTTTAGAAAATGCCTTCACCAACAATGCGGGATATATATATCTAAACTATAGATCACACTACAAGGGCACAAAAATGAAAATTCGTGCCAATGACGCACAAGGCCCTATTCTGGGAGAATTTACGATCAACAAAACGGAAAAAAACAACATTTCCCAATTTCCCATCAAAAGAATAGACGAAAAGACCAATATCTATATCGAGATCCAAAACGACGCTATTGCTAAAGAAGTCAACATCCTTAATCTAAATTGGGTCGGCTTTATTGCGGATATGCCCGGTCAAGAGCAACCTGGTTGGGCAGTGGTAAATTCTGCATTTATCGACGCCCTGAACGCAAATACAGAATCAGTGCCGATTATGGCCGAGAACCCTGAATACATGAAGCGCACCACACAACTTTTTGATCGTGGAAGTTGGTTATCAAAGACCGATACAGTACTACCCGGCACACCTGAAAGTCTGAACGCCTGGAACCCTGAATGGCCTGATAACAGATTGGGGCTTTCCAAATGGGTCGTAGATAAAAAGAATCCATTAACGGCACGCACCTTGGTCAACCGGGTGTGGCATCAAATTTTTGGCAGGGGACTTGTTTCTACGGTCGAGGATATCGGATCCCAATCCGAACCTCCCTCCCATCCTGCCCTGCTCGATTGGCTATCGTTGCGATTTATGAATGAGCATAACTGGAGCATCAAGGCGTTGGTAAAGGAAATCGTAATGTCGGGTACCTACCGACAAAGCTCGGAAAGTACCCCAGAAATGTATTTGAGGGATCATGACAACGAACTTCTGGCAAGGGGGCCTCGAATACGCTTGGGCGCCGAACAAATACGTGATCAGGCCTTGGCCGTATCCGAGCTTCTGAGCGATAAAATGTATGGTCCTGGGGTGATGCCACCGCAACCCGAGGGGGTTTGGCAAACGGTATACAACGGTGCGAAATGGGAGGAAAGCAAAGGTGAGGACCGATATCGTAGGGGCGTTTATACTTATTTGAAACGTACAAGTCCGTATCCTACCTTTCTGACCTTCGATGCGGGAAGCCGCGAGGTCTGTACGATTCGCCGTACGGTGACCAATACCCCCTTGCAGGCATTAGTGACGCTGAACGATCCTGTTTATCTAGAAGCGGCGTACCATTTGGCCAAAAATACCCAAGTGAGCGGAGATGTTCAGCAAAGTATCACCGAGGCTTATGAAAGGGCAACATTTTCGAAAATAGAACCAGAGACCCTAAATGCCCTGATGGCTCTTTATCAGAATTCCTTTATCCTGTTCAATCAAAATGAAGAAGCATCGAAATTGTTCCTCGGGTTCGAAGACAAACCCACTGCAGAATTGGGAGCCCTGACCATAATAGCCAATACCATTATGAACCTGGACGAATTTTTAACAAAAGCGTAACGAAACCATTAGAACTTAGAAGCTAGACTAAATATAAAGAATAATGATGAAACAGGTAAACCGATATCGTAATGAGAAGTCAAAACGAAACGAATTCCAAGAGTAACAGACGCTAAGTTTGTAATTTGAATAAAGGTTGGCATCTGGCAAAATGATAAAATAGTGAAAGACAAAATAGAAAGACTCATTAAAGAGAAACTGACCCGGGAGACCCAGGTCAATACCCGAAGGCATTTTATCACGAGTTGTGCCCAAGGTATGGGCGGAATCGCTCTGAGTTCCATTTTCATGGGTTGTGACCCGCTAAGCAAACCTATGGCCAAAGTGCCTAGGGCTATTTCCGAACGGGACCTGAACCCGTTGGCGACATTGGCACCGCCTTATGCGCCAAAGGTGAAATCGGTCATTTATCTGCATATGGCAGGCGCCCCATCGCAATTGGAAATGTTCGATTACAAGCCCCAACTTCAAAAATATGACGGTCAAGACTGTCCCCAATCATTGCTTGAAGGGAAAAAATTTGCATTTATCAAAGGTACCCCCAAGCTGATGGGCCCCCAAGCGGAATTCGAACAAGTGGGCGAATCGGGCAATTGGGTATCCAACTTCTTGCCCCATTTCAAAAAGGTAATCGACGAAGTGGCCTTTTTAAAGGCGGTGAATACCGATCAGTTCAATCATGGACCGGCCCAACTATTTATGCACACAGGAAGTCCCCGATTAGGCCGGCCCAGTATCGGCGCCTGGGCTACATACGGCCTAGGTTCCGAAAATCAGAATCTCCCGGGGTTTGTCGTTTTGACATCGGGAGGTAACACCCCCGATGCCGGAAAAAGTGTTTGGGGCAGTGGCTTTCTGCCCTCGGTCTACCAGGGGGTACAGTGCCGCTCCAAAGGTGATCCCGTACTATATATCGAAGATCCCAAAGGCGTTACGCGAGATCTTAAAAAAAGTACTATCGAGACCATAAATAAAATCAACAAAAAGGAATACGCCAAGTATGCCGATCCCGAAATACTGGCGCGTATCAATCAATACGAAATGGCATATCGCATGCAGATTGCCGTTCCAGAAGTTATGAACATCAATAACGAGTCCGAACACATCAAGCAAATGTATGGGGTTGAACCCGGTAAGGAATCTTTCGCCAACAATTGCCTCTTGGCAAGAAAATTGGTAGAGGACGGTGTTCGCTTCGTACAACTCTTCGACTGGGGTTGGAACAGTCATGGCACCGGGCATGATACGGCAGTAGATCTTGGACTTCACAATAAATGCCGTGAAATCGACAGACCGATAACCGCTTTAATCTTAGACCTTAAACAGCGAGGATTGTTAGACGATACCTTGGTAGTGTGGGGCGGTGAATTTGGCAGAACGCCGATGCAAGAAAACAGGGGAAACAAGGAAATGGGCTTTAAAGGACGTGACCACCACGGGGATGCCTTTACCATGTGGATGGCTGGTGGTGGCATCATGAAAGGTGCCTCGCACGGGCAGACCGATGATATTGGCTTCTCGGCTGTTGAGGGTCAAGTTTCCGTTCACGATGTACACGCCACCATTTTACACCTTCTCGGTTTCGATCATGAAGAATTCACCTATGAATTTCAAGGAAGACCTTTCCGACTGACCGATGTGGAAGGTGAAATCATCAAAGAGATTTTAACATAAAACCAAAATACCAAACCCTTAAACAAACAGAAATATTCCATCCTTATCCGCAAGAAGAAAGAGGGTTTGAATATCAGACCTTAGTTGAGCAAATCAAACCCATTTCAATGAAACTATTTTTAATCCTTGTTCTTACCTTCTTTTCATTTAACACCTTTTCCCAAGAAAAAAAACATTTGCAGTTCTTTCAGACCGATTGGGGAAGAACCGTTTCATGGGATACTTTTTGCGAACGTACGGATGCATCGGGATATGACGGTGTTGAGACTTGGTTCCCTAACGATGCTCAAAACCAAAAGGAGTTAAAGGCCGCCTTGGAAAAATATGGGTTACAGGTCGGTTTTTTAAATAGCACTAGCAAGGAATTACCCTTTGAAGAAAGCCTGAAATCATTTACTGGGCATTTCAAGACCTTGATAGCTTGGAAACCCGCTTATATCAACTGCCATACGGGAAACGACTTTTTCACCTTTGAACAAAACAAGGCATTTATCGATGTTGCTAATAAAATTGCCAAAGAAAACGATATTCCTATTTATCATGAAACGCATCGAGGCAGGTTTAGTTATAACCTACCCGACACCCAAAAATACCTGTCGGCCATTCCTGAATTAAAGCTAAACTTGGACATAAGCCATTGGACGGTGGTTCACGAATCCCTTCTTCAAAATCAAGACAAAAATTTAGAAGACATCATTGACGGTACCTATCACATTCATGCACGCGTAGGCCATGCGGAAGACCCGCAGGTCAATGACCCGGAAGCGCCGGAATGGAAAAAAGCGGTAGACCGTCATTTGGATATTTGGGAAAAGATTATCCGTCAAAGGTGGAAAACCAAAGATAACTTCACTATCACAACAGAATTCGGACCGCCCGAATATATGCCCACTTTACCGTTTACCCGTTTACCCGTTGCTGATCAATGGAAGACTAATCTCTACATGATGAAAGTATTAAAAGAACGTTTGAACCTTGAATAAGCCTATCGAGTTATGGATGTTCTAAAGCAACTTTTGGGAAGACTCCACCCGCTCATTGTACATCTGCCTATCGGATTTATCATCCTGGGACTAATCGTGCAATGGTACGACCAAAGAAGAAGAAGGGAATATGGTGCCCTTATTGCCCTGATCTATCTCTGGGCCGGAATCAGTGCCATACTTGCCTGTGTCACTGGCTACCTTCAGTATCTAGGCGAGGGCTACGCTTATGACACTGTACAATGGCATCTATGGGGAGGAATCGCCACAGCATTGTTTTCTTTTTTGATGTACGCCAAATTAAAGGAATCAAAAGCGTTCGATTTTCTTGTGAAAATTCCTATTGTCGTCTTATCCATAACATTTTTCTTGTTGATTTCCTTTACGGGTCATCAGGGCGGAAGTATAACACATGGCGAGGATTATCTGGTAGAGCCCTTACCCAACGTTGTGAAATCGGCATTAGGTTTTGAAACTTTTGAAGAAAGGGAAATTGTCTTGAACGAAGAAAACTGGGAAGAGGCCCTCATCTATGAAGATGTAGTCAAACCTATTTTGAACAATAAATGTATTAGCTGTCATAATCCAAAGAAAGCTAAGGGCGAACTGCTTTTGCATTCGGAAGAAGGCCTTTTAAAGGGAGGGGAAAACGGAGAAGTTCTTTCAGCCGACCATGCAAAAGAAAGTGAACTCTATGTTCGCATGAACCTGCCAAAATCAGATGAAGACCACATGCCCCCGAAAGATAAGACCCAACCCACTAAAGAGGAAATACAACTTATTGGTGCTTGGATAGATGCCGGACATCCTTTTCAAGGTACCATAAAGGATGTTGGATTGAAAAAAGAACTGTTCCTCTCCTTCTTTCCGAAGAAACAGGATAACGACTATCCTGATATTGAAATCGCTGAGGTTTCACCAGATAGTATTCTTTCTTTGAAGAAGCAAGGCATCCATATCGAAAATATAAGTAGAACCACAAATTTCTTGACGGTCTCATGTATCAACAAACCTTCCTTTACCGATGCGGATTTCGAGCTATTACGCCCCATAAGCCAACAGATAGCCGTACTCGATCTAGGTGACACCCAAGTGACCGACGCCATTATTGAAAAGTTGGTCACCCTGCCCCATCTAACCATCTTAAAACTGGACAACACCCGGATAACGGGAAATGGTCTTGTGCGACTTGCTATTCTTCAAAATTTAAAATCGATTAATCTGGCCGGCTCTCAATTTAAAGAATCTTATTTACAGACATTTAACGACTTTGAAAAACTAAATACCGTCTATCTTTACAATTCAGGACTTGGTACAAAGGGAACAAAAAGTTTAAAAAATGGCCAAATTACAATTGATTACGGCAATTATGAACTCCCCCCTATTCCTTCAGATACCATTGTATATTGAGAAATGTCAAAATGGGGCAGGAAGTCCTATTATTAGCAGGTCTGAGGACCCAAGAAACTATAGTACTCATTGGAAGAAAAAAGTTATTAATACCAATGATTTTTATATAAATTGGGAGAGGAAAGAGACTTACTTTGGTGGTTCAAGGTAAAATCCTTGACGTTCTAATCCGAGTCCCCTTCGAACCTGAAACGTTAATTCTAATAGAAATGCGGCCTGGAAGATTGAAGACCAAAACTAGGACACGGAATAGGACACGTTCGAAGCGAAATTTGCTGTATTTCGAGCCGAATGAACTACCCCGAGGCAGAGCCGTCGAGGTATCAAAACAAACGTAATTGATTCTTATGTATCTCTTTATATTCGGATTTTCCCTGGTTTTGGAGGTACTTCTTTATTACCTCTTCATTTGCGTACTGTCCGACTGTATTCACATAATATCCGCTTGTCCAAAATTTACCGCCCCAAAGCAACCTTTTCACTTCGGGATG
>JBGTNL010000099.1:0-3578 GCA_041743085.1 Flavobacteriaceae bacterium
GATTGAGCCACTTGTTCGACAAATTCTTAAACAATGAGTTCTACACCATTATTCAGAAATTTGATAAGCTGAGGGATGTTGAAATAGTGGACACCAAAGAATTCGTGAGGGAAATCCTGAATAGAACGAAATTGTTCCGATTTGAATGCAGTGATAAAAACGACGACCCTTCCAAGAAATCAAGGGAAGTCCTCGAAATTCTCAATTATGAAGCCTTACTGCTCAATGAGTCGCCAAATTTATGGCTAGGCTATAATGCCTTTAACTCAATACTTCATGGTACCTTGAAAAAGAGTTTTTCGCAGCAGGAACGATTTGACAAAAAGCTTTTTGATGAAATTTACCAAATGGTGTAAACGATTATTTAAAGGTTTATCCAGTACCTTAAAACTGGATTTTTCTCCAGGAAAAATACTTTAAATGTATTTTCACAGCACATTCCCACATCCTTTAATTTTGGTAAAAGAATTCCTTTGAAAGGGTCTTTTTGACTAGCTAATAATTGTAGGGGTATTAACTCTCATACCGTACTTCATATAAGTAGATCCTCTACTTAGTTTCGTCACAAGCGTTTTGTTCCACTTCCAATGGATTGTCTGCTTCAAACAGAAGTTTAGATCTGGTACCCAACGCCGCCACTGTGTTACCTTTTTTTCAATTGCAAAACAACAAGATTCATTCCTGGACAGCGGCATAAAGCCAGGCTCACTTCGCCTGCAATAAAGGGGCAGGCTCCGCTCGCTCTTATTTATACGCTTTACCAGAGCCTGAATCTTGTACATCCTTGTGTGCAACAAAAAAAGGTAACAGCGTCGGCCTTTAGATTTGTCCTATAGATGAAATCTATATATTATGATTGTGTTGAAAAGAGGGGGTCCGGGGGAGACTCATAACCCGGGATGTTGTGGATAATCTCTTGTAGGAATTTTAAGGGATGGGGTGACCCTTCGCGACGGCTAGGAATTACAGGCCTATCTAGAGTTTTTGTCCCCATCCCTTTTTCGGATTCTCATAGTGACAATAAAAATGTAGTGGATAACTTTAAAGTGAAATTGAAAAAGGACGGGGTGAACTTTCGCGACGGCCAGGCTTAAGGCCCATCTAGTGTATCAGTCCTTGTCCTTTATAATCAAGTTGCCAGAACCATATAGGATTTTAGCCCTTGCTCGTAAAGGTCTTAGTTTAAGCAACCTGGTTAAAACAATATAAAGTTATGGAAATCAAGGATGTTATCGGCATCGATGTCAGCAAATTGACATTGGACTGCTACGCCCACCAAAATGGGGTGCAAAAGAAATTCAAGAACGATCCGAAGGGCATCCAAAGGATGATGGATTGGTCGTTTAAAAAGGGTATCTCCGATAAGGAACAGCTGCTGTTCGTGTTCGAGCATACAGGTCTCTATTCCGAACAGTTGTTGAAACAGCTTGACAAGGCAGATTGTCATATCCACGTAGTGCCGGGACTTGAGGTTAAACGTTCCCTTGGGATAACTAGGGGCAAGGACGACAGGGCCGATGCAAGACGTATTGCGCTGTACGGCTATCGCAAACGGGAGGAAATCAGACCCCTTCAAGTCCCGAGGTCGGTTCTGTCAAAATTAAAACGTCTCATGTCGATGCGCAGGAAACTGGTCGTACAAAGGGCCGGGCATATGGCCACCCTCAAGGAACAAAAAAGGGTCCTCGCCGATGAGGCACTGCTCTTCTGGATCCAGGAGGACATCATCAAATTGCTCAGTTGGAGGATAAGCGACCTTGAGCGTGAGATGGACAAACTGATATGGGAAGATGAAGAACTGAGCCGAATGTTCCAGCTCCTGGTCGGTATAAAGGGAATCGGTGCCGTCACCGCCCGTTTTCTCATCGTTCATACCCTTGGGTTCACTGCCTTCAAATCGTGGAGGAAGTTCGCCTCCTATTGTGGTATAGCCCCGTTTCCCCATACCTCGGGCACAAGTGTAAGGGGAAGGACCAAAGTGAGCCGTCTAGCCAATATGGAAGGGAAGACCCTGCTGCACCAATGTGCCCTTTCCGCCGTCAAGTGCAGTCCGGAAATGAAGTCCTACTATGAACGAAGACTCGATATGGGCAAGAGCAAGATGAGCACACTCAACATAATCAGGAATAAACTGGTGTCACGGGCCTTTGCCATAGTGACGCGTGGGACACCTTATGTGAACCTTATGGGCTATGTCAGCTGATTGATTGCCCTTAAAATTCAATTTTCCCAACACCACATAAAACCATATTGCAATAGGTTTTTATAGTGGAATGGAAGGCTATTGTCCATATCCTACCTCCGGGTTCTTTCCATAATGCGTTTTGTGCCGTTGCGTTGTACGGGGGCTCTCTTCTAACCACCGTATTCGACCTTCGGGATCCACCGTCCCACACACCACTTTTTTTGGATAGCGAAAAAACAATATTTTGAAAGGGCCGCACTGCATAAAGCCAGGGGGCCCCTTCCCCTCTTATTTATAAGTCCGTCCCTCCCAAAATATTGTAGCCCATATAGCATCAAAAAAAGGTAATGTGAGGGCTCTATGGGAAGTAAGTCGAAAACGCAGCATCATAAAATCGAACCAGGTACAAAAAATCGCAACGGCACAAAAAAATCAAAAAAAGGAAAATGCTCAGGATATAATAAGTAAGTCGCTTGAATTGCTTTGCGTAAAAAAGTCTGGAACCATAGGGAAAATTTATGATGTGAAATTTGGATTTATCATAGGATACACTATGGGAAGTAAATCTAATAACCACTTTATGAAACCATCCAGAATCCATAAAAAGGAAGCGGCACAAAACAGAAAACTCTCTGGTGGCAGAGAGGCACAACAAAAAAAGGAAAACGCTCTGGATATAATAAGTAAATCCCTCAAAAAAAAATACTGCCGGAATGGTTCGGGCAGACTTTCTAATCTTAAATTTTTTTAATCATGAGTACACTAAAAAACCAAGTACAGTTAATCGGGAATGTGGGTCAAAATCCCACTACCATGAGTCTTGAGGACGGGAAAAAAGTTGCCCGATTCTCGATGGCCACCAATGAGTATCACAAAAATGCAGGGGGTGAAAAAGAAGCGCGTACCAATTGGCATACTGTTGTGGCCTGGGGCAAGACCGCTGAATTTATCGGGAAGTATATAACTAAAGGAAAGCAAATTGCCATATCAGGGAAATTGGTAACTCGCAGTTATACCTCTGATGATGGGACCCAGCACTATGTTACTGAAGTACAAGTCAGAGAAGTGTTATTACTGGGATCAAAAGACCCCAATATAATAAATCAATGATCTAGAAAAATGAAAGAGGGCGCTCCTCTGAAAAGTACGCCCTCTTTTTTCATCATTCCAATTAACTCTAAATAATTAAAACAATGAGAAACAAAGTTAATGAAATTAAGATAAGCTACTGTGAAAAATTGGGAATTATCCAATCAGAGCCTATCAAATCCTCGGAAAAAGTGGCCAAACTCCTCTATGAGACCTGGGATAAGAACACCATAGGATTACATGAGACCTTTAAAGTACTCTTGCTCAACAATGCCAATAAGGTAAAAGGCACGTTTCAAGCCTC
>JBGTNL010000100.1:0-1525 GCA_041743085.1 Flavobacteriaceae bacterium
AGGAAAAAAAAACAAATTATTCTCATCCTAAATTGAAATAAGTTAATTAGATTGAGTGTTAACTTTTGCGTGATGGAAATAAAAACTATCATATCAACTTTGTTTTGAATGCAGAGTTTAAGTGTCATTTAATGTTGCCCATCGTGAGTGCATAAGGCGTGGGGGTTTTCGAAGCCGCGTCCTATCCACGGGTGTGAACGAAACTAAGAAAATTCATTGAATACCTTGATGTCCCACCGCCATGACTTATGCACATTGTTGCTGGCTGTGCTGTCATTTTCCCGATCGCGCGGATTTGTAATCCGTGCGCTTTTCACCCCATAAACACCATCACTACTTCCAGTTCATGATCCAGGCCTGCATAATTCTAGGCCGAGCAGAACAGATAATCTTCCGGGTATGCAACAATTCTATCCACCACAGGGTTGTTGTGAATATAATTCATTTTCTGTTTAATGAATCTATTGGAATAGGCGATCTCCGCATGGTAGCCCTCCTGCCACACTTTATGTTGCTGATTTCGCTTCAAGGATCGGCAGGCCTCCTTAAAAGCGTTTAGTCCACTTCCTGAGGCTTTCAGGGTATTGCATGATAAATAAATACCAAGCGGAGCTTTGTCAGGATCACCGAGCGCAGCGAAGGCCATCCTGCACATTAAAACCTTATGCCCCGATACCTCTAGTCTTAAACTGGAGGTATTTTTGTAAATCCTAAAAAGCAAACACCATCCCGTGTCAAAGCCACGAGTCAGGAGACTCGCGGCAACGGGCGATTAACCCGAAACGGGATCGCCTGGACCCTGGTGCGCGTCCAAAGGATCTAATTAACAGATTATCGCTTTCCTACGGAAGTCAGACTGGAAAATTGCACGGGTGATGTAATAAGTGCCACCGATATGGAGGACTTTCTGATTGCCCAATTGGCAAATAGGGCCTATTTTGGAAAGTGTCCTTTTATGTTCAATCATTGAATAATAAATGCAGTGCCAGCTACCGCCAATTTATAACTGGCCGTTTTATGATCATCATAAAAAACCACAGCCTATAACCTTAGTGCGGCTTTCTTTTACCACCAGACACAGTCTGGCGGGAACGGGGGATTTGTTCCCCAAAGCTGGGCTCAAGATTGTAATATGGTGCCCAACCCCTATTCCTCCTTTTTTTCAGGGGGAGGAGGCATTTTATAAACAACAGGTTGCGGATCCAGGGGTTTCAATTCTCTTCCCTGAAGTGCTGGATGATCGGCGGGGATAAAAGTGGATCTGAAGGTGCTGAATGTCATGGGCATTAGATCAGTTGGATCTCCGTTTGGTTTCCGGATCTCCCCCCTGTAGGGACTCAGGTATTCCCATACGATCTCATTTTTAGGGGTAACTTCAAAAAACCGCGCTTTGGCGCCTTCATTTATAAAGGTATTTCCATTTTCCATACGATGGGCACCCGATATAAAGCTGCTATAAAAGGAAACGGTATCCCCGGCTACATAATTCCATTCCAACTCCTCCGGGCCATACTTCCCGTCAGCC
>JBGTNL010000101.1:0-62667 GCA_041743085.1 Flavobacteriaceae bacterium
TTTTGGCCTTGGGTCCAAAAACCGAAATTTTGTATTTTGCCCCGCCCGGAATTGCGAAAAGGCAATTCCGACCTCCCCCAAGGGGAGGTAGATTCGGAAACCCCGAGGCAGAGCCATCGGGGAATTATTTAGATTAAAAAATGTCTCTATCCCCTATAAATAAATGGTTTTGAAATGGAATTGAAATTTTAACCGGACACTAGTGATAAAATACAAGTACAACCCGGTGTGTTATTTGGTGCATGCCTCGATAAAATGGATTTTCATGGTTAGAATAAATATCGGCATCTTCGCCACCGCCTGAGGCAATGGGAACGTTGAGCGCGTCTGCCGTCATTTTCCAATCTTCGCACCAATCCGTAGGCACAGGTTGCTCAAAAAGATCCAGGTCGTTCGCCTCAACTATCTTGCCTATTCTGATCGCTTCCTTCGCATCGAAACTTCCGTTACAATCGGTATAAATGGTTATGTCGCTATCAAAAGCTTTTCGCATCAGGGGAATTAACTTTTCACTCCGCCCCAAGGGCGCTTCGGGATTGCCCCTTCGCCCGCCTACTTTGAACTTTACGGCTTTTGCGTTTGTCTTTTCCCGTAATGCCTTTATGTTTTCGACACTTTCCTCGGCCGATTTTCCGCGGTTGTCATTGGCTTGATAAATAGCGATCCTGGTATTGTTGATTTCACCGATCAATTCTCCCATACTTTTTTGGGTGACCCTGCCGAGCATATCCAAAATGGCCATTTCTGAAGTGGCCACGGGAATATGGATGGCGTACCCTTGATACTTGTAGTTGTTCCAGTACAGGTATACCTCTTCCAAAAGATTATCAAGATCCCTGGCATCCTTACCGCTGAAATAGGGGGCAAGCTGTTTGATAAAGATGGGGTAAAGATAGTTCATACGGAGATTGTTGCTCATACTAAGGCCCTCTGCCCCGTTCTTGGCCCTCATCCTACAGATATAATTTCCTTGATGATGCAATAATTGCACCTCTTCAATAATCAATGGCTCTTTAAAAAGTTCCCTTTTGAGTACGGGGCGTGCGGCGGCTTCATCGATCTTGGCGTATTTTTCGGTATCGAAAGACAATTCAGATTTAAAGTTTCGCACCGACATGGTATGGCCGATCAACGGTAATGCCCCCATACCCGTGCCCAATGCCATGCCTTTTTTTAAAAAACTTCTTCTGTTGTCCAAATTCACGTTTACTTATGTTTTACCTCCTTAAAACTAGGTTTAAAACGAGACCTTCAACCCTAATTTCAATATTCTCGTCCTCAAGTTTGGTATCATTTTAGTTCCGCTTCTTCAAATAGTCCCACAGTTCCTCTCCTTTCCACTATTTACAACTATTTTTATGCTAGCATATTCCTCACCAACTGTTCTTTCCCTTTATAAATTGCCCTTAAGATCGCGATTGTTAAGCTGCTTATCCGCTATTTTTTGGTACATCCCCGTATGTTGGGTGTTGCGCATCATCAGGTATAGGGAAAGTAGCCCGCTATCTTCGTGGGCTGTAAGCATCAACCGGCCATCGTCGGAAAAATCAATGTATTGGATACGCGGACAATCTATTGGACTCACTTCCTTAAAATCGCGCAGGCGAATAAGTGTTAGCTGTAATTCATGGCCACCTATGGCCAAATATTGTCCATCGGGAGCAAATGCTACCGCTTCCACCATTAATGGCCGTTCAAAAGTTTTTACCAATTCGCCGGTCGCAAAATCGAAGATCCTTGCCGTATTATCGAACCCCCCCGTAGCAATGAATTTTTCATCTGGGGAAATTCGCACCGATTTTACCGACCCTAACATGCCCTTATAGTCACGAACTACTTTTTTTTCACTTACATCAATAAGCGATGCAAAACCGTTATAATTGGTTTGTTTTGTCTCGGGGTTTTGCGTTTGTATATTGCCTCCAACGGCCAAAAAACCATCATCTTTTGTAAACTGCAAGGAATTGATGGTAGAGCCTGTTTTGATCTTACCGATCATGACATAGTTGTCCCCATTCCATAACCACGCATCACCTGCTTCGGAACCGGTGGCGATTATTGAACCGTTGTGCGACCAGGTAATTCCGTCAAGGCCGCTGTCATGTTCCCAAGAAGCCAACTGTTTTCCCGTTTCCACGTCCCATATCCGTACCCTATAGTCTTCGCCACCTGTGGCGATCCTGTTGCCATCTGGCGAGAATACGACGCACTCTACTTCGGAATCGTGTTCGTTTTCCCACACCAAGGTGCCATCGACCGTATTCCAGAGCATCACTTTATATCCGAATTTCGATCCCTAGACCGCCAATCTTCCATTGGGCGATAATTCTGCGGATTCGACCGCTCTGAGTCGGTCGAAAAAATCGGCAACACGATGCCATATGTTGAAAACTTCCGGCGTGTCAATATTATAGATGTAACCTTCTTTCTGCGCAAAAATCTCCTGTGTCAATAGACCGGAAACACAAACCAATAGTGCTACTATGTTCAGTTTTTCCATTCCTTTATTTTAGTTTAAGTTGTTACGCAACACGAGTCCAAAATCAGATTGCTCAAAGGCAAATAACGGGGCAGCTAATGCCACCGTTACCTCTTAATATCACGGATTTACAACAATAATTTAGGGTTCAGATCTATTTCCCTAGTCATGATCGGCCATATGATCTTATTGGGATAGATAAGCTCATTGACCGTATGGATTGCGCCTTCCCAATGAACAATAAGGTACGGCAATCCTTCAAAAACGAATTCGACCATACGTTCATTTTTAATGGCCTGACGAACTTCTCCTTACTTCCCGGCCGTTGTATCGTCTAGGCCAGCTCCCCGCCTTACCTAAATTAATAAAGGGATGGCTTCGCCTGTTCTATTCAGTTCATTCAGGGATTCGCTAGATAACGGTCTTCTTTAGTTAAGAAAGAATCAAGGCGGTCCCTACTAAAATAAAAATAAGCAAAAATAAATGCCTTCACAGCAATCTGAAGATCTTTTCCAAGATTGAAAGTGTAGATTAGA
Organism: Flavobacteriaceae bacterium; assembly: GCA_041743085.1. Classification (GTDB taxonomy): domain Bacteria; phylum Bacteroidota; class Bacteroidia; order Flavobacteriales; family Flavobacteriaceae; genus JAFMPW01. The sequence continues at coordinate 3,016 of JBGTNL010000101.1, forward strand.
ATCTCACTTAGTAGTTCCATTCTAATTTTAATGTTGGTTCACGCATCTTTATTTTTTTTTAGACACAGAATAATGGAATAGGTCACTTTTTTTGATTTATTATTTTCTTGATTGGGGCTCGTTGGCATTATCGTCGATTTCGTAACCAAAAAATTTCTTTTTGAAAGCGCAATAAAGTTATCACCGGCAATATGGGGAAGGTTTAATATTTGCGTTTGGGTACGACCATTTCCTATGTATAATAAATAAATCTGTTTACCTCTCTGTCCGATCGTAAAAAGTGGATGATCTCCGCGTCCTCCTCCGATATTTTCCGCAAAAATAGTCGGTCGGTTTTTAGTTCGGGTTGGGTTTGTGATTTCATACGAATTTTGGTTTGCCGCTAACTTAAGAATATAATCATTACTCCTATGGCTCTCCTCTCTTCATCCTTTATTTAAGCATTGGTAAAGTTGCGTCTAAACCGCATTTTCAGGCCGTTTGGCTCTTGCTTTGTTTTATGTTTATGCCCCTAATAATGGCAGATGTTTTATTTTGTGGTACCTTAAGGCCATTGAAATACAGTGCTTTAATTCAGCATCGGGTATTTTGTCGTTTAGTTTAAAAATAATTGCCCTGTTGCCTTCAAATTCGAATTTGTTTTTATAGATTGTTTTGAATGTCGGAACTAATCTGGAAGTGCATTTAAAGTAGATCGCGAACTGTTCAGGGGTTTTCCCTTTCCAATCCACTCTTACAGTGCTTCCATGTTTTGTGAGATAACTCGGTTCGCCCCATTTAAGTGTTTCTTCAAGTTTTTCAAGTCCGTCAATTTCAGATGCTGCGCTTAAAACCAGTTCTCTAAGATGAAGTAATTGATGTTTTACAGATTTGGGATAATTGTTGAAAATCTCTATTACTTTTGGGTTACTTGTTAATTCCATTCTATCTGTTTACTTATTAGTATACATACCGTTTAAACTATAATCTGGCCCGGTGAGGATTTCCTTTACACCTGTTAGGTCTAGCTGAAAAAAGCAAACAAAGGCGCATCAGATCGATCTGTTAGTTCGGTTAAAAATAAATAATATTTTTGATGCTGTGGATTTGTGGTACTTATGCACTGTTTATAGATTGTCCCGAGGAATTTGTAGCTTTAGCGATGATGGTAAGAAAATTGCTTGAATTTTATGATAACTAACTGGTTTAAAATAAGTCTGCGTGTTTTATTCAAACACCGTCTATATACCGGAATAAGTCTTATTGGATTAGGAATTGCTATTGCCTCGTTTTGGTTTATTGCCAACTTTGTCAAAAATGCTTCCCAGTACGACACTTTTCAAAATAACCCGGATAGAATTTACAGACTAACCACACAAATTACGGCCTGCGGCGACACCGAGCACTATGCCACGAGCGGAAAACCATTGGGAAATATATTGAGTAACGGTTTTGAAGGCAAATGATTAAATTTTTAATGAAAAAGGTTTTTTTAATGTTAACCCGGAAACCTTGGATGTCTTCACTTTCAATTTTATATCAGGAAATAAAAAAAACTCTTTTGCAAGTCCAAACTCAATTTTACTTTCAAAGTTTTTGGCGGAGAAATATTTTAATAGCGTTGATGTAATTGATAAGCTCATCACAATTTGAGATGATCAATACTCAATAAAAGGTGTTTGAGGTCAGTAGCTACTTGCATACCTTTGTTTTAGCATTCTGGTCCGCTATTTGAGGGTTTAGAATATTTTGTGAACTTGTAACATCCCGAAGAAACCCCTCCGCCTTCGGCACCGTGCCTTCCTCTCGTTGCACTCGTCGGAGGCAAGTGAAATAAGGGGAGGACCCATTTAACGGCCCCTTTGCCTATTAAATCCCATGTACTTATCTACGGACCTCTAAAAGGTGTTTTTGAGGATTGGCCCGAAAATTCACATTTGAAACCAAATGCGCTATTGTATTCAGAGGCGGCTGCCACCAGCTACGAACCGCAAGATCGGTTTAATCTGGATGATTATACGTATGTCATGCATGATCGGGCGACCGGGCAGAAAGATCTGGAGGATAAATTGGAACAATTAACAACCGTGCATTTGAAATCTGGCCTGGAAGGATCCGGTATCGATGTAAAATTTCAATCCCAACCTCTTACTGGTCTATATTTTGAACTCGCATTGATAGATGATGTGCCCAAAGAAAACCCGAAATATGTTAGTGCCTTGGGAATCGCCGGGTTGCTAATTTTATTGAGCGCCGGTTTAAACTATATCAATTTATCCTTGACGCAATCCACCAAACGTTCAAAAGAAATTCGATTGAAAAAGCTTCTTGGAATATCAAGAAAACAGCTTCTGCTTCAGAGCGCAATGGATTCATGGATCATGACCTCATTGGCACTGATGATTTCCGGGATCCTGATAGTCGCCCTTGACAACCTGTATTTTCAATATTCAGGATTTCATTCACTAGACATAGTAGCCAATTGGCCTCTTTTGATTATCATTCTCTTCGTCATATTTTTATTTGGACTCCTTGGCACCAGTTACCCGGGGGTATATCTTTCCTTTTCAGGCACACTTATAAATATGGATAAAGCATCGATCAACGCTTTTAAAAAAGTTTTGCTCGGATTCCAGTTTACCGTAGCGTCTGTCATCATTATCGCAACGATAACCATGCACAGGCAGATTGATTTTATGAAAAAAAGGATCTGGGTTCTTCAAAAGAACAGGTTCTGGTTATTGGCCTTCCGGGAAATGAGGAATATAAAAATAAGTTGATCCAATTTAGGGAACGGCTTAAAAACTTTGCGGCAATCGAAAATGCATCACTGATAGGTGGGGGAGCCTTACCCGGAGAAGACAATGGAAAGGAGTTATTTACAGTTGCCATTGACGGCAACGAAGTTGAAAAGGTGCTTTATTTTTATCGGATAGACGAAAATTATTGTAAGCTTTTGAACATCAAATTCGCTTCGGGGCGAAATTTTCAGGCAAACAGGGCAAGTGATAAACAAAACGCTGTGCTAATCAACCAGGCATTGGCAAAATCATTGAAATGGGATAACCCATTGGGCAAAATAGTACAGTACGGTGGGGAACCCCGAAAAGTAATCGGTGTGGTTCAAAATTTCCATAACAAATCCCTTCACCATGTGATAGAACCTATTGTATTTATGTATGATGAGAATTATTCCTCCAATCTGCTGGTTAAAACACAAATATCAACCGTTGGCACCATTAAGTCATTATGGGCCGACTTTTTCCCTGATACGCCATTTAAATTAACCTATTTTGACCAGTTTATAAATACGATGTACTCCAAAGAGAATGATCTGTCAAAACTGCTGGGATTCTTTTCCTTTGTGTCCCTGGGTCTATGCTGTATGGGGCTTTTCGCTCTCTTTTCGTTGCACATACTGCACAAAACCAAAGAGTTGAGCATTAGAAAAGTACTGGGTGCCAATGCAATCAATCTCATAAAAGCAGCAACGAAGAGTGATATAATAATTACATTACTGGCTATTGGTATTGCTATCCCTGTGGCATGGTTCTACATGACTCATTGGTTAGATGGGTTTAGTTACAGGATTGATATGAATCCGCTAATTTTCATTCTTTCGGCTTGCCTGATTTTGTTTATGGGTTGTATAACTTTGATGCATCATGTTATCAAGGCTTTAAATAGCAATCCTGTTGATTATTTAAAGCACGAATAAATTGGGCAGGCAGACGATTGCACGGTACCATGAATGATTTCAGTAAGTTTTTGCGCATTGAAAACTGCGGCGTTCTCTTTCGTCTTTCAGCGCGCAATCTGAGTTATTTAACTATACTTCATAAGCCCACTTCCTCTTTTTTACCAAAATTCGTTTGCCCGATAAAATTAGAACTCCTCCAATAACGACTCCGGAAGCGGCAAGAGCAGCGCCTACCAGATCGGCGGAGGTAAAGCCATAGCCCATCGCGATTGGAAGGCCTGCCATCATGGTGGCTATAGCCTTTGCCCCCTTGCCTTTTTTGGCTAATTTCCCTGCCACCACAGCCCCTATACCGAAGAACGCCCCATGTGGTAAGCCCGATAAAAAACGAGCCGTCCACAAAGCTTCATAACTTCCTGCAAAGGCTGACAACGTATTGAATACTGTAAACCAGAGCATTAGAAACAACAACACTTTATGTGCAGGCCATTTACCACCGATACCGGTCAAAAGCAGAGCGCCAACGACCACTCCGAGGGCGTAGGCCGCTATAAAGTGACCCGTTTCAGGGATACTTATGCTCAATGCATTGGCTACATCGGGCAGAATACCCATGATGACGAATTCCGTCATTCCGATTCCGAAACCTCCTATCGCAAGGGCGGTCAAGGCCTTTTTATTTGATGATTTTAAGATATTTTCCATTTCAAATAAGATTTTGGGTCCACTAATCCCACAACTACGATCGGTTTTAAATTTTGCTTTTAAGGATCGTATTTTTTCGGAAACAAAATTAGGGGGCACTATCATTAAAATCAGCAGCGCTTTTATCCAGTTTGTGTACTGGATTACCCTTTAATCACTAAAGTTGTAGAAAAATGATAAACTGGGTAGCAAACAGGTTGTTCTAGTGCTCCTTGCAATCAAAAGTGGATTTTTCGGCAAGTAATTTGACCTTGTTCCGGTAAAGAGAAGTATAATGAATACGGATCACAGGCAGTACATTCAATTATTATGGATTCTTTGCATCCCAGCGACTTGCACCTTACCATACATTTCATCCACGGATTCCAATTTCAACAATCAATATCCAGCTCAATGCAGGTTTGTGGTGCTCTGCCGTTCAAAGATGCCACCATTGGGTAAATTCACATTTGGTGTTTCTCCATGAAGTCAATTTTCGACCTATTTTCTTACCTTTAGAATTCCTTGGAGGATCTGATGAAAAAGAAATACCGCTACATTCTTGGAACGCTGATCATTATTCCCCTGCTTCTTCTATTGTTTTGCAACCTTGCCATTGAATTTTCAGTTGATGGTAAAACCTATTCCAATATAAATAGTATTCCCAAAAATAAGGTGGGCCTTGTGCTGGGTACGTCCAAAAAGATAGCTACGGGCCAGTCCAATCCATACTATGCATATCGGATCAATGCTACAATTGACCTTTATAATGCCCAAAAGATCGATTTTGTGCTGGTCAGCGGTGATAATGGCAGCAGGTATTACAACGAACCCACCACCTTTAAAAAAGATCTGGTTAAAGGTGGGATCCCGGAAGCTAGAATATTTCTGGACTATGCCGGTTTCCGCACCCTGGATTCCATGGTCAGGGCAAAGGAGATATTCGGGTTGGACAGCGTTACTGTCATTTCACAAAAATTCCACAACGAACGTGCTATATATATTGCGGAGAAAAAAGGATTGCACGCCATTGGATACAATGCCAGGGATATTTATGGCCAACAGGGCCATAAAGTACAATTCAGAGAATATTTTGCGCGGGTGAAAGTTTTCGTTGATCTGCTCCTGAAAACGGAGCCACGGTATTACGGAGAACAAGTGGAGATTAAATAGAAAAATTCCAAATTCTTTCCCGAAGTTTCGGGACCAAAACCAAAAAAATCCATAGGACATTTATCAGCGTATCCGATAATTTCTTCTATGGTAGTGCCTATTATAAAACTTAATAGGAGAGAAAGAGAAACAAAAAAATTCCTAATTTAGGAATCACTAGCCAACCAGGCATGTCACAACTAAAGACACTACTGAAAAACCTTGGACCAGGACTGCTTTTTGCCGGCATGGCCATTGGAACTTCTCATTTGGTATTATCCACCAAAGCCGGGGCGCAATACGGTTGGATCATGGTAATACCCATCATATTGGCCAATTTGCTCAAATATCCCTTTTTCGAGTTTGGGATCCGCTATACAAACGTTACCGGAAAAAGCCTTATTGAGGGCTATCTGAACAGAGGTAAGGGCTTTTTATGGCTATATGCGTTAATCACTTTAGTAACCACTTTTACTATACTCGCGGCACTGTATGTGGTTACGGCCGGCCTTTTCATTAATCTCTTTGATTTTTCCGTAGGAGTAAGTACTGTGGCCATGGGTTTATTCGTATTCATTAGTGCCGTTTTAATTATAGGTCGCTATAAATTTTTGGAACTCACTCTGAAATTTGTCATCTCTATCCTGTTCATTGCCTTACTGGCTACCACAGCTCTTGTCATCGTTAAAGGGCAGATCACCCCGGTGGCAGGTTTTGAACGACCTGGAATTTTCAACGAGGTTGGCATTTTATTTCTTATAGGCCTTATAGGATGGATGCCGACGGCTGTTGAGGCCAGCAGCTGGCTGAGTTTATGGAGTATTGAAAAATACAAAACAACCAACGGTAAACCGCCCCTTAAAGATGCACTTCAGGAGTTTAATTCGGGCTACTTTCTAACAGCGTTGCTCGCTATTTTCTTTTTGATTATCGGCTGGATGACGCTTTATGGTTCCAATACGGAACTCAGTGGCAATGCGACGACTTTCGCAGATCAGGTTGTGCAGTTATTTACCACCCATATTGGGAACTGGGCCTATATCTTTATTGCCATATCCGCCTTTGCAACTATGTTCAGCACCTGCATGACCGCCCATGACGCCATTGCACGGGTGAGTATTGACATTATTGGTCACCTGAGTCCAAAAAACAAGAGCTTCTATGGGAGAAGGTATTATGCAGCCGGGATCATTATCCTGGCATTCGTAAATTATATGGTTCTGTCCGCATTCGGTGCCAACATGGGGTTGCTGGTAGCCATCGCTACATTTATCTCTTTTGTGCTGGCTCCCGTCGTGGGATATATGAATCTTAAAAATGTAATGAGTAGCGATCTTCCAAAAACCTATCGCCCCGAGAAAGGATTGCAATTTTTAACTTACGCCGGGATCGTTTTTCTATCCCTTTTCGCCATTTATTATTGTTGGTTGGTACTGTTTTAGTTGAAGGTTCAAATTTCGAGGTACGAGGTTAGAGGTACGAGGTTAGAGGTTAGAGGTACGAGGAATATTAGGGCAAAAGGAATGCAACTAATTGCTAACTGTTTATTGTTTATTGCTTACTTACTGTTTATTAACCACTACCTCCTACAGCGAGTTATCCATAATTTCCTTAACCACCTCCGGATTGAGAAGCGTACTGATATCTCCCAGGTTATCCGTATCGTTTCCGGCAATTTTCCTGAGAATACGACGCATGATCTTTCCACTTCTTGTTTTGGGCAATCCGGGGACAAACTGAATTTTATCCAACTTGGCAATCGGGCCTATTTGTTCTGTGATCTGCTGATTGATCTCTTTCCGAAGGTTATCCCTGTCCCTATTCTCGCCGGTATCTTTTAAAATGACAAAACCATATAGTGCATTCCCCTTAACATCATGCGGAAACCCTACTATGGCAGATTCGGCAACCGCCTGGTGCTCATTAATGGCATCCTCTATTGGGGCCGTCCCCAGGTTATGTCCGGATACGATGATGACGTCATCTACCCTACCGGTAATTCTATAGTAGCCAACTGCATCCCTAAGGGCACCGTCACCGGTAAAATACTTATTTTCATATGCTGTAAAGTAGGTGTCGCGGTATCTTTCGTGATCTCCCCAAATAGTACGGGCCATGGAGGGCCAGGGAAATTTTATACAAAGGCGACCGCTGACCTGGTTACCTTTGATTTCCTTTCCTTCCTCGTCCATCAATGCGGGCTGAATCCCAATAAATGGCAGGGTAGCATAGGTGGGGGTAGTTGGCGTAACATAGGGTATGGGCGATATCATAACTCCTCCGGTCTCTGTCTGCCACCAGGTATCCACTATCGGACTTTTTGCTTTGCCAATATTGTTATTGTACCAATGCCAGGCCTCCTCGTTAATGGGTTCGCCCACAGTTCCCAATACCTTAAGTGACGACAGATCGTGTGAATCCACAAAACCCAATCCTTCCTTGGCCAGGGCCCGGATAGCCGTCGGTGCAGTGTAAAACTGATTTACCTTGTGTTTATCTATAACTTCCCAAAAACGTCCATAATCCGGATAGGAAGGCACTCCTTCAAACATAACAGAGGTGGCCCCGTTTGCCAAGGGCCCATATACAATATAGGAGTGGCCGGTTATCCAGCCGATATCTGCTGTACACCAGAATACATCTTCCTCTTTATACTGAAATATGTTCTTGAAGGTATAGGCGATATAGACCATATATCCGGCACAACTGTGTACCATCCCTTTTGGCCTCCCCGTTGAACCCGACGTATACAATATAAAAAGCGGATCTTCCGAATCCATTATTTCGACCTCACAACCGGTCCCTGCCTTGTCCAGAAGTGGCTGCAGCCATTGGTCCCTGCCTTCCTTCATATTAATTTTTGCCCCTGTACGTTTCACGACCAGGACCGCACTAACGCCAGGGCAATCTTCCATTGCGGCATCCACAATTCCCTTTAGATCTATGGTCTTTGCTCCCCTGAAGGAGCCATCCGAGGTAAGGACCAGTTTGCAATCGCTGTCATTGATCCTGGTGGCGAGGGCATTCGCCGAGAATCCTGCAAATACCACGGAATGTATTGCTCCGATCCTTGCACATGCGAGAACGGCAACGGCCAGTTCCGGGATCATGGGCAGATAAATACAAACCCGGTCTCCCTTGCCAATTCCGTTTTCCTTGAGCACATTCGCCATTCTGCCCACTTTCTCATACAACTGCCGATAGCTAATATGCTGTGTTTCCTCTTTTGGATCGTTCGGTTCAAAAAGTATGGCGGTTTTATCGCCCCTTGTTGGCAAGTGCCTGTCCAGGCAATTCTCCGTAATATTCAATTTGGCCCCCTCAAACCACTTTACCTCCGGTTTGCTAAAATCCCAGGTTAGTACCTTATCCCATTTTTTACGCCAAACGAAATGCTCTTCTGCTATTTCTTCCCAGAAGCCTTCAGGATCCCGTACGGATTTGCGATAAACCTGAAAATATTCCTCTAAATGTTTTATGTGATAATTGCTCATGTTAGGATATGCTTAAAAACAAAATGTCATTAAATATATTCAGTGTACCTTTTAGAACACCTTTAAAGTCCCGTCAGCTGACGGGTACAATCCCCGCTAATAACCCTGGGGTCTGCCCCTATATGGTATATATCTGGACTATCAATGCGAAATGGCCTTACCTGTATCACCCGGTATTCGGATATTTTCCACAATTTCCTGAACTTCTTCCGGTGGTCCCGGAGTAAATCTGGAAATGATCACGGCTATCATAAAGTTAAGCAACATGGCCACAGTTCCAAAACCTTCGGGTGAAATTCCTAACCACCAATCTTTTTCCGTTCCTCCTCCAAACATATCGAACTTAAATTTCAACATGTAAAATAACATTGCCAGGATACCCACAACCATTCCGGCGATAGCCCCTTCCTTGTTCATTTTTTTATAAAAAATTCCCATAATTATGGCCGGAAAAAAGGATGCTGCCGCCAGGCCAAAAGCCAGGGCAACTGTCGCCGCGACAAAATCGGGAGGATTAATACCAAAGTATCCTGCAATGCAAACCGCCACCACGGCAGACAATCTTGCAGCGATCAACTCATCCCTATCAGAAATACCGGGCTTAATTTGCTTCTTGATCAAATCATGGGATATAGAAGTTGAAATTACCAGTAGTAAACCCGCGGCAGTGGATAAAGCTGCGGCCAAACCCCCGGCAGCCACAAGGGCAACAACCCAATTTGGAAGGTTAGCAATTTCGGGATTGGCCAATACCATGATGTCGGCATCGACAGTGAGTTCGTTGGCCGACTTATCGGCTACATATTGGATAATACCGTCTTTATTTTTATCGTCAAAGACGATAAGTCCGGTAGTTTCCCATTTTGAAAACCATGCCGGCATATCCGCATATTTTTTATTGCTTACCGTCTCAATTAAATTGGTCCTTGCAAATACGGCAATGGCAGGGGCGGTTGTATAAAGCACGGCGATAAAAAGTAAGGCATAACCGGCAGATTTCCGGGCATCCCTTACCTTTGGTACCGTAAAAAACCTTACGATGACATGAGGGAGGCCGGCCGTACCCACCATGAGGGCCGCCGTGATAAAAAATATGTCTATCATCGGTTTTGAGCCGTTCGTATATTGATCAAAACCCAGATCGGTTGACAAGCCGTCCAATTTATCCAACAAGGAAATACCCTCTCCTGAAACCTCACTGCCCATGCCCAATTGCGGAATGGGATTTCCGGTCATCTGGATAGAGATAAAAATAGCGGGTACCATAAAGGCAAAGATGAGCACACAATACTGGGCAACCTGGGTATACGTAATCCCTTTCATTCCGCCCAGAACCGCATAGAACAAAACGATGATCATTCCTATGATGACTCCGGTATTAATTGGGACTTCCAAAAATCTGGAGAATACCAGTCCAACTCCCCGCATCTGGCCCGCCACGTAGGTAAAGGACACGAGCAAAGCACATATGACCGCTACGGTCCTGGCCACATTGGAGTAGTACCGATCGCCGATAAAATCCGGAACGGTGAATTTACCGAATTTCCTTAGATAGGGGGCCAGTAGCAACGCCAACAACACATATCCGCCCGTCCATCCCATCAGATATACAGAACCATCATACCCGCTGAAAGAGATGAGCCCTGCCATTCCTAAAAAAGAAGCCGCCGACATCCAGTCGGCCGCTGTTGCCAGACCATTCGCTAAGGGGGGAACACCGCCGCCCGCGATATAAAAATCGTTGGTAGAATTCGCTCTGGACCAGATGGCAATACCAATGTAGAGAGCAAAGGTGAGACCCACGATAATATAGGTCCAGGTTTGTACATCCATAATTTATTGAGAATTTGGCGGTTTAATTTATTCGTTAAAACCATATTTTAGGTCCAACTTATTCATAAGTCGCACATAAATAAAAATCAGGACCACGAAGACATAAATCGCCCCTTGCTGTGCAAACCAAAAACCCAGCTTAAAACCGCCAAGCGGAATGGCATCCAGGGTATCCTTCAATAAAATCCCAAAACCATAGGACACCAAAAACCAAATACTTAATAGAATGATTACATATTGAAGATTTTTTCTCCAGTATTGGCGAGCCTTAGACCTTTTATCCATGGAAAACATTTTTATAAATATAGGTAAACTTATTACCTACGTGAAAAAGATGTGCACAAAATAGCCGGAAAGGTTTAAGACAGACTTAACGCTTCCTATTTGCTATTGGTTCCTGAGTTTTAAAACTTTGCCCCAATTATGAGGAAACTAAACCACTCCTATGCAATGAAAGTATATAGGTTTAAAACCTAAGGAATGAAATTCCCTTTGAATACCAATACACAAGTAAGCTGTTGGCGGTGAGCAGGATTGCATACCGCCAACTGAAAACTGCCTGTTGGATAAAAATTTTTAGAAACTAAAAGTCTTACAATGAAATTGCACAAATTTAACTACCAATGGAGACCAATGAAGTTGTTTACCGTTACCCGAAAAACAAAGTTAGAAACCCCAAAATGGGAAAATTATACACGAAGGTCACCTACATCAATAAACTGTTCGCCGGCATTCCTGTAAAGACTATGCACAAATACCGCGAAACCTATTACGGGGAGGTAAAGGATTGTGAAGATTGCGTATTGTCCAGATAGGCCTCAATTATTTAAGAGATCGTAGTTCAGTACAACCATAAAATGCCTTTCATTCTGTTTGTGCAGAATTTCCAGGCAATACACGCCATCGGTACAGTTGTTTGTGATCTTCTCTTCACCGTAACCCCTGGTCTCCGGAACATTAGAAGCGGCTACGCCATTTTCCAGAAGATACTTTTTAATGGCATCCGCCCTTCGCTGTGAAAGTGTTAAATTGGAAGCCTTCCCCCCCCTGCTATCGGTATGTGCCTCGATCCGCACCTGGAGTTGGGGAAATTTTTTAATTGCATCAACGGTCTTATCCAATTCCACAGCAATTTCGGGGGTAATGGCATACCTTCCCGGTGGGAAAAAGAATTTATTCATCTTAAGGACTGTCTGACCCTCCCTTTCCTGTACCAGCTCATCCAACGGGGTCAGGGCAATATCGAGCATGGTATTATTCTGAAATTGTTTAATGCCTTCCCGATCATATTCCTGGACGTAGGACGAATACCTCCCCTTATTCACTTCAATTTTAACTGTTTCCCTGAAAGGAATTTCCAATCTATATGTTCCGTCATTCTTGGTATACACTTCTTTTATTACCTTGTCCTCATCATCCAATAGTTTTACCGATACTTTCGGTATACCCACAGGGGAATTTTCTTCCGTAATTTCACCACGTATGACCAGGGTTCTAAGACCAGGTTTCCCTTCAACTATAAATCCGTAGATATCGTCTTTGCCTTCGCCGCCTTCTCGATTGGATGAGAAGTATCCGATGAGGCCTTTCCCGACATTTTTCTTTATAATAAAACCGAAATCATCTTGCTCGGAATTAATTGCTTTTCCAAGATTTACAGGTATACTGAAAAAGTCATCGGGGCCCATTTCGGACTTGTATATGTCCATACCGCCAATACCGTAAAAAATATCGGATGAAAAAAAGAAACTGTTATCGAAAATAAATGGGGCAACTTCGTTGCCCGGGGTATTGATCCGCGGACCGAGATTGATGGGAGACGACATGATCTGCCCGTTATTTGTGTAAACATAATAAATATCAGTGCCACCCAGGCTATCTTCAAAATTGGCCGCAAAATATAATTTACCGGTTTTGGAATCATAGAAGGGATAGTAGAAAGAGGTGCTCAGGTCCCTAAGTAAATACCTGAAAGAACCATTCCCCTCGGCGGCTCCAAGTGCCAGGGCATTCTTTCCGTTCTGGTCAAAAGAGAGTTTGTTTTTTACCGCATTTGAAACGATATAGAAGATGGTATTGAGTTCACTGGAATAATACGGCGTAGCTTCATGAAATTTAGATTCGGGAATCCCAAAAAAAGGATTTGGGTTCACTATCTGGCCTCCCAGGCCTACTTTTCCAACAAAAATATCCAAATACCCTTCCCCTGAAAGAGTGGACGCCTTCTTTGAATCTTGTGGCCGGCCGCTGGAAAAAAGGAGTTTGTCCCCATAGAATGAAGGCGCAAAATCGGCTTGCGGGCTATTTGCAGTAATATTGAACATGGTGAGTTTCGGAACACCCGGTTTGTCGGCCTGTAACAATTCAAAATTAAAAGCTGCATTTTCCAATAACTCCTCTGACAACTTCGTGGTTTTGGTTGCCAAGAAAGCTTTTGCCCTGTCCAAGCCTGAAGTTTTTACCATGGATTGCAGCATTTTGTTAAAGTGATGATTGGACATGCTGCTGTCTTTCTTATACACTTCAAAGTATTTTTCAGACGCCTGTTTGTAATTCCCGATTTGCAAAAAAGAATCCGCCAGATTCAATTTTTGTTGATTGGTTAGCTCCCCTTCGTTCATTTCCTTATAATATTCCTTTACAGCCTCTTCATAAGCATATTCAAAGAATAAAATATCGGCCCTGGATTTCTCCTCCTGGGCACAAATAGCCCCCGACGCCATCAGAAAACATAGAAATAAACCTTTTATATTCATACTGCTATCTCCTTTAGAAAAAACGAGGTGAGTCGATCTGTTTTGGTTTGCCTTTTCTGTTCTTTGTACCATCATCGGTGCGTTCCCCTCCCCTGCCCAGATAAAATTTAAGGATTATTTCATGAGACCCACTATTGTAAGCACCAAGGCCGTTGGTATTATAATCATATGAGTACCCTATAAAGGTACTGTCGGAGATCTGAAAACCGACCAATCCGCTAAGTGCGTTGTTGGTTCTGTATGAGGCCCCCAGGGTAAACAGATCGTTGATTAAAAAATTTGCAGAAGCATTTATGGTCACCGGAGCTCCTGCAATATAATTTACCAGAAAGGCAGGTTTGAATTTTAATCCGTCAGAAAGGTCAAAAACATACCCTCCTATAAAATTAAACTGCAGCTTATCTTCAACTATTGTCGCCACATCGTCATTATATATGCCATCTGTTAAAAAATTAGGAACAGAAGTTCCCAAATACCAATTTTCGTCGTATAGAAACAATCCGGCCCCGACAGTAGGATAAAATTTCTTTATGATCTCCCTGTCCAAAATGGGTTCTCCGGGATTCTCAAAAGTGCCTTTGGAGAAATCCACGTTAAGAAATGATCCGCCCGCGTCTAAACCAAATGATAATTTAGTGCTTTCAGAAACATTTAGCTGAAATGAATAGGCGAGATCCACATAGGTCTGTGTGGTTGGACCCAGCTGATCACTGATGGCGTTAAATCCAAGACCGTTTTTTTCATTCGCCAGGGGAACATTCGCTCCAAACCTTATGGTTCTGGGAGCACCGGGTATATCTATCCATTGCGCTCTGTAAAGGCCCGAAATGTCCGGGGTCTCCACTGTTCCTACATAGGCAGGGTTGAAACTGCCGATGTTATACATATACTGTGTATACTGCGGTTCCCTTTGTGCCTGAACATCAAACACTATTGCGATGCAAAGGGCGAGAGTAAAAAAGCTGATTTTATTGATAAACCTACTTGTAATACAAGTCATTTGCGATATCATCTTATAAGCTGTAACCAGCCTTTTCGTATTTCAACACCATCACCCAGATCCAGTATATAATAATAGGTGCCGTCCGGGGAATCTTCATTTTTCCAGCTTCCATCCCAGACCCTGTCCTCCTGCATATTTCTGGCTTCAAAAACCAAATTCCCATACCTGTTGAAAATTAGTAGTGATGTATCCGTAAAAGTTCCTATATCCCTTATAGTCAAGAAATCATTCGTCCCGTCCCCATTAGGTGAGAACTGATTAAAAATAAAACCGGGGTCCGCCACTGTGGGCAAGCTCACCCTTACCTCCACGGAGGATTCATTATTATCCAGTCTGTCTTCCGAATCAGCGGGAGAAGACCTTACAATGGAAGCCGTGTTGGTAAATATCCCTTCCTGTGGCACCAATACGGTTATTTCCAATCTTGCTTCCTGATTTCTTGTCAAAGCCGGAATATTCCATATTCCGTCGGAAGGATCATAATCCCCTAAATCAGCGAGATGTGATATATACACAAAGCCGCTATCAGCAGACAGCACGTCACTTACCTCAACATCGGAGATGGTAGCATCCGTGGAAGCCGATTTATTAGTAACCAAAATTGTAAAAACCACCTCATCCCCTACCAAAGGATTGGTGCTTAAGGCACGCTTTTCTATCTCAAGATCTATCCCTTCGGGCCGATCTATGATCAGTGTCGCGCTAGCCATATTGTTGGCCACTGTGTCATCCCTGGGAGAGGATTCCAGAAGTTGGGCCGTATTACTATAGGAACTTCCTCCTTCCAGGACCTGTACGGTAATATTAAGGGTGGCGCTTCCCGAAGCCCCAAGTTCAAAAATGTCCCAATCCCCTGATTGCGGATCGTAACTTCCGCTGGAAGTGGAATCTTCCACATATTCAAATTCGGGCTCCAAAAGATCACTGATCTTTATGCCCCGTACGGTTTTATCGGATAAATTGTTTACGGATACCGTAAAAATCACCTGTTCTCCCACGACCGCATTTTCGTTGTCCACCACTTTAGTAATTTCCAGATCTATGGGATTGTCGCAATCGGGTGTAGGGTTTGGATCGCACGCGTCCAAAGGATCAGAACCATTAGCGACCTCCACTCCATCCGTAATACCGTCCCCATCCGTATCACATAAGTCATTGGAGCTATCGGGAACACAGGGGTTAGTATTTCCGGGATCGAGTTGATCTACAACCCCGTCATTGTCGGTATCTATATCTTCGGAATCCAGGGCATCAATAATACCATCATTATCCTGATCCAGCGGATTGCCTACATCCTCCCCGACTTCTGCACCGTCATTTATACCGTCCCCATCCGTATCCGTATTGTTAGGGTCTGTGCCCAGGCTAGCCTCTACTCCATCGAACAATCCATCGCCGTCTGTATCCATGTCACAATCGTTCACTGATATGGTAACATTGACCGACGCATTCTGGCAGGGCGCCTGGGCCGTATTAGTAGTGAACGTAAAAGCGTAGTTCCCGTCCGGTCTGCCTTCGAAATCAACTATATTCTCATCACCTATTACCAAACTATTTGAAGGATCTGTTATGATGGTCCAAATTCCCATATCCTCTCCAGTAATCAATTCATCTAAATCAACATCAGTATCGCCCGTAGGATGATTGGCCGCTACACTGCATGCCGAGGTATTTGTCGGTGTGCCCGCAGAAGGTTGCGGAACAACCGCAGCGGTCACTGCCTCCCGCTCCGAAGTACATCCGTTGGCCGTAGCTTCTACCCAGTATGTGGTTGTTGCATTTATGTTAGGAGTGGTGAACGTAGCCAGATTGGACAGGACCTGGGTACTGGTTTGAGTGGCGAACCATCTGAAACTGGGGGCTTCCGGGCTACCGGGAATGTTTCCGCTAACCGTTAAAGTGGCCTGGCCGGCACCACATATTGTGTCATCATTGGTTGCAGTTATTACAGGCGTCGTATTCTGTGAAAGCGTGATTTCCAGACTTGGGCTCACGCAACTATTGGCAGCGTCATAAAAGAAGCCGTAGTAGGATCCGGGGTTAGGATTGTTTACCTGGGTGGTAGACAAATGATTGCCAGGGTCTGCCTGCTCCTCAGGATCAGGGTTTGTGCTCCACCTGAGAACCGTACCGGCCGGTGGAGGTGTATTGGTATAATCATTTAAGCTAAAGGAAACGTCATCACAAAAGGTTGTCGGGATATTTGAATCCAAAACCGGAGGGGAATTCCCGGCAATACAGGGATCACACTCCGCAGCGGAAATTGTAATTGAAGTCGACTGGTTTTCGCAAGCTCCCGTAGCGGTATTGGTAGTATAAGTAAATACATAATTCCCGGCAGGCCTTCCCTCAAATTCTATATCGGTATTGCCCGGGATAGTTACATTCTCAGGACCGGACGTAAACGCCCAATCGCCATCATCCTCATTGGTCGTAAATAAATCGTCCAGCTTTATTTTAGACTCTCCAAAATCCTCCCCGTCAATGCAGGCACTTGCATTTGTTGGATTTCCTGTAGACGGTGTAGTACTCTGTGAAAGGGTGATTTGCAGACTTGGGCTCACACAGCTATTTGCAGCGTCGTAAAAAAATCCGTAATAGGTACCCGGATTAGGGTTGTTTACCTGGTTCGTAGTCAAATGATTGCCAGGGTCTGCCTGCTCCTCAGGATCAGGGTTTGTGCTCCACCTGAGAACCGTACCGGCTGGCGGAGGTGTATTGGTATAATCATTTAAGCTAAAGGTAACGTCATCACAAAAGGTTGTCGGGATATTTGGATCCAAAACCGGAGGGGAATTCCCGGCAATACAGGGATCACACTCAGCAGCGGAAATTGTAATTGAAGCCGACTGGTTTTGGCAAGCTCCCGTGGCGGTATTGGTAGTGTAGGTGAACACGTAATTCCCGGCAGTCCTTCCCTCAAATTCTATTTCGGTATTGCCCGGGATAGTCACATTTTCAGGACCGGACATAAACGCCCAACCCCCATCATCCTCATTGGTCGTAAACAAATCGTCCAGCTTTATTTTAGACTCTCCAAAATCATCCCCGTCAATGCAGGCACTTGCATTTGTTGGATTTCCGGTAGACGGTGTAGTACTCTGAGTAATGTTTAAGGTAACTGTCGGACTATAGCAATCGTTGGGAATGTCCGCGAAAAATCCGTAAAAAGTGTCCGGGGCAGTCACCGTAGGGTTGTCCAGTAACCAATCATTCGTTTTAGATGGATCTGAATCTGTGCTCCATATCAAATTCGCTCCGGGAGGTTCCGTACCCGGAAAATAGGTATCCAGGGCTACTGAAAAGGCATCACAAAAAGCGGTAGGATTATTGTTTAAAACGGGGGCGTTATTCCCGGCTGCACAACTGTTATCTTCAATGGTAACGGTAGCGCTGTTGGGGCTCCCTATAGAAAACAATCCCGGGTTATCCGTACCGGTTATCGTAAGTATAACGGTTTCTTCATCCTCCAGGATCGCATCTTCAAGAGGATTAATCACTAAATTCCTGTTTATTTGAGTCTCATTATTCAAAAAATTCAGGGTCACTGCTCCGGACAGCGTGTAATCGGGTTCCGCACCTGACGGATTTGTGGCCGTACCTGTGAGCGTATATGTCACGGTGATCGGGGCAGGGGTTCCGTTGGGCTTGTCCAAGATAATCCTGAATGTGCCCGGATCAGGGCCTGCTTCAGAGGCGTCAGGGTCATAAGGAGGTTGGGTAAGATCCAGGGATATAACCCCTACATCATTATCCGTTAGATTTAATGTTGCGGTATTCTGCGCTCCGATAGTGCCGTTTGTGGTCGTCTGTAACGTTACAGTAATATTTTCCAAACCCTCAACGAAATTATCATCAACGATACCGCCTACACTTATGATCTCCTGGGAGGCAACCAGGGGAATTGTGACTGTCCCGGATAGCGCGGTATAATCCCCGTTGGGCGTAGCCGTTCCGGTTACGGTATAGGTTACGATCGCCGCTGGAAAAAGCCCCGGTTGACGGAAAACCCTAAAACTCCCGGGCACACTACCCTGCTCTGTGGCCGGATTGTCAAATACTTCAATATTTACCTCCTGCGCATTCGAAAAAATGGCCACACCAAAAAATACCACAAACAATAATTTCCTGATAGCCGGAAGGCTGTTCACCCATGCGGGGCTGTAAATTCTTTTTATTTTCATAGTCTTGCCTTTGAATCAACTCAAAAATCAATTCCTAGCACGGCAAGTAGGTTTATGTAAAATGGGGGCTCAATATTAATAAAAAATAGACCATACGCCCAATAATACGGGTTAAATATGCCTTTTTGGGATGAAATGCACGACTTCCTACGCTGTATCTACGAAATTGAAGCTGAACTGGTTTGAATAGTTGGATCAATTTTATTAACTAACCCCTGCAAGACTTTCCCAGGCCCCACCTCGGTAAACCCAGAAGCCCCATCTTGAATCATGTTCCGGACACTTTGTGTCCATCTGACAGGCGCGGTAAGTTGTAAAATTAAATTTTCCCTGATTTTATCCGGGTCATTTACTGCATACGTCGTGGCATTCTGATAAACCGGACATATTGGAGTTGCAAAGTTTGCCTCTTCTATTGCAGATGCCAGTTCTTCCCTTGCAGGCTCCATAAGAGGAGAATGAAATGCCCCGCCTACCGGTAATACCAGCGCTCTTCTTGCGCCCGCTTCTTTTAATTTCCCACAGGCCAGATTAACAGCTTCCACCTCCCCTGAAATAACCAATTGCCCGGGGCAATTATAATTGGCCGCCACTACAATACCTTTCGTCTCCCCGCATATTCCTTCAACAATTTCGTCTTCCAATCCAAGTACGGCAGCCATGGCGCCCGGCACTGCTTCACAGGCCTTTTGCATTGCCAGAGCTCTTTGGGATACCAGGCGCAACCCGTCTTCAAAATTTAAGGTGGCATTGGCTACCAAGGCGGAAAATTCTCCGAGGGAATGACCCGCTGCCATATCCGGTTTAAAACGATCGCCCATAACTTTGCTCATTATTACGGAATGCAGGTAAATTGCGGGTTGTGTAACTTTGGTCTGTTTAAGTTCTTCGGGTGTTCCCTCAAACATGATATCTGTTATGGGAAAATCCAGAATATCGTTTGCATTTTCGAACAACTCCCGGGCCAAGGGATATTTCTCATAAAGATCAAGACCCATCCCTACAAATTGTGCACCCTGCCCCGGAAAAATATAGGCCTTCATTCGTTTAATTTTTAGTTCGGCAAAAATATGTAATATTTAATTGTCCAAGTCCCAGGTTTCTGGTTTCTGGTTTCTGGTTTCTGGTTTCTGGTTTCTGGTTTCTGGTTTCTGGTTTCTGGTTTCTGGTTACAGAAATTATAAAACACAGCCTACGGCGCAAAATAATCAATGTAAACATCACCCTGATGTATATTTTTCCTTCCTATTTGCTTTTTATGTCCCCTTCAGAACTGCGAAATAAAAAATTTCTTGAAAGCCCCGCCCGAGGCAGAGCCGTCGAGGAATCTTTTTAATTCAATGAAAACTGTTTACCGCTTACCTATCACAGCTATCCTTGAACCAGCCCGAATACATCACGTAATTATTCGCGATCCTTTCGATCTCGCCGACACTGAGTTCAGGGCTAACATCTTCTATTTTTTTCGCCGGTATGCCTCCATAAACGGTTCCCGAAGGTATATGCGTTCCCCTGGCAACTACCGCTCCTGCCGCAATGATGCTATTGCTTTCCACCACGCAATCATCCATTACGATGCTGCCCATACCTACCAGGACATTGTCTTTGATAGTACACCCGTGAACTATGGCATTGTGCCCTATGGATACGTTATTTCCAATAGTGGTAGGTGATTTTTTATACGTACAATGAATCACGGCCCCATCCTGTACATTTACTTTATTCCCCATCTTTATAGAATGGACATCACCCCTGAGCACTGCATTAAACCAAATACTGCACTGATCACCCATAGAGACCTCTCCGACTATGGTTGCGTTCTCGGCAATATAACAGTCCTTGCCTATTTGTGGGGTGTTACCGTTAATGGTTTTGATCATTGGTTTGGGATTTAAGGTTTCATGGGAATTATAAACTACAACGGCCCATTCATTAATTACTGAGCATTGATTGCTAATCACTAGTGTCCGGTTAAAATTTCAATTCCATTTCAAAACCATTTATTTATAGGGGATAGAGACATTTTTTAATTTTGTCGATTTGAAATTGGAACAGTAAAAAAGAAAATGTTTCTTCATAACATTTTCAGATTTTTATTTTTTAAGTGACTTAAAAACAAGGAATTATAAAAAAGTCTTATGTCTTACGTCTGGTAGCGAAGCGGTCTTATCTCTTTAACCGGACAGTACTGATTGCTATTTATCAATTAACTAATGGACTTGTACCTGGTTCTTGAATCCGGACTTTGAATCTATTGTTCGATAAAATTATTCAAAATAGGATAACAATTGTTTCTTTTTTGAGGCTGAGACAAGCAATTCCTTGCCATTGGAGATCACTACACTGCCCCCTTTTCCTTTCCTGTATTTTACCACTTCGTTTACATTCACCAGGTAGGATTTATGAATACGGGCAAAAGTAAATTCAGAAAGCGCATCCTCAAAATATTTCAGGGTTTTACTTACCAACAGCTTTTTATTTTCAAGATAGATTTCTGTGTAATTATCGTCAGCCTTGCAAAACAGGATGTCGGATACATTCAGTACCTGGAAGCCATCTTGCTGCGGCAGCGTAATCTTCCCATCGGCCTTATTTAGTTTTGGCGTAAGGACACGGTCCTCCAGGGCATCCTCTTTCACCTTTATTTCTTTTACATAGGCCACGGCCTTAACCAATTCGTCAATATCGATCGGTTTCATCAGATAATAAGCGGCATGACTGTTCAATGCCTCCATAGCATATTGGTCGTACGCCGTGACAAAAACGGTTTCAAAAGTTCTTTCAGGCACCTGGTCTAACAGATCAAAGGCGTTCCCGAATGGCATTTCCACATCGAGAAAGACCAGATCCGGGCTTGTCTCTTCGATTAATTCCACACCTTCCTGAATGGTATCTGCCTCCCCCAAAAGCCGTACATCTTTACAATATTTTTTTAGGTAATTACGCAGTATCTCCCTGCTGTCCGCTTCGTCCTCAACAATTATTGCTTTTAGTTTCATACGTTTAAATCTTTTTAATTACTTGAAAATTAATTAATTAAAAAATTAAGAACGTATGTAACCGCTACGCTCTCACATTAAAAATTTTAAACATCCCCTTTTGTGAAAAAATGTTTAAAATTTATTAATGTTCGTTGCATTACTCTTTTTTCAGTGTCAACATTACTTTTGTACCGCTTGTATCGCTGTTAAGATCTTTTACGAACACAGCTACCTTATCCTTGTACATGTCATTTAATATGGCAATCCTTTTTTTAATATTGCCCATCCCCTTGGATTTCTGCTTTTTCTGGTTCATCGTTTTCAGTTGGGCCGACCTGCTTCTTCCTATGCCATTGTCCGTTATTATTATTTCTATAACTTCCTCGGCGCTCTTCCTGATATCAATTTTCAATTTCCCTTTTTCGTCTTTATATCGAAGTCCGTGCCAAATGGCATTTTCAATGTACGGTTGCAGGAGCATAGGCGGAATTTGAAAGGCTTCGATATCGATACTTTCGTCAATGGTAATTTCGTAATCGAACTTTTCCGGAAAACGGGAATGTTCCAGCTTCACATAAAGCTCCAACAATTCCAGTTCTTTGATCAATGGAATAAAATCCTCCTCTGAATTTTCCAAAACCGATCTCATCAAGGTCGAAAAATCGCTTAGATACCTGTTGGCGCTGCGCTCATCACTCTTCGCTATATAATTATTTACCGAGTTCAAAGCATTGAAAATAAAATGGGGATTCATTTGAGAACGGAGCGACTTTAATGCCAATAAATTATTTGCCAGTTTCTGCTGCTTGTTACTTCGATAGAAGAAGAACGCGGCCAAACCGGTTATGATCATTCCCAATATAAGAGAATAGATCACCCATTTTTGCCTCTTGCTGGTTTCCTGGACCAACTGCTGCCCGGCTACTGCCAAATCATATTTGCTTTGTGACAATTTGCGTTCCTGCTCCAGACCCGTAATCCTACTTTGCCTGGCGGCAATTTCCCTGTTAAAACGAGCTGCACGCGAGATTTCCTGTTCCTTTCTAAGGTATAGGGTGTCTACAACCGCAACATATTTCCGGTAGGTCTCCAGGGCTTTGGTAAAGTTCCCCTTGTATTCATATACTTCGGATAATTTTCTGGTGGCATCCTTTTGAACAATAAGGTCATTCTCATTGTCTGCTTCCTTTATACTTTCTTCCAATAGGGGAATGGCCTCATCGTATTTATCCTGGGCGATATAGGCATTGGCAATTTTATAATTTATTTTTTGGGTTGTGATGGAATCGCCGGATGAAGCACTTTTGGTATCATCCCCCACTACTGGAGAAGCAATGTTTTTTAGTTCTTCCTTACTCTTCTTCCTCAATTTTATTTCATCCTCGTAAAGATTTCTTTTGTTGTAAAAATCAGCTACCTTTTCGCGCTCCTGCACGGCTCTTTGCGGAGCCTGGTTGCTGGCCTGCTCCAGGGAACTGTCATAAAATGCTTCTGCTTCCTGCAATCTGTCGGCCTTGGCATAGGCGTCAGCGATCTTGGAATTCAAATCGGGCAATTTTGGTGCCACCCGATTCTTTCGCGCTATAGTAAGGCCTTCGTTATAAAAGTCAACCGCTTTATTGGTTTGTCCCGATCCCTGGTAAACATCCCCCAGGTTTTCAAAGAGTTCAATTCTTTGATAAGGAACTAAGTTTTTTATTTTAGTCAGGGGTTGAAGCACTTTTTCCGCCTTATCAAATTCACCTGCTAGTACATAAACTTTGCCAAGAAGCAGTGTAGTACGTATGCTCTTATGTGCTTCCAACGCTTCCCCATAATTGTCAATGGCAAGATCGTATTGTTTGTAAAACTGGTAGATTTCGCCTAATGTTGTCAGGGATTTTGAAAGTTCCTGCTGATTGCCTCTTCTGCCCAAGCGGGAAATGGATTGCGCGACGAAATCAATGCTCTTTTTAATATCTGTTTTCTTGTAGTAATTAGCCGAATCCAGATAGCCCTGGTGAATGGAAGCCAGGGAGTTGGATACCTCATTCCTGCCGCTGCCCAACCTGCTTTCCGAATACCCCTCCACGAGCACATCAACATCTTCGCCACTCTTAATGGGGTAGCGCACTGTTTTTATCTCCGGACTTTCAAAAATAAGAATGTCACCTACCGCTGCGTCAATTTTGAATTCCCCCAGGGCATTGGATACCGTATAAGCTCCCCGGTTGGTTGATACCTCTACACCAGACAAGGGCGTACGGTTCCCTTTGCCCTTAACAGAGCCCTTGATCTGCAGGCTAACCTGCTCCCCGGGTATTTGTGAATGCCCAACGATAAAACAAAGTAAAGCCAACGTTACTACAGGGTGAAACCTTTTCATCTTACGGTTTAAACAGGATAAACTTAGGGGATTTAAACGGTATTAAAAAATGTCAAAAATGCAAAATGCAGGGACAGGTAGTGCAATATATGCACTTACCTGTTGATGGGGATAGTTCACTCATTCAAAGTAGTCTTTCCCTCATTCCCCATTTTTTAAAAAAAAGTTTGGAGCTACTTTTAAACCGCTTTTAACAGTGTACAAAATTAAAAAAAATGAAAAAGGTAAAACAGCTAATTAGTTTCGGATGGATCATCCTCGCTGTAGGAACTACCTACGGATGCGAGCTAAAACCAAAAAAGGGGAACAGTAAGCCTGTAGTGGCCTATGCACAATTGGCAGGCGACAAATCCGCAAACAACGTTGTAAAGATCGCTTTATTGTTAGATACGAGTAACAGCATGGACGGGCTTATTAACCAAGCGAAGGCACAACTTTGGGACATTGTAAACAAGTTTACAACAGCCCGGTGCGGGAATGACGAACGACCCAATTTGCAAATTGCCTTGTATCAATATGGCAATGACAACTTGTCGCCAGGAGAAGGGTATATTCAGCAGGTAATCGGTTTTAGTAGTGATCTGGATGAATTGTCAGAAAAGTTATTTTCCCTCACAACCAATGGGGGTGAAGAATTCTGTGGGGAAGTTATCCAGACTTCTTTAAGCCAGTTAGAATGGGGGGGAAATGAGGACCATCTTAAGATGATCTTTATCGCAGGTAACGAACCCTTTTCACAAGGGAAACTCCATTACAAAGACGCTGTAACCAATGCCCGGGAAAAAGGAGTTATTGTAAATACGATTTTCTGCGGTAATTATGAGCAGGGAATCAATACCGATTGGAAAAACGGGGCTATTCTTACTGGGGGAGAATACATGGCTATAGATCATAACAGGCACATAGTTCATATGGATACCCCTTATGACGCTATTATCATAAGGCTGAATTCAAGGCTCAATAAAACCTATATTTCCTATGGGGCCCTGGGCGCCTCAAAAATGGAATTGCAATCGGCGCAGGATGCGAATGCCATGGAAATGGAAGAAGCCATCGCTGTAAAACGGGCTGTGAGCAAAAGCTCACGCTTGTATAAAAATTCCTCCTGGGATCTTGTAGATGCTTCTGAGGACGGGAAATTTGATGTATCCGAAATAAAAAAGGACCAGCTACCTGAAGAACTCCGCGGAAAAACCGTCCGGGAAATAGAATCATTTATAGCTGAGAAAAAGGCAGAACGGGCCAATATCCAAAATGAGATCCGGAAAGCAAATGCCATGCGCGAGGCATATATTTCTAAACACCGGAAAGGGGAGGCAGGCGAACTGGAAAATGCAATGCTAGGCGCCATACAACGTCAGGCTGCAAAGAAAAATTACAAGTGGGAATAGGCGGCTTCACTCCCATTCAAATCGCTAATTGGAACGCTTCCCAAAAAATGAGTGGTCCTTAGGATTCATATCCCCTCCATGGGAAAGCAGTACCCGGATTGAGGCAGTAAGTGATAAATTAGGTTTGAAAAGTTAGATTATTTAAAAGGATGTCACAATGAACCCCTTTGCAAACCAAGGCGTTTTTTAAAAATAACGCTTTGCATACGACGGTGAAGTTACAGGTCAGGTTGGTGTTTGACAAATGGGTCCGTCCTTGCCATGATAGGCCCATTTGTTTTAGGGTCTGTTAACACATCCTAGTAATTTGCGGCCGGGCAGTAACAATTATACCTGTTCTCCCGTTCAGGCCCGAAGTTATAGCCCAGGGTAATTTGATGGAACCCCCCATTATCGAGCCTGATGTCTCCGGATTGATAGGAATAGTTATAGGAGAACATAAACCTGTTGACATTCACTCCGATAATTGGGGTAAATAACTGAAGACGTTGTTCCCCAAAGGTGCCATTCGTCTGGAATTGTGCCCCATCAAAGCTCCTTCTGTAGGAAAGTCCTCCCCAAACCGTGCCAAAATTTACGTCTTTGTAGACCTTCGCATTTAAATCTATGGTCTTTTCCTGGGTAAACTCTGTGAGTTGCAATAAAACGGAGGGTTCAACTCGCCACTCGCTTTGTCCAAAAATATAACCGACAGAAAATAAATACCTTCTGAGATTATCAAATTCTATGGCGGTATAGAGATCCCTTCCGCTACCCAAGGCGTTAAGAACGGTGGCATGAGCATAAAATTCCATCAGATTATAGGACATGCCGAAATCTACGTTGAAATAACCTACGCTGTTCCTGCCACCCGTGATTATCGGATCGGGAATCACAGAACGAAATTCTGTTTCATCCAGGGTGCTTTGAATGTAACCTGCACTCAAACCGAAGGATAGCTGATTTAATATTCTGATATCCCCGCCAAGACGCAAATGATGGGCATAGGTAAGTTTTCCCCCGGTTTGAGAATGGTACCCATTGGCGTCATTAAAGATGATGGCCCCAACACCACTATTGCTTTCAGCAATTCTATAATGGGCATTAAGGGTCTGCAAGTTGGGAGCTTCGTCCACACTAAACCATTGCTTTCTGGCAGTCAGTCTTATTTTACCGCCTTCGCCGATACCGGCCATGGACGGATGCACCAAATAATAGTTGTCCGACAGGTAATCAAAGTATACCGGGATCCCCTCCTGTGCCTTCGAAGTAGTCCAAACGGCAAAGGTTGAAATTAAAATTATCAGTAGTCTTTTCATCTAAGATAAGGGGATGTTATTGCCACGTTTTTCAAATATAAAGTATAACGGTCTAAATACAACATTATTATATTTAGTGTAACATCGAAAATGGTTGTATTTTTGCATAAAAACAGGAACTATGGAAGAGTTTGTGATCACTGTTGTAGAAACCAACAACCCGGCAATTTTAAAATTTGAAACCAATCATTTTATAGCGGAAGGGAAGAGTTATGAATACGCAAACATTGATGAGGCCAAAAATTCGCCGTTGGCCCAGCAGCTATTTTACCTGCCTTTTATTAAAACCGTTTATATTTCGGGCAATTTTATTGCCCTGGAACGCTTCGATATTGTAGAGTGGGCAGATGTAAAAGACGAAGTTGCACAACAATTGGTAGAATACCTCAATGCGGGAGAACCTATAGTCACAGAGGAAGGACATGAGAAAAAAACGGCGGTAACGATCTACGCGGAGGTCACCCCCAATCCTGCGGTACTAAAATTCGTAGCGAACCGCAACATTGTCCCTGCTATGTATGAATTTAAGAACATGGACGAAGCGAAATCTTCGGATCTTGCTAAAAGCCTCTTCCATTTTCCCTATGTAAAGGAGGTATTTATGGACGAAAATTATGTCTCGGTTACCAAGTATGATATGGCCGATTGGAATGATATCACCATGGAATTACGGGAAATGATACGGGATTTTCTCTCAGCAGGAAAGGAGGCTGTATCGGCAGATACTATTTCCCAAAATAAAAAGCAGCAGGTTGCGGCTGCACAAACCAATATCGATTTGGATGACACCTCTAAAGAAATCATTGCGATATTAGAGGAATATGTAAAACCGGCCGTAGCCAGCGACGGAGGAAATATTCTTTTTAAATCATACGAGGAGGAAAGCAAAATTGTCAATGTTATTTTACAAGGTGCCTGCAGTGGTTGCCCATCCTCAACGTTTACTCTTAAAAATGGCATTGAAAATATGTTGAAAAATATGATGGGTGATAAAGTAAGGGAAGTAAACGCCCTGAATGGCTAAAGGGCATCTCTAAAAACCCTACCTTGGTTGCTAACAAAGTTATTAGAGGTGCCCTAAAGTTAGCTGCTTTTCTTGGTTGTTCTATTTTTATTTGCTACATTAATACGAATCTAAAAAACACAGGTATTATGGCAGTTTTAAAAGTTATAGAATTATTGGCAAATTCCGATAAAAGCTGGGAAGATGCGGCAAAAAAAGCGGTCGCCCAGGCAGCGAAATCAGTGGATAACATAAAATCCGTTTATATAAAGGAGCAAAGCGCCACGGTGAACGGAGGTGAGCTCAATAATTACCGCGTAAATGTAAAAATTACGTTTGAAGTGAAATAACAATTAAGTATCCGCAAATTTAAAGAGCGCTTTACAGCGCTTTTTTTATGCCCCCGGATCCCACTATCTTTGCGTATGATGAAAAAAAACATGGCATTTTTAATTATTCTCCTAACGTTCACGAGTTGTGCCCAAAAAAAAGAACCCATGACACAAGAGCATACGAATGCGCTTATCAATGAAACCAGTCCTTATCTGTTGCAACATGCCCACAACCCCGTAAATTGGGAGGCATGGGGGCCAGAAGTACTTCAAAGAGCGAAAAAGGAAAATAAATTATTGCTTATCAGCATCGGTTATGCCGCCTGCCATTGGTGCCATGTGATGGAGAAAGAGTGTTTTGAAGATGAGGAGGTTGCGAAAATCATGAATGCCTCATTTATCAATATAAAAATCGACAGAGAAGAACGTCCCGACATAGATCATATTTATATGGATGCCCTCCAGATGATGACCGGGAGCGGGGGTTGGCCATTAAATATTGTCGCGCTGCCAGATGGCCGGCCTTTTTGGGGTGCTACTTATGTTAAGAAAGCGGAATGGATGAAAGTTTTGGATGAACTTCAGGACCTCTATCAAAAGGATCCGGAGAAAGTTACGGAATATGCCCAAAGCCTGGCAGAGGGTATTAAAGCAGTTAACCTTATAGCATCCCGACCCGATTCCGATATCCTATCCATTGAAGAATTAAAAACAACCCTAAAGCAGTGGTCCCAATACTTTGATACCCGATTGGGAGGGTATAACCGGGCGCCAAAATTCATGATGCCCGTTAATCTCGCTTTTCTATTGCATTATGCCACATCTCAAAAGGACCAACCAAATTTGAAATATGTAAACACCACCCTCACGAAAATGGCCTACGGCGGTATTTATGATCACATTGGGGGTGGGTTTTCCAGGTATTCAGTCGACACAAAATGGCACGTACCGCATTTTGAAAAAATGCTATATGACAATGGTCAGTTGGTGAGTCTGTACGCCGAAGCGTTTGCCATAACGCAAAATGAATTGTATAAAAGTGTGGCCGAAGAGACCATTTCCTTTGTTGAAGCAGAACTAATGGATGACAGTTTTGGGTTCTATTCTTCCCTGGACGCCGATAGTTTTAATGCGCAGGATGAACTGGAGGAAGGAGCTTATTATGTATGGACCAAAGAAGAACTAGAAAAACTTTTGGGCGATTCCTTCGCGATCTTTGGGGACTACTATAATATTAACAGCTATGGCCTGTGGGAGCACGACAATTATGTATTGATACGAAACAAAACCAAGGCGGAGGTTGCCGAAAAAAATGGTATAACCATTGAAACCCTTGAGAAAACCATAGCCAATGCCAAAAAAATACTGTACAGGGAAAGAGCAAAGAGAAACAAGCCGCGGCTCGATGACAAAATACTGACTTCCTGGAATGGCTTAATGCTTTCAGGCCTCATAGATGCCTACAAATATTTGGGCAAGGAACACTATCTGGATCTCGCCTTAAAAAACGCACAATTTATTAAGGAAAACCTCATCAAAAAAGATGGTAGCATGTTCCACAACTATAAGAATGGAAAAAAAAGTATTAACGGGTATCTGGAGGATTATGCCACCGTAGCCGAAGCATACCTGAAACTTTATGAGGTCACCATGGACGTGAACTGGTTGCTGAGCTCCAGGTCTTTAATCGATTATAGTGTCAAGAACTTTTATGATCAGGAAAACGCCTTGTTCTATTTTACATCAATGCAGGACGATTTTATAATACGAAGGACGCTCGAAACCACCGACAATGTTATTCCGTCGTCTAATTCCATAATGGCCAAAACCTTATTTAAGATGTCCAGATTTTTCCCGGATTCCGGATATGGGGATATTGCTCATAAAATGTTTAGTAAAATGAAGGCTAATGCCAGTGAAAATGCCGGGAGCCATGCCAATTGGTTACATCTGTCCCTTTACTTTAACCGGCCCTTTTATGAAATTGCCGTTGTGGGAGATGACTTTAAAGAAAAAGTCAAAACCCTGCAGGCAAATTATATCCCCAATACCATTTTTGCAGGATCGGCTTCTACCAGCGAACTTTCGCTGCTCCAAGACCGATATGTAGAAGATAATACGCTAATCTATGTCTGCCAGCACGGATCTTGCAAACTTCCGGTGGCAGAACCGGAAAAAGTTCTGGAGCAACTAGGCACGGGAAAAGATAATTAACAGTAGTTTGTATCCCTATGCTTGACAATTAAAGGTATTTTCATTTGTTTTGCACCCCAAAATGAACAGAATGTACCAGACAGTGGGCAGTAATCAATAACGATAATCAGTGAACAGTGAGCAGTGTTCATCAGCAAATATGAAATTATAGAATAAGTTATTTCGCATGGAAGAGTTATCAAATTATCAGGAGCATATGGAAAAGGCGATAGACTGGATATGGGAGATCTTCCCTAATATCCTTATGGCTATCGTCATACTCATCGTAGGGATTTGGGTTATTGGGATAATTAATAGAATTATCCGCAAATTTTTTCTGAAAAAAGACTATGACTTAGCTCTGGAGACGTTTCTCCAAAGCTTTATAAGTGCGGCCTTAAAAGTATTACTGTTTGTTCTTGTCGTTACCCAGTTAGGGGTAAAATCCTCTTCATTGGTTGCTATCATTGGTGCTGCCGGCCTGGCCATAGGTTTGGCCTTACAGGGATCTTTATCAAATTTTGCCGGGGGAGTTTTAATTTTATTGTTTAAGCCTTTTAAGGTTGGCGATTTTATTTCAGCACAAGGGGTGGAAGGCACCGTAAAGGAAATATCAATTTTTACAACCAAACTGAACACCTTTGGCAACCAGGTCGCAATCATACCCAACGGCCAGCTTTCCAACAACAACATTATCAATTTTAATGCAGAAGAGATTAGAAGGGATAAAATTAATATCGGTATTGGCTATGGTTCTGATATCAAACAGGCTAAGGAAATTCTTCTGCAGATTTGCAGCGAATACGAAACTATCCTTAAAGAGCCTGTTCCCGAGGTCTATCTGGGCGAACTGGGAGATAGTTCCGTAAATCTTACCTTGAGGTTCTGGGCAAGAAATGAAAACTTTTGGGCGTCACATTTTTATGTGATGGAGGAGTTGAAGCACAGATTTGATGCCTCCGGTATTGAGATTCCCTTTCCGCAGCGTGTCATGCACCAAAAATCCTGAAGTTGTTAAATTCAGGTAATTTTTGTACCTTTTTAAGGTTTAATGTACCTTAATTATGAAAAGTATACTCTTTTTTCTGCTGTTTGCGGCTCTTTCCTACGGGCAAGTTCAAGAATCCGTTCCCGGATACGATTCCCAGGTGGGTATCGTTTTTCACGAAGTGCCAATACAGGGATCGCCTTATTTGGATGAATTATACAAGGTAGGAAATACCATCGTTAACGGAAAAGAAGTGCGCCTCCTAATGCGCTACAATGCCTATAATGATCAGATTGAACTTAAAGACAGGAAACAAAATGCTTTCAACCTGCTGAAGAGAAAGGACCTGGAGGCACATTTTGACGGTAAAAGATACGTGTATTGGGCATATATTGAAGACGGTGTAAAGAAGCAAGGCTATTTTAATCCCTTAAATACAGGAAAAACAGTGCTCTATTTTAAGCCGAAGAAAGTCTTTGTCCAGGCGGAAAAACCGGATAATGGCTATGATACCTTTGACCCTCCGGTGTACAAGGATGTATCCGGGTATTATTTACAAAAGGGCGATCAACCTCTCGAGGCCGTACGTTTGGCCAAAGGACCTCTGCTCAGGGCTATGAAGGATAAATCCCCAGCACTGAAAAAATATATATCGGAGCAGGATCTTAATCCAAAAAACGAGAAAGAAGCTGTGAGATTGGTTAACTTCTACAATTCTCTGCGCTAAAATAACCTTTTTACCCTCCTTTTCCCCGTACTATAAAATCCTTCAGGTAGTAAGGTTCAAAATAGGCTATATCTTCAAACTCCATATTAGAGAATTTATCATAAGAAAACTTACACATTTCTGTGGCAGAGGGCACCAGGGTTGTCTCAAAAATAAAGTTGGGGTGGTTTAGTAACTCTTTGCATTTGGTGGCACCACTTCCTATAATATGCACGCTCCCTTCTTTTGCATATTCCATAAAAGAACTTCCATTGATAATCTCGGCCCTGGTTTCCCTAACTTGTTGATAGGAGTTGTCATAGACACATGAATAGACTTCCGTACGGCGTGCATCCAATACCGGGATTATAAATCCCTTATCCGCTTTAATCTGAAAAGCCATAATCTCTAACGTAGCAATAGAAATTAAGGGAATATCCAACGAAAAACACAAGCCTTTGGCAGCAGCCACTCCAATACGCAGGCCCGTATAGGAACCGGGGCCCTTACTTACCGCCACCGCATGTAAGTCCTTAGGGGTTTTTGAGGCCTCCCGCAATACCTCTTCTATAAAGGGGTGCAATTGTTCGGAATGGGAGTAAGTAACTGATTGCAGTTCTTTTAAAGACAGAAGTTCCCCGTCTTCAGCGATACTAACCGAGCAGTTGGTGGTGGCAGTCTCTAAATTTAATATAATGCCCATAACGGGCGCAAAGATAGGGAAAAGACCTGCAAGGTTTGCTGCACCTTACAGGTCCTTATTTTATGAATTCAGATAAGAGGCGGCCATTAATTTTTGTCCAGTGAAATGGGCAGGCCGAAATAAAATTCCAAAATCTTTAATCTGAAAATATAGTCGTATTTAGTTCGAATCAATTCTGCTTCCGCATTGTCTACCCTGGATTGTGCCTGACTAAAATCGAAGGAATTCATGAGGCCGACATCAAAACGTTCTTTGGAATATTCATAAGCCAGGCGCCTTGCTTCCAGGGTCTTTTCGGCCGCCTCATAGGCTGCGGCAAAACTTTTTACATCTACATAGGCCTGGTTAACGCTCGTTTCAAGGTCTAGCTTGTCCTGCGCCAACTGTAATTTGGCTTTCTCCATATTTATCTGTGATCTCTGTACGTTATTATTCACGCTAAACCCATTGAATATCGGAATATTCAATTGCGCCCCATAGGAGATACCGTCATTGATCCATAACTGGTCCTTAAAGCCTATTTTTTGACCCGTAATCGGATCTCTTGTCTGATCGGAATATCTTGTATTGTAATTAAAAAATGCTCCCAGGGTTGGGTACCTTTCTCCCCTGGCAATATCGAGATCCTTCATAGCCAGATCTACATTTGTCTGTGAAAATTTTATGCCGTTCCTAAAGGTAAGGGCCTTTTCATAGATGGTTTTCGCTGAATTATCCAGTATATCCGAAGAGGGAATGTCGAATTCCTCATCGGCGATATCAAAATTTTCGTAGTCGGTGATCTGCAATAATTGAGCTAAGTTTATTCTGGAGATCAATACCAGATTCGCAGTATTGATTATTTGCTGTTCCAGATTTGCAACAGTTGCCTCTATTTCCAATTGATCCCCTCTTGGCGCAACCCCCGCGTCTACCAATTCTTTGGTTCTCTTAAGATCCTGCTCTGAAACCGCATATTGCGCCTGATACACCTTTAATGTTTCTTTACTGGACAAGATCTGTAAATATGCATTGGCCACGGCGAGCATGATATCTTCCTTTAAATCATCCAGACGATATTGGTTGGCAATGGCGTTCAATTTAGCGCGATTCAGCCTGTGAACATTTCTAAGTCCATCAAACAAGGTTATGGAAGAAGTGAGGTCATTGGATGCTGAAAAAATGGTTGCCGAAATGAGATTGTTCGTTGTTGGATCAAGCACCAGGCCCGTACTTCCGGAAGCCCTGGTTTGAAGGTTCAAATCCGGGAGCATGTTACCAATGGCGTCCGACTTATCAATTTTCGCACTTTCAAGATCGAACTCGAACTGCTCAATAGTTAAGTTATTTTCCAGGGCATAAGCAACACACTCTTCCAGTGTCCATTCCCTTTCCTGTGCACACAGCATTCCCATAGCGAATACCAGTAACATCATAGTTATTTTAAATTTCATCTGTCGTTTTTTGATTTGATTAATGCTATTGGTTATTCGGATGTATGCGCTATTAAGCTTCTTCATCTTCCTCTTCGGTGCCTTTTTTTATAGGCTCTGTTTTATTCCAGACCTTTACCTCATCATCTTTTGTAATTCCCGAAATGATCTCCACATTCACCCCATCCGAAATCCCGATCTCAACATCCTTTCGTTCAAACTTCTGATCTCCAACAGACACCTCCACATAGGGTTTGTCCGTAGTTTTGTCAAATTGCAATAGCGCCTCGGGAATCACCATAACGCTATCTTTCTTTTCCAGGACCAGGGAAGCGTTGGCGCTATAGCCTGCCCTTACCATGAAAGTGGTATCCACTTCTACATCGCCTTCTATTTTAAACTGCACTGCGCCGGTTTCCTCAATTCCTTTAGGGGCAATAAATTTTAGTTTGGCGTCGTATTCTTTGCCTTCAATGGCACCCAGGCTTATTTTCAAAGGCATTCCTACTCTTAGTTTGCCAACTTCCCCTTCATCTACTTTACCTTCAAAGATCATCTTTCCGAGATCCGCTATGGAAGCTATGGTGGTACCGTCATTAAAGTTATTGCTCTGGATCACCTGATCCCCTTCTTCTACGGGTATCTCCAAAATAGTTCCCGTTACAGTGGCCCTGATATTGGTGTTTGCACTGGAAGAACCTCCCGCAGAACCTCTCCGGATAATCTGATAATCGGCCTGTGAATTCTGCAACTCCTGTTGCGCCTGGTCATATTGCAGTTGCAGGTCATTAAAATTTTGACTGGAGATGACCCCCTTATCAAAAAGCGCCCTATTCCTGTCATATTCGATCTTGACATTATTGAGCGCTATTTCCGCGCTGCGTACCCTTCCTCTTGCCTGGTTAAGGGACTGTTCATTCGGAACTACTTTTATCCGGGCTATTAAATCCCCGGCTTTTATCAGTTCGCCTTCTTTGGTATATATTTTTTCGATGATCCCTGAGATCTGTGGTTTAATTTCAACTTCATCTTCAGGGATTACCTTCCCGGTTGCCACCGTCTTCATTTCAATACTCGAGGTAAATGGTTTTTTTGTCTCATAGGTAATGGCGCCCTTGCTGTTTGATTTTACGAAAAAGGCTGCCGCCCACAGTGCACCGAGTACCAACAGGCCAATTAATATGTATTTTACGATTTTGTTCATTTTACTTCAATTGAATTAGTCTCTATTTTCAGGTTGATTATTCTTCTCTCAATGCGTCTATCGGTTTTATACTTACGGCACGCTGCGCAGGTATCAGGCCTATCAATGTCCCCAGGATAACCATAATTAGCAACGCTCCAATGACATAAGGAATGGGAACAGTTGGATTTGTAAACGGAAATGCATCATTATCCTGGGTCATACGATTAATTAAGCTCAAGACACCGGCGCCTAAAATGACTCCTATTACCCCCGCGATTATCGTTAAAAAGACGGATTCCAGAATGATCTGAAAGCGAACCTCCCCGGGTGTTGCTCCTAATGCACGCCGTACGCCAAGTTCCTTTGTCCGTTCTTTGACCGATATCAAAAGGATATTGCCGATGCCGATCACTCCTGCCAAAATGGTAGCCAGGCCAACGATTAATGATAAAAAAGTAATTCCTTTAGCAAACCCGGAGACTTTGTTGAAAATTTCTCCAAGATTAAAGGAACCGAAAGCCCTTTCGTCTTCCGGATCCACGCGATGCTGCTTTTTCAGAATGTTCTTTACTTCTTCTTCAACCTTAATGACATCCGCATCATCGTAAGCAGCAATGGAAAACCAACCTACATCCTCCCCGGTATTGTATAACTTTCTATATGTACTAAAAGGGATGAATATATCTCCATCCGATTCAAAACCTCCTCCGGGAACAAACTTGTGAACCCCTACAACCTGAAAGTAGACGTTATCTATCCGGATATACCCCCCGACGGGATCCTCATCTTTTTCGAACAGTTCTTTTTGGGTCCGCTCTCCGATTACACAGACCTTCCTGGCCTGTTCGATATCCTCGTCATTTATAAATCGGCCATTGTCATAGATTTTCTTGGTAGCTATTTTAGTGTACACGGGGAAATCCCCGTATACGGCATAGTTTCCTGATTTCTGTCCCCTCACAATGGATCCCGGCTCATCTCCAAAAACGCCACGCACATTGCGCGGAGCAATATATTGTATTGCGCCGATACGATTTTCCAATAATTCGGCATCCCCTAATTTCAATTGAAGCTGTCTCCCGGTCTTAAAACCATCATAAGGAATACTGGTACTTTGTGCCCAGACGAACATGCTGTTCATGGCCACCGTTTCAAAAGCGCGTTCAAAACCGTTATCCATGCCTTTGGCAGCACCGGAAAGCGCTATGTATACAAAAATACCCCAAAGCACTCCAATGACCGTGATCACCGTCCTTATCTTGTTCTTGGAGATCGATCCAAAAATTTCCTGCCAGGTATTTCTATCAAATAAGAATCTCATACTATTCGTCCCTTAGTGCAACAATAGGTTTAATATTTGCAGCACGCCTCGCTGGCACATAGCCCGCAATAGCCCCGAAAATGATCAAAATTAAGGTAGCAAATACTGCCACGCCGAGATTTATATAGGGGTCCGTAATGAAGAAATCTTCCAGTTTATCCCCGAGCGAACTTAATATGGCAACGCCGATAAGCATTCCTAAAATACCGGATACGGTAGTAATAAAAACAGATTCGAGTAAAATAGTGCTAATTACTGACTTGGGCGTTGCTCCAAGCGCTTTTCGAATTCCTAATTCCTTTGTCCGCTCCTTAACCGTGAAAACCATAATGTTACTTATCCCAATAATTCCTGCTATTATAGTTCCAAAGGCAATTACAGATACTATCATCTGAAGCACTTGGGCGAATTGCTGATTCTGTTTTAATTGATCCGCCACATTTCGAATATAAATTCCGTTTTGGTCTTCCGGACTTATATACTTTTTAGATCGCATAAATCTGTCCAGGCTTTTTTCAAATGCCATGGCCCCGGCATACCCGATTTCAGGTTTAAAGGCAAGAACGATCTGGTCTATCTTATCCGTATTCTTCTCGATCAATTGGCGGGTGGTGTAAGGAATATACATACGGCGCTCCTCATCATCCCCGGCGTCATCCTGAAATACTCCAACCACTTTAAATGTGCTCCCGGCGACATCGATATATTCTCCTATTGAATTCTTTGTTCCAAACAGATCCTGCTCTACCAACCTTCCGATAACCGCATTTTTGGATCTCTCACTTATATCCCGTTCATTTAAATACCGCCCCTTCATTATGATGGTTTTCTCAGCAAATTGATGTGCCGGGCCAACACCCCTAGTTGTATAATTGTTAGATTCCTCCTTATATTGTACCAAAGCGCTCCTGTCTATCCTCGGCGTTGCATATTCCAAAAACATTGCAAAATTCTTTTTGATATCTTCAATATCACTATTGTCGAATTCTATTTGCCTGGCAGATTTATATCCTTTGTAGGGAATAGTTGTCCTTCCGGGAAAAAGATAAAAGGTATTGGTTGCATCATCCTTAAAAAACTCATCAAATGTATTGATAAGTCCATTTCCTAAGCCGAACAGCGCTACAAAAATCAGAATTCCCAGGGCGACGGTAAATCCCGATAAGAAAGTACGTAACTTGTTCTTTTGAATGGTCTCAAATATCTCTTTCCAAGTGTCCCTGCTAAACATATTCGGAAGCTCTTACCTGCTTAACTTTTTCGTCCTTCTCTATGATCCCGTCTTTGAGATGAATAATACGCTTACACATATGGGCAATGTCCTTCTCGTGCGTTACCACAAGTATGGTGTTCCCTAAGTCATTGATCTTCTGGATAAGGTCCATAACTTCATAGGAAGTCGTACTGTCCAATGCCCCTGTGGGCTCATCTGCCAACAATACTTTAGGTTCGGATGCCATAGCCCTTGCAATGGCTACGCGTTGCTTCTGACCTCCGGAGAGTTCATTGGGCAAATGGGCTGCCCAGTCCGTAAGCCCTACCTGCTGCAGGTATTTCATGGCTTTATCCTGCCTTTCTTTTCTCGGCATGCGTTGGTAATACAGAGGCAGCGCTACGTTCTCCATAGCGTTTTTATAATTTATAAGGTTAAAGGATTGAAACACAAAGCCCAAAAATTTATTTCGGTATTTAGCCGCTTTCGTTTCGCTTAAATTTTTAATGGGGACCCCGTCCAAGATATATTCCCCTTCATCGGCCTCATCTAACATCCCCAGAATATTCAGTAATGTAGATTTGCCAGAACCTGAAGAACCCATAATGGCTACCAGTTCTCCTTCTTCTGCAGTAAAATTGATTCCCTTTAAAACGTGCAGGGAATTGCTCCCCATTTTATACGATTTGTGAAGGTTTTTAATTTCGATCATGGCTGGTTCTGTTGCTTTTTGGATTTTAATCCGGTGATAAGACCGGCAAGTTGTTAAAATGTTACGAGATGGATTCTAAATTTTATGTTAAAAAACATAAGGAATCCCTGAAAATATGTATTCAACGGCACCCCAAAATGCCTTTGGGCTTTTGGAGTTATATCAGGGGTAATTTATAAAAAAAGCATATTGAGAACGAAGTAGTGTTAAGTTAACCGCTAGACTCATCCGGTTCTATCTTATTCCAGACTTTTATGGCATCATCCTTATTTACTCCGGCTTTGAGTTCAATATAAATACCGTCGCTTAATCCCAACTCCACATCCCTCCGCTCAAATTTCTGGTCACCGGTGGCCACCTCGACAAATGGTTTTTTTGTTTCCGTATCAAATTGTATCAGGGCTTCTTTTACGGCCAGGACACTGTCTGCCCTTCCCAGAATAATCGAGGCATTGGCACTCAAACCGGCCCTGATAAAAACGGTATCCTGCTTTTTTAAAGTGCCTTTTATTTCGAACTGAATGGCACCATTTTCGGCATTTCCCTTGGGCGCAATGTAATCCAGAACAGCATCAAAAGTCCTGTTCTCTATGGCTCCCACGGTTATTTCCAAAGGAAGTTCCTCGGTTATCTTACCAACCTCGGACTCGTCTACCTTACCTTCGAAAATCATTTTTTCAACATCCGCTATGGCAGCTATGGTGGTACCTTCATTAAAGGTATTGCTCTCAATAACCTGATTCCCCACTTCCACGGGGACTTCAAGGACCATCCCGCTTACGGTAGACCGTATTAAGGTATTGGCAGTATTCCCGTAACCACGGGTCGTTCCTGTCTTTACAATATCAAACCGCTTATTAGCCGCATCGTACGCCTGTTTCGCCTGGTCGTATCCCACCTGCGCCCGTTCCAGATCTACCTGTGAAATGACACCCTTGTCGAACAGGCTTTGCTGTCTTAAGAAGGTCCTCTGCTGATCGTCCATCGCAATTTTGGTCTCGTCTATTCCATTTCTGGCATCATTTAAGGCGCCCATATTTGGAACGACCTTAATCTTGGCCAAAAGATCGCCGGATTTTACATAGTCCCCCCCTTCTACATAAATTTCTTCAATAACACCCGAAACATTAGGTTTTATCAATACCTCCTCCAAAGGAAGTATACTGCCGGTTGCCACCGTCTTCTTCACTATGGTCTTTTTAGAAGGCTTTTCTGTGTCATATACCACAGGGTCCTCCGAGTTTTTTTGATAGAGATAATACATAGCTCCTCCAAAAGCTATGACTATAAACAGGAGGATAACAATGGTTACGGATTTTTTCATTTTATTTCTATTCTTGTTGATTTATGTTGTATAATTAATTCTTATAAATGGATTGTGATTCAGGATCCCATCACCGGTCAGCCCGGGGAGGCCACCTCCTCTTAAAAAAGGGGAGGAGCTGAAGTTCTAACTTTTACCGATCGTTTTCATGCCGTTCTTAGGGCGTCTATGGGTTTTACCTTTCCTTCGTTGTACTCAGGATGACAAGAGCATTTGCGTTAATTTTCCTGTCCCCGGTCATCATTCCGTTCTTAGGGCATCTATGGGTTTTACCTTGATGGCGCTTTGGGCCGGAATAAACCCAGCTAACAGTCCCGAAACCATCAGAATAACCAGAGCCGCGGTGACCACTCCCAGACTGACGCTTGGATTTAGAAACATGTCTACGGGACCATTGGCATCCAATAGGGCATTTACACCATAAATAAAAAGTGCCCCAAAAACTATACCGGCCATACCCGATATGAGCGTAAGGAATATGGATTCCATCAGGATCTGTTTTTTGATAGACCATGGTGCCTCCCCCAAAGCCCTTCTTATTCCAATCTCCTTGGTTCTTTCCTTTACCACAATAAGCATAATATTACTTACCCCTATTATCCCTGAAACGAGCACCAAAATACCAACAAAATAGGCTATGAAACTCATTGCACCGAATAAACTCTCTACCCTGTTGTACTCTTCGTAAAGATCAAAAAACCCGATTGCCCTGTTATCTTCAGGGTGGACCTTATGCTTTTCTTTCATCTGATTCACTATTCCCTCCTTAAGATCCGAAATAGAGTTGCCATCGTTTGCCGTTATAGCCATCCAACCCACGTCATTTCCTTTGTTAAATGCCTGAGAAAACGAGGTGAAAGGAATAAATATCTGTTTCTGGCCTTCTTCGCCATCACCGTCATTGCTGTTTTTTTTATAAGTGCCAACCACCGTGAAATTAACTCCCTGGATTTTAATATAACTCCCCAGGACCTCTTCGCCTTTATCATAAAGGTCATTTTTTACACCACTGCCGATTATGGCGATTTTCCGTTTCTCCCTGATGTCATTGTGGTTGATAAACCGGCCTGCCGTGATGTTCATCGGATCTTGATTTATGATCTCAGGATAGTCCCCATAAACATTATATGCCCCGACCTTAATACCTCTTATTACATTATTTCCTCCCCTAAAATCCCCCAGTTGGTTCCGGGGAGAAATAAACCTGAGATCCGGGACGTTATCATTTAAGGTCTGTACATCCTCCAGCTTAAACTCAAAGCTCCTGCCTTGCGGTAAGCCTTTGTAGGCTTTGGTTGTACTGCGTGTCCACATGAACATGGTATTTGTCGCAATATCCCCGAAATCCGATTTTATGCCATTTTCCAGTCCTTTCCCGGCGGCGAGGAGAATGATCAGTATCAATATGCCCCAAAACACGCCGAACGCCGTCAGGACAGTGCGGAACCAGTTGCTGGTCAGCACTTCTAAAATCTCCTTCCAACGATCTTTGCTAAACATATATTATTGTTTATGGTTCAGGGATTGCGGTCCGTTCGTATTATCCGGGAGCAACTAAAAACAACGAACCTATTGACATAACAACTACTTTATTCATCTCTCAAAGCGTCTATTACATGGATTTTTGCTGCACGCCATGCAGGAAAGAAACCGGCAACGGTACCTGCGAATATCAAAACCAGAACTGTTGCCAATGCAACATTAAAATTTACAGAGGGATTCATGATATATTCCACTTCTATTTGAGGGCCTACTAATTCCAAAAGCCCCATACTAAAAATTAGACCGCTAAACCCGGAAATGGCAGTAACAAAAATGGATTCATGTAATATCATCCCGACGATGGACCAGGGTTTGGCACCCAACGCCTTTCGTATTCCAATCTCTCTGGTCCTTTCCTTTACCACAATAAGCATAATGTTGCTTACACCTACCACACCCGCAATTATAGTACAAATACCCACAAACCAAAAGAAGAACTTTATGTTCCCTGTAAGGCTGTAGAATCTTTTAGCCTCTTCCATTGCACTCCATACCTCAACACCACTGGTGTCATCCGGTGCTATGGTGTGGACCTGTTGCAAATAAGTTTTCAAATTATCCTTAAAAGCCACTGCCTGCAATACGGCCTCATCAAAATTCCCGACGGGGGGTAAGGTATAGGACATATTATTTATACTATTTCCGCCGTTAAAAACACGTTGCGCGGTCGTAATGGGGATATAGATACGTTCCTCTTCCCTTTCTTCATTTTCCCTAAAAACACCGATTACTTTAAAAGGAATGCCAGAAATATCAATAAATTCCCCAATAGGGGTATCTACATCGGTAAAAACATCCCGTTTAATCTTATTACCGATCACGGCCACTTTTGCGGTGTTCCGCTCATCCTGATAATTTAGGAAACGGCCCTCGCGCATCCCGGCATTTTCTATAAACTGAAATTGAGACGAAACGCCCTGTACCCCATATACTAACGCCTCTTTCCCATAATTAACCGTGATATCCCTTACAAATAGCCTTGGAGATTTGTTTTCTATGACTTCATTGAACATTGAGGCCGAAGTTTCATAATTGTCGTTAGTAAGTTGAATGCGCCTTCCGGGATTAAGGCCTTTAAACTCTTTTGAAGTAACCCCGGGCCACACCCATACACTTGTAGACGCATCTTGCTCAAATTCATGGGCAATTCCATTTTGCATACCCTGGCCAAAACCTAATAGGATCACGAGAATAAATATTCCGGAAGCGACGGAAAGACCTGTAAGGAAAGTACGTAATTTGTTCTTGCGGATGGTGTCAAAAATTTCCTGCCATCTTTCAATGTCGAACATTGGGTGGATTGTTTAATGATTGATGATACATGCAATGTACCATTATAAGACTATTGGCAGGGACTATTGTTACAGTACGCGTCTTAAAAAAATGTTAAAACTGAAGTGCGAAGGTCAGGATT
Organism: Flavobacteriaceae bacterium; assembly: GCA_041743085.1. GTDB lineage: Bacteria > Bacteroidota > Bacteroidia > Flavobacteriales > Flavobacteriaceae > JAFMPW01. Next base: position 45,885 of record JBGTNL010000101.1, read on the forward strand.
TCATCTTCCTGTAGATAAAATAGAACAATCCTGCTACAAGTATATAGGGCACCGCCATTAAATATACAATTCCATTGTTGATGCCCTCTGCCACCGAGGTGTTTTCCCCGCTTTCCAACACAGCCCTGCACATGGCACATTGGGCTTCCGAAAGTTGGGGAAGCAACAGCAGAGCCATCAGCGCGTATATGATCCTATCTTTATTTGAAGTATTCATTCAACTTAAATAAATTTTAAGGTGCAAACCGTTCCGTTTTATGCCAAAAAACCGCGATGCACTTTCTTTGTCTCCCCTCTCTCTTTGTTCGATGGGGATCTGTGTTTCTTTAATATGCATAGTAGGGTGAAATCATTACATATACAATTACCCCTGTTACAGCCACATACAACCAAATAGGAAATGTGATCTTTGCTATTTTTCTATGGCTTTCAAATTTTTGTAAATAGGCCCTGGCGTAGGTTACAAGGACAAGGGGTATAATGGCTATCGATAAAATTATATGTGAAATCAGGATAAAAAAGTATAGCTGCCTGATGATTCCTTCCCCACCGAACGCGGTAGAATCCGAAGTCATGTGATAAGCAACATACATAACCAAGAACATACAAGACAACAGAATACATGTGGTCATAATATTTTGGTGTAATTTCCGCTTCCCATTCTTAATAGCAACGAAGGCCGCTATCAACAATATGGCGGTTAGTCCGTTAATGGAGGCGTAGATTGGCGGCAAAAAACTCAATGGTTCCACATCCGGAAGTCTTACTCCAAACAAAATTGCCACAACCAAAGGGATAACTACGGATACAATTGTAATAACCCTGTTAAACTTCCTTTCCTTTTGCAGTATTGAGTCCATTTTATTCCTCCAGCAGCTTTTTAATGTCCTCTTTCAATATACTGATCTGCTCTCTTTCACCTTCATCATTTTCTCCCTGGGATGGGGTTATAGTTCCCCTATAGTAAATAATCGGATTGCCGAAATCATCCGTTCTTGAGCGGATAAATCCATTTTTATCTATCAGGGCAAAAAAGCCCGAATGTTCAAAGCCTCCTGGAACCCCGGGGGTTTCGGCAGCAAAAATATTGAATCCTACATTAGCCAGATCATAAATGGTTTCCCTATCCCCCGTCAGCAAATGCCAGTCCATATCCTTAATTCCATATTTTTCAGCATACTCCTTTAAAACAAGGGGGGTATCGTATTCGGGATTAATGGAAATGGAAGCTATTCCAAAATTATCGAATTCCGTAAATTCCTCCTGAAGTTCCACAAGATTTCTACTCATGACGGGACAAATGGACGGGCAGCTCGTAAAAAAAAATTCTACGACGTATACTTTACCTTCATAATCCTTATTCGTAATCACGAGGCTGTCCTGATTTACCAGAGCAAAGGAAGGCACCTTTCTTTTTTGGCCGTTTAAGGTAATGTAGGAAAGGGCTTTCGGGTTTTTTCCCATATTCATTCTATCATTCTGAACAATTTCCCCTTCCCTGATCCGATCTACGATCCTGGGGATAAAGATAATTCCAAACACCAATACCACCAGGGAAACCCAAACGTATGTATATTTATTATTCATTTTTTACTCTTAGACCTTCCCGTTATTCATCCTCAATTTGCCCACCGCAATCCGCTTAATTTTTTATTGCCCCTCGACTTTCATCAGGATAACCAAGGGGATATATTTTCAACAGAAAATATTCATTTTGAAAACTCCAATCTGCCAATCGTTCACTTCTTACTGATTACTATTTTTTTCGCTCCGCACTATTCCTTTTTAAAGCCAACCGGTATTCGGCCAGGATTATTTTCACATCATCCTCCATTTTATTGTTCAGGTCAGCAACTGAAGTAGTGTTGAAACCATATTTTACCCCTTCATCTTCATCCTTATCCCTTCCTCTCAAATTTCCATCTTTATCGATTATAAAGACATAGGGGGTACCAAAATTTTTGTCGAGCTTCAGATCTGTTCGCAAGGAATTAAATAAGGCCTTTATCTTCCCGGTATCTGCAAACAAAAATTTCCATTTTCTGATATCTACCAAATTCCCCAGTTCTTTTTTCAATTCGGCCACTTTATCCTCTGTCCCCAAAGGCATGACCATCACCATCTGAAAATCATTAAATTCATAAAAGCGTTTATATATTTTTTGGTTGAGATTAAAGGCATTTCCTTTCTTATGTTCTACATCCCTTCCCAGGAAACCAAGAATGGTGATCTTGTCTTTCAGAGTTTCCGACTTGGTGATACTCCCAATGTCCATTACGCCCTCCGTAAGCGTCGGAAGCTTCCCAAAACTGTTTACCCCCGAAGCAAAAAACAGGTAGGCCACAATGGGAAGGACAAACAACGCGACAAGGACCAATGTTTTTTTCATAAAAACTGTAAACTCCTGAAATAAAAAATTTCTTGAAATTTCATATTTCACACCACCCAGTCCCGAGAATACGGGAGCCGAAAACGGCAACCTGAGTCAGGAAGCCTTTGGATTGAGTTTACAAAAATACGGGGAAATCAATCTTAAGACAAGAAACCGTTGTGGTTTAACACCAGTATGCGACAGAACGGATCAACTTGAAACAAGACCGATAGCTTGGGATATTTGATCTGACTACTATTGCCATCGAACTGAGAATCAAAAAAAAAACAGTTGTTCTACTGTTTCTTCAATCTGTTAATTCCGCTTTAGAAATTCCATTGCACAAAGCCATCCTTGAAGACATTATAAATATAATCTGCTTCAAAGAGAAGTATAAAGACAAGGTAGGCTACTAAAAATATCGGGCTCCACACAATTGTCCTTCTGAGCGAACTTTTCTCATCCCTAAGGTGCATAAAATCCCAGGAAATGTAATAGGCTTTTACCAGGGTTAAGATGATGAATATCCAATTCAACAGCTTCATTCCTAGAAATGTATTGTGGGTAAGAATTTGTGGTTTGGTTATACCAAAAGCCACTTCTATTGCCGTTACTATGGTAAGAAAGACAAGTACGCCCCAGATTTTTTGGGTGTTAGATTTAAATTTCAGAAGACCTCTGAAAATTTCAAGCTTATGATCGTGTGCCATTCTATGTATCTAAACGTTCAGATTTCCGCCTTTGCGGAAGTTAAAATATACTTGCTATACCAAATAAAAGAAGGTAAATACAAATACCCAGACCAAATCCACAAAGTGCCAGTATAATCCTACTTTCTCTACCATCTCATAGTGGCCTCTTCTTTCGTACGTGCCTAAGATAACGTTGAAGAAAATAATGATATTTATTACCACTCCTGAAAAAACGTGGAACCCGTGAAATCCTGTAATAAAGAAAAAGAAATCCGCAAACAACCTGCTACCGTATTCATTTCTTATCAAATTGGCCCCTTCTACCACCAGGGCTCCGTCTTTGATCTTTTTAAGGGATTCTTCCCTTGTTAGCAGCGTTTTTTTATGATCATCGGTAATTGTTTCCGTCCGTATTAAGATATTTGGGTTAGCCTTTAAACCTTCAGTCACCTCATTCAATGAAAAACTTGGTACTGATCGCTCCTCATAAAACCACACCCCGTTCTTTTCCTGGTGCACCACGCGCTGATCGGGGATTGTCTTGGAAAAATCTGCCAGAGCGGCCCTTTCTCCGGTATCCGCCTTTACGAACTGAAGTATTCTCCCACCTTTGGTCTCAACGGCCCCATAATCCCCTTTGATAAAAGTTGCCCACTCCCAGGCCTGTGAACCAACGAAAATAGCACCTCCGATAATGGTCAGAAACATGTACCAGATAACTTTGGTCTTCTGCATTTTATGGCCTGCATCTACCGCCAGTACCATAGTTACCGAAGACATGATAAGAATAAAGGTCATGAATGCCACGTAGTACATTGGGTAATTCCCATGGAAAAAGGGTACGTGGGTGAATACCTGATCCGCAATAGGCCATGTCTCAATAAACTTGAACCTGGAAAAACCATAGGAAGCCAAAAACCCGGAAAATGTTAAGGCATCCGACACCAGGAAAAACCACATCATGAGTTTTCCGTAACTAGCGCCTAAAGGCATGTTTCCCCCACCCCAAACGTTTTCTTCCGTAACCGTGGTAACCGTAGAATCCATATATTATTTAACGTTTTATTAGAACTTGCACAAATTTACATTTTTTTCAACTATACAAAAGTCAAATTCCTATCAAAACCTACTTTAATTTCATTTATTATCTGAAGAAGTAAAAAAATAAAATCAGATATACCCACAGCATGTCCAGAAAATGCCAGAAGGTAACCCCAAGTTCCACTCCCAACATAGAGGCAGCGTTATATTTATGTTGTAAATGATTATACAAAACCACTATTAAAGAAATGAGCCCGGCAACCACATGAAGGATATGTACTACGGCTATAAGAAATATATAAGACATGGTGATGCTGCTCGTAGGACCTGTGAAATAATATCCCTGACCGATCAATTGGGAAAAACCTATGAACTGTAAAATGATAAATATAATCCCCAGTCCAAGAGTAGTAAGAAGCCAGACAGTAGCAACCTGGCCTTTTTCCTTTTCAATGGATATTTTGGCAAAATGATAAGAAATACTGCTCAGAATAATAACTACGGTACTAACAAAAAAAGCGGAGGGCAAATCAAAATCCTTCAGCCAATCCTCCCTTGAACTGCTGACTATGAAGGCACTGGTCCATCCGGCGAAAGCCATCAGAAGACTGATGATCCCGAACCAAAGCATCATTTTTTTTGCCCTTGATTTCTTTTCCTGTTCCGTGCCTTGTGTTAAATCCATGCAGAATTTACATTTTAAAAATTCGGGTTATAAACCATCCTTCACACTGACTCAAAAGATTCCTGTCGGGTTGGAAGAATGGCGACTGTTATTCGCATCCGCGACAACATTTGCCTCTTTAAAAGAGTGCATCACTATATTTATCCAAAACATAAACCACCTGCATCAAGGTAATGTAGCTCACGCTGGCCAACATCAACTTTCTTGCGGAAGCATTGTCCCTTTTTTCAAAAAGGCGAAACGCAAAAAACAGCATTGCGGATCCCATTAAAAATATAACAACAGCAGCGGGGATAGACAGCTGCAACCTGCCGGTGATCCCGAAAACGGGAATTACCGAGATGACCATCATCCATATGGTATACATTATGATTTGCAAGGCTGTGCCCGTATCTTTTTTACCTGTCGGAAGCATCTTAAACCCCCCTTTTTTATAATCTTCATCCAACATCCATCCAAGAGCCCAAAAATGTGGAAATTGCCAAAAAAACTGGATCATGAATAGGGTTCCCGGTTCTATGCCAAAATCATCAGTGGCCGCCACCCAACCCAGCATAAAGGGAATGGCCCCTGGAAAGGCTCCAACAAAAACAGACAGGGGGGTTTTGGTTTTTAAAGGGGTGTAGACACTGGTATACAGAAAAATGGAGATAGCCCCGAACATGGCCGTCTTTGGGTTCAGTATGTAGAGCGTAAATACCCCGAGAATGGTCATGCTCACAGCAATGGCCATGGCCGCGTTTACCGACATACGGCCTGCGGGAATAGGCCTGTTTTGGGTGCGTTTCATGAGCGCATCCAAATCTTTTTCAATTACCTGATTGTAGGCATTTGAAGCCCCAACCATGCAATAACCGCCAAATGCAAGTAGAAAGAGCGCTGAGGCACTTATTACTTCCGCCCCCAGTAAATATCCCGCAATGGAGGAAAACACCACGCTTACGGCCAGCCTTGCTTTGGTAATCTCCTTAAAATCGGCAAAAATCAAATTCCAGGTAATACTCCTTGCCGTCCCGACTACAGTCTTCATCCTAATTTATGGTAAGGCCGCAAAGATACATTCCCTCCTTTTTTTTTGCAACGAAATAGCCTTGTTTATGTTATCTTTAGGGAGATATCATACGGATAAACAAAATACTTTTAAAGATGAAAAAAATTATACCCCTGTTTACGCTCATACTTTGTCTTATTTATATGGGAACAATTACCGCACAGGAAGATGAGGTTACCATTACCATCGATACCCTCTCTGCAAAAGTTTACATGCTTACAGGGGAGGGCGGGAATATTGGAATCTACGTTGGGGAAGAATATGTTTTCATGATCGATGACCAATTTGACCGTCTGAGCGATAAGATAAAAAAAAGCATCTCCACCCTTACGGATAAACCCATTGCTTTTTTATTCAATACCCATATGCATGGGGACCACACCGGGGGCAATGCCAGCTTTAACGACAGGGGCACCACTTTGGTTGCCCATGACAACGTTAGGAAAAGGGTTCAGACAAATGCTCAAAAGGATCTGGATGAAAAAAAAATAAGCCCGGAAAATTTCGGCAAAATGCTTCCTGAAGTTACCTTTTCCGACGATATCACCTTTCATGACGGGGATGAAACCATTATGGCTTTCCACGTGCATAACGCGCATACGGACGGGGATGCCTTGATCTATTTTGTTAATAATAATGTTTTACATACGGGTGATACCTATTTCGCCGGGAGGTATCCATACATAGATCTCAATAGCGGTGGAAGTGTTGAGGGCTTTATTAAGGCACAAAAAAAGGCCCTGATGGTCATCAACGATGATACCAAAATTATTCCCGGACACGGCAGGCCATCAAATAAAAAGGAACTGGAAGCCTATGTAAATCTATTGGAACAGATTAAGTCGAGGGTCCAGGAGGCAATAGCTGCGGGGAAATCCCTGGAAGATCTGAAGGCCGATCCGTCTATTGGAGGCGAGTACGACCAATCCTATGGAAACGGTTTTATAACACCGGACAGAATGCGCGAGATCTTTTATAATAGCTTGAAGGATGAATAATTATTACTTGTCATTTCCCAGGTTAACCCTCTGAAAAAAACCCTGGCAGTAAAATGTCAGGGTTTGTTTTATAAAAAAAATCCAGGCCGGTTCAGAAGAAGAAAAAAACCTGATTCCGAAAGTTCTCGGAATCAGGTGGTTTTTTCCTAGTAAAAATTATTGTTGTCCGGTAAAATTTTTTAACTCCAAGTATATTGGGAGTTCCCGTTATATTTGTTATCCAAGGGCTTGCTTTTTTCATACATTGCCAACAGTATGAACGTACCTTTGGTATATGATTTCGGTTGGTCACGATCAAGTCTTGCGCCTTATGTCTTGTAGCGCAGCGGTCTTACGTCCTTTTTTTAACCGGACATTAATGATTAAAAATAGTTTTGAGTCTCTACTGAAGTTTAAAGGTGATAGGAATACTAAATGGCACCCTTACCGCTCTACCCCTTTGCTTGCCAGGGGTCATTTTCGGAAGCTTTTCGATAATCCGCAAAGCTTCCGCCTCCAGATTTTTATCCGGCCCACGATATCTGATATTACCTATACTTCCGTCTTTCTGAATAGTAAACATTACATTTACCCTACCCTGAACGCCCATGTCTTGAGCAATTTCGGGATAACGGAAATGTTTCCGGATGTGTTTCTGCATCATTTCATTAAAGCAAGCCCTTTTATCGCCGGAGCTCTCGCAACCGGGAAATATCGGTACGTCCTCAATTACGGCGAAAGGCACATCCACATCTTCTTCCATCTCATCTACCTCAACATCCTCTACCTCTATTATTTCTTCTTCCTGACTGGTTTCTGTTGATTCGATCACAGTTTCCTCTACCTCTTCCTCATCCTCGACCACTTCAATCACCTCAGGCGCAGCTGGCGGCGGCGGGGGTGGCGGAGTTTTGATCTGTTCTGTCATTGGAACTTCTTCATCAAGATCATCTTCGACATTTAAGGAAATATCGTAATCATCTCCCTTATCGTAGGTTTTCCATTCAAAGGCACCGTAAACCAGCAGCATTACAATAAATAAGCCAATAACGAAAAACAGGCCACTTCTTCTTCTTAGGTCGGCGTTCGGATTCTTTTTCGGTTCCATAATTTTGTGATTTAATATGTGCTAATTTAACCAAAAATTTAATAAAAAAACAATTAAATCTTCCATTTTAACTGCCTTTTTCCTGAAAAGAGCCGTTTAATGATGTACGCTCCGGTAAAGGCGCCAATACTGTTTGCCACTACATCATAAAAATCACCGGTCCTTTGCGTGGTATACGTACTTTGAAGAACTTCAATAATTATACCATAAAGGATAATGGAAATACTAATTATCAGAAGGGCTTTTTTGAGGGTTAACCTACCGGAGGTCCGTTCCCTTACAGACATACATCCCAAAAGGGCAGCAACAAAATAGAAGGTAAAATGAACGGCTTTGTCTAAATTGGGGATGTCCATTTTGGGGCCGTCATCTTCGGGAAAAGTAAGTAGGCTGAGCAGCGTTATGAATGTCATCCAGCATATAAACCCAATGGTATAGCGGTGGCTTTTAAGCACCCACTAACTCCTTATAGTCATCCGCATTCAGCAATTCGTCAATCTCGGCTTTATCACTGATCTTTATTTTGATCATCCACCCTTCACCATAGGGGTCGGTATTTACCTTTTCAGGTTGGTCTTCCAGAGAGTCATTGAATGCTATAATTTCGCCGCTTAAAGGCAGGAAAAGATCGGACACCGTTTTAACCGCTTCCACGGTACCAAAAACCTCTTCCAGGGCCATAGTTTCACCAAGGGTTTCGACCTCCACATAAACAATATCCCCTAATTCCCCCTGGGCAAAATCCGTTATTCCGACTGTGGCTACATCACCATCTATACGTATCCATTCATGGTCCTTGGTAAATTTTAATTCCGATGGTATATTCATTTTTGTTTGTTTTGACGTGCCAGCAAAAGTAACGGATTATGAGAAGGTATTCAAAAAAACTTAAGGTTCATGACCAACACTTTGGCCTCACCATACGGAGTCCAATCCAGGGAATCAGAAATCTTACGCCGGCACGTTCCTGCCATTGATCCCTCACTATGTTGGGGATGACAAATTAAGGCATTCGGCAATTTCTAATTTCCAAAATTGTACCGCAGCGTAAATCCGGTGTTTATGGTAGTTTGGGGGAAGGCCGTGGAGACAGCGAATTGCGAGAAGGAATGATCGTAGAAGAACAGGGCGTTCAGGTTTTTGCTCAAGGCATAGTCTGCGGTGAATTTCAGTGATAAAAGATTCTGGCCGGAAGTGATCTGATTATTATCGATATCCAGGTTTCGTATTATGGTGATATTATCCCGGAGGGTCAGGTCTGCCTTTAAATTCAAATCCCCTTTTAATCGCTGTTTTTCCCCCCCGATATTGGTAACGAACTGCACATCTTTAAACCGGTATCCCAAGCCCAGTGTATATTCTTTGCCATTGATCTCGGTCAGCAGGTTATTATCAAAACTCAGTGACAAAGCCCTGTCTGTCCGTATTTCTGCCAGAACACTCATAGAATTCTTCATTTCAAAATCTACCCTCATCAAAGGATTAAAGGTGTCTACCAGGATTACGTTGTTGATAATATTTTCCGGAAGAAAATCGCCCGTTTCCGGGTCAACCGAAGTGTTTTGAAGTTCCAGATTGGTCTGGAATGAATTTATACTGTAGGCCGCTTTATAGCCGTGGCTCAGTGAAAAACGCTGAAATTTTTTCTTGAACCATTTGTTCCGCATTAAGCCGGTGTATTTGATATTCCAATTGGGGATGGGAATATCCCTGAAGGCGTCTAAATTAACACGGTCAACATCCTGCCCCGTATAGGCTGCAAAAAACGCGGGAAGCAATACATTCTGACTCGTTTTCCCATAACGAATTGGAAAACCATCATCATCCAATCCGATATCCGGTTTGCCTCTGTCCGATTGCACCCTGTTGGCAATAGTGATCCTGTTTTCCTTGAAAGTTTCAAAGGTATCAGAGCTGTTTTCATCGCTCTTATTGAAAACCGTGCCTATCATCACGGTAGAAATGCTAAAATTTCCAAATTCATTTATCAACCCGTTCTCTCCTTGTTGCCAGGCATCAAAATCGAAATTTTCCTGGTAACTGTTAGAATATTGACGGTCCGCCACCAGATCTATAGTCAGGTCCTGGACGGGTTGGGCCGTGGCCGTTATATTCAATTGCTTATTGGTAAGCCTTATAAATTGCTCATTAAATTCCGGAAAGGCAGTTAACCAGCCATTCCGTGCCGCTTCAAAACGAACATCAGCCTGGCTCCCGAAAACAAATCCAAGACTTGGCCTGGTAGTGCCAAGAAAGCCGATGGACTGTGTATAGCCCGGCAATACCGTTCCATTGTTTTCGCTATAATTAACATTTAAGCGTTTTACCATAGTCAATATATCCACGGCGGTGTTAAAAAGGCCACTTGTCTTCTTTTTAGGCTTGTCCGCATCCACATCGGGGTTACCCGCTTTATCCAAACGCACAGGTTCAGCATCGGGATCGCCTTTGCCGTCCCTTCTCTTTAATCCTATCTGATCATAAAGGCGTTGCAAGCTTAAGGCTGCCGTGATATTATGGGTATTCGCATTTTGTACCGTGTTTATATTGTCATTTGTTACCTCCCTTACGGCCTCACCTCCGCGTTGCCAGTCAAAATTGCTCGTATAAGTATATTGCGCATTGATAAAATCGAGAACCGGAATTTTGGAAAAAGGCAATTCATAATTTAATTCCATCTGTTGCGCATGCCGGTTGGGTTCCCCAAGATCAAAAAAGCCATCCCACAGGGTAAGATCGTCCCTGATCAAGGAACTGGGATTTCCTTCCTCCTCGAAATAATTCCGCACAATCCTGTTATTCGCCGTTGTAAGATTTATCCGTAAGGATCTGCTAAGGCTGTAATTCAGCGCATATTGCCAGTTAAAAAGATAATTCCGCTGTTGCAGCAGGGGTAGCTCCAAACGTTCCACACCAGGCTCGAGCACATCCCTAAAACGTTGCTGATTAAATTGCCTGTCAATGTCCGATTGCACCGCAATGCTGGCGGGTAACAAATTAAAATTAAGCTCCTTGAGCCACTGCCAATACCTGCCCGTAAAAAGCGAATCTTTTTTGGCGAAAGGGGCTACCGGAAGGGGCTCAAAATTATGCTGGTAAATAACGCCCGCCTTTACGCTCTGATCCCTTAGGTTTGCAATCTCAAAATCCCGGTGATCCGTTTCATTGTAGGAATAGTTGAAAGTGAAATTCTCAACATCGTAAAAATTGGCTTCCGCTTCTTCACCTCTATTTTTGCGTACCCCGATTAAATTTATACTGGTCCTCTTGGTATAGTCTTCTGCCTGTTCCAGGATCTCTGCGGCGTCTTCGGGGGTCTCCGCCGCTGCAATCCTGTCGTCCAATTTAAGGTCGTCATAGACAGGATCGAACTCCGGAGTAATTATTTGCTCCGAAATACCGTAATTAAAGGGTATTTGCAGGTTCCATTTTTTCGGGAACAACTGCCCTACCTCCACATTGGTTACCACATCGTAGGCGACGGCATCTTCCCTTGCCCGTTCGTTAGGCATCTGGTCAATGGCTCCAAATCCGGAAGTGCTTTTGCTTCCCGTTGCGCTAACATTTGCGAAATCGGCCATATTGGCGTCAATGGCTGCCACCGCTGCCCAACCCCCGTTGTTATCCAGGCCGGCAAGACGCAATTCATTGAACCAAACCTCTCCCCTGGCCGGCACGTTATCAATGTTCTTAATGCCCACCATCATGCTTCGGATACTTCCCAGGGAGGGGTTTCCCCGGATGCCGATCCGGATCTGCCCTGCTTGTCTCGGAGTAAATTCGTCTACCGGCACCGCTTCCCCGTCCACGATCTCATAATAACTAATATCATTCAGGGTTTGATTGGCAATTCCCAAAGATTTTACCTTGTTCAGGTCACTAAGGGAAATATCCAGCTCATTATTTTCCGGCCAGATCTCTTCCGGGGAATTGGCACCAAAGGAAGTGAGCTCCAAGGGTATCTCAATCTGATAAAAATTCTCAGAGAAGTCTGATCCTATCCTGAGAAAACCCACAAGAGGAACATCGCCGTCCAAATAATCCGAATCCAGTATTTCCTCGGCGTGCATGAACATTTTAATCCGTTCATATTGCCGTACATCAATATTTACATTTTTAAACACCCCCCTGGAATCCTGTGGTTCCAGATTCTCAACCAAAAAAGAAAGCGACTGTTCATTTTGCCGGATAATGGTATTGTTATTATTCAATTGCTCCCGGATCACCCCTGGAGGCAATACATAAGGAATAGGGATCCTGGAATTGTTCTCTTCAATATTTACGGTATTCACATCTACATCCGTGCCGTCGTCCGCAGGGTCATCCCGATCTGCCTGCAGCGTTTTGGTATAGTTTCTCCAATCCCCGCGCACAAGGTCTAAGGTGGCAAAACGCAGAACCACGTCCTCTGTGAAACCGGTAAGGTACATCCGCATAAAGCTGATGGACCTGAAATCCGTAATACCACCCTCGGTATCCATAAAATCGCTTAACGGGATCTTATATTGGATCCATCGGCGATTAAGCTGTGAGCCATTAGGCAGGTCCGGGGTCATCCCTTCTTTAATATCCGTGACGTATTGATCGTTTATAGTGGTATTGGGCTTTATCTGGATGCGGTATTCGTAATAGCTGTTTATGGTGTTCATGGTTAAGTCCCTGTCTATATCCTCCACATCCGGTAAGGTTGTAGACCCTCTATTTGTGTTGGATACCGCAACCGGTGAGTTACCATCGGGATTATTGAAATCGAGGTAGCGCTCCAGAATTCCGCCATCCCTGTTTAGGTAATATTGGTAATTGTCCAAAGCAGGATCCGCACCATTCCCATATATTGAAACTTCCTCGGCGTCATTTAAACCATCGAATCCTATATCCTGCAAGGCCCTGTTTGCTTCGGCCGCATCAAAGGCATATACCAGGGCCTGCGTCGCAGGAACTTCGCCCCAGACAGAGGGCTTCACAAGATCATTACTACCTACCCCCGGCAGGCCGTTCTCATATTGCTTAAACCCGTCTTCCAGGATATCTTCGGAAATATTACCCAGGTTGATCACCAATTCCCCAGGGCCGTTCGCAATACCATCCACATAAGGATCCATCACCCAGAATTGGACAAATTCTACATTCGCCTGTTCAAAATTTGTACTGCTCAGGGAGCGCATGATCCCAGCCCACTTTTGATCCGGCTGTAAGCCATCGAAATTGGTATTAGCGTTATAAGGACCTTTTTGATTCGGGTAAAAGGCAAGGTCCAGTGAATTTTGTACAGAAGTCTGTCCCTGGGCTATATCAACCTGTGGAAAAACCTCGTCGATAAAAATTCTCCTGGTTTCGTTCGTGGAGATATCATTATCGCTGATCCCCGCCGGCCTCTGATTGGTAAAGAAAATAGGATCTATAGTGTACCAGGCCATTTTAGCACGGTCAAATCCGGTTTCAAGATCGGACTCCCCCGGTAATACAAATTCCCTGGGAACACTCGCCAGGCTCCACCCCAAGGATGAACGGATATCTATCAACGCCTGTGCCCCTTCAAAATCGTCCAGATAAGTGGTGGTCTCACCCCTGAAATCCGCATTCTTGGGAGAGTTGGGTTTTAAAAAAGCTACTTCTCCCCTTACCGATACATTGGAGGGGACATCCGTATCAATATTGGGCAGTTTGTTTACCAGCCGGGTCAGAAAAGGTACTTCAGTGGAGTAAATGCCATTAAGCCCAAAAATAGTATTATTCACAGGCTCTACCCCAAAATTGGATTTTTGCGTCAGGGGTCGCTCGTTCAGGTTCAGGAGGGTTCCCCCCAAAACAAAATTCTTATTAAACTGATGTTCCACATTGATCCCGGTAAATCTCCTTGTCTGCTGCCCGAACACGGCATTATTTTCTACGGATATGTTAATAGGGGTGTTCGAAGCTTCCAGGCTGGGATCCAGGATCTGAACCGTTCCCGCCTGGTAGTTTACCGTATAGTCTATGCCCTCCTGCAATTGGCGCCCCCCAGCCGTAACCCTAACGGAACCCCTGGGTACATTGAACGCCCCGATAGCAATGCCGTTGGCACCTTCGGATTTATACCTCCCTTTGAGCCTGAATCTGTTTTTTTCGGCATCTTGCAGGGAAGCCGCCTTGGTCTGGGCATACATATCCCGGAATACGTATTTTTGCTGGTTCTCATTGTAACCCTGTTCATTTGCCACGTCATAGGTACCGCCACCCAACAAATCAAAAAGAAATTCCCCAAAGGGTTCTACTTTGGTGAATATAATTTGCCCGCCCTGTGTGTTTACCGTGATTCCCGGAACAAAATCAAAAAAGCCATCTCCCCCGGGCTGAATATCGTTATAAATATTTAAACGATCCAGGTTAAAAACACTTAGCAGGATCCGATCCTGCAATCCGGAAGGCCATCCGCTCCCCGGCCCCTCCGTCACTGGGGTTATGTAGTTCCTGGGTGTTGATTCCGTGTAAAGGATGTTTAATTTAAAGTCTTCCTCACTAAGTTGAAAAGCTCCGGTAGCGTAGATATTTTTCATCATCAGATCCCATATGGGATCACTTACATTTGTGATATTACTCTTCAGTAATTTTAAGACCAGGGTGTTGTTGTTGATCTCCGGAGTCACTGCTCCCGGGCTAACTGTGGTAGCATCCAAGCCGCCATTTGCAAATTCCCCTACCTGGAATACCTGCCCGTTGAAGGTATATTGAAAAGCAACCCCAAGGACCTCATCGTTGCTCAACCGCTGATTCAATGAAATGTAGCCCAGTTGTGAATTGAAGGTGAAATCCCTTCCCTGATCCAGTTTTCTGGCATTCTCCAGGATGGCATAGTCAAACCCCTGATTGATCTGGTAGCCTGTATTGATATTGAAACCATCATCAACTGTGGCAATATCGCGTATGTCTGCATCGAGAACCCCCCCGTTGCCGATCAGAGCGGGGTCATAATCGTTGGCACCATTCCTGGGCAGTTGGGGATTGGCTGCGGAAACATTAAAGAAACCAGCAGGTTCTCCATTGGCAATGCCTATTCTGGTTTCCGCTTTTATTGCTTCCCCGAGATCCTGTATTGCCACTATATTTCGAACATTAAGTGTTTGCTGGCTTCTGTTCGTTACCCATACTTCCAGGCGGGTGATCTGAACCTGGCTGCTGATATAGGGGTATGTTGCAAGGGCATCGTCATACTGATCCCGAAAATACTGCGCCAGGAAAAAGTGTTTGTCCTCATCGTAATCCAGGGCGGTTAATTCAAAGTCGCTTATGGTACCTCCGCCCTGCGCTACCACGGTATTATTTTGAGAGCGCTGTTCCGAAAACACTGCAGTAACGGTGGTTTTTCCAAATTGCAATTGCGTCTTTACGCCAAACAGGCTTTGGGCACCTGTGATCAAAGAGCTGTTTAAAGGCATATTTACATTCCCCACTTCAATTTTTCGGATGATATCGTCTTCCGTCGGGGTATAATCAAGCTTCACTAAATTCTGAAAATCGAAAGTGGCCTCGGTGTCATAGTTCGCCGTTACCTGCAAGCGTTCCCCAATCTTGCCGAGCATACTGAGACTGATGCGTTGGTCAAAATCGAACGACAGATTGGTACGGTTTCTGGGGGACAAGGCCGGGTTATCGTTCTTTTGCCATATTACCCCTAGGTCCATAGCAACGGATCCCTGTGGTATTACTTCGATGGTATTTCCTCCAAAAACGGATTCAAAAAAGTTACTGTTGACATAAAAATTGGGGAGCAGATTTCTTCTGGCCTCATCGCTTCCTTCCTTTTTTCCGGAATATGCATCGATTTTCTCCTTAAAATAAGACTTCATATTTTCCCGCCTTATCAATTCGAGGTATTGTTCCGGTGTAAGGATGACAGGATAGCTGATGTCAAAATCCCCCACACTTTCTGTGTAGATGTATCGATCTAATTTTGGATCGTAGGTGTATTTGGAGACTATGCTTTCGGGGTTCCCAAAAACGATTCTCCCCAACGCAAACCCCGTTTGTACGGAATCCGTTTCCTGCTCATTCGTTTCCTGCGCCCTGGAGGCCCAAGTGGTTCCAAGCCAAATGGCGGATAGGAAAAAAAGCTTAAATAGGTGAGATTTAAGAATTGATTTTGCCCCTGTTTTCAAACTTGCTACAAATTTTTAAGCGAGCGTTTAATGATGTCCTCTACGCTTAGTGCAGGGTCCTGGCCTAATACCATGTTCACTGCCTTTTCAGACTGCTTACGAACAAATCCAAGAACCTCTAATGCAGATAACGCTTCTTCTTTGGTTGTATTGTTCGGATTTGCGGAAACTTCATCTATATCATAGATTTTAAAAATCTTGTCTTTTAAATCCAAAATAACCCGTTGCGCCGTTTTGGCTCCTATGCCTTTTATGGCCTGGATCGATGCCACATCGCTTAAGGCTATTGCATCCCTTACCTGGGCGGGTGTAAGGGAGGACAGCATTGTCCTGGCAATGCTGGTTCCTATACCGGAAACAGAAAGCAACAACCTGAAGATCTCGCGCTCCGATTTTTCCGCAAAACCAAAAAGGGTATGTGCATCTTCCTTGACCTGTAAGTGCGTGAACAATTGGATGTTTTCTTCATCGTTTATTTTGGAAAAAGTATGCAGGGAAATATTCACAAAGTATCCTACGCCGGAGCATTCTATTACAACGTGAGTTGGATTTTTCTCTACCAGTTTCCCTTTGAGGTGGGTGATCATTTTTTGGTGTTGGATGTTAGATGTTAGATGTTAGATGTTAGATGTTAGATGTTAGATGTTAGATGTTAGATGTTAGATGTTAGATGTTAGATGTTAGATGTTAGATGTTAGATGTTAGATGTTAGATTTTAGATGT
>JBGTNL010000102.1:0-91864 GCA_041743085.1 Flavobacteriaceae bacterium
ATTTCCGCATAAAAGATCAATCTATGGTATTGAAGTGATCTAAACTTTTACAAATTGGCTAAAAAATTGCCGTTTTAAGCCCATATTTTGTCTTTTTCTTGCTCCGTAGCCCTGCTATGCAGCTCAAAAAAGCCTTCATCCGGACACAAAACCATCAATTTTCGCATCAATTCAAAAGGTTTAAATCACTTCACTAACTGAAAACAGAAAAAAATATTGCGTTTCGTCGAAACCTTTAGAAGTAGTGGGATGTATTGTTAACGCTAAAATTACATAAATCTGCCGTGCCAACTTTCTGCTGCAGGAATTTCCCAGTGGTTCTCATACTCGTGTTTATTGGTAACCAGATTATTAAAAACTACCGTATTCTTTGAAACGGCCTTGTCCTTAGCCATTTTTTTAAAGTCTGCCAAGGGTTTATAGGCGATGAATTCGCCTTGTTTGTACGACACATTCATTTTGTCCAGAAGATCAATATTGTATTTGCGCTCCAGTTGCTGAATAAAACGGACAGAGGCATCTATGGAACAGCCTGAAGCGGAAGCATTTTTCTGATCCAATGCCACTACAATAAATCGGTTGTAACGGATCTCATACCCCGCCTTTAAGTTAACGCCATGTGCCGTCCATTCACTTATAAATTGATCAAGAAGTTGCTTTACTTCAATTAGTTCCTGCCCGGAAAGGCTTCGGTTTGCCTGGTAGATCCAGATTCGGGAGGTTTCAGGTAAAGTTTCAAAGGGTACCAGCATGATTAGATGTTAGATATTAGATGTTGGAGGTTAGAGCTTCATGCATCACGCATTTCAATCTCAAAAATAACCATAAATAAAGAGAACGCAACTAGGCCGACTGATTTTAAATACCCATAGAACTCAAGATGAGTTCACAGTTCCGAAATGATACATCGCAACATAGGGACTAATAATTTCTCCATTTGCCGGTAAGCTCAAAAACGTGATTCAGAATATCGGCTTCCACGTCATCAAATTCCACATGCCTGCGTTTCATCATCACTTTTGCAGCTTCAAAGGCCTTTTGAGGAAGATAGGTGCTGAAACCGGAAGCTCCTCCCCAGCTGAAACTCGGCACAAAATTCCTTGGAAAACCGGGCACGTAAATATTGCAGTTGACACCGATAACGGTTCCCGTATTGAACATGGTATTAATCGCCGTTTTGCTGTGATCCCCCATCATGAGGCCGCAAAACTGAAGTCCGGTCTGTTCAAAACTTTCCGTGGCGTAGTTCCATAACCGTACCTTGGCATAGTTGTTCTTTAAGTTAGAATTGTTGGAATCGGCTCCAATGTTACACCATTCCCCAAGGACAGAATTACCCAAATAGCCATCGTGCCCCTTGCTAGTATAGCCAAAGATCACAGAATTGTTAATCTCCCCGCAAACTTTTCCGTAAGGGCCGACGGTTGTAGGGCCGTAGATCTTGGCGCCCATTTTCACGACCGCCTTTTCACACAATGCAAAGGCTCCCCGAATAAGGTTTCCTTCCCATACCTCAGAATCTTTGCCAAGATATATGGGTCCTTCGCTGGCATTCAGTATGCTGTATTCCACTTTCGCCCCTTCTTCCAAAAAGATATTCTCACGATTAATGAGCTGGTTGGTTTTCGATATCCGTGCACTTTTTCTTCCCTCGGTAAGCTGATCAAAATCGGCTTGAAGGGCTTCCCCATTTTTCGAAAAGATGTCCCAGGTATTTTGAACGGTGATCAAATCTCCCTCAAATGGAATGGCGGTGTAATGCGAAGTGTCCGTTTCCTCTAATACATCTTTGGCGCAAAAAGCAATGACTTCCTTTCTTACCACTATGGCTTCTTCATCTTGAAGCGCCTTTACTTTTAAAACCAGGGATGCCGTAGGAAGGAAAGAGGCATTGATGAACACATTCTTTTCTTTTAAGGAAAGAGGATACTTCTTGGAAAGATACACTTCCGTCTTGGTAGATGTGGTACTGTTTAAGTACCTTTCCCATTTTTCCCTGATGGTCAGAATCCCTATTCGTATATCCGCGACAGGCCTGGTAAAGGTAAAGGGCAGCAAAGAATTTCTAACATTGCCATCATAGAGAATATAGTTCATGGCTGGAATTTTGTGTAAAAATAAAAAAAGTCACGCCAAAGCGTGACTTTTAATTTTCTTATTATTGTTGTCCGGTAAAACTTTTTAACCGCAAGTATATTGGGCGTTCCCATGATATTTGTTATCCAAGGGCTTGCTTTTCATACATTGCCAACAAGCACCTGAAATCCACTATATGATTTTCCGTTGGTCACGATCAGGTCTTACGTCTTATGTCTTGTAGCGCAACGGTCTTACATCATTAACCGGACATTAGCGTTTTCTTATATCGAACGTATGGCCTATTCTTCTTCCGTACCGGACTTCGCTTCTTCGACTTTCGGTTTGGTTTCCGCCACCGGCTTGGTCTCCGCCTTCGGGCTTTCCTTTACAGGTGCCGGACCCGCTTTTTTAAACTTGTCGTATTTGTTCTTGAACTTATCTATCCTACCCGCGGTATCCACAAGTTTCGCCTTCCCGGTATAATAAGGATGTGAAGTTCTTGAAATTTCCAATTTAATCAAAGGGTATTCCACACCATCTACTTCTAAGGTTTCCTTGGTGTCTGCAGTAGATTTTGTTAGAAAGACGTCCTCATTAGACATGTCCTTAAAGGCTACCAATCTATAATTGTCCGGGTGTATGTCCTTTCTCATTGTCAAAAACTAAATGATTTTCCTGAATTTTCAGGCTGCAAATTTAGCTTTTTTTCAGGAAACAACAATTTTAATTTCTAAAAAAAATCGTTTTTAAACGGGAGTACCAAGATTCCGCCAAAACGCGGAATTAGTACAGTCAGTTGTTTTGAAAATGACACACAGGTCCCCGTACAGAACAAATATCGCCGTAATTTCAAAATAAGTCCTCGCTAAAAATTGTACCTTGGACATGTAACAAAATTTAACTATCGGTAACTAACTGTAAAATCAACTAAAAATCTAAAACAAAATGGAAGAAAATCAATCTAAAATTGGCAAATTCTCATTGAATTTCGGTTTGATTACCGGTTTTATAGGAATAGTTTTTGCTCTGATTCTATTTTCGATGGACCTGCATTACGAAAGTGGCTTTGCCATACAAGGCGTCCAAATTGCTATACTTGCGGCAGGTATTATTCTTGGAATTTCCCAATTTAAAAAAGCAAATGTTGGATTTTTAAGTCTGGGGCAGGCTTTAAAACTCGGTGCCGGCATTGCCCTTGTTGCGGGAATATTGGGCTTATTGTACTTTTTCGTGTTTTCCAATTTCATTGAGCCGGATTTCATGGATAAAATGTACGAAATTGGCAAGCAGCAGGCCATGGAAGACAGCCCTAAGTTAACTTCCGAGCAGATTGACCAGGGAATTGAAATGCAAAAGAAATTTGCCTGGGTCACTTACCCGGTTATCCTAATATTCAATATTATTATCGGACTTATCGTTGGCTTAATTGGCGGATTGATAATGAAAAAGGCCAAACCTGCCTATTAAGTTCGAAAATTGTACTTTTGAAAGGAATTATGCGTAACACGCTATGAATTTATCCATAATAATTCCTTTGCTCAACGAGGAAGAATCGTTGCGGGAACTTCATGATTGGATTGTAAAAGTAATGCAATCCAATCATTTTTTATATGAGATCCTCTTTATAGACGATGGTAGTACCGATAGATCCTGGAGCGTTATTTCCCAGCTTTCCGAGGAAAATCCACAGGTAAAAGGAATAAGGTTTCTAAGGAACTTTGGCAAATCCCAGGCGCTTCATGCCGGTTTCAGGGCTGCGCAGGGGGACGTTATCATTACAATGGACGCAGATCTGCAAGACAATCCGGAAGAAATTCCGGAATTGTATGATCTTATAATTGAGGAAAAGTACGATTTGGTTTCCGGTTGGAAAAAGAAGCGTTACGATTCTGTGATCACCAAAAATATTCCTTCCAAACTCTTTAACTGGGCGGCAAGAAGAACATCTGGGGTAAAATTGCACGATTTTAACTGCGGCCTGAAGGCTTTTCGGAACGAAGTTGTAAAGATGATCGAAGTTTCGGGGGAAATGCACCGGTACATTCCCGTTCTGGCCAAAGGTGCAGGATTTTCAAGAATTGGAGAAAAAGTGGTACAGCACCGGGCCCGTAAATACGGGAAAACGAAATTCGGCATGGAACGCTTTATTAATGGATTTCTTGATCTGATCACCATTTGGTTTGTTTCCAAATTCGGAAAACGGCCCATGCATCTCTTCGGCGCACTTGGGGTGTTGATGTTCCTTATAGGGTTTGGTTTTGCGATATACCTGGGTATCGATAAATTATTTATTAACCGCTCTGGCAGATTGCTCTCAGATCGCCCTCAGTTTTTTGTGGCACTTACGGCAATGATCATTGGGACTCAGCTTTTTTTGGCCGGATTTCTCGGGGAGATCATGATACGCAATAGGAAAAACGAAAGCCGTTATGTGGTATCCGAGGAAATAAACCTTTCCAGGACGCATCCCAATAGTTATCGGGATCAATATTCTTCGTAATTTTGGGCATTTAAACATTTTTTTTCGTTATGAATGATATTCTAGCCACCGCCAAAACCTGGCTTTCCGATTTTTTTGATCCGGCCGTAAAGAAAGAAGTTCAGCACCTTATAGAAAATGATACCGAAGGGCTGAAAGACCGGTTTTATAGGAACATGGAATTCGGCACCGGCGGAATGCGTGGCATTATGGGGGTCGGAACCAACAGAATTAACAGATATACCCTTGGGAAAAGTACACAGGGATTGAGTAATTACCTGAAAAGAACGTATCCCGATGAACGCTTAAAAGTAGTCATTGCCTATGACTGCCGGCACAATAGCAACACCCTCGCAAGGACTGTGGCAGAGGTTCTCTCGGCTAACGATATTTATGTTTATCTGTTTTCAGAACTGCGCACTACCCCGGAACTTTCTTTTGCCGTAAGGCATTTAAACTGTCATGCGGGTATTGTTCTGACCGCTTCTCACAATCCCCCGGAGTACAATGGGTATAAGGTCTATTGGACAGACGGTGGTCAGATAGTACCGCCCCAGGACGGCCAGATCATCAGCGAAATTAACCGTCTCAGCTATGGGGACATTAACTTTAGGGCGAAGGAAAACCTCATTGAGTTAATAGATGAGGAAGTTGATGGGGCTTTTGTAGCGGCATCTGTCAAAAATGGGAATTTCAATGCAGCGGAAAAGGACAATTTTAAACTGGTATTTACTCCGCTGCACGGCACTTCTATAACCGTGATCCCGGAAGTACTTAAGAGGGCAGGCTATAAAAACGTGACCCTAATAGCGGATCAGGCCGTTCCAGATGGTAACTTCCCAACGGTGAAGTCTCCGAATCCGGAAGAGCCGGAAGCCCTGTCAATGGCCATAGAAAAGGCCGAAGAAATTGGCGCGGACATGGTCGTAGGTACTGATCCTGACAGCGACCGGTTGGGAATTGCAGTCCGAAATCTGGAAGGTAATATTGAATTACTTAACGGCAACCAGACCATGATACTGATGACCAAATTTCTTTTGGATCAACGCAAAAAAGCCGGAATTCAAGGCAATGAATTTATTGCAACAACCATAGTCTCTACGCCGATGATGGACAAACTGGCTGAGGCGTATGGAGTGGAGTGTAAAACCGCTCTTACCGGTTTTAAATGGATTGCCAAAATGATCAAGGATTTTCCCGATCAGGATTTTGTAGGCGGAGGCGAAGAAAGTTTTGGCTATATGGTGGGGGATTTTGTACGTGATAAAGATGCAGTTACCTCTACCCTGCTCGCTTGTGAAATTGCGGCCAATGCCAAAGCGAATGGCAGTTCCTTTTACAAGGACCTCATCCGGTGCTATGTGGATTACGGTTTCTATAAGGAGAAACTGATCTCTCTCACTAAAAAGGGAATGAGCGGCGCCGAGGAAATAAAGCAAATGATGACCGATTTTAAGAATAATCCCGTAAGTTCCATTGATAGTTCCAGGGTTATACGGATAGACGATTATAATGCCTCTACCTCCAGAAATATAACTACCGGAGAAGTGATGACTATCGATATACCCAAATCCAATGTGCTTATCTACACCACCGAAGATGGTACCCGGATGGCGGCAAGACCCAGTGGTACAGAACCTAAAATAAAATTTTATTTTAGCATCAATACCACGCTGGAACGCGTTGAGGACTTTAAAAAAGCGGACAGGGAACTGGATGCCAAAATTGAGCGGATCATTAGTGAATTGAAACTGAATTAATGGAGTACTTCAAAAAGATCCTTCGCTTTGCGAGACCCTATAAGAAATACGCATTTCTCAATATTTTTTTCAATATTCTTTATGCACTGTTCAGTGCTTTGTCTTTTGCCGCATTAATACCCATGCTGGAAGTATTGTTCGATAAGAACAAGCAGATCGCTGAAGCCCCTCAATATCAGGGCTTGGGCAAACTAAAGGAGTATTACCTGGAATACATGAATTACAACATCACCCAATATTCGGGGGATGACCCAATGAAGGGGCTTATCCTGGTCATTGCGCTTGTCCTGGTATTGTTTTTACTTAAAAATGTCTTTAACTACCTGGCCATGTACTTTATTACTTTCCTCCGGAATGGGGTATTAAAGGATTTAAGGAACAGGATGTATCAAAAAATAACCGAACTGCCCATTTCCTACTATTCCGAAAAAAGAAAGGGCGATGTAATAGCAAGGATTACTTCTGATGTGCTCGAGATTCAGCATTCTTTTCTCTCCATTCTTGAACTCATTGTACGGGAGCCCCTGACGATCCTTTTTACCATCATTATCATGTTTTTGATCAGTGTAAAACTGACTGTTTTTGTGTTTCTTTTTATCCCCATTGCAGGGATGATCATTTCATGGATCGGGAAATCGCTCAAAAAGAAATCGGATCGCGTACAAAGGGAACAGGGGGAATTCCTGTCGATTGTAGAGGAAACCCTGGGCGGCCTTCGGGTAATTAAAGCTTTCAATTCGGAATCCAGATTTTATAGCACTTTTAAAAACTCCACGGACCGTTTCTTCAGATTTTCGAACAAATTGCTCAACAGACAAAATCTGGCCTCACCCACAGGGGAGTTTTTAGGGATACTGGTCATCGGTGTACTCCTGTGGTTTGGCGGAAAAATGGTTTTAGTTGATGGCACTTTGGATGCCCCTTCTTTTATTGCCTATATGGGACTGGCCTACAATATTTTAACACCGGCCAAGGCCATCAGCAAGGCTTCCTACGGCGTTAAAAAGGGAAATGCCGCCGCTGCGCGGGTATTGGAGATCCTGGAAACCGAAAATCCAATTAAGGACAAAGCGGACGCGCACGAAAAGTTGTCGTTTGATAGTGAAATTGCCCTGGGAAATATCTCCTTTAAATATGAAGACGAGTATGTATTGAAAAATTTCAATTTAACCGTTCCAAAAGGAAATACGGTGGCGTTGGTGGGGCAATCGGGAAGCGGTAAGAGCACAATTGCCAACCTGGTTACCCGTTTCTACGATGTAAACCATGGTGAGATTAAGATCGATGGGCTCAATATCCAGGACATTACCAAAAAATCACTTAGAAATCTGATGGGGTTGGTTACACAAGATTCCATATTATTTAATGATACGGTTAAGAACAATATCAGTTTAGGAAAAGCAAACGCCTCCGTTGAAGAAATTATCGAAGCGGCAAAAATTGCCAATGCCCATGATTTCATCACGGAGTTGCCTGAGGGATACGACACCAACATAGGCGATAGCGGAAATAAATTAAGCGGGGGGCAAAAGCAACGTTTATCCATTGCAAGGGCCGTTTTGAAGAACCCCCCTATCATGATACTTGACGAGGCCACCTCAGCGCTCGATACAGAGAGCGAACGCCTGGTTCAGGATGCTCTGGAGAAAATGATGCGGAACAGGACCTCTATTGTCATCGCTCATAGATTATCTACCATTCAAAGTGCGGATACGATAGTAGTTATACATAAGGGAGAGATCGTAGAGCTGGGATCTCATGAAGAACTTCTGTTAAAAAATGGCGGCTACAAGAAACTGGTAGAGATGCAGTCGCTGGTTTAAAGCGTAAATTTTAATGGCTACCCCTAGACTAAACCTTATCCGAGGCACATTGTCTTAGTATCAAATAGCAAACTAATATTGATTGCGGAAGACACCTTAACGAGTAAAGAAGCACAGGTTTTTTGACCAATATATAATGGGCACGAGGACGACACGGAGGCATTTAGACAGCGGGAGAGAGAAGATATCCGGTGCAATTTGCGCGATTTTGAACCCCTTTCTGAAAAAGAAGCGGACGTTCTATTGAACCAATTCATCGCCTTGGAGAAACCAGGCACCGATTACATGTTGCTTACTTTGAAAAATTGAGCAAGGTGATCCCCTCCAAGAAAACATCCCTTCTGATACGGGCCGAAGAAGACTTTAAAAAACGCCTGCGCCGGGAGATACAACAGAGAAGAAAAGGAGGAGGGTACAGGTAATTGTCCCTGTTTTTTCCATCAAAATGCAGGTAGCAAATCTTTTCGGCGGCAATCTTTGGGAATGAAAGAATCCTGCTTTTTTTGACAGTCGGGTAACAGCTTACCTCATCCCGCCGCTTAGCGCTATCCGTAATACCATTTGGAACACCTTAGAAATACCTCTCATTGAAAAGTAAGTTTCGCAATCCGGTTCCTTCCGGCCGCATAAGCAATACTATCATTCAAAAACCGGATGGTATAAAAAGATTCGTTCGACAGTTCTGTCCATGAGATGCCCCCATCGGCGGTATAGCTAATTCCCGTAAACCCGACGGCGACAATTTCATCCCCTTCAGAACCTGGTACAAATTGTACACAGCTTTTGTATGAAGGTTCTTGTCCGTCTGCAATCAACTGCCACGATTTGCCACCGTCTTTGGTTATTGCCTTATTCCCTCTATTATTTTCAGGCTCCGTATAATCCCCGCCCACGGCAATTCCGAATTTCTCATTACAGAAATCAATAGAATAAATGCCTTGCGATGGTTTATCCATTCCCAAGGGGGTTTCAAAAACTTCCCAGTTTTCCCCTTTGTCGGCTGAATAATAGATACGAGCCGCTGTAGTTGCAACCCATGTGTGGGCATCAACAACAGCAATATTGGTATTACTTGCAGCAAATGCGCCCTCTCCTTCCACAGCGTCCGGAAGATCCGAACAGCTCATCTTCTTCCAAGTATGGCCGCCATCTCCGGTGATGATAACAGAGAGGCATCCACCCATACTGTCCCCTATGGCCATGCCCTCTTTATTATTCCAAAATTTCATGGCGTCATAGAAGACCAGGGAATCATTTTCCTTATACACCAGTTCCATTTTGCCATCCTCACCCGTTTTATACAATAAGGCCGGATTGGCTACGGAAAGCATAAAAAAGTCGGTGGCGGTGTGCGCAACAGCCCTGAATTCGGGTAAAATACTGTCGAATTTCTGAACATTGGTTCTTACCCTACCCGTAGTTAAATCAACAGAACCAAATACGCCTTTGTTTGCGGCAAAAGCCAGACTTCCGGGCATAAGGGTTATGGCCCGGATACTGAGAGAGTCCTCGTAGATAGTTTCGGCGGTAACCGATGTAAACGGTTTTTTCTTTTCCTTACCGGCACAGGAAAATATCAATATAAGGACTGCCAAGCACAGGTAGCGCATCTCCGTAATTTTTCTCAAAAGTAAACGGTATCCTTTCAAAAACCATGACTTTCCTTTAACATCCGATATTGTGTATCAGGAGGGAATCCTAGGCAGGGAGATTGCTATTTGATCTTCGCTGGCCGATGGGCAATGTCCAAAATATTAACTCTCTGAATCCGTCCGGGCAAGTGATTTATTTCTCTCTGCGATTTTTGCATGTTTTCTACGGTTTTTGCCTGAAACTTCCATAAAAAATCCAACAAAGGGTAAACCCGTCTTAACTATATATTTTGAGGTTAGCAAGAAAATCCGGCCCGAGTTCTATACCTTTGCCACCTAAATTTCTGGAATGCGTTTACATAGAAATCTTGTGTTTGCGGTAATAGACGGACTTCACCTTATTTTTAATGAAGGGGAATATGCGGATAAGGTGGTGGAGAAGTTACTAAAACGCGACAAACGGTGGGGATCCCGTGATCGGGGATTTATTGCGGAAACTACTTATGAAATTGTTCGATGGAAGCGTTTATATGCCGAAATTGCGGAAGTAAAAGCACCATTTTCCAGACAAGGTCTCTTCCGTCTTTTTGCAGTTTGGGCGGTGCTTCGGGGAATTCCGTTACCCGACTGGAAACAGATTGAATCCACTCCATCCAGAAGGATCAAAGGAAAGTTCGACGAGCTTTCAAAAATCCGGAAATACCGGGAATCCGTTCCGGATTGGATGGATGAAGTTGGCGTCGAGGCATTGGGTGAAAAATTATGGTCTGCCGAAATTGCCGCTTTAAACGAGCAGGCAACCGTAATCCTCAGGACCAACAGGTTAAAAACCACGAAAGAAAAACTGGCTGCTCTTTTGGCGGCGGATGAAATTGGCACCACACCCGTTAAAGGATATCCGGATGCAATTAAGTTAATGGAACGTACGAACGTATTTACTACGGAGGCATTTAAGGACGGATTCTGTGAAGTGCAGGACGCCTCCTCGCAATTGGTGGCTCCTTTTCTAGAAGTTGCACCGGGACAAAGAGTTATAGATGCCTGTGCAGGAGCAGGAGGTAAAGCCCTTCATTTATCCGCGTTGATGGAAAACAAGGGGCAGATAATAGCGTTGGATATCTATAAGAGTAAACTAAAAGAGCTTAAAAGAAGGGCTAAAAGAAATGGCGCCCACAATATTGACCCCCGCCTGGTAGATTCAACCAAGGTCATAAAAAAACTGTACGACAGCGCGGACAGGGTATTGATTGATGCCCCCTGCACAGGATTGGGCGTGCTTAGGAGAAATCCGGACGCCAAGTGGAAACTGCAACCCGATTTTCTCGAAAAAGTGGTTCAAACCCAACAGCAACTCCTCCGAAGCTATAGTAAGATGGTGAAATCCGGAGGGAAACTCGTTTACGCTACCTGTTCCATACTTCCCCGTGAAAATACAGAACAGGTACAGGCTTTTTTAGCTTCGGAAGAAGGCTCTTTCTTCCAACTTGAAAAAGAGAAAAAAATCTTTGCTTCTCAGAGTGGCTTTGACGGATTCTATATGGCTTTACTTGTACGTACATAGCCCGGAACAATAGGATTTCTGAAAACTTGCCGGTCATCAGAAAAAACCTGCCCGGTTTTTGAAACCTTGCCGGTTTGTAATGCTGCACATGGGAAGTGATTAACAAACCAACGGCAATAATTACTCTGCAAAAATCATTACCTAAAAAGACGTAAATTTGTGCTTTCTTAATCGCAGTTGCCAATGATTCATTTTTTCGGGGAAATTTCCACAAAGATCCATGTAGTTGAGGCTACCGGAGAATTTTCAAAGGAAGATACGGAAAAACTTATTTGGTTGTTCGGCAACCAACCAAAAGTAAACTCGGCGTCTATAGACGCCTTTTTCGTAGGTCCAAGGGCCGCTATGATCACTCCCTGGAGCACTAACGCCACAGAAATTACTCAAAATATGGGGATTTCGGGAATCCTTAGAATCGAGGAATTCCAAGCGGTCCCTGAAAATTTCATAGCTTTTGATCCCATGCTCTCCCAGAAATATAACGTTTTGGGGCAAAATATTTTTAAGATCGAGGTGGTTCCCGAGACTATTTTAGAGATCGATGACATTGCCTTGTATAATGAGCGGGAAGGCTTAGCCCTGAGTGATGAAGAAGTGGAATACCTGGGGCAGCTCTCAACACGGTTGGACCGTAAACTAACGGACTCTGAAGTATTCGGGTTTAGTCAGGTAAACTCCGAACATTGCCGGCATAAAATCTTTAACGGGACTTTTGTTATCGATGACAGGGAAATGCCTTCAACACTTTTCCAACTTATCAAAAAAACCTCCCTCGAAAACCCAAATACTATTGTCTCTGCCTACAAAGACAATGTTGCCTTTATTAAGGGACCGAGAGTACGGCAATTTGCCCCAACAACTGCAGACAAACCCGATTTCTACGAGGAAACGGACTTTGAATCGGTCATATCCCTCAAAGCGGAAACGCATAATTTCCCCACAACAGTTGAGCCTTTTAACGGCGCGGCGACAGGCTCGGGCGGTGAAATTCGCGACCGGCTGGCAGGAGGGAAAGGTTCCATTCCCCTGGCGGGGACGGCAGTATACATGACCTCCTACCCTCGCCTGGAAAAGGACCGCTCCTGGGAAGAAGGAATGGAAGAACGAAAATGGTTGTACCAAACCCCGATCGACATTCTTATTAAAGCGTCTAACGGGGCATCGGATTTTGGAAATAAATTTGGGCAGCCACTGATAGCGGGGTCTGTCTTAACCTTTGAACATGAAGAAAATTCAAGAAAACTGGGTTATGATAAAGTGATCATGCAGGCAGGTGGCATAGGTTACGGAAAGGCTGATCAGGCTTTAAAAGACACCCCTAAAACCGGAGATAAAATAGTACTTCTCGGGGGCGATAATTATCGGATAGGTATGGGGGGTGCAGCGGTATCCAGTGCGGATACAGGAGAATTCAGCGCTGCAATTGAGTTAAATGCTGTGCAGCGTTCCAATCCCGAGATGCAGAAAAGAGCGGCTAATGCCATCAGGGGCATGGTGGAGAGCAAAGAAAATCATATCGTTTCCATCCATGATCACGGCGCGGGCGGGCATTTAAACTGCCTTTCAGAACTTGTTGAGGATACCGGCGGAAATATAGATCTTGATAAACTACCGGTGGGAGATCCAACGCTGTCTGCCAAGGAAATAATAGGCAACGAGTCCCAGGAACGGATGG
Source organism: Flavobacteriaceae bacterium (assembly GCA_041743085.1). GTDB lineage: Bacteria > Bacteroidota > Bacteroidia > Flavobacteriales > Flavobacteriaceae > JAFMPW01. The sequence goes on from JBGTNL010000102.1 coordinate 12,970, forward strand.
GCCTGGTCATAGGACGGGACCACATCAGTTTACTGCAACGGATAGCAGACCGCGAAAGGGCACCTATGTATAAAGTGGGAGATGTTACCGGGGATCACAAATTTACCTTTACTTCCAAATCCGGAGGACAAACCCCCATGGATTTGGATCTAGGGGATATGTTTGGCAGCTCTCCAAAAACTATAATGAAGGATACCTCAATTACCCGGACATACCGGGCTCCTTCCTATTCTTGGGAACACCTTCAACACTACCTGGACCAGGTACTCCAATTGGAGGCGGTGGCATGCAAAGATTGGCTCACGAATAAGGTAGACAGGTGCGTAGGCGGCCGGGTTGCGAAACAACAATGCGCCGGGCCCCTCCAGTTGCCTTTAAATAATTGTGCTGTAGTGGCACTCGATTTTAGAGGGAAAGAGGGTATTGCCACCTCCATAGGCCACTCCCCTATTTCAGGAGTAATAGATCCTGATGCAGGGAGTAGAAATAGCATTGCGGAAGCACTTACCAATATCATTTGGGCGCCCCTGAAAGATGGCTTAAAGTCTGTATCCTTATCGGCAAACTGGATGTGGCCCTGTAAAAATGAAGGGGAAGACGCCCGACTTTATAGCGCCGTTAAGGCCGTATCCGATTTTGCGATAGCTCTCGGAATAAACGTGCCCACGGGAAAGGACTCTCTTTCCATGAAGCAAAAATATGCTGAAGATGAAGTCATTGCGCCTGGCACGGTAATTATCTCTGCGGCAGGACATTGCAGTGATATAACCGGGGTTGTGGAACCGGTTTTACAAAAAGATGGTGGCCCTATTTATTACATCAACCTCTCAGGAGATCAGTATAAGCTGGGGGGGAGTTCATTTGCACAGGTTCTCAATACCATTGGAGAGGAAGCACCTACTGTTGTGAATGCGGTTGAGGTGAAAAGGATTTTTAACACAATGCAGCAGTTGATCAAAGACAGGCAAATTCTTGCAGGGCATGATGTAGCTTCCGGCGGGCTGATCACCACCTTATTGGAAATGTGTTTTGCGGATATGGATCTGGGCGCCGATCTGGACCTTACAAATCTAGGTGAAGAAGATACCATAAAAGTATTATTTTCCGAAAATGCCGGGCTGGTGTTTCAATCGGCAGATACTGGTATTGAACAGGTCCTGGGGGATGCCCAGATCCCGTTTTATAAAATTGGTAAAGTGCAGGGTAGTTCTGAGCTCACCATCAAAAATAACGGGGTTGAAATAGGTTTGAATATAGCCTCCTTACGTGATATCTGGTTTAAGACCTCTTATTTGCTCGACAACAAACAAACAGCAAAAGGCTTGGCGAGTACCCGTTATGAAAATTACAAAAAGCAGGCTTTACTATATAACTTTCCTGATAATTATACGGGGAAGTGGCCGGGCAGGCGGGAAGCACAAAACATCCGTCCCAGAGCAGCCATCCTAAGGGAAAAAGGCAGCAATTCTGAGCGGGAGATGGCCAATGCCATGTACCTTGCGGGTTTTGATGTCAAGGACGTTCATATGACAGATCTTATTGCCGGAAGAGAGACCCTGGAGGATATTCAGTTTATAGGAGCTGTGGGTGGTTTTTCCAATTCCGATGTTCTGGGGAGTGCCAAGGGCTGGGCAGGCGCGTTCAAGTATAATGAAAAAGCCAATACTGCTTTAAAGAAATTCTTTGCCAGACCAGACACCTTATCGGTTGGCATCTGCAACGGGTGCCAGTTGTTTATGGAACTGGAGCTTATTAATCCCGATCATTCCGAACACGGTAAATTGACCTATAACGACTCCGGCAAACACGAAAGTAACTTTACATCCATTAGGATCCAGGAAAATAATTCCGTTATGTTGTCTTCCCTGGCTGGAAGCACCCTGGGGGTCTGGATATCCCATGGGGAAGGAAAGTTTCACCTGCCTTATCCGGAAGATCAGTATCATATTGTTGCCAAATACGGTTATGAAGCCTATCCCGCCAATCCCAACGGAAGCGATTATAATACAGCCTTGATGTGCGATAAAACAGGCAGGCATCTGGTAACCATGCCTCATATGGAACGCTCTATTTTTCCCTGGAACTGGGCGTATTATCCGGCAGATAGGAAGGATAAAGTTTCGCCCTGGTTGGAGGCTTTTGTGAATGCACGGAAGTGGGTGGAGGAAAATAGTAGGCAGTCGGCCATACCAGCCGACAGCGCGTTGTAAAAAGCAGGAAAGTTGAGTGTAAAAATATTTCCAGATCGTTTGTTCGGATTTTTTTTTGGGACGCGATTCATTTTGCCCTGACGCAGCACTGCGTAAATTACATTTTATAATAAAACTTTGCCAACAGTATATTATATGAATGCAATGCCAAAAATCCGTGCGGCTGCCTATACCGATGTTCCGGATATTGTGGAAATGATCGCCAATGACGAATTAGGCCGGTTGCGTGAAGATTTTCAGGAACCCCTCCCACAAAAATATTACGATGCCTTCGAAAATATCAGGGCAGATCCAAATCAGGAATTGATGGTTATGGAATCTGAACCCGGTGAAATAATAGCTACCTTACAGCTTAGTTTTATCCAATACCTCACCTATCAGGGAGGCATACGCGCCCAGATTGAAGCGGTACGCGTTCATGAAAACTACAGGAGCAAGGGCATGGGGCGGCAATTCTTTCTGTGGGCCATCAATCGTGCAAGGGAAAAAGGCGCTCATGTGGTACAACTGACTTCAGATAAAAAACGGCCAGAAGCACTGAAATTCTATCAAAAAATGGGGTTCATTGCGTCTCATGAGGGTATGAAGTTACATTTACATGAAATTCCCACTTCGAAGAAGGATTAGCAAGGTTGTTCAACATTGAACCCGTAATCCAAATAGTTGTACCCTGCATCCTAAAGTCGGTTGACGGTAACAATTTAAGTATCATCATTTCAAAATTCACTAGATCCATACAAACCTTCAACAACTTCGTTATAATTTTCCTATTTTGCGGTGACCATTCAGAAACCAGGTATGCAAAAAATCACCAGACTATTCGACTTTCCATATTACCAGTTGGAAACATTTAATATAGGCCAGGCCTTGGTTACCAAGCAGAACGGCCAGTGGATCTCTACCTCCACCCGGGAATATGTGGACAAGGCTAATGCTATTAGCCGGGGTTTATTACGCCTCGGGGTACGGCCAAATGATAAGATCGCTTTGATATCCATGACCAACCGTACGGAATGGAACATTATGGATATCGGGATTTTGCAACTAGGCGCTCAGAATGTGCCTATTTATCCCACTATTTCGGAGCAGGATTATGCCTATGTCCTTAACCACTCCGAATCTACTTATTGTTTTGTCTCTTGCGGGGAGGTATTGGAAAAAGTTAATTCCATTAAATCGCAGGTCCCGACACTCAAAGAGGTGTATTCCTTTGACGTTTTACAGGATTGCAAAAACTGGTCAGAAGTATTGGAATTGGGTGCAGATACCAACAACCAGGAGGAAGTTGAAAAATTAAAAGATGCTGTGTCAACTGAAGATCTGGCTACCCTCATATATACCTCCGGGACCACAGGGAAGCCGAAAGGGGTAATGCTCTCGCACAAGAACATCGTATCTAATGTGATTTCCAGCCAAAAACGCGTTCCGTTTGAACAGGGTGGCAGGGCATTGAGCTTCCTTCCTATCTGTCATATTTTTGAGCGGATGATCCTTTACCTATACCAGTATTGTGGCATCACCATTTATTTTGCAGAGGGTTTGGATAAAATAAGTGATAATTTAAAGGAAGTAAAACCCAACGTGATGACCGTAGTACCGAGATTATTGGAAAAGGTCTACGACAGCATCATTGCGAAAGGTTCAGAGCTAACGGGGCTTAAAAAGAAACTGTTCTTTTGGGCAGTGGACCTTGGCCTGAAATATGAACCTTACGGGGCAAATGGGCCGTGGTATGAAATGAAACTCAAACTGGCAAGAAAACTGATATTCAGCAAATGGCAGGAAGGGCTTGGGGGAAAACTGGAAACCATGGTCTCCGGAAGTGCGGCTTTGCAACAACGGCTCAGTAGAATTTTCGGTGCTGCGGATATCCCGGTAATGGAGGGCTACGGACTTACAGAAACTTCACCTGTGATTTCGGTCAATGACCAGCGGAACGGGGGATGGAGAATCGGCACGGTAGGCAGGGTAATTGAAGGAGTTGAGGTCAAAATAGCCGATGACGGGGAGATCCTGTGCAAAGGGCCCAATGTGATGATGGGCTACTATAAAGACCAGGAGAAAACGGCGGAAGTACTTAAAAACAATTATTTTCATACCGGGGATATCGGGGAAATAGATGCCGATGGATTTCTGAGAATAACCGACCGCAAAAAGGAAATGTTCAAAACGTCTGGTGGAAAATATGTGGCGCCGCAAATGCTGGAGAATAGTTTCAAGCAATCCAGATTTATAGAACAGATCATGGTAGTGGGCGAAGGGGAGAAAATGCCTGCTGCATTAATTCAACCCAATTTTGAATTCCTGTTCAACTGGGCCGAAAGGCATAAGATTACGCTGGGCGAAAACTCGGATATTGTGCATAATGAAAAAGTTTTGCGGCGTATTCAGGAAGAGGTTGACGTGGTTAACGAAAAGTTTGCCAAATGGGAAAAAGTGAAACAATTCAGGCTTACCCCGGATGTATGGACCGTAGAGGACGGCCATCTTACCCCCACAATGAAACTACGAAGAAAGATCGTAAAGGAAAAGTATATAGACCTTTATAATGATATTTACGACCATTAGACCATGAGTCGTATCATCTAGGCTTCACCCAATTTTTGCGTACCCGCATCAATTTAAAATCAATAAAAAATTTCTTGAAAGTTTACCCGCCTCTGGCGGGCGACTATCCCTGCCTGCGGCAGGCAGGCTCAAGGCAGAGCCATAGGGGAATTACTTAGATTAGAGTTTTCTGTAATTTATTATGCATGCATAATAAATTATTCGTATCTTTGATGGCCTATGAAGGAAATCACAATAGATTATGCACTGCGAGCAACCTGGCAAGCGGTTGCCCGAATGTACAATGAAGAGGCCAAAAATTTCGGTTCTACCATGGCCGTAGGATTTACACTGCTCAGCATAGATCCAAAAACGGGGACACCTTCAACGGCACTTGGGCCTAAAATGGGTATGGAAGCCACAAGTCTATCCCGAATACTCAAAAGTATGGAGGAAAGGGGATTAATTGAACGCAGACCCAATCCAAATGACGGAAGAGGCGTTTTGATTCATCTCACAGACTTCGGAATAGAAAAAAGAAAGGATTCCAAAGATGCGGTAATTCAATTTAATGAAGTGGTACGGACGAATGTTTCCTCGGAAAAGCTCGACTGCTTTTTTGAAGTAATGGAGACCATTGATCAACTTATAGCAGAGAAAAAAATATTTATAAAAGACACAACATCGAATTAAATCCATGAACAAGCATATAAATAAAGTTGCGGTAATTGGCTCCGGAATCATGGGGAGCGGCATTGCCACTCATTTTGCCAACATTGGGGTGGAGGTTCTGTTGCTGGATATTGTACCCAGGGAACTTAATGAAAAGGAGAAGGCTAAAAGTATAAGAATGGAGGACACTATCTTCCGGAACCGCCTTGTGAATGAAGCGCTGGCAGCGGCTTTAAAATCCAAGCCCTCCCCTATTTACCATAAGGATTTTGCAAACCGCATCACTACCGGAAATCTTGAAGATGATATTGCGAAGGTTGCCGGTGTAGATTGGATCATTGAAGTGGTGGTAGAACGATTGGACATTAAAAAACAGGTTTTTGAGAACCTTGAAAAATATAGGGCCCCGGGCACTTTGATCACTACAAATACCTCCGGGATCCCTATTAAATTCATGAGCGAAGGTAGAAGTGAGGATTTTCAGGAGCATTTCTGTGGTACGCATTTCTTTAATCCCGCTCGTTATTTAAAACTATTTGAGATAATCCCCGGTCCCAAGACATCCAGGGAAGTACTCGATTTTCTTGAAAGCTACGGCGAGCAGTATTTGGGTAAAACCTCGGTCGTTGCGAAGGACACCCCGGCATTCATCGGCAACCGTATCGGTATTTTCAGTATTCAGAGCCTTTTCCACATGGTTAAGGATATGGATATGACTGTTGAGGAAGTAGATAAGCTCACAGGGCCGGTTATCGGCCGGCCTAAATCCGCAACCTTCCGCACTGTTGATGTAGTGGGACTCGATACCCTGGTACACGTCGCCAATGGTATTTATGAGAACTGTCCTGATGATGAGCGTCATGAACTCTTCAAACTACCGGATTTTATCCGGACCATGGTGGACAACAAATGGCTCGGCAGCAAAACAGGTCAGGGATTTTATAAGAAAGTTACAGGTAAAGACGGTAAAAGCGATATTCTTACCCTGGATCTGGATACCATGGAATACCGCTCTAAGAAAAGCGCCAAGTTCGGTACCCTGGAACAAACAAAAACGGTAGATAGCGTTATCGACCGGTTCCGGATATTGGTCAATGGCAAAGATAAGGCCGGAGAATTTTATCGGAAGAGTTTCGGTGCCTTGTTTGCATATGTCTCCCATCGTATTCCCGAAATAACGGATGAACTGTATAAAATAGACGATGCCATGAAGGCCGGTTTCGGCTGGGAACATGGCCCTTTTCAAATCTGGGATGCCATAGGGCTGGACAAAGGACTTGAGTTGATCGATTCGGAAGGTCAAACCCCGGCTCCCTGGGTAAAGGAGATGAAGGATTCAGGAATAACCGCGTTTTACACCGTGAAGGAGGGCGCAACTTATTTTTACGATATCCTTAAAAAGGCCATGGAGAAAGTACCCGGTCAGGATGCCTTTATTATCCTGGACAACATTCGTAAATCCAAGGAGGTATTTAAAAACGCGGGGGTAGTTGTAGAGGATCTTGGCGATGGGATCCTGAATGTAGAATTCCAATCCAAGATGAATACCATCGGCGCGGATGTGTTGGCAGGATTGAACAAGGCTGTAGACCTTGCGGAAAAAAACCATCAGGGGTTAGTAGTAGGGAATCAGGCGGCTAATTTCTCCGTTGGGGCGAACATCGGAATGATATTCATGATGGCCGTAGAACAGGAATATGATGAATTGAACATGGCCGTTAAAATGTTTCAGGATACCATGATGCGTATGCGTTATTCTGCCATACCCACTGTGGCTGCACCCCACGGCATGTGTTTGGGGGGAGGCTGTGAATTATCGCTTCATGCCGATAAAGTGGTCGCTGCAACTGAAACCTATATGGGTCTGGTAGAGTTTGGTGTTGGGGTCATACCTGGCGGTGGGGGATCAAAGGAGATGGCCTTAAGAGCCTCCGACACCTTTAGAAAAAACGATGTGGAGCTTAACGTTCTCCAGGAATATTTCCTCACTATCGGAATGGCAAAAGTATCTACTTCCGCATACGAAGCTTATGACCTGGGTCTGCTCCAAAAAGGAAAAGATATTGTCGTTGTAAATAAAGACAGGCAGATAGCCACGGCCAAAGCCCATGCCCTGCTTTTAGCCGAGGCAGGCTACACTCAACCCATCGGAAGAAAAGATGTAAAAGTATTGGGTAAGCAGGCTTTGGGAATGTTTCTGGTAGGAACTGATTCCATGGAAGCGGGGCACTACATTTCTGAACACGATAAGAAAATTGCCAACAAATTGGCCTATGTGATGGCGGGGGGAGATCTGTCCGAAGCCAGTTATGTCAGCGAGCAATATCTATTGGATTTGGAACGGGAAGCATTTTTATCGCTCTGCACAGAGCGCAAAACCCTGGAGAGGATACAGCATATGTTAAAGACTGGAAAGCCTCTTAGAAACTAGATGGCTAGAACCTAGAGACTAGACTAATGGCAAGACATAATTTCAAAAAACTGAAAATTTGGCAAGAAAGTATGAAGTTAGTTAGTGAAAGTTATGCGATGACAAAAATGTTTCCGAACTCGGAAAGATATAATCTGATAAGTCAAATGAATAATTGTGCCGTCTCAATTCCCTCCAATATTTCTGAAGGATCCAGCAAAAGTACAGATCGGCACTTTAAAAAATATCTGGAAAGCAGCCTAGGTTCCGCATTTGAATGGGAAACTCAACTGATAGTATCTTTTAATGAAAGTTATATTGGCAAAGAAAGATTTGACGAATTGGAAGATAAAATTTTACAGATTCAAAAAATGATAGGCTCATTTATGGATAATCTGGGAGATTAGTGGTCTATGCTCTAGACTCTGATAATCTAGTGTCTTAAATAGTAAATACGAATAAAGTGATGAACAAAACTGCGTACATAGTAAAAGCCTACCGAACAGCGGTGGGGAAGGCGCCAAGAGGATTATTCAGGTTTAAGAGACCGGATGAACTCGCCGCGGAGACGATTGAGTACATGATGAAAGAGGTGCCGCAATTGGATAAGAAACGAATAGATGATGTCATCGTTGGGAATGCCATGCCCGAAGCGGAGCAAGGTTTAAATATGGCCCGATTGATTTCCTTGATGGGCCTCGAAATTGAGGATGTTCCGGGTGTAACCGTAAACCGCTACTGCGCTTCGGGGATCGAAACCATTGGCATAGCTACTGCCAAGATCCAGTCCGGAATGGCAGATTGTATTATCGCCGGGGGGGCTGAAAGTATGAGCTATATTCCTATGGGAGGTTACAAACCCACTCCGGATTATGAAACCGCTAAGGAAGGGCACGAAGATTATTATTGGGGCATGGGCCTGACAGCCGAGGCTGTGGCAAAACAGTTTAATGTGTCCAGGGAAGATCAGGATGATTTTGCCTATAACTCGCACATGAAAGCGCTGAAAGCCCAAAGTGAAGACAGGTTTCAGGATCAGATCGCCCCTATCGAAGTGGAACATACCTACGTCAATAGTGAAGGAAAGAAAGAAACGGAAAGTTATACCGTTCGTAAAGATGAGGGGCCGCGTGCGGATACCTCCAAAGAGGCATTGGCAAAATTACGGCCTGTATTTGCTGCGGACGGAAGTGTAACGGCGGGTAATTCTTCGCAGATGAGTGATGGAGCTGCATTTGTTCTGCTTATGAGCGAGGATATGGTAAAGGAATTTAATCTGGAACCTATTGCCCGATTAGTGAATTATGCCGCGGCCGGAGTTGAACCGAGAATTATGGGAATTGGGCCTGTCAAGGCAATTCCCAAAGCCCTAAAGCAAGGTGGATTAAAACAAGGTGACATAGAACTGATTGAACTGAATGAAGCTTTCGCTTCCCAATCCCTGGCTGTGATCCGTGAATTGGACCTTAATCCGGACATCGTGAATGTCAACGGCGGTGCCATTGCCCTGGGACATCCGTTGGGTTGTACGGGAGCTAAACTGTCCGTTCAGCTCTTTGACGAAATGCGTAAGCGAAATATGAAAGGGAAATATGGAATGGTAACGATGTGCGTAGGTACGGGGCAGGGCGCAGCAGGGATCTATGAGTTTTTGAACTAGTAAGGATAGACCGTAGAGATAAAAAAAATAGCGTGAAACACAATTTCAAAAAGCTTAAAATCCGGGAAGAAGCAATGGCTTTGGTAGAGAACACGTCTGAAATAGTTCGCTTATTCACAGATTTTGAAAGGTTTATGTTTCAGTAATCACGTTTGAGTCTTTAGAAAATAAAATATAACAATTACAACAAACAATCTCAGGATTTCAGGATAGACTAAATTCTTCATCTTGATTCCTGATTCTTAAATCTTAACCAATATGAATACAGAAGTAATAAATAAGGATATCCTGCGAGGTGGGCAATTCCTGGTAAAAGAAACTAATTGCGAAGATATTTTTACGCTCGAGGACTTGTCCGAAGAGCAACAAATGATGCGAGATAGCACAAAAGAATTTGCGGACAGGGAATTATGGGCGCATTGGGAACGCTTTGAAAAAAAGGACTATGGCTATACTGAAGAATGTCTGCGCAAGGCAGGTGAGCTTGGCCTTTTGAGTGTTGCAGTTCCTGAATCCTATGGCGGCATGGGCATGGGTTTCGTATCAACCATGCTTGTCTGCGACTATATTTCGGGCGTAACCGGCTCCTTCAGTACCGCTTTCGGAGCACATACGGGTATTGGAACAATGCCGATTACCTTGTACGGAACAGAAGAGCAAAAGAAAAAATACGTGCCAAAACTTGCTTCGGGCGAGTGGTTCGGCGCTTATTGCCTGACAGAACCCGGTGCGGGATCCGACGCCAATTCGGGGAAAACCAAAGCGGTGTTGTCCGAGGATGGTACCTACTATAGTATTTCCGGTCAGAAAATGTGGATCTCTAATGCCGGTTTCTGTGACCTTTTTATCGTCTTCGCCCGAATTGAGGACGACAAAAATATTACAGGATTCATTGTGGAGAACGATGCCGAAAATGGGATTACATTTGGTGACGAGGAAAAGAAATTAGGTATCCACTCCTCCTCTACCCGCCAGGTATTTTTTAGTGACACCAAAGTTCCTGTTGAAAATATGTTGACAGAACGGGGGAATGGTTTTAAAATTGCTATGAATGCCCTGAATATCGGCAGAATTAAATTGGCAGCAGCTTGTTTGGAAGCCCAGCGCAGGATCATCAATCAGGGAGTTATCTACGCCAATGAACGGCTACAATTTAAAACACCTATTATAAATTTTGGTGCGATCAAAGCCAAAATTGCTCAAATGGCCACCAACGCATATGCCGGAGAAGCTGCCTGTTACAGGGCTGCCAAAAATATTGAAGACAGGATTAATATAAGACTAAGCGAAGGTAATTCCCATCAGGAAGCAGAACTGAAAGGTGTTGAGGAATATGCAATCGAATGCTCCCTCCTTAAAGTAGCGGTTTCCGAGGATCTGCAATATACATCCGATGAAGGTGTTCAGATATTCGGAGGCATGGGCTTTAGTGCTGAAGCTCCTATGGAAAAAGCGTGGAGAGACGCCCGTATATCCAGGATCTATGAAGGAACCAATGAGATCAACCGCATGCTTGCCGTTGGAATGCTGGTTAAAAAAGGCATGAAAGGTCATTTAGACCTTTTAGGACCCGCGACTAAAGTCGGGGAAGAACTGATGGGTATCCCATCTTTTGATGCCCCGGACTTCTCTGAACTTTTTGCAGAGGAAAAGGATCTGTTGGCGCGACTTAAAAAAGTGTTCCTGATGATCGCCGGAAGCGCAGTACAAAAATTTGGTCCCGACCTGGAGAAACACCAGCAGGTACTGCTTGCCGCCTCGGATATACTGATAGAGGTTTACATGGCAGAATCCACGATTCTCCGTGCTGAGAAAAATGCAAAGCGTTTCGGAAAAGATGCGCAGGAAGTGCAGATCGCCATGTCCCGGTTGTATTTATACGATGCCGTGGACATTATTATTAGAAGGGGAAAGGAAGCGATCGTTTCATTTACTGAAGGCGATGAGCAACGGATGCTGCTTATGGGTCTCAAGCGTTTTACAAAATATGCAAATCTACCCAATGTCGCAGCCCTCCGCACTCAGATAGCCGATAGAGTGGCAACGGACAACAGGTACACTTTTGACTAATTCAGATTAGATCTTTTGTGAGACAGAAGGAAAAGCCGACCGCCAGTTGGGGGATGGTTTTTTTGCACTTCATTTTAGGGTATGCGAAACTGGAAATACATTCCATAGCGGGCCTGCATATTAATTTGCCACAATACCAAATACCCGCTAAATTTACGGCATGAGCACTGAACTTCTTAAAACGGTCTATTCTTCTGAAAATTTCAGAGCGGCCGGACATGAATTAATCGATGAATTAGCCGATCATCTGTATGGCACCCTTAATGAAAAAGCGCCGAAGGTTATCCAATGGAAAACCCCGGAAGATGAACATCTGTTCTGGAAGGAATATCTCAAAAAAGGTTCGAAAAACAAGCTTTTCCCTACCATTCTTGAGCACACCACCCATGTACATCATCCAAAATGCATAGGACATCAGGTCTGTCCCCCAGCGCCGATGGCTTCCCTGGCCGGACTTATCAGTTCTCTGCTCAATAACGGAATGGCAGTCTACGAGATGGGAATGGCCCCTTCGGCCATAGAACGTATTATCACTGACTTGTTATGTGAAAAAATTGGGTACGACCCCAATTCGAGAGGGTTTTTAACTTCAGGAGGTAGCCTGGCAAATCTTACCGCCTTGCTGGCAGCCAGAAAAGTAAAGGGTACTTTTGATAAAAGAAATAAAGGACAGGCACAACGGCTGGGTATAATGGTATGTGAAGAAGCGCATTACTGTATAGACCGTGCAGCCAGGATCATGGGTCTGGAAGAAACCGGAATTATTAAAATTCCGGTCACAAATGATTTTAAACTGGATCATTCCGTTTTAGAGTCATATTACGAAAAAGCGAAGGATTCCGGTATCCGGGTTTTCGCGGTGATTGGAAGTGCTCCCACCACCGCCACCGGGATTTACGATGATCTTGAAAAGCTTGCGGATTTTAGCGAAAGACATCAATTGTGGTTTCATGTAGACGCAGCCCACGGCGGTGCGGCAATATTTTCACCGAAATATCAACATACCGTAAGGGGAATCTCCCGAGCGGACTCAGTGGCTATTGATGGTCATAAAATGATGATGATGCCTGTCATTACGACGGCTTTACTTTTTAAAAATGGAAATTTTTCCTATTCAACTTTTAGTCAAAAGGCCGATTATCTCTTAATACAATCCCAGGGAGAGGACTGGTATAATCTGGCGAAACGGACCTTTGAATGCACCAAAACCATGATGGGCATTCAATGGTACACCTTGCTGAAATTATACGGAGAGAAAATTTTTGACGAATATGTGACCACCTTGTATGACCTGGGATATGAATTTGGGGAGATCATCAAAAAGGACCATCATTTTGAACTTGCCATAACTCCCAAGTCTAACATTGTTTGTTTCCGATATGTTGATGACGCTCTGGATATTACGAGCTTAAATAAGCTGAATAAGCAGGTGCGACAACAACTTATAGAGGAGGGCAAATTTTATATTGTACAAACGACCTTACGAAATAGGCATTATTTACGTACAACCATTATGAATCCGTTCACTACAGCGCTACATTTCCGGGAACTCTTGCGAAATATCAGGAACAAGGTGGATGTGATCAGGCGAATTGAATTCAGCACTTAAAAAGTAATGCTATCCTTAACCGGGCCTTAAAGCAGATAGGAGCAGACTCTATTCTAGCATGGATTCTAAGATCTCTTCTTCATTTTCTTTTTTGGAAAAGTTTACGGCGCATTCTATAAGTGCCAGATGGGAATAGGCCTGCGGAAAGTTCCCCAGCAATCTTTTTGACTTAAAATCAATATCTTCACTAAACAAGCCTAAATGATTACTATAGGTGAGCAATTGCTTGAAATGTTCCCTCGCCCTTTTCTTTTGCCCAATTTTAAAGAGACTGTTGATGAACCAGAAAGTGCAAACCGTAAATGATGAAGTGGGAAGCCCAAAATCATCTTCATTTTTATACCTGTACAGTAATCCGTCGTTGGAAAGTTCCCTTTCAATTGCCATAACCGTACTTACGAATTTGGGATCCTTTGCGTCTATGCAGCCATAGGTTTCCATCAACAATACAGAGGCATCCAGATGTTTTGATCCGTATGATTGGGTAAACGCTCCTACTTCTTCGTTCCATGCATTCTTGTAAATATCATCCCAAATTTCTTTCTCAAGAGGCCGCCATTTTTCAACCTTATGAGTCTTTCCTAGAATTTCAGCCACTTTTATTGCCCTGTTCAATGCTGTCCAACACAGCACTTTGGAAAAGGTAAAGTGATGGTCCTCGGTCCGAAATTCCCAAATGCCCTTGTCCGGTTCCTGCCAATGTTGGCTTACGATCCAGACGATCCCCTTGGTTAACGTCCACAGATCCTCGCCATTCTCCATATCTGTTCTAAATTGCACCAACTGTTCATAAATGACATCCATTAGAATACCATAAATATCATTCTGCCGTTGCATATAGGCCGCGTTTCCCACGCGCACGGGTTTGGAATTTTTATACCCCGACAAATGATCCAGAGTTTCCTCTGTAAGTCTTTTTTCCCCGTTTATCCCGTACATAATCTGAAGTTTCTCGGCCTTATCGGGTATCAAATTAATAATGAACTTAAGAAAATCCCTGGCCATTCTTTTATGTCCAAGTTCGGAAACAACCTTTATTACCATAGAAGCATCACGGATCCAACAGAAGCGATAATCCCAATTACGAACTTCTCCAATGGTTTCCGGAATAGATGTGGTGGCCGCTGCCAATACGGCTCCCGATTTGTCATAACTGAGCAGTTTCAGGGTTAAGGCACTCCGAATAATTTCTTCGTTAAACTCCCTGTAGGTAGGTGTTTTTGATATCCAATCCAGCCAATATACTTTTGTCCGCTCCAATTCCAGGAATATTTTCTGGGTTGTTGGAAGTAAAATTTTCTCGTTGTAGGAAAGAAGAAAATACCCATCCTCAGCTATCGCTAACTCTTCGCTTTCAACAATTTTTGATTTATCATAGGAGCTATATAGAAACACGGTATCAAACTTTTCCTTTTTTGTAAGGCTGGCAATAAAATCCTTCTTAATATAGGTTTTGGTTTTGCCCAGGGAATATACCAGTTTAGGATCGTAAAGCACTTTACATTTGGGGTTTCCGGAAATATATTTTATATACCTTATGATTTCGGGCGGAGCGTTATAACTCCCGTTCTCCTTATGATACCTCGGCATAAAATCATGCACTTCAAATACATCCTCCCCTTTCAAAAAATTAGTGATGAGGATATTGGTGCTGGGTTCATAACGTTGTGAAACTTTTACATCCTCTTCTACTATAATTTCAAAACTACCTCCAATTTTTTCATCGAGAATTTTTGCAAAAACCGATGAAGAATCAAATTCCGGAAGACAGCACCAATCCAGAGACCCCGTTTTAGATATTAGTGCCGCACTCCTGCAATTTCCAATAATTCCGTAATTCAGATTGTCCATTCTTTAATTATTCTCTAAATACTCCCGATAAGTTGGTTTTAAAGTGCAATTTGACGAAATTTAGAGAAATAAGAATCAAAAAAGGCCAAAAATATTTGTTTTATGGGTAAAACTATCATAATCTCAAACAGACTCCCGGTACAGTTGCAAATCAGCAAGGGAACCATTAATGCGGTACCGAGTGTTGGGGGGCTTGCTACGGGGATGAAGTCTGTCCACTCGGGAGGTGATAGTCTTTGGATTGGATGGAGCGGGTTAACAGATGAAGAAATTCCCGAAGGGCTTGCGTCAAAGATAGATAAGGCTCTTGCTGATCATGGGGCGTCCAAAGTAAAGTTAACCACTGAAGAGGTAGATGGTTTTTACTATGGATTCAGCAACCGTACTATCTGGCCTTTGTTTCATTATTTTTTGGAGTATTCCGAGTTTGAGCTAGACAGTTGGAAGGTTTACAAAGCAGTGAACCAAAAATTTGCGGATGCCATTTTAGAAAAAGCGGATGAAGATGATATTATTTGGGTACATGATTATCAATTAATGCTTGTGCCACAAATGGTGCGAGAAAAACGCCCAAATATTTCCATAGGGTTCTTTCTTCATATTCCCTTCCCTTCTTATGAGATTTTCAGGACATTACCCTGGCGGGAAGAGGTCTTGGAAGGCCTTTTGGGCTCCGATCTTATAGGATTTCACACCTATGATTACGAACGTCATTTTTTGAGCTCCGTAAGAAGACTGCTCGGGCTTGAGGTTAGTTTTAATGATATATATGTAGAAAATCGGGTGGTGAAAGCCGATTCTTTTCCTATGGGGATCGATTATAAAAAATTCAGCGGCGCAGCGGCAGCCCATCAAAGAAATACGTCCGAGCAACAATCCGATCTGCAAAGAAGACTCAATAATCACAAGGAGTCTACTCCGGACGCTAAGCTAATTTTATCCATTGACCGACTGGATTATACCAAGGGTATTGCCAAGCGGTTAAATGCATTTGAGTACTTCCTCAACAAATACCCCCAATATAAGGAGAAAGTACGCCTTATTATCCTCGCCGTCCCTTCCCGTTCCAATGTTCCCCAGTACCAGCTTCTGAAAAAAGAAGTGGATGAACTGGTGGGGCGTATCAACGGGGATTTTTCTACGGTAAGCTGGACACCCATCTGGTATTTTTACCGGTCTCTTCCTTTTGAAAATCTCATCGACCTGTACACCTCGAGTAACATTGCCTGGCTTACCCCCATCCGCGACGGGATGAATCTCGTGGCAAAAGAATACATAGCAACGCGAACGGATCAAACCGGTGTTCTTATTTTGAGCGAAATGGCAGGAGCCGCAAATGAAATGAGTGAATCAATTCTTATTAACCCAAATAATTTTGAACAAATAGCTGAGGCCTTATATGAGGCGCTAAATATGCCTGTGGAAGAACAAAAATCACGAAATGCCGAACTACAAAAAAGACTGGAGCGCTACAATGTGGAGAAATGGGCTAATGATTTTATGAATTCGCTTAAAGCCCAGAAAGACAGAGACGCGGAGAACATCTCCAAAAGGCTTACTGAAAACAGACTGAATGCGATCATTAAGGATTACAAAAAGTCCAAAAATAGATTGCTCTTTCTGGATTATGACGGTACACTTTCAGGATTTCAAGATGATCCTCAAAATGCAGGTCCGGACAAGGAGATATATGGGATATTAGATTCCCTGGTAAATCAGTCGAACACGGATCTCTATATAATAAGTGGGCGGGACAAAGATACTTTTAGCAGGTGGTTCCTTCACAAGGCTTACAACATGATAGTGGAACACGGGGTATGGATTTCGCAGGGAGGCGAGAATTTCAGGCTTATGGAAAATGTGAAAAATGACTGGATGAAAAAAATTCGCCCGGTTCTCGAATCTTTTGTGGACAGAACGCCAGGTTCCTTTATTGAAGATAAGAACTATTCCCTGGCCTGGCATTACAGAAAAACCGATCCGGATTTTGGTAATCTCCGGGCAACGGAACTGGCTACGGTCCTCACCAGTTTAATCGGCACGGACGATCTGAGCGTGCTTTCAGGGAATAAAGTAGTGGAGATCAAGAGTAGTAACGTAAACAAAGGCAGAGCGGCCCTTCGGATTCTGGGAGAAGACGAGTACGATTTCGTTTTTGCTATCGGGGATGACTGGACAGATGAGTTTATGTTTCAGGAACTTCCCGAGAGCACGGTTACCGTGAAGGTCGGTCGGCAAAAGACCCATGCCCGCTATTATGTGGATAACGTTATGAAGGTTAGGGAACTACTGAAGGGATTTGCAGATTAAATCCAGTATTATTTCCAAGTGCTACACCAATTTAAAATAATAAACGAATGACATACCGTATTATAATTCTACTGCTCCTTTCAATGTCTTCGCTTTGCGCTCAGACCGATACCCGCTTGTATGATATCATTGATGCCGTTTCTACGGAGCGCATTAAGGCTGATATTACCGAATTGGCAAATTTTGGCACCCGGCATACCTTGAGCGACACGGTATCCCAAACCCGGGGGATTGGCGCTGCCCGGAGATGGATAAAAAGTGAGTTTGATAAAACATCCGCGGCCTGCAACGGATGTTTGGAGGTTTTCTATCAAAAAGACCTGGTAAAAAAAGGCGAGAATGAAAGGATTGTCCATGACGTCTGGGTGGTAAATGTTGTCGCTCTTCAACGAGGCACTAAATACCCTAACCGTTTTATGATCATGAGCGGGGATATAGATTCCCGGGTGAGTGATCCAACCAACTTTACCTCAGATTCTCCGGGCGCTAACGATAATGCCAGCGGCATGGCGGGCACCATGGAGGCCGCCCGGGTACTCTCTAAGTATAATTTCGATAGCAGTATCATTTATGTTGGGTTGTCAGGCGAAGAACAGGGTTTGTTTGGCGGCAAAGGCCTGGTTGCTTACGCCAAGGAAAAGGGATGGGAGATCACCGGTATTATGAATAATGATATGATAGGAAATATTTCCGGGGTAGATGGCGTTGTAAGCAATAGGGATTTCAGAATTTTCTCGGAACCCGTACCGCCAACAGAAACAGGGGAACAACGAAAGGCAAGGCGATTTTATGGCGGAGAAGTAGATGGTATTTCGAGGCAATTGGCGCGGTATGTTCATAAAACAACAAAAAGATATATGCCCGAAATGAATCCTATGATGATTTACAGATTGGACCGTTTTGGACGAGGTGGGCATCACAGGCCATTCAATGATGCAGGTTTTGCCGGAATTCGGATCATGGAGGCTCATGAGAATTATACCCAGCAGCATCAGGATATCCGGGTGGAGGACGGAATTGCCTACGGCGATGTATTGGAGCACGTTAATTTTGATTACGCCAGGAAACTCACAGCTGTTAACGCTATTAATCTGGCTTCCTTGGCCTGGGCTCCGGCCGCGCCTAAAGAAGTGAAGATCGGAGGTATCGTTGAACCCTCTGCCAAACTTAAATGGAGCAAAGTAGACGGGGCAGCCGGCTATAAAGTATATTGGCGAGACACTACGTCCCCGTATTGGGATCATAGTGTAGTTGTCGGGGATGTTACAGAACATACGCTGGAAGGAATTGTCATTGATAATTTTTTCTTTGGGATTGCTGCTCTTGGTGCCAATGGCCATGAAAGTCCGGTCGTTTTTCCCAATGGGATTTTTAGGGAATAAATGGCTAAACCCCAGGGCATCCCGATAGCTATCGGGACCGGGCCCAATAGAAGGAATCTACCCAAGGGTCGAGGTAGTAAACCTAGACCCCGCTGAAAAAGCGGGGTTGGTTCAACCATCCATTTTTACCGCTCCCGCTAAAAAGCGGGATTGTTAAAATGGGGTTTCACTAATAAAAGAAGTTATAATGAAAACCTGCTATTGGTGCATTGTGTTTAGCCTGTTACTTGCAGGTCTTTATAATTCGTGTAGGAACCGAAGCCATTCCGATAACAGTGGACTTTTATTGCCCGATGTTAACGAGTTGTTTGAAAATTACGAGCAGGTGGACAGCACAAAATCCTACGACGATTTTGCAGAGAAACTTGTGGAGGCCAACCGGGATCTTCAGGCTTCTGAAATGTATGTGGAGGCAGCGTCGCTATACCACCTGGCCGGAGAGGATGACGAGGTCATCACACTCCTGCACAAGGCCATAAACAGAGGCATGGCAAATCCTAAAATTCTTTCGAAATTCCCTGGCTTCAGTACTAACCTGCAGAACTCTGAGGGAAAGCGGCTTAAAAAAAGGCTCGACTCCATTCAGGAAAAATTGAAAGACATCTCCCATTTCAGCCTGGAAATGGGAGCTATGAACCAATTTTGGGATTATTTTGAAAGGGCCAAAAGAGATACCACTCAGGCAAAGGCCATCTTCAAAGACTTCATTTTTGACGGACCAAGAGAAATTCGGGATTTTTACGTGGTGCGCTATAATAACCTTGATAATATGTATGGGCAAATGATCAATGCTGCCCCGAACTATTATACATATTTAAAAGAACAATTCTCTCCGGACAGCCTCAATGCCCTTAAATCCAGAACGGCGGAATGGATGCGCAATTTTAAGGAATATTACCCCCAGGCAGTATTTCCCAAAGTCTTTGTTGTTCCCGGCATCCTTAACTCAGGCGGTACCGCAACGGAAATGGGCCTGTTTGTGGGTGGGGATATGTATGGGAGATCGAAAAATATGCCTACAGAGGGACTGACGGATTGGCAAAAGGGAGCGCTCATGAAGTTTTCGGATCTCCCGGGGCTTACGATACACGAACTAATGCACTTTCAGCAAAATTACAGGGATACGAAACATACGGATACCGTACTTGAAGGTATTATCGGTGAAGGTGTTTGTGATTTCCTTGTAGAACTATCCTCGGGGGAAGAATTAAAAAATACAAATATAACCTACCTCAAAAACCTCCAAAATAGGCAACGAATACTTGATGATCTGAAGGATGACCTATTCCAGGATGATAATTCGAAGTGGTTATATAATGGAGGTGCAATTGAAGACAGGCCCCATGACCTTGGCTATACCATGGGCTATCTCATTACCAAATCCTACTTTGAAAATCAGGAAAATAAACAAATGGCGGTTTACGAACTTCTGAATACGGATGACTTTACAAGGATACTTAGGGGAAGTGATTACGCCACTCTATTGAATGAATCACTCTGACATTCAGGGGAAAGACCATAAAGGAATATGGCAAGAAATTTGAGTAATAGGGTATTAGCGGGGGCCAAACATGCCTTTAGGGGCCTCTAATAACTCCGTTTGGAATGATAACGCGGGGATTTTTTTCAGATACAAGGCACCAAAAGCGGAGTTTAGTCCCGATAGCTATCGGGAAGTATTTTGGCAACAAAGTAGCTGGGAAAAAGAACAAGTTGGCAACCAAAGTAGGGTTTTAGAGATGCCCCTTAGAAGGAAAAGTATCGAAGGCCCTGAATTACCCTAGAAAATTACCGGTGCCGGGACCGTAGAAAATTTGCTATCGATTTTAATTGTTGACAGTTTATCGCTATGACACATAAACAAGTTATTGTTATCATTCTTATGCTGACCGCTGTAACTACGGCAAGGAGTCAAATATTTACGGCGCAAGATACCCTCAGGGGTAGCATTACGCCCGAAAGAGCCTGGTGGGATCTAAATTACTATGATTTGGATGTAACGGTGAATCCGGGTGAAAAGTTCATCTCGGGAAGTAATAAAATCAGGTATACGGTATTGGATGAAAAGCAGGTTCTCCAGGTAGATCTGCAACCTCCCATGAAAATTGAGAAAATAACTCAGGAGGGTCGGGAATTAGCTTATGAATCCAATGGAAATGTACACTATGTAACTCTTCAAAAGCCTCAGAAAAAAGGAGATTTAAACGAACTTGTTATTCGCTTTTCCGGCCATCCGAGAGAAGCCATACGTGCACCTTGGGACGGAGGATTTTCGTGGAAAAAAGATGAAAATAGAAAGGATTTTATCGCAACCTCAAATCAGGGACTGGGTGCAAGCGTTTGGTGGCCTAACAAGGATCATATGTACGATGAGGTAGACAGTATGGCGATCAGCATTACGGCACCAAAGCAACTCGTGAGCGTGGCGAACGGGCGCTTAAAGGGAATAGACGAAAAGGACAGTACGAGTACCTCTCATTGGATGGTTAAGAATCCGATCAACAATTATGGCGTGAATGTCAACATTGGGGATTATGTGCATTTTGACGAGAAATATAAAGGAGAAAAAGGAATCCTGGACATGGACTATTACGTACTTCGGGATCATCTGGAGGAAGCCAGGGAACAGTTTAAGCAGGTACCCATGATGATGGAGGCCTTTGAGCATTGGTTTGGCCCCTACCCTTTTTATGAAGACAGTTTTAAATTGGTTGAGGTGCCTTATTTGGGTATGGAGCATCAAAGTTCTGTCACCTACGGCAACAAATACCAAAATGGCTACCTCGGACATGACCTTTCGGGAAGTGGATGGGGACTGAAATTCGATTTTATTATCATTCATGAAGGAGGTCACGAATGGTTCGCCAATAACATTACTTACAGGGATATTGCGGATATGTGGATCCATGAGGGATTTACCGCCTATGCAGAAAACCTGTACCTCGATTATCACTATGGGAAGGAAGCTGCCCAGGCCTATGTCCTTGGAACCAGGGCCAACATTCAGAATGACCTGGCTATTATCGGCAAATATAATTTAAACAACAGGGGCTCCGGAGATATGTACTACAAGGGAGCGAATATGTTGCACACTTTGAGGCAGCTTGTAGAAGATGATGAAAAATGGCGACAGATCTTAAGAGGTCTTAATACCACTTTTTATCATCAGACCGTAACCACGCAGCAAATAGAAGATTATATCGGCAAGGAAACCGGCAAAGATCTTTCGGCTTTTTTTGATCAGTACTTAAGGACTACTGATATTCCTGTGTTGGAATATCAATTGGATGGAAAAAACATTAAGTACAGATACACCCACATAGTTCCTGAATTCGATATGCCGGTACGTATGTTTATAGAAGAAAAATCCCAATGGCTTTTTCCCGGTTCCGAATGGAAAACAGAAGCCCTGAAAGGTGATCCTGAAACGGTAAAAATTGACAGTAATTTTTACATTTATCCTGAGCGGTTATCACTAGAGTGATCTTAATTCCCCGAAGGCAGAGGATCCCGTAACAGCTCATCTCCTTTATGCATTGTGCATCCCACGATGCCGCAGAAAACTACAGAGGAATGCATAAAGTGCCGGGTGGTCAGTTCAAAAATATAGACCGTTTGAAAAACCCCGAAAATTTACACAACCCCTCCGCCTGCGGCACCTCCCAGTGACAGGGGAGGGCTTTTAAGTCCTATATTTCCGCGAAAAGGTGTAACCAGGGGGGGCCCCCTCCTTCTAAAAAGGAGGGGTGCCGATAGGCGGGGTGGTCCTACCTGCTCTCAAACCGTACATTCATGAGGGCCACAGGAGCATCTCCCCTATCCTCCCCATCCTTGGGCTTATAGACAAAATAGATTTCATCTACTTTCTCGTTGACGGGGACATTCATTTTTATAGGAATGGCACCCCCTTCCTGACCCGCAACTGGTTTAGGCATGCCACCCGCACCTACGAGTTTACCGTCAGGCGCATTCAGACGCATCTCAAAATCCAGCCCGGCTGCAGGAGGGGTCTGCCAGCCTGCGGTAATCGTAGCCGACTTCACCCCTTTCAGATCTATATTCTCCAAAGCAAACCAACCCTTATTGGCCGGAAGCATCAAAAGATCCATCCCATTAAAGGATATGGGAGTTAGTCCGTCATTTTTTGTAGTAGGTGAAAAAGGAACCGTACTTCCCATAAGACTAACCGATTTCACTCCTGTCAAAGGCTTGGCCATGCCTACGCCATTGTCCGTATAACTTGCGGTCATCACCATGACGTTAGTTCCGGGCGTTGGCTTAGGGATGACCCTTCCGCTGGGTGGTAATGATTTATTTACCGACCCGCCCCCCGCAAGAGATTGTATATAAGAGGCTATCTGTCTTGTTTCGTCTTTGGTGATATTGGGATGTGCAGGCATTACGACTTCGCCCCAAACCCCGGACCCCCCATCAATCATCCTTTTTTGCAGGTAAACTATGGCATTCGGATCCTTCTTATATTTTTCCGCAATTTCCATATAGTTGGGTCCAATCGACTTTTCATTCTCTTTATGACAGGTTTTGCAATCCATTCCCAACGTCAACGCTTTTCCTGTGACGGCTGCAGAAACCTGCTGATGGCCTAATGACTTATTTACCTCATCCATACCTTCCATATAATCCACGGAAACGTATATATTGGAATCATCGATCGGCCCGCCATCATCATCTTTTACTGAAACCTTATAATCCATAGGAACGCCCGCCATAAAGAAGGAGGAATTTCCGCCACTAAGGTCAATGGTTACCTCCGGCCTTGAATTTCCTGCAACCACCGAGGTTATTTCACTCTTGGCCACTTCTCCCTTATCATCTTTGACTTCCGCCGAAATTTTATACTCCCCGGGCTCATTGTATGTATATGTAATTTTGGGTTCTATAGTTTCTTTGGTGGTACCATCGCCCAGATCCCAAACATAGGTTATAGCATCTTTCTCTCTGTCCATCGCCTCGATTTCGGCTGTCACTTCCAGAGGCAATTTCCCGGAAGTCCTATCCACGATAAGATGATCTATCACCGGGGGACGGTTACCTCCGTTATACTCAATATAGCTTAAGCCGGAATCGTCATTCTTTGAGAACCAACCACTGCCATATTCCAGCAGATAGACCCGGCCGTCTGGCCCTAATTCCATATCAATAAGATTATTCACCTTAATATCGGGGGCAAATGGTTCCATTTTATTGAACGTGCCGTCTTTGAAAAGACTGACGGCCATCATCCAGCCGCGCATCCATTCATATATGATTACTTTTCCGTCGTAATAATCGGGTATGGCATTGGTGCCGGAATACATATCAGCATAGTACGCAGGGCCGGCCATAGCGTTTCTTCCTCCCGTACCCACTTGAGGAAATTGCCCGGTATCCACGTAAGGGTAATATACGTACGCAGGCATGGCTTTTGGTAGCTCTCGTAGTCCGGTATTGTTCTTGGAATCATTTATGGGCTTTTCAGCATCAAAAGTATTCCCGCTTTCTCCCGTCTCATAATCATAGTCCACAAAGGGTTTGTTGTCCCCTATAAAAAGCGGCCACCCGAAATTCCCTGGTTCCCGCGCCTGGTTCATCTCATCGTAACCCCTTGGCCCCCTGTTAGCTATATCGTCTTCCCGGGCATCGGGGCCAACATCCCCCCAATAAACGTATCCTTTCCTGGGATCGACGGAAATCCTATAGGGATTGCGATGCCCCATTGTATAGATTTCCGGACGGGTTTTTTCCGTACCCACCGGAAATAAATTGCCTTCCGGAATATCATACGTACCATCTTCATTCACTTTTATCCGTAATATCTTGCCGCGAAGGTCATTTGTGTTCCCCGAAGATCTTCTGGCATCGTATTGTTCGTGTCCCGGAATATCATTCAACGGTGCGTACCCGTTGTTTACATACTTTACCCCCTTTTCATCAAAGGGTGTAGAGTTGTCCCCGGTAGACAAATACAAGAGATCATCCGGTCCAAAGGCTATGGAACCGCCGGTATGACAACAGATCTCCCGCTGACTTTCCACATCCAGGATCACTTGTTCGGAATCCATATCAAATTTATCATCCTGAAATTTAAATCGGGACAAGCGGTTCACCGATGCTTCTCCTGTTGGTGCGTAATACACATAGATCCAATGATTGTCTTCATAATGGGGATCCTTTTGAAGTCCCATTAGCCCTTCCTCCGCATTGACGCCGGGCGTCTTGAGGGTCTTGTGATAAACATCTAAAAAAGCAACTTGTGTTAGTTCCTCAGTCTCCGCGTTAAAGCGCATAATTTCCCCCCTTCGTTGCCCTATGAGTACATCATTGTCAGGAAGAATTGCCATTTCTGTCGGTTCAAAAAACTCCCCTATCACTAACGGCTCTTTGGTAAACCTGTCTGCATCCGGAGGCATTTGAGAAGTTACTTTTTTATAGTCCAACTTTAAATTATCCCCAATGGCATACTGAATACCGCCTAAAAGGTGCTTTAAAAAATTCTCTTCCGTATAACTTGCTTCGGTATGGCCAAGAGCCGTATAGAAAGCATGTCCTCCATCGTATTGATGATACCAACTCATAGGATGGTAATCGCCGTTCTCCCCGCCTTCATAGGTACTTTCATCGATGGTCATTACAACATTTACATCTGGATTTAATTTCTTAAAATTGTACATTTCATCCGTACGGTGCCAAACCGTATCCGTAAAAAATTCTGTGGCCGCAAAATCCTTGTCCTTTATGATAAAATCCGCTTCGGGAGTACCCGAAGGATGGCTCTGAAAATACCCTCCAACGAGTTTACCGTACCAGTTCCAGTCGTATTCCGTATCCGTAGCGGCATGTACGCCAACAAAGCCGCCCCCCGCTTGTATATAACGTTCAAAAGCTGCTTCCTGTCTGTTATCCAGTACATTGCCTGTTGTGCTTAAGAAAATAATTGCGGAATACCGCTTTAAGGAATCTTCCTCAAAAAAAGCGGCATTCTTGGTTGTATCTACCTCAAAATTGTTCTCGGCACCCAGCTTTTGAATAGCTGCTATCCCGTTGGGAATGGAAGAATGCCTAAAGCCCATCGTTTTTGAAAATACCAAAACTTTGGGTTTGCCATCTCTTTTTGTATCGCATCCTGAAATTAATATGCAGCATAGTACCGCTGCCAGCCAAAAAGAATATTTCATTTTATATAGGGTATATTTCGTTGATGAGGTTTTAAAGATATGTATTGTAAATGTTAATTGCTAAAGAATTTATTACGGAGAATTTGATTCTTGTGATTATATTTAAGGAACGAATGGAGATTCCTGAGATCTATTTTAAGAGCGATACCGAATGGCGGAAGTGGTTACATGATCATCATGGCACGTCCAAAGGAATATACCTCGTTTTTTATAAGGTGGATCATGATCTCGACAGTATGCGATGGGAAGAAGCCGTAAAAGTTGCCTTGTGCTATGGGTGGATCGATAGTACGGTTAAAAGTTTAGGCGAAGGAAAACGAAGGCAATACTTCTGTCCCCGAAAACCGAAAAGTACATGGAGCAAAATAAATAAAACCCATATTAAAGAATTAAAGGCCAAAAGCCTGATGCATAAGAGTGGGTTGGAAAAAATAAAATCCGCTAAAAAAGATGGGTCATGGACGGCCCTGGACGATGTAGAGAAAGGCGTAGTTCCAAAAGACCTGCAAAAGGCTTTTGACAAGAATTCAACGGCTTTCAAAAATTATCAAAATTTCACCAGGGGTCAACGAAAAAGCTATCTGTATTGGTTGAATCAGGCTAAACGTGAAGAAACGCGGAAAAGGCGTATCTCAGAAATTATCGAATTGTGTGCCGCCAATATAAAATCCAGGAATGCAGGATACAATTAACAGATTGGCCTTAGATGCATTTATTTTTAGGCCGCGGTAATTCTGAAAAAAGAAGCATTCCCCGCAAAGATCGGTAGGCAGCTCAAAAACAACAAAGAATTGATGCCGGCTACTGTGGTGCCTTGCAACAATAGTATTGTTGTTATTTTATTTGACATTTGAATCAGGATAACATCTTAAAATTCCTATACCATGAAACCTCGATGTCGGCACAAAATAATTCTAGGGAAAACGGTTATAATAGGGGATGAATAAATGAAACCTAGATGCTAGAAACTAGACTTTTTCTTACTTGGTTTTGTGTTTTTTTGTCTTGTTTCTAGACTCTAGGCTCCAGTTTCTGTTTTTTTGAAGCAAGGATTGTTAAGTTATTAAATATTTAACCTAAGTTTATTCGTATGAAAAGAATCTTTGTATTAGTTATTGCCCTAATTACCGTCTCCTGCAATCGGGCACAGGAAAAGATGAGCCCTGCCGCTACCTTAATCTCAAATGTGAACATTGTTGATGTTCGCTCCGGCAATATCCTTGAAGGCCGATATATTGTGGTCGACTCCGGAAAAATAAAAAGCATATCGGAAACAGTTGAAAATCCTGAAAATTATGTGCGGCAAATTGAAGGTACCGGTAAATACGCCCTCCCGGGACTGGCCGAAATGCATGCACATATCCCCTCACCTGATACCTCAAAGGAACGCATTGAGGAAACACTTTTTTTGTATCTCTCCAACGGCATTACCACCATCAGGGGAATGCTTGGGCACCCATCGCACCTGGAGATGCGTGAAAAAGTTAAATCGGGTGAACTGTTAAGTCCAAGGATTTTTACATCAAGTCCGTCACTCAATGGCAATTCTATTCCTACTCCCGAGGAAGCCCGGGCAAAGGTAACCGCTTACAAAGATGAAGGATACGATTTTCTGAAAATTCATCCCGGTATTCAGCGGGAAGCATTCGATGAACTTGTTAAAACGGCCAACGAATTAGGAATCGAATTTTCGGGCCATGTCCCCGTTGATGTCGGAATTCGTCATGCGCTTGAGAGCAAATATGCTTCTATTGACCATGTTGACGGTTTCCTAGAGGGGCTTGTCCCGGAATCCGAAAACGTAAATCCGGCCGAAAACGGTTTTTTTGGTTATGATTTTACGCCCCTGGTAGACACCGGGAAAATTGATGAGTTAGTCCGGATGGCCAGGGACAACGAAGTCTGGATCGTTCCCACTCAGAGTCTTTTTGAACGGTGGTTTGCGCCCACTGACGGAGAAGAATTGCTCGCTCAGCCCGAAATGAAATATATGCCGGCCTCCACCCTAAATGACTGGAAACAGCGCAAAGAACAATCCACTGGCCCCGGTTCCGGTTTCGATGAAGCCCAATGGGAAACCTTTGACGCCATCCGTATGGAATTCATAAAAAAGCTGCAGGACAATGGCCATGGGATGCTCTTAGGTTCCGATGCCCCTCAGCTGTTCAATGTTCCCGGATTCTCTATTCATCATGAAATCGCTGGCATGGTAAGGGCCGGACTTACACCTTTGGAAATTATACAGTCGGGAACAACCAATCCTGCCCTATTTTTTGGTATGGGAGACACTTTTGGTGAAATAAAAGCGGGATTGGATGCCGACATTTTACTCATGGATAGCAATCCCCTGGAAAATGTGGAAGCTCTGAAGCAGCTCTCAGGGGTGATGGTCCGCGGGGTCTGGCTAGACAGGAATACCATAGACAACAGACTGGCCGAGATAGCCCAACACGCCTCAGAAAAATAAAGAATTTTAGAGGTCAGTAGCTACTTGCATACCTTTGTTTTAGCATTCTAGTCCGCTATTTGAGGGTTTAGAATATTTTGTGAACTTGTAACATCCCGAAGAAACCCCTCCGCCTTCGGCACCGTGCCTTCCTCTCGTTGCACTCGTCGGAGGCAAGTGAAATAATACGATTAACGGTTTACCAATAACTATAAACCTATTCGAAAAAAGTTTTTAGCCCCGAACCCTCGGGGGGGAAGTCTTGCACTAAAATGCATACCTGCCTAAAGGCGGCAGGCAGGGTTTCAACTAACGATTGGGACCAATGAAAATAATACCTTCTAAGGATTGTATTCCCCGTCTTCTTCTTCTCCGCCCTGTCCTTGGCGTCCATTTCGCTCCTTTTTCTGATTTATCCTGTAAATAAACGACAATGTCATCTGCCGTTCCCGCCACTGAAATTCACTTTCAGAGGTGAAAAAAGGTGTTTGGGTAAGCGATCTTCTTTTTCGCGTATTCAACAGATCGCTGACATTGAAGGAAAGGGTGCCCTTATCGCCAAGAACATCTTTACTAAACGCGAGATCCAGCGAAAAAATTCCTTTGCTTTCGGACTGGGAGGTTGAACGAGGGCCCCTGTAAAAGGCATTGGTCTGCCAATCAATTTTGGCCGGTAAAGTAACCTTGGAGCTAAACCGTGCAAACCAACTGTTATTGTCAGTACCGTAATCGACCTCATTAAAAACTCCTTCCGAGGAAAACCGGAAGAAGTTGAAACTTCCGTTGAGGCGAAGCCATTGGGCAGGATTGTATAAGACCCCCGCTTCTGCACCAAATCGTTCATTAGTTGATAAGTTGATAGGGATAGATCGGATGATCCTGATACCGTCTGAGGTGATTTCTCCCGTTTCCTCCTGAATAACCTCAAACGAATTGGTTTCCCTCTGGTAATATATTGATGAGGTTAAAGTCAATTTTTCCCATCTCCTCAAATAACCCAGGTCAAAGGCGTTGGCAAAAGAGGGGTCCAGGTCCGGATTACCCTGAAAAATATTAGTCCTGCTCGATCTTGAGGGAAACGGATTTATAAAGAACCCCCTTGGCCTGTTAATTCGACGGTTATAGCCCAACGAAATATTTTCCTCTTCGCGAAGCTCATAGATTAAATTCACCGTAGGAAAAAGCCCGAGGTAGTTTTTATCAAAGTTAAGATCCACCTCTGCGCCTAATGACTCCTCCAGGGCGGTCACATCAAAATCGGAAGCTACCTCCCCCTTAAGTTGGGTATTTTCTAGCCGTAGCCCCAATAAAAAGGAGAATTTTCCAAATTTATCGCCGTATTGGGAATAAAAGGCATTCACATTCTCGTCATAAGTGAACTTGTTGGTTAAGTCCTCATTGGTTTCAAACAGGCCGATATTCTGATTCAGGGTATCCAATCTGTAGTCGTTAATCTCTTGCTCAAAATTACCGCGGTAACCCGCTTCAAACTGAGCATCTTCCAACGGTAGAACATAATCCGCCTGGATCAAATATTCGTTCTGTGTTTCGATTTCAAAAATATTTTCCCTTGCCAACAATTGATTATCCGGGAAGGTCTGGTTTTCAGCTATAATGGTTGGCACGGTTTCATCATCATAGGAATACTGAAAATCCGCGGTTAACTTATGGCCTTCGTCATTAAAGTTGTTCTGGTAATTCAGGGAAATTTGGTAACTTTTGTCATCCTCATTCTCCTCTTCAGATCTGAATGTCCTGCTGTCAAGGGCATTGTCAACAAATCGCCTGCTCGTATTTTCCGTAACATCCTGCTCGTCAGTAATGCGGGCAAATATACTACCCGTTACGGAAGACTTCTCTGTTAGAAAATACTCCATCCCCAGATTTACATTGAATCCTTTGTCATTCCTAAGAATGTCCCTGTTCTCGATGATCCTGTTAAATTCACCGGCTGTGTAGGTGTTGTCGAAGAATGCATTCCCGGGAGGTTCCCGATAAAAATAACCCAGGGTATTGAAGATGTTGAACTTATCGGTTCGCAGGTTGAAATTGGATGTGATCTGACTCGCAAGTGGATACCCCACACTTGTATTTACGGAGCCATTAAATCCAAGCGTTTTCTCCTTTTTAAGGATAATATTCAGGATTCCCGCAGTACCTTCCGCATCATAGCGGGCCGAAGGACTTGTAATCACCTCCACACTTTCTATGGCATCGGCAGGTAATTGACGCAGCGCATCCGTGGATCCGAAGCCTGCCATAGCTGATGGCTTTCCGTTGATCAGTATACGGACATTTTCATTTCCCCGCAGGCTTATGGCACCGTCCACATCTACGGTAACCGAAGGTATGTTGTTAAGGGCGTCACTGACATTTCCCCCACTGGTGGTAATGTCTTTCCCTATATTATAGATCTTTTTGTCGAGCCGCACTTCTACAGTAGTTTTTTCCCCAACTACTTCCACACCTTCTAGCTGGGCTACATCCACAGTAAGCTTAATAGTTCCCAGATCGGTTGAGGAATTCAGTTCCTGTGCCTCCATGGTAAATGATTTATAGGAGATATACTCAACCCGTACGTCGTACCTCCCGGGGGTTGTTTCCACGTTAAATTTTCCGTTTACATCGGTTATACCTCCCGTTACTTTTCCCGGATCATCAAGACTCTGCAAAACCAAAGTCGCATATTCGAGGGGCTGATCGGTTTCCTGGTCCAAAACAGTTCCCGTAACAGCTATGGTACTACCACTTTGTGCGGAGACATTGAAAGTGATGAAAACTATGAGCAGGAGAAAAGGGATAGAAGAAAATTTATATGGCATTGGCTTAATTCAAGAGATTTATAAAAATTATATCAAAGTTCGTGATACCTTGAGAATTTTAACACTATTTTCTTTGAACGACAGTTGTTCTATTCTCAACGACCTTAAAAAAATGTTAATGCTGTTTGGTTTTTAGCAGTTCCGCAATTTGTCAAAAAATCCGGGAACTCGCCTTTTCTTGGAAATTCGCCCGCTATCATTTTCCCTCTCCCGTATAATCAAAAGAATAAACCTGGTCCCCCGGGGTTAGTAAGAAAACTAAACCATGGATTGAAAATCCATGCCTGTCCGTCCTATGGCGGAGGTTTTGAAAAGCAATGGAATCGCCAACGGTTATCGGGTTACCAAGTTGTTCGTTATTTAGTCGGAACGCCTTAATAACTTAATAATCAATAACCCAATACTATTATGGCCAAAATGTTTTTTTAGAAACCGAAAGTCTTGCACTAAAGTGCATACCTGCCTGCCGCCAGGCAGGGTTTCAACTAACTAAGATGAAGAATGGATGCCTATCGCATTTCATATTGCTTTTTATATTCCCTGGGGGTTCTGTTTGTTAAGGCCTTGAATTGCCTGTTAAAATTTGACAGCGTCCTGAAACCGCTTTCGTAACAAACCTGTGAAGCATTCATTTTTTTTTCAATAAGTAGCTTGCAGGCATGACCGACACGTATTTCGCTTACAAATTCCGAAAAAGTTTTATTGGCATGGGTTTTAAAATACCTGCTAAATGAGGTTGGTGCCATACACGTCATTGCGGCAAGTTCGGAAAGAGCTATGTTATTTTTAAAATTTTTCATTACATAGGCGTAAACCATATTCATGCGTTGCGTATCGCCTTGTTTCAGGGAATTTGTATACCCCGCGCTGGCCAGTAATTCAATCTCCGGGGACAAGGAAATGGAGTTTAGGATATGAAGTAGTTTCAGTACACCGGCAAATCCTTCCAGATCTAATAGAACGGTGAGCATTTGACCAATTTTTTTTCTGGTATTTCCTTTAATATTCACCCCCCTTAAACTGTTTTTGAAGAGTTGCCGTAACTTGATGGTTTCTTCTTTCAGCAATAAGTCCTTCCCCAGAATATTTTCATGGAAGTAAACTACAATACCCTCGCACCCCTGGCTTTTAACAAAAGTCGATCCTTCAGTATCGCTTCTCCACAAATGGGGAAGATTAGGACCGGTAAACGTGATATCGCCTGCTTTAAACTGTTTCACACTGTCGCCTATAAAACGGGTACCGCTCCCTTTGACTACCATAAATAGCTGGTATTCCGAATGAAAATGCCAGTTAGGATCAAAAATGGGACGTTTCAGTGCTTTGACCACATAGGCGTGCACAGTGGGAATTGGCGATTTTTGTAGTGCGGATTTCAAAGTGCTGGTATCGATTTAATGAAACGCAAGGGTCTTTAATTAATGTATTAAATTAACACTAAAATAAAAAATATACCCATTTCATGTTAATATAAAGTCAATATCGGATAGAATAAAGTGTACTTTACCCTGATTTATTTTCTAAAATTGAAATCCAATTAATTCATACTTAGGATGAAAGCATTTACCGCTAAGTTTCTTGTTATAGCCGCAGTGGTCCTTTTAGTTAGTGCTTGCCACACTTCGCCCGAAAAAGCAAGTGATGACAAACCCAGAAGAATTGAGATGTTGTTTTTAGGACACGCCCAGGAGCACCATAACTCCGGGGCGTATATGCCCATATTGGCATCCGCCTTAACTCAAAGTGGCATAAATATTACGTATACAGAAAGTGTTGATGATCTTAATAGGGATGTTTTAGGCAATTACGACGGACTTATTGTGTATGCAAATCATGAAAACATAAGCCCGTCACAGGAAAAGGCATTGATGAATTTTGTACATGCCGGTAATGCATTTATTCCTGTTCATAGTGCTAGTTTCTGCTTTAAGAATTCCCCGGAGTACATCAATTTGGTCGGCGCCCAATTTAAGGATCACGGCACGGATACCTTTACAGCGTCTATTGTAAATGAAACTCACCCTATTATGAAATCGCTTGAAGAATTTTCTACCTGGGACGAGACCTATGTGCACCATAAAATTGCAGAAGATATCACCGTACTGATGGAACGTGTGGATGGCGAACATGCGGAACCGTGGACATGGGTAAAGGAGTATGGAAGAGGAAAGGTTTTTTATACTGCTTACGGGCATGATGAAAGAACCTGGAACCATCCCGGTTTCCAGAAATTAATTAAAGAAGGCATCCTCTGGGCGGTAAGTGACCAGGTACGCAAAAATTGGGATGCGTTCGCAAAGGAAATTCCGAAACTGGCCTATAAAGAAATGCCGAATATCCCCAACTACGAAAAAAGGGATCCCGCACCCAAATACCAACTTCCCCTGCCGCCCGAGGAATCCGAAAAATTAATCCAGGTACCTGCCGGCTTCGATTTAGAACTCTTCGCTTCAGAACCTGATATTATCAATCCAATAGCTATGAATTGGGACGAACGCGGAAGATTGTGGGTCATCGAAACTGTAGATTACCCGAATACGGTGCGTAATGACAGGGGGTTCGGTGACGACCGCATAAAGATCTGTGAAGATACCGATGGCGATGGAAAAGCGGATAAGTTTACAATATTTGCCGATCAGCTTAATATTCCTACGGGGTTTACATTTTCGGAAGATGCCATTATCGTTTCCCAGGCTCCCCATTTTATATTCTTACAAGATACTGATGGCGACGATAAGGCAGATGTAAAAAAAGTGATTATAGATGGATGGGGTGTTTTTGATACCCATGCAGGACCGTCCAATCTCCAGAATGGTATGGACAATAAAATTTACGGGGTAGTGGGTTATTCCGGGTTTAAGGGATCTATTTTCGGGTCGGATCAGGAATTTAGGCAGGGGATATACCGCTTTGATCACAAACTTAATGATTTTGAATTTCTGACCGGTACAAGTAACAATACCTGGGGATTGGGGTTTACGGAAGACAATTCCATTTTCGCCTCTACCGCAAACAATACGCATAGTGTTTTCCTCGGCATTCCGGATAAAAACTTTAACGACGTAGAAGGAATCCCAACCCAGGGAAGCAAGAAAATAGACGGCCACTATGATATGCAGCCCATTACCCGGAACATCAGGCAGGTAGATGTCTTTGGAGGGTTTACGGCCGCAGCCGGACATCATTTCTATACCGCCAGGCAATATCCGAAAGCGTTTTGGAACAAAGTGGCTTTTGTCTGCGAACCCACGGGAGGCCTTGTTCATATGGCCAAAATTGAAAATGACGGAGCCGGATATATAGAAAAAGATGGTGGTAATCTCTTCGCCAGTTCAGACGAATGGGTTTCGCCGGTGGAAGCCAAGGTAGGTCCGGACGGTGCTGTCTGGGTACTGGATTGGTATAATTTTATTGTACAGCACAACCCTACCCCAACCGCTGAACGCGGTGGCTACAATGCCGAAAATGGGGAAGGCAACGCCTATGTTAATCCATTGCGAGATAAATCAAGAGGTCGCATCTGGCGGGTAGTCCCTAAAAAAGTAGAAGAAGAACAGGAAACGATCAGCCTGAATAAAGACGAACCCGGCGAATTGTTAAAAGCATTAACCAATGAAAACATGTTCTGGCGTTCTACCGCGCAACGACTAATAGTGGAACGTGGGGAGACCGATGTCTTGGGAGCGCTTTACGAGATGGTAAATGACCAAACCCTCGATGGCCAAGGGCTTAATTCCGGGGCGCTGCATGCATTGTGGACCATTGAAGGGCTCGGGGTTTTAGATTCCGACGAACAGGCGGTTGCCGTGGCAAGAGGAGCGTTGTTTCATCCTTCCTGGGCGGTAAGAAGAGCGGCTATTCAATTGCTTCCAAGAACTTCAAGATCGGATGAAGCACTATTGCTTTCACGAGTTTTGCATGATAAAAATCCTAAAGTCCGGATGGAAGCCCTGCTCTACTTTTCGGAACGGGAACGATCTGATAAGATTGGACATCTGTTGTACGATTTGAGCAATGACAAAAAAGTGCTTAAGGATGCATGGTTAGCCCAGGCGGTATATATAGCAGCGAGCAAACATATAAAGGGTTTTATTGAGGCTTACCTTCAGGATAACCCCAAGTATAAAATTCCGTCCGAAGCTCGCACAGGAAACGTCTCAGAGGAACTATCCGCGAATGAACTGG
This sequence comes from Flavobacteriaceae bacterium, assembly GCA_041743085.1. GTDB lineage: Bacteria > Bacteroidota > Bacteroidia > Flavobacteriales > Flavobacteriaceae > JAFMPW01. Next base: position 48,319 of record JBGTNL010000102.1, read on the forward strand.
CAATAACTTTTGTGAACAATTACATCAACAAGGTGTCCACGCCGGAAGACCCCGTAAGAGATGCGGTGGGAAAGGCTAGTGTCATTAACATAAAGACAGTTGAAAATGAATTGAAATATGATGTAACCGAGTTTGAGGTTGAAGCAGGAGAATCGGTCCAACTTGTTTTTGAAAATACCGATTTTATGCAGCATAACCTCGTCATCACAAAACCCGGGCAAAAAGAAAAAGTGGGGATGGCTGCAGACAAATTAGCCATGGACCCGCAGGGGGCAGCGATGAATTATGTTCCGAAAATGACCGAGGTGCTTTTTGCGACTGCGATCATAAATCCTCAGGAAAAGGTCGTTCTAAAATTCACGGCACCAACCGAGCCCGGAATTTACCCTTACATCTGTACATTTCCCGGTCATTGGCGTATCATGCAGGGTACCATGAAAGTTGTTAGTTCCAAGTAGGATTTTAAATAAACTAAATGAAGCAGAATATACCTTTAGGGGTTAGTACCTGGCTTTGGGAATCCCCATTTACCACAGAGTCGATTTCCCTCTTCCCTAAAATCAGGGAAATGGGTTTTGATGTGGTTGAAATTCCCGTGGAAGATCCCGATTTGATCGATGGTATTAAAGTGAAAGAAGCTTTACAGGAACATGATTTGAGAGCTTTGGTATGTGGGGTATTCGGGCCCACAAAGGACCTGACCCATGAGGAGATTTCCTATCATGAGAATTGCTTCCGGTATCTTGAGAAGTGCTTTGAACTGTGCGGGTTATGGGAGGTAGAATTCCTGGCGGGGCCCATGTATTCCGCGGTTGGAAAAGCCAGAATGATCCCGGAGGAACAGAGAAAAATAGAATGGGACCGCGCGGTCGCAAACATTGGGAAAGTCTGTGAGCTCGCCAAAATCGATGGGTTGTTCATTGCCCTGGAGCCACTAAATCGTTTCGAATCCGATTTGATAAATACGGCAGAGGATGTAATGAAATTGATCGCCGATGTAAATCATCCCAATGCCAAGGTTTTATTGGACGGGTTTCATATGACCATTGAAGAAAAGAATATTGAAGCTGCTATTCGATCGGTGGGCGATAAACTGATCCATGTACAAGTATCCGAAAACCACAGGGGTATTCCGGGAACCGGATTAACGCCGTGGAACGACTTTAAAAAAGGGTTGGAGGCTGTCAACTATCAGGGTGCAATTACCATTGAAAGTTTCACCCCGGAGATCAAGGAACTGGCAGGGGCTGTTTGTATCTGGAAAAACCTGGCAAGGGACCAGGACGAATTTGCAATCGAAGGAATTAAATTTTTAAAGAAAACATTCAACATATAAATTGAACAAAATGAGTAATAAGAGAATTAATGTTGCGATTGTCGGCCTTGGATTTGGAGCTGAATTCATCCCCATCTATCAAAAACATCCAAATGCCAATTTGATGGCAGTGTCTCAGCGAACTTCTTCCAAACTGAATGAGGTGGCCGATACGTTTGGTATTGAAAAAAGATTTACCTCCTATGATGATTTATTGGAAGATCCGGAAATCGATGCAGTTCACATCAATACCCCGATCCCCGACCATGGAATTCAATCTATCAAGGCACTGAAAGCGGGTAAACATGTGGCATGTACCGTGCCTATGGCTACTACGATGGATGAGTGTGAAGAAATCGTAGACCTATCCGTAAAAAAAGGACTTACCTATATGATGATGGAAACTGTGGTGTATGCGCGGGAATTTTTATTTATGAAGGAGTTATATGAAAAAGGGGAATTAGGGAAAGTGCAATTCTTAAAAGCCAGCCATCAGCAAGACATGGACGGCTGGCCAAACTATTGGCCAGGGCTTCCCCCCATGCACTATGCCACACATTGCGTGGGTCCTGTTTTGGGGCTTACAAGAGGTGAAGCAGCGTATGTTTCCTGTTTTGGGTCAGGAACCATCCGGGACGAATTGATACCCTATTATAATTCTCCCTATGCCGTTGAAACAACTCATATCAAATTCAGGAATTCTGATCTGAGTGCACAGGTCTATCGTTCTCTTTTTGATGTCGCCAGGCAATACAGGGAGAGTTTTGAGGTATATGGATCCAAAAAATCGGTAGAATGGCCATTGATAGAAGGAAAACCCCTGGTGGTTCATACCGCCAAAAAACCGGAACTGGAAATCCCTGAAGAAGTTGATAGTCCGGATTTTGCAAAACTGTTGCCCGAAGAGATACGCCCATTTACGACCTGCGGCGTCTATGATTCTGACGAACACCAACACCTTTCATTTACTCAGGGTGCGGGACACGGGGGGTCGCACCCACATCTGGTGCACGAATTCATAAATGCACTGCTTCATAACCAGTCTCCCTACCCCAATGCGAGACAATCGGCAAATATTACCTGTGTTGGTATATTGGCCCACGAATCGGCTCAAAAGGGGGGAGAAATTATGAAACTTCCCGAATTTACATTTAATGATTAAAAAATATTGTTGTCCGGTAGTGCCAAAACTGCAAGTATATGGGGGCGTTCCCATTATATTTGTTATCCAAGGGCTTGCTTTTCGCACATTGCCAACAAGTATGAATGTACCTTTGGCACCTTAAAATCAACTATAGGATTTTCAGTTGGTTATAAGCAAGTCTTACGTCTTATGTCTTGTAGCGCAGTGGTCTTACGTCTTTAACCGGAAACTAAGGATTAAAAAACTAATACGGTAATTGCCGTTTAGGCCGTCCATATTATTCCAGTTGGCGTAATTAGCTGCATTCCGCCAATTTTTATCCGTATTGATGGCTAAATCTGATATGGGGGTACCCGGATATCATTTTTCACTGCTGTAGGCTTTATCCAAAAACAGATAGCGCGCATCGTTCTTTGATTGAATGAGCTTACTTTCCGTATCAATAACCATTACAGGGGGGCTGGCGTCACTGGCGTCGGCCGGATCCCACTGGGGTAAACCTTCACCGTTTGGATTTCCTGTTTTGATAAAATTGGCAAAATAATTCTGCATGTCTTCCGATACTTTGTAATCCTCAGGAGTCCAGGCATAGTCCTCCACCAAATGGAGGTTGCCCATACAATACTCAATTTCACAGGCATGAGGTGCGCCAATGGCCTCAGGCATTTCCGGGGCACTCGAATCTTGTTTTACCGTTCCGCCGGCGAGGCCCGGGGTAAGTGTTTTATCCACTAAGGGCGGGCGGAGTTTGCTGTAGAGGTACCTGTAGACCGGTTGATCGCTGTTTTTTCTATGCAGATCGAACCATTTCCAGGTACTGTAGGAAATAAACCGGTCAGATGCCAGCGCAGTGGCCGAAAGCGCTATTTCCTTTTCCGAACCAGAGGGATACAATTGCAACACTTCCTGATGGGTGTCCGGATAGATTTCCTTTACTTTCGCAATGTAATTTTCCTCTTTGTACGGTTGGCCCTGCATTATGGCCATACCCGGTATTTCCGCTGAGTTCCATCCCAACAGGAGTGGGACCTGGGCCTGCCCTTTATCCCCAAATATTTCGGGCAGGGTTTTCGGAAGAAAATAGCCGTCGATCACAGCAGGAAAACCGAAACGTTTCGATTCATTGTAAATTTCATAGACTTCCCCCGCACTTAATTTGCGTAGTTCGGCAATGCCCGGATAACTCGCTTTTTGGGCAAATTCCAGACCCACCTTTTCAGCCTCCTTCAATGAAACCGCTGCCAATGTGGGATTGATTCCCGCACCGCTTTCGCCGATAGCACCGGCTATCAGATCTTTGGAAAGCGGGGAGGCCATTTGCTGGCTTACCCCAATGGAACCAGCGGATTCCCCTGCAATGGTAACTTTATCGGGATTGCCTCCAAAGGCCGCAATATTTTTCTGAACCCACTGCAACGCGGCATGTTGGTCCAGCAATCCATAATTCCCGGATGCCCCGTATTCGGCTTCTGCACTCAACTCGGGATGGGCCAGAAATCCAAATATATTCAATCTATAATTCGTGGTTACCACAACAATTCCTTTTTTCGCCATGCTCTCACCGTCATACCGGTATTCCGAAGCATCCCCGGCAACGTTTCCGCCACCGAAGAAATAAACCAGCACTGGCAGGTCCTTGGTACCCCGGGTTGCCGGTGTCCAGATATTAAGGTAGAGGCAATCTTCGCTGACACCATTGGAGCGCGACTTCATATCTCCGAATACCATAGTCTGCATTGGTCGTGGGCCAAAAACCTTGGTTTCTTTCACACCCTGCCAGTTCTGATGGGGTTGAGGGACTTTCCACCGCAGATCCCCGACAGGGGGCTGGGCAAAAGGAACACCAAAGTAGGTTTGAATACCGGTATGGGTATCATAATTTCCTTCGATAACCCCATGTTCAACAGTTACCTGAATGGGAAAAGCATTCTTATTCTGTGAAGTGATTTTTTGGTTGGCTACCAAAAGAAAAATGCCGAGGAATAGTACTTTTTTCATTTTCATGGATGTTAAAATTTTTCTATTGTCTCAATTTGTTACAATAATACTTTGTTTTCTTCTAATTTTACCATTTATTTGGAAAAATATTCAGCTTTGGCCGAAAAAAACCACAAGGAACTGCCCTCAAATCATGAATTTATGCCGCATTTGGCCTATGACTCTGTGATATTCGGGTTTAACGGAACGCAATTAAAAATTCTCGTTCTTGAATATCACAATACCGGATTATTTGCCTTGCCCGGTGGATTTGTTAAGTATACCGAAAATTTGGAGGATGCAGTAGAACGGGGATTGAAAGAGCGAACGGGCCTGGATCAGATCTATCTGGAGCAGTTCCACACCTTTGGTGACCTTTCAAGATCGAACCCGGAAACGATGGGTAGGATATTGGAAGCCAACGATTATAAACCTGATGACGGACACTGGCTACTGCATCGTTTTGTGTCGGTTGCCTATTATGCGCTGATCAATTATGATGAAGTAGAGCCGCGGCCTGACGAGCTTTCTGATTCCATCAGCTGGTATGCCATTGACGAACTCCCCGGCCTGATAATGGATCATGGCCTGATTGTGGAAAAAGCTTTGAACGTTCTTAAGGACAATCTTGAAAAAAAATTGGTGGGAATGAACCTGTTACCTTCAAAATTCACCATGAAACAACTGCAACAGGTTTACGAGGCCGTTCTGGGCGAAAAGTTACGCCGAACTACTTTTCAGCGTAAAATGTTGGGATTGGACATTTTGGTTCGGCACGAAAAACTCTATCAGGGCAAGGCACACAAAGCACCGTATTTATATAGTTTTAGGTAGCATCTTTATAAACCACAGAAATGGATAGGCAGGATTTTGTAAAAAGAATGGCGCTATTGACAGGCGGCTGGGCACTGTTTCCAAAAAGTATATTCGCCAACGGACACTTTATCAATAATACGAACACCCTGGAAAATGTTGGGATCCAGTTATTTTCGGTGCCGGCCTTTCTCGAAAAGGATTTTAAGGGAACTATTGGCTTCCTCGCGGAAATGGGATTCGGGGAAGTTGAACTATTTGGTCCCTATCCATATAGTTCGGAATCCGGAAAGCAGCGTTGGAAGGCCGTAACACCAATGCTGGGCTTTAGCGGCAGCGGATATTTCGGTCTTTCCGAAACTGAAGTCAAGAGCACTCTTACGGAATACGGGTTAACCGTTCCCGCCATGCACACGGACCTCGATACTTTGGAGAACAAAATTACCGATCTCGGCAAGGCAAAAGAAACGTTGGGGTTTGAATATGTGGTGTTGCCCGCCATCCCCGATGAGCGCAGAAAAACTTTGGACGATTATAAAAGAATGGCAGAAACCTTTAATCTTGTAGGTAAACAGGCGAAAGAAGAAGGGTTAAAATTTGCTTATCACAATCACGGATATGGCCTGAGTGAGGTAGGAGGTCAAATTCCCTTGCAATTAATTCTGGACAATACCGATCCCGACCTCGTTTTTCTGGAAATGGACTTGTTCTGGACCATTGCCGGCAAGGCGGATCCGATAACATATTTGAAAACATATTCGGATCGCTATCATCTGATGCACGTTAAGGATATGAAGGAGATACAGACCTTCTCCGGGGATGGTGGCGATGCCAGCCAGTGGATTCCGTTATTCCCTAACATGACCTCCGCCGGTAGCGGGGTGGTGGATTTAAAAACGATCATTCCAATGGCAAAGAAATATGGGGTTAAGCACTTTTTTGTAGAGCAGGATATGGTACAGGATCCGCAGGTTGCCCTGAAAAAAAGTATTGATTATTTGAAATCGATTTGAGCAGAATTATTATATCTTCCGGAAAAATTAGTAAGAAAAAACAGGTTGCTAAAAAAATAGTCGTTGATAAACCGATCCCACTTTTTGAAATAGAAGTGATTTAAACTTTTTGGATTGAAGCGAAAATTGATGGTTTTGTGCCCAGGTGAAGGCTTTTTTGAGCTGTATAGCAGGGCTACGGAGCAAGAAAAAGACAAAATATGGGCGTAAAACGGCAATTTTTTAGCCAATTTGTAAAAGCTTAAATCACTTCATAGCAAGAATAGCTCAGGCAGGTAATGGACTTTCTTATACATAAACATTAATAACTTTAATCTCAGAAAATAATCATGAAAAATGCATTAATTAAAACAACCGTCGGACTTTTGTTTGTTTCTCTTTTTTTGGCAGGAACTTTCAAAGGCATTTCGCAGGACAAATTGGGAGGCCTGGCGCTTTATACAGTTAGGGATGATATGGCCACCAATGCCAGAGCTACCCTGCAGGCAGTTGCCGATGCCGGTTATAAAAACGTAGAAGCCGCCGGCTATAACGAGGGGAAGTTTTACGACATGGCTCCGGCCGATTTTAAAAAATTACTCGCCGGGATGGGCCTTACCCCTATCAGCACCCATCAGGGAAGCGTAACGCTGGATAATGCTGATGCTATGATCGCTGATGTAAAGGCCGCAGGATTCAAATACTTTGTAATCCCCGTACCTCCCATGGGTCTTTTTAAGTTTGATCCGGAAAACCAGACAATGGGTATGACCGGTGGGGCAGCCAACCTCGCTGAAATACTGACTACGCTCGGGAAAAAATGCAAAAAAGCCGGACTCGAATTATTGTATCATAACCATGATTTTGAATTTAAAAAGGACAAAGACGGTATCGTCACAATTGATTACCTATTGGAGCATACGGATCCAAAATTTGTAAATTTTCAAATGGATATTTATTGGGTGACTAAGGCCGGGGCTGATCCTGTAGCCTATTTTGAAAAATATCCGGGACGGTTTAAAATATGGCACGTGAAGGATATGGACGATGAGGGAAAATTTGCTCCGGTAGGGAAGGGGAATATCGATTTTTCCAGGATTCTGGCCAACAAAAAGCTTTCGGGCATGAAGTATTACATGGTAGAGCAGGACAAAACCTTTACAATGACCCCTCTTGAGGCTATAAAAGTAAGTCATAAAGCCCTTGCGCAAATCGGTTTTAAATAGCCTGTTCTTCAGGAGATAATAAATTTTTAGTACAGATTTAAGGTATCAAATAGCAAAGACAAACTAAACCACTCTCCTATGAATTAAAAATCCATGCCTGTCCGTCCTATGGGGGAGATTTGGATACGCAAGGAAATTGCCCGCCTGAACGCCAGCCCGACAAGTCGTTCTGGCGGGGCACGGGCAGGCTTTTGTTAAATGTTAATCGTTAATAGTTGATATCTTACCATTAACGGTTAACCAATAACTATTAACCTATTCGAAAAAAGTTTTTAGAAACTGGAAGTCCTGCACTAAAGTGCTTACCTGCTTGCGGCAGGCAGGGTTTCAACTGACGACTGTGACCAATGAAATTAACCGAACCACTACGGATTAAAAATCCCGGGTTTATGTAAGCAGTGCATTGCAGTGGTTCTTAAATATGAAGTTATTTGTTATATGGTCTGAATGCGATAACGCAATAATTGATAACATGATAAACGCTAAAATCGTAATGTCTACAGACACTAAAGTCTTGAAATAAAAGTGCCTCGTTCTGCTTATAACTGAGACTAATGAAGAGAAAAGAATTTATCAAAACGTCAGTGGCATTTGCGGCCGGATCTGCTTTGGTGCCCGTACTGTCCTGCAAACAGGAGAAAAAAGAAGTAATGACAGCGCTTGAACCTGTAAGAAAAAACTGGGCGGGGAATTATGTGTATAAAGCCAAAAATTTATTTGAACCTACAACCGTAGAAGAGGTCCAGGCCCTGATCAAAAAATCGGATACCCAGAAGGCTTTAGGATCCCGTCATTGTTTCAATGATATCGCCGACAATCCGCTGAACCAGATTTCGACAAAAAATCTTAAAGGTGTGGTGGGTATAGACGAAAAAGCAATGAAGGTAACCGTTGGATCGGGCACAAAATATGGCGATTTTGCCCCCGAACTTCACAAAAAAGGCTATGCTTTGCACAATTTGGCTTCGCTACCCCATATTTCGGTTGCGGGCGCCTGTGCCACCGCAACGCATGGTTCCGGTGCTACCAATGGAAATCTGGCCACAGGGGTCGCTGCCCTGGAGTTGGTGACGGGCAATGGCGAAATTGTGAACCTGGACAGGGACACGGACGGAGCTGTGTTTAATGGTATCGTCGTCAATTTAGGCGCCCTGGGGATCATTACAAAGGTAACCCTGGACATCCAAAAAACTTTTGAAGTTCGGCAGGACGTTTTTCAGGACTTACCCCTGGAATCCTTGAAGGATCATTTTGATGCTATCCTATCCAGTGGCTATAGCGTGAGTTTATTTACAGATTGGCAAAATCAGCTGGTGAGCCAGGTGTGGGTCAAAAGAAGGCTAGATGATGAAATTAAAGCGCTGGGTAAGGATTTTTATGGCGCAAAAGCCGCCGTTAAAAACCTGCATCCCATAACCAGGATTTCGGCTGAAAACTGCACAGAGCAAATGGGTGTTGCCGGTCATTGGTATGACCGACTACCGCATTTTAAGATGGGTTTTACCCCTAGCAGTGGGGAAGAATTGCAATCCGAATTTTTTGTTCCTTATGAACAGGCCCTGGACGCTATTCTGGCACTTGAACAAAAAAGGGAGCAACTGTTTCCTCAACTGATGATTACCGAAATAAGGACCATCGCGGCAGATAACTTATGGATGAGTCCGTGTTACGGGCAAGATTGCGTTGCTATACATTTTACATGGAAACAAAATCCCAGAGAGGTAGGAGCCATTATTACAATGATAGAGGCCGAACTGGAACCGTTCAAAGCACGCCCGCATTGGGGCAAACTATTTACCATGGATCCTTCCGTTCTGGCATCGAGCTATGAAATGTTGCCCGATTTTGTAGAATTGGCGAAGAAGTTCGATTCCCGAGGGAAATTTAAAAACGATTTTCTGACACAGAATATTTACCAAGGGTAGAATACTTAAAGATCAAAATATGAACAAATCGATTATAATTACGAGCATAGTTGGACTAATGTTCACTGTATCCAATCTATGCGGGCAGGGAATCACCACGGGTGAAGATGTGGCCGTAACCAATACGGAATCCGGGAAAGTGCGGGGCTACATCCATGAAGGTATTTTTACCTATAAAGGTATCCCCTATGCGCAGGCCGAACGTTTTGTAGCGCCATCAAAGCCAACACCCTGGGAAGGTGTAAGAAGTTCTACTGCCTATGGGCCGGTGGCTCCCTTACTGACACCAACGACTACCGTGCAGGACGAAGCCGAGTTTGTATTTGATCACGACTGGGGGTACACCAATGAAGATTGTTTGCGGGTGAATGTGTGGACCCCGGGAATAAGTGACGGAAAAAAGAGACCGGTGCTGTTCTGGATCCACGGGGGTGGGTTTACCGCTGGGTCCAGCCAGGAATTGCCCGCCTACGATGGGGAAAACTTAAGCAAAAAGGGAGATGTTGTTGTGGTGTCCATCAATCACCGTTTGAATGTGCTTGGATTCCTGGATTTATCCGCTTACGGCGAAAAATACAAGCATTCTGCAAACGCCAGCATATTGGATATGGTAGCGGCCCTGGAATGGGTAAAAACCAATATTTCAAATTTCGGGGGCGACCCGGGGAATGTCACCATTTTCGGGCAATCCGGTGGCGGGGCTAAGGTAAATACGCTCATGGCTATGCCTAAGGCAAAAGGCTTGTTTCATAAAGCAATTAATCAGAGCGGTTCTTTCAGGACAGAAATATTGGAGAAGGAAGATACCCAAAGCATTGCGGCCGAAACACTGGCCATCTTAGGTCTTGAGGGATCAGAGGTGGATAGCCTTCAGCATATTCCTTTTCCCATTTTAAGCGAGGCAAGCAGTAAGGCTTTAAAAGTTGTTGAGGAAAGAAGGAAAAGGGCAGGTAAACCTTCCATCGGATTTGGTTTGAGCTGGGGGCCAAGCCGCAATGGGGAAGACATCCCTTACCAGGTATTTTCGGAAGAGGCGTTCGAATTGTCGAAGGATATACCCTTACTGATAGGAACAGTAAAAAACGAGTTTGCCCCTTTTCAGAATGCGAATATGCAAAAGGCATCTGTGGAAGAGGTGATGGCCGTAATTAATGAACGATACGGAGAGAAAGCAGATTCCTATGTAGCAGCGGTAAAGAAGGCCTATCCTGACGACACAGCGCCATCCGATCTGTTAGATGTGGACACGATGTTCAGGCCGGGTGCGGTGGCGCAGGCAAATGCGAAAGCCGCCATGAAAGACGGTGCCCCCGTTTATATGTACCTGTTTACCTGGCAATCTCCCGTATTCGATGGCAAGTACAAAGCGGTTCATTGTATTGAACTGCCCTTTGTGTTTGATAATATTGAAAGAGGCAAAAACATGACTGGCGGGGGAAAAGAGGCGCACGCACTGGCTGATAAAGTAAGCCTGGCCTGGATCAGTTTTGCGAAAACCGGGGATCCTAATCATTCCGGTTTGCCGGAATGGCCATCGTATAACAGTACTAATACTGCTACGATGCATTTGGACAACAGCTGTACGGTACAGCCGCAAATGGACAAGGAGTTGTTTGCCGTGGTAAGTGGGAAATAAGAATAACCCAAAACCGGGCGAAAAGTTAAATAATACCTTTTCAAAAGTTGGATTTTATGCCAATTACATTATAGCAACCATGTCTTAACTTCCTATATTTATAGATATATTAATTGCGGGAATGGCCTTCTGGCCTTCCTCCACCAAAAGGAAGGTGGGTTTTAAAGTGGACTAAAACCAAACCAGACATTCCCAATGCGAACTTATTATCTTTATAAGGGTAATATATATACACTTGATGGAATGTTCGCTATGAAGACGATCCTAACATAAATCACATGATATTCCCGCTAAAAGTGCTTCTTTCTTACGCACATGAAGACGAAGACCTTAAAAAAAGGCTGGATGTGCATTTAACATCACTTAAACGCAGCGGTAAAATAAAAACATGGAGCGATCGGATGATTGTACCGGGAACGGAATGGAATAATACGATTAAAAATGAACTGATTACCGCCGACATTATTTTGCTGCTGATTAGCGCGGATTTTCTCGCATCTGAGTATATCTGGAAAGTTGAAATTGTAAAAGCCATGGAAAGGCATAGTAACCATGAAGCAATAGTTATTCCCATATTCCTTAGGCCCTGTGATTGGAATGATATGCCATTTTCCCCAATTCAGGGATTGCCAAAAGACGGTATTCCCGTAACTGAATTTAGTGACAGGGAAATGGCTTTTTTGCAAATTGCACAGGGGATCCGAAGAGTTGTTGAGAAAATTGAAACTAATTTTTGATTGAAAATAACTACATTTTGCATCTTAGAGAATGTATTCTGTGTCAGAAATATTCACTACTTTAGTGACAAAGGATGTATAATTCCCTCTAGTTCTCTCGGATGGTTAGGAGTCTTTTCAGCACATCGATAGACTCCCAGGTTATTGTTTGGTTTGACCCTTAAAGCATTGGATGAATACTTCTATTCACATCGTCCGACTAGTACTGTTTTTTCTACTAGTCGACCTGGCTGCCCAGAAGAATCCTGATGAGTTCATTGTAAAGATCACTGGCTATAGCGGTGGAGTGGAAATTGGAGCCGGTATTATAACCGGATTCAATGAACTGGATAGGGAAGTATTTCTGATTACTGCGCTTCATGTAGTCGAAGAAACTGACAGTCTTCTTGTTGAGTTTAGCCAAAATAGAAGGGAATTCCCCGCTACCATCTTCAAGGTAAAACCGGAATTGGATCTTGCCGTACTTCAAGTGAAGATTCGGAATACCGACATTGAATTCAGGGATCTCGTGGTGGCAGAAACTTCAGATTTCAGATTAAGCCTTGTAAAAATTATTGGGCATCCTCAGGGAAGTTCCTGGATAACGCGACTTAATAAATTCTTAGCACCACTTGACCGCAATAATTTTACCGTAAGTAATGAAATGGTCACAAAGGGTTTTTCCGGGGGAGGTGTTTTCACTAAGAACGACAGGCTTATGGGCATGATAGTAGAAAATAGGTCTCAGGACGCCCTGGTAGTTGATATACTCGCCATTGTTTCCCTGTTGAATGAATGGAAGGTGGAAACAAATTTATTGACCCGGCCGAAATTGAAACTAGAAACCGCCGCTATTATGGGCGCCGGAACAGCCGGAGTCATTTATTCTTTGGTTGGTTTAGAAAAGAAGTCAAAGGACCAGTATTCCATCTACGAAGATCATCGATTTTCCAATGATCCCATTTACACAGATCTGGGTATGACAAGAGAGGAAGTGTTTCAGGATGCTGAGTCAAAACATAAAACGGCGATCATAGTGGGTGCCGTCAGCGGGGTTGTCCTGGCCGTAGGTTCCTATATGCTGATCAGAAAACTAAGCAAAAGGAAAAATGAAAAAAGGCACGATGGCCTGGTAGTGGTTCCTCATTTTAATATGCCCGACTATGCCTTGTCATCCGGGAATGCGGTTTCCTTTGGTGTCACTATACAATTTTAGACGATGAAAAAGCCAGTAAATTGTTTGTTCATTTTCCTGCTTATCTTCCTGTTGGGAAGTTATTCATGTGAATTGGATAAAATAGATCCATGCCCCTGTATTACGTCCATCTCACCTTCCACTGCCCGCACCGGAGAGACCGTTACCTTAAGCGGGGAGTTTGTCAATTTTGACGCATCCAAGGACAGAATTACCATAGATGGTATGGAAGTTGTGCCCGAGGACGTTTTTGGCAATGATATAAAAGTGAAACTGCCAGCGGGTATTGATGAGCTCAAAGTATCTGTGGTAGTGAATATAGGCGGATGTAATTCCAACGCCCTTGAAAGCTGTGAGAGTTCCTTTGAGTACAAGGCTGCTATGGCGACGGCAATTAATAAAAATACTGGGGATAAAGAAGACACTCTTATTATTACGGGAAGCAATTTTCGGGATGATGAAGCTCAAAACAGTGTGCTATTTGGTAGTGTTCCTGGTACTATTTATTCAGCTATGGAAGATCGGTTGGTGGTACTTGTTCCCGTAGGTGCGGAGACAGGTGACGTCAGCGTCATCGTTGATGGATTTAAAACCATTGCCGGAGAGTTCACTTACTTTTACAGTATAGTGGAGCAGAGTGTAGAGGTCCTTGGCACGAGTTGTGCCATTCCAAATTTTGATCGTCCCACAGGAATTGTTGCCGATGCAGACGGCAATGTATTTGTAGCTGATGAACAAGCCAATCAGATATTTAGAATAGATGCGATTACCGGTATGAAGGAAAGCTTCGCCGGAGATGTAGCCGGAACGCCGGGGGACAACCCAATTGAAACCGATCTTTCAAACTCAAAATTCAATAGACCCTGGGATATCGCCTTAGACAAAGATGAGAATAAGTACATTGCGGATTTTGCCAATGGCAAACTTCGAAAAATAGAGACGGACCGGGTTTCTACCATTGCCGATGGAATTATAGGGCCGCTTTCCGTGGCCGTAAATCAAAATAATGATGTGTTTTTTTTACATATTACAAACACCATAAAGATGCTTCCCAGTGGAGGTGGAACTTTTCAGGATTATGCGGATGGCTTTAACAATCCCACAGGGTTATTTGTCGCTGAGAATGGCGATGTGTATGTGGCAGATACACAAAATCACAAAATAAAGTATGTGGAAGCCGCGACCGGTAATGTAATTGATCTGGCCGGAGACGGAGATCCGGCATTTGAGAATGGACCCGTTGGAACCGCTTCTTTCAACACTCCAAGGGATGTACTCTTTGATGACCGGGATAATATTTTTGTCGCGGATACCGGGAATAACAGGGTTCGGGTCATAACCCCTACCGGTTATGTTTATACATTATATGGAAGTGAAAGTTCGAGTTGTCTCGGTGGGCTAAATAAACCCTGGAGTATTGCCATTCATGAAACGTTACAACAATTAACATTATTCGTGGCAGACACAGAAAACGGTGTTGTTAAAAAAATGATTTATGAATGAACCGATTATGGTCAAAAGTTTAACTGCTGGTGCATCCGGCTGAATAATGAACGCCAGGATCAAAGCCGCAATCAAATTCCAGAAGTATTCTGTACCATTGCGCACAATACGTACCGGGGGGAGGAGGGATTATTTGTTCAAAAGTTTTAACTGAAGCATCTATTCCGGGATTATTCCATTTTGCCATTCCCCCATCATATCTTATATCAAAAGCCTTTGTATGCGTAGTAGTACCGCTTGTGGAGCTGAACTGAAGCAGAAATCTGTAATAACTTGCCCCGGATCCAACTTTATTCTTAATGTCGGTCATATCAATATCTAAACCCCCGTTTTTCGGGACCCCTGCATAGCGTGCTTCCTGATATTCAATATCATCAGGTTCTTCACCTGCCGTTAACAGGCCTTGTTCATACCAAAGTCCAACCAGTTCAGGTCGAAAACATGCATTACCAAAATCGCTGCACTCTATATATAATTCAAAATGTACACAATCTGAAGGATCGCCACTTAAATCCATATTACGGGTGCTGCCACATATCACATTATTCAGTGTCCTATCTATCCCATCGGTCTTACGTACGGTGTTGTACAAACGGAATTGAAGGCCCGAGCCACCAGCCACGTCAGGAGCATTGATCACATTGAGCGCATGGACTTCATTGGATTGTAAAAGCACAATGTTGTTGGCATTTGTAGGACTCAAAGTCATCCCCGAGACCGAATTGTTAAAGTCCGCATACCGGGCCTTAAATCCCCGGCCGGTATTATCGATATTTACCGTAATTTTCCCGGAAGCTGGAGGCGTACAGGCATCTACCTTTATATCAAGGTTCCAGGTAGAGAGGTGGGTCATCCGAAAACGAGCGAATAACTTGCCCCCCTCCTCAAAAAGTGCAATATTTTCCTCATTCGTCCATTGACCGGTTGAGGCGTTCAAACTCCATACGGGGATCTCAAATGTTTTTTCGATGGGTTTGCCCGTAACCGGATTTGTTAAATCCCGGGGTACTTCCATTTCCAAAGTCACCGGTTTGCTGAATCCCATAACTTCCTCTACTCCAACATTCATTGATAGGTTGACGTAGCCTAAGGAAGAAAAAAAGAATCTGTTCTCCAGAGAAGCCAATCTATCTCCCGATTTATCCACGGCATCTGTTACCATAAATCCATTGGGAAAGGCGTTGGTTGAGGCATCAAATCGAGGGTCGAATTGGTAGAGATCTATATTTACGGAACCTGTGGGATCCTTGATAGGAACCTGGTCATTTCCTAATAATTGGGTGCCGGATTCAATAATCAGATTGGCCATGAGCCCTTTTTCCCCACTTCTGGAGGAGGGTTTTGTATTTAACTGAAGGCCGTTATCTATAATTGCTCCTGATGCCAAGAGTACGGAGGCTTGCGCAAAACTTGAACCTTGCGGCATATCTTGCAAGGGCATCATAAATACGGGCACGTAGGCATTTTGGTATTCGTCAATGACAATCGACTGTGTCTTTTTCAAATATCCATCGCTAAATGATTGTATGATAAACCTATATGGAAGATCAATTTCTCCTCTTCTATTCGCTATAACCAGGCTCAAAAATCCATTTTCTATTTTGTATGAACCAGCCTGATTCCCAACAGGAGTGAATATTTGGCCTCTTAAATCATTAATTTCAATGGTCACATTTTGGGGTTCTTCATTCGAATCCGAATCCGCATTAAGGAATTGTATGCTGATAGCTATCTCTGATCTGTTCGGTCCGGGTTGACGTTTAGTTTTATCCTCCTCATTGTCACAGCCTGAAAAAATCAACGATAATATGATAACACCCAACAGATATTGAAGACCGCGTATCCCCTTGAAGTAAGAAGTTGACATTGTTCACTTTTTAACTAGGGGGACAGATTAGTAAAAGACATTGCACACCGTCTGTACAGTGGTTAGTATTCGTCTGAACAGAAACAGTTTGTTTGCCGCCAGTATTATGTAAGTCTATGGCAAGAAAAACCTTGCAAGCTCTGTACTAAAGATAGTAATTTCTAGTCAGAATTACTGCGAATACAAAATAATTCTTTATCTTAATATGGCGCTTCCCCCTTAATATCCCGAGGGTTATGTATATATCAAAAATCACTTATCAACTTTCGTCCGTATTGCTCAGCTGTTTAGGCCTATTCTGCTGTTGTTGTTTCGGACAAGACGACGCTGCTTTAAAAGAGTTCGACAACCGGTTCGAAGGAAGTACTACTGAACTCATATCCGGGTCTGCCAATTTACAGCTCATTTCATTTGTATCCTACTTTCAGGATTTCGATTGGTTTAAAGGCCAGGAATTGAATATTCGCTTTCAACTCGAAGAAGCCAAGCCTGTAAAAATATTAGTGCAGCAAACGAAAGGTAATGTCATCTACAGGATGAAACCTAAGGAATTTCCAAAGGAGAAAGGGCTCAATGAATTTGGGCCCTGGCCCGTTGATGATATGTTGAGCTCCCTGGAACTAACTAAGAATAAGCTGGGAATTACCATAACTGACAGTTCAGAATCTGTATTTTATCCCGCAGTAGTCTACCATTCCCCGGATTCTTTGAATTTTCGGAGTTATTCCTTTCAGTTCTTACCTGGCAAGAGCTTGACCAAGCTCCGGTTTCAGATGTATAAAGGATTGTACCGGGACCAGGAGGTCGATGAGGACTCCCTTATTTATTTACGCGACTTAGGCAACAGAACCAAACACGGAGGGGAACCTTTTCAATTGTTTATTGAGCGCGATGATCTCGACATAGCAACCGATTGGCAAGGATGGATCACCTTAACTCTGAAGGCCAAAGAGTATGAAGATTATTCCGATGTGGAAGCGATATACTTCTTTTATCACAGCCCGGAATACAAACAAAGTGACTAATGGCCAAAATCAATGTGTTCCTAGTCCATTCAGTAGAAGACGAAAAGTTCAAAGATGAGCTGTTACTTCATCTGTCGAGTCAAATGGAAGACGGCAAGGCCTCTTTTTGGGACAGGGATTTAATTATGGCCGGTACAGAAGAAAATCTGGCCGTGGCGGAAGAATTAGAAATCGCCGATATCATCGTATTGTTGCTAAGTGCGGATTTTTTTAGTTCGGATTATTGCCGGGATATTGAAGGAAAAGCCTTTGCACTGGAAAAAACCAAGAATTTGACCGTGGTACCCGTGATGCTGCGGCATTTTGATTTAGGCGCAAAGTATGATTTCAGGACAACAATACCCGATAGAAAGCGGCCTATATCTGGAAAACAATGGAATTCTGAGGATGAGGCATTTTATAAAGTAGCAGAGATCATAGGCGATATCATCGATGCCAGGATTGAAGGAAGGCGGACAACCCATCTTAAACCGCCGTCAATGATCAGAAAGGCAGGAAGAAAATTTAAGCGTCCCGCCGGTATGCTGTTGTACCTTTTCTTTTTGTTGATCAGTTTTTCCTTTCTCTTCCTGCGGAAACATAATTTGCCCGTTGAAATTAAATTGATCGTGAACCAGGTGGATTTTCAATTGGTGGAAAAAATGGGAAATGGACTTTGGTCGAAAAGCATCTTTGCTAAAAAGGCACAGATCAAGAATTTTACCAGGGCTGTAATTCCGGGGAAGAACCTTCGGTTTTTGGATAAACCAGATCAACTTTCTCCCATTCCCGAAGCGCGCATAACTTTACACCGGCAATCTTCCTCTGTTGAACCCTATCTTTATCTATTTGATGTTTATTTGTCCGCATGGCACATCTCGGATTCCTCAGAAATACAACTTAGAACGGTCTCTGGGAATTCACTATTCATCACAGTAGACAACGGACAATCGAGCGGAGCTTTCAACTTCAATGACAGTCTGGAGTTTTACACAGAATCCAGTGTCCTTAAACTAGGGAATAATGATTATAATAATGATTTGGAGGCAGTGATTTACAGCTCGGCAGGCAGAGTTAATTTTGAATCTAATGAGCTTAATCATTCCATTTCTTTAGATTCGTTGAAGGAAAGCATAAATGCTACCAATCTTCATGTAACTGGACTTCAATTTGAAAAAGACTTAAGGAACGATGAAGGAACACCTTTGAGCTCCATTCTATCCGGGGTCATTAGGGTCAATGGATTTGATCCCACTAGTATTGATATCCCCGAAACTGTTTTTTTGAAGCTGGAAAGTCCTAAGCCCATGAAAATTCAAAAAATTGATGTATTGGAAAAGGGTATGGCATTACTTATTATAAGTGACAACATGAGGGATATTCAAATGGGTACCGCACTGAATAATATGAAAAGTGAAATGCCTACCATTCTCGAATGGCTGACAACCGAATACGAACTTGGGCTTTTGGCAGGCTTATTGGCTTTTTTATCACCTTTCCTGATCTTGATAATACATCTTTTTTATAAAAAAAGTGTTTCATTTAATAATAGGCCCTCAAAAATTTCATACTGAAGTGATTTAAGCTTTTTGAATTGAAGCGAAAATTGATGGTTTTGTGTCCAGGTGAAGGCTTTTTTGAGCTGCATAGCAGGGCTACGAAGCAGGAAAAAGACAAAATATGGGCGTAAAACGGCAATTTTTTAGCTCATTTGTAAAAGTTTAAATCACTTCACTAACCCGGAATAGCGAAAGACGTAAAAAAGCACTCTGGTACTCCCAATCCCATGGCGTAATTTTCGTTTTATCGCTCAAATGCCTATAAACCGATCCACTGTGAATTGAAAATTCATAGGTTTGGAGTGTCAATGAAATTGCTTTGATCAATAAGCAATTTTTAAAGGCGGATGTTTACTCCAGCTCCTCAACCCTCAACCCCTTATCTACCCAATACGCATCATCCCTGAATTCGTAACTAGTCGGCTTATATGCACCAACGAGTTCCACATTAGCCTTTGGTGGGACCGGAAGTTCCATAGCCCAGAAAACGCCGTTTACCAGGAGCCTGCGAGTGCCCTCGGTCAACAGGTCATTGGCCGCGCCGATGGTGGAGGCAAATACCTGTCCTTGTCTTCCTCGTGGCAGCTGGTAAGTTTTCGTCCATGCAACCGGCATTAAAGGATCGCCTACATTTAACCCTTTATCATTCACTTTAGCCACTTCAGAATCGGTAGGTTTCATTCCATAGAAAATATCTTCCTCATTGTACTCCCCTTCCCTATTTATCACCTGGCCTAAAATTACAGGCTCACTGTCCCCCGGCAACGGTAACCGTACCTCATAAACATCGGTTGAGCCCCATACATCCCCATCCGATATACCGTTGGTAACGGGATGATCCCTGGCTTCTTCCGCGATAATTCCCCGGGTACTTTGATGTTTGTGATGCCCGTGGTGGGCAATCCATTTTTCGCCCAGAACCAGTCGGCCGAAACCATCGGCCCATTCCGTTTTATCGCCGTCATAGCCATTACTGTAATGTTTAAAACCGGATTTCGAATCAGCATCAAAATTAAAGGCATGCGTTGCAGTTCGAATCCCCAAAACAGGTCTACCGCTCATCAGATAGTCATCTATATACTTCATCTGCTCATCGGGAAGCACCCGGAATCTGGTAAAAATTACCATCATATCCGCTCGTTGCAGAGCTTCCAATCCGGGAATGTTTTTCACATAATTCGCATTGACTATTCCCGGCTTCCCTGGGTCCTGGGCAAACAAGACCGTACACTTAAATCCGTGATGGGTTGACAGTATTTTTGCTAATTGTGGCAGCGCTTCCTCTGACCGGTATTCCTCATCTCCCGAGACCAGGACAATATGCTGCCCGTTCTCTTCGGTACCCTCAAAAGTGAGCCATTGTTTTGGCGCTTCTACAAGGTCTTGGGCTGCTTTTTCTTCTTTCTTTTGATCCTTACAGGCGAAGAACGTAATACATAGGAATAAGAGGAGTAGTTTTTTCATGTTTTAAGGAATGGTTCGAATAATGCTCCATGTCACCCTTCATTACGGGGAGTCCCGATCACCGTCATGTCGACGAAGCAATTTCTTTTTTTACGCTATGCACTTCATTAAATTACTTCGTCCCGCCAAGGCGTGACTCGTAATGACGTGTTCCAATTATGAATAGGCCATCCCTTCTTTTATAAACTTAATACCTTCCTTATAGACCTCCTCCGCGGGCGAATAATCCCGCCATACATTTATCGCATTGGCAAACTCGGGAATAATAGTACTGAAAGCCTCTATGGTCAACCAACCGTCATAATTAATCTCCTTTAAAGTTTTAAACACCTCAGCCCAGTTCACCTGTCCGCTCCCCGGTGTCCCCCTGTCGTTCTCACTTATATGAACATGCTTCAGGACCGGGGCTATGGTTTTTATGGCTATAGCCTGACTCTTTTCTTCTATGTTACCGTGATGCGTATCGTACATGGCGCCCAGGTTTGGATGGTTTACAAGTTCTGCCAATGTTCTTAGATCTGACATGGTATTATATAAATAACACTCAAACCTGTTAAGCGCCTCAGGTGCAAGCATAATGTTTGCTTTCGCGGCGTACTCTGCCGCCCTCCACAACATTTCCACACTTCTTTCCCTTTCATCAAGGGTTGGAGGTTGTCGGGTAAAATAGGCAAAACTAGAATGAAAGGGGCCACAGATCACTTCCGCATTCAGTGCCTCACCAACATCAATAGACCATTTAAGTTTATCCAGGCCTGTAGCCCGTATTTTAGCATCCTGACTTGAAATATTCTCTTCCGGTGCAAGCGAAGCCACACAGGTGACTCCCAATCCAAGATCGGAAAAATGAGTGCCCAATCTGGAATAATGGGACACGTTGCCCTCCCCCAAAAACAACTCAATACCGTCGTACCCAACTTCCTTCAATTTATCGATAATACCATAATGCCCCTCCGTCACATGATTCGTCCAGAGGAGCATATTCATTCCAATTTTCATGCTTGTTGAACTTTAATTTAGTTGCCGGTCCTGGGAGGTTAAAGTTCGCTGGCCGCTGTCCCTGTCGGAGCCTGGTCAATCGCCGCCGTTGTGGCTCTCCTTTTCCGCATCCAGAACCAGAGAATTGTAAATAAAACGATAAGTATTCCCGGAAATATGGTCATGGTTGCTAAAGTGTCCTGTCCCGCCACAAGCTCTAATTCATCACCGGTTAGTCCCGAAGCGGCCGCCTCGGCCCTATCTGCATCGATCCAACTTCCGATTATTGGCTGAAAAATGGAAGTGGAGAACATCCCTACCGCTCCTATGATCGACATGCCCAGGGCGCCACTTTTTGGTATTTTATCCGCTACAAAACCGATCATATTGGGCCAGAAATAGGCAATTCCCAGGGCAAAAAATATGGCTGCCACATATGCCATCGCACCAGTTTGTGTACTAAAGAGATAAACGCCTATGGTCGCTAAAATAGCCGAGCCAAGGAGTACCCCGGTCTGATCGAATTTCTTAACCATATCACCCCCGAAATACCTTGCAACGGCCATCAGCCCTGTAACCAACGCCAAAATAATCATAGGTTGAGCACCGCTCTTAGAAAGTATTAAACCTACCCATTGTTGTGGTCCAAATTCCGATATTGCCGTTAACGCCATGCAGGCTAACATGAATATAAATAATGGTGAAGCCATGGCGCTGAAATTACCGGTCAGGGTAGCAGCTTCTTCTACCTTCGCTTTCGGCCATTTTTGCCCAAAGAACATATAAGCGTAAATCAATGTAGGAATCATAATGACCCATATCTGAGTTTCCCATCCCAATCCGGCATCAGTCATGAATTTGGATACAAGGCTTCCAATAACTATTCCACCTGGAAACCACATATGAAACCTGTTCAGCATTTTACTCATCCGGTTGCCCTGGTACGCATCGGCTATCATAGGATTACAGGCAGCTTCCGTACATCCGTTGCCCAGCCCAATGAGTAATGTTGAAATCAGCAATCCGACATAACTGCCGGAATAAATTGTCATGATAATTCCAATGGCATGCGCAAAAAAAGCAAATTGCATGATCGCTTTCCCGCCAACTTTATGATAGATTAACCCTCCGATAACCATGGATATAGGGAAGCCCAAAAACCACATTTGGTTTATAAAGCCCAATTGTGTGGCTGTAAGATTGAATTCTTCCCCTAGTTGAGGTAATA
This sequence comes from Flavobacteriaceae bacterium, assembly GCA_041743085.1. GTDB lineage: Bacteria > Bacteroidota > Bacteroidia > Flavobacteriales > Flavobacteriaceae > JAFMPW01. The sequence goes on from JBGTNL010000102.1 coordinate 70,861, forward strand.
TACCTGCGCGGATACTAAAGGATAAGGCGGTGGTAATCAGTGCAAAGCAACTGCCGTAAAAAAGCCTGTTGGCGTTTGACTTGGGGATGGTTGTGGTGTTTTCCATAAGTTTACTAGTTTGAAAGTTGTCGGTTAATTAATTATTTATAGATTTAATATTTGAATAATACATTATTTCAACGTATAAGTTTAGCGTCTTTTTTGTTAAAATCATAATTAAATTGCAGTTGTCTTTACTCTTTTTTGTTAAATTCCTACCTGGTTACTGCAATCCTTTTAATTTTCGGTATAAACGATTTTTAGCTAATTTAGGACAAATAAGTACCGGACTCTACAATGATATAGAAAATATAGAACCCTGTTGATAAAATAAAAATCATGCAAAAGAACAATTATCCCAAATTGCACAATGCTTCATGGCCCGGTGTAGTTGGTAAAGGACCGGATTCAGAGCCTCCCATCCCGATTGATACGATGATAGAACTGACCGCAAATGCAGAAGTTGATGGCATTAAGTTCGACGGTTTCGACCTCTTTCTCTTTGATCCCCATATGAATATTGACGCTTCGGACGATGAAATAAAAGCAATGGTGGAAAAGGCAAGAGTGAATAACCTGGAGATCGGCAGCCTTGTCGCCCCCGTCTGGACGCCAACCGGGGGTGGATCGGCAATGGGGTCGAAAGATGAACGCAAGCAGTTTGTGACTCAGGTTCGAAAATCGTGTGAGATCGGTAAAAAGTTAAGAGGGTTGGGAATACGACCAAACGGGGTGATACGAATTGATTCTTCCGTGGATCCCGAAAGCTGGGCGGCCGATCCCGTAGGTAATACAAAACTGATTGCGCAAACGTTTCGGGAAGCCTGTGACGTGGCAGCGGATTATGGTGAATCGCTTGCGGCCGAAGGGGAAATTTGCTGGGGCGGGATGCACGGCTGGAAATCGATGATACAAACACTGGAATCCGTTGACAGGCCCAATATTGGTTTTCAGGCCGATATGGCACATACCCTATTGTATCTTTTGGGCTATAATAAACCTGACGAAAGGATCTTACCCGAAGATTTTAAATGGGAAGACAGGGCAACTTTAACAGAGGGACTCAAAACGCTCACCGCCGCCCTTCGTCCCTGGACCATTGATTTTCACGTGGCACAGAATGACGGCACCGTGTTTGGTTCCGGCTCCCATGGCAAGACGGGAAGGCACTGCCAGGCCACGGACCCGAATGGAAAACTGGATATTGCAAAAGATGCCGGACACTGGCTCAGGGATGAAAATGGAAACCTTACAAAAAAACTCGGACATATTTGCTGGGATGGCTGTATGTTCCCCAATGAAGTAATGATGCAGCAAAAAACCTGGAACGATGTGCTGGGCGCAATGATCAAGGTACGGGAATTGCATGGCTGGTATGAAGCGGAGTAGGGACCGCCCAAATGATTGCAAGCGACGGAGGCGACTTATATAATAAGATAATGATCACTAAATTTCTTTAGAATACATGGGAGGTAAAAAAGAACTACGAATAGGTCTCGTAGGCTACGGTTTTATGGGCAGAACACATTCCAACGCTTATAAAAGAGTTAGCGATTTCTTCGGGGACCTTAAATATCGTCCGATCCTAAAAGCCGTATGCGCCCGGAATGCGGAACGTGTAAAGGAGTTTGCGGAACAATGGGGATACGAATCGGTAGAAACGGATTGGGGCACTTTAATTGCCCGGGATGACATTGATGCAGTTGATATATGTACCCCCAATAATATGCATGCCGAAATTGCCATTGCCGCGGCTAAAGCAGGCAAGATGGTGCTTTGTGAAAAGCCGTTGGCCCGGACAGTTGCCGAAGCGCAACCTATGGTAGACGCTGTGGAAAAAGCCCGGGTAAAGAATACAGTTTGGTACAATTACCGGAGGATTCCCGCAGTGACGCTGGCCAGGCAACTGATCGATGCAGGAAAGCTGGGCAAGATATTTCACTATCGTGCAAATTTCCTTCAGGATTGGACCATCAGCCCGGAACTCCCACAGGGAGGTGAAGGTCTGTGGCGGCTTGATAATGATGCCGCCGGATCGGGTGTGACCGGCGATCTTTTAGCACATTGTATTGATACGGCCATGTGGTTGAATGGGGGGATCAGGGACGTTTCGGCAATGACCGAGACCTTTATCAAGGAGAGGGTACATACCGGAACGGGGGAAGTACAAAAAGTGGCTATCGATGATGCTTGTATCTTCCATTGTCACTTTGATAATGGTTCCCTTGGAGTCTTTGAATCCACGCGGTACGCAAGAGGCCACAAAGCATTATACACTTTCGAAATTAATGGAGAACATGCCTCCATCCGATGGGATCTCCACGATCTTAACCGGCTGGAATATTTTGATCACGGAAATGATTCCATTGAAAGGGGCTGGCGTTCTATCCACGTCACCGACGGAGACCATCCCTATATGAGTAAATGGTGGGTGCCGGGGTTATCTATAGGTTATGAACATAGTTTTGTGCACCAGGTGGCAGATTTTTTAAAAAGTGTTGAAGACGATACCCCTTGCTCCCCAACTTTCAAAGAAGCGCAGGAAACGCAAAAGGTCTGCGAGGCGGTACTGGAATCCGCGAAAGCGAAAAGTTGGAAGGAAACCGGGGTTGAATGGTGAGTCGTGGACCGCAGGCATCGGGTCTTTCTGTACGAGATATCGGGAGCATTTACATAGAAAATAGAAAAAAATCACTAATGTCCGGTTAAAGACGTAAGACCGCTGCGCTACAAGACATAAGACGCAAGACTTGAGCGTGACCAACCGAAAATCATATACCAAAGGTACGTTCATACTTGTTGGCAATGTGTGAAAAGCAAGCCCTTGGATAACAAATACAATGGGAACGCCCAATATACTTGAAGTTTTGGTATTACCGGACAACAATAGAAAAAAATATATCACCCCCTAAAGAACAACTTAATAAATGATCAAACCCATAAAAGGTTTTTGCCTCCATGGCCGCGACAAAATTAATCCACATTCAGACGACTCTTTAACGAGGAATACTTCCGTAGTAGACATGGAAATCCCTGAATTGCAGGAGGGGGAGTTGTTGGCAAAAACGCTTTATACCGGTATTTGTGGTTCGGATAACAGCGCTGCGCTTGGCAAATCCAATTTTGACTGGGTGGCGCGGCCTAGGATCATAGGCCACGAATTTAGTGCGGAAATACTGGAACTGGGGCCCGGGGACCACGGCGACCTGAAAGTAGGGGATGTATTTACTCCTTTGGCCATGTTGGGTTGCAGAGATGAAGAGTGCCCGGCTTGCAGCGTGGCAAAATGGAATCTATGCCCGTCTAAACAGATCATAGGTTTTCATAGAAATGGGGGTTTCGGTCAAAAGGTGGTGTTGGAATCGGATCGGGTGGTGCCTCTTATGAACGGTTTGAGTCCCGCACAGGGCGCTTTGGTAGAACCCTTATCGGTCGTGGTCAATGCACTGCATACTAAATGCAGTATAAAACCAGGGCAGGATGTCGTGGTTACCGGATGTGGGATCATAGGATTGATGTCCGCCGAGCTGGCAAAAGCTGCCGGAGCAAGAGTGCTGGTTACCGGAATTGAGCACGACAGAGATTTACGACTAAAAATTGCCGGAGAGCGGGGGTTTATCACCAGAATAGTTTCACCGGAAAACCCACTTGCAATGCAATTGAAAGAGGGTATTGCAGATGACGATGGAATTCCTTTTGGCAGCAGCGGCCAGGTAGATCTGCTTATCGAATGTTCCGGCGTGCCCCAGGTACTTGCCGAAGCTATTTCAGTGGTTAGACCTGAAGGCGATATTTGCGTGATCGCAACATATCCTAAGGAAGTTGCGATCAATGCCACACATCTCACCCGTACTTCTCTGAATATGCGGGGAGCCATGGGGTCTTGCAGGGCGGATTATATGGTAGCCCAAAAATTATTGCTGACAGGTGTTTTTCCCGCGGATCACTATACCAATTTGTACGAGTTTCAAGATATTACCAGGGCCTTTGAGGATAGCATTAAGGCCAACAATATGAAAGCCGTCATAAAAATGAATTAATGGCTGTATGTATATTGGATAAGATGGAAAGTCAAACTTGCCACAAACTAGGTAAGGTATTCCTTACGGTTTTGTCCGGCGGCGTATTGTATGAACACCCCGTATTTGATTAGCGATAAATTCCAAATGAGGACACTCTAATGCACAAAATATTTATAACAGGAGGTACGGGTTGTATCGGTTCGGTAACCATATATAAATTATTGCAGTCCGATGGGGTTGGAAAAATCGTGGTAGCAACTAGATCGAATAACACAGACCCCTTAAAATTATGGCTGGGCATTGAACTGGATCCGCGCCTGGAATTCGTGACCCTGGATGTGGCGGATTATGCCGAACTTAAAAAGGTACTGACCAGGGTAAACCCGACCCATATCATTCATTTGGGCGCTTATCAAAGTCCGGATTGTTCCAAATACCACATCAGGGGCATGGAGATCAACACCGGTGGTACGATGGCCCTTTTTGATGCCGCGGAGAACCTGCCGAATCTTCAGCGATTTGTCTTTGCCAGTTCTGCAGCTGTCTATGGGATGAGGGCTATGTATCCCGAGCCGGGCATTAGGGAAGACGCACCCCTGGCACCACCAAATCATTATGGCATTTGGAAGCTTGCGGGGGAGCATCTGGCCAGATTGTTTTACAATAATACGAAGATCCCCACCGTTTGCCTGAGGATCAACACCACCTATGGCAAAGGAAGGGACAAGGGAAAGACCTCGGCGCCTACGAATGCCCTGAAAGCTATTGCTATGGGAGCTGTTTCCGGGGTACTTATGCCTTTTGAAATGCCATATCAGGGTAGAGAGAACTACCACTTTGTTGAAGATGTAGGGGCTCATTTTGCCGCCTGTACCTTACAGCCCTATAATGCTTTTGGAGCTTTCAACATCAAAGGAAAAACAATCGCAATTAAGGAATTTTTAAATATCGCAAGACAACAGGCCGGCGAATTGGGAATGGAAGATTACGTACAACTTTCGGTAGCCGATGGCGCTGATCCCAACTTGTTTGTTTCGGATCTAAGCCATGAGAAAATAGATGGTATTTTTAAGGATTTGCCATTGACCCCTATTGCGGAGGGTGTTCGCATTTCCCTTCGGGAATTTAAGAAGATGGCCGAAAAAGGAAGCCTTGAATATTCAGTAGAAAACACATGAATACCATTAGAATAGGATTTCTTGGAGCCGGGGATGTAGCCGATCTGCATGCCGAAGCCATCAACGGGCTGGCGGGGGCCGAACTGGTTGGTCTCTGGAACCGCACTGCAGAAAAAGCAAAGATTAAGGCCGCTAAATACGGTTGTAAATCCTTTGCTTCCGAGGATGAGTTGCTGAACGATCCTAATATAGATGCCGTTTTTATTTTGACGAGCATGGAAACCCATTGCGGATACACCCTGAGGGCTGCCGCAGCAGGGAAACACATTTTAGTTGAAAAGCCTGCCGCTTCAAATATTGATGAATTAAAAAAGATGCAAAAGGTCGTTGCCCGGGCAGGCGTAAAATGCATGCCGGTACACAATTATATTTATGAGTCTGGCATTGAAAGAGCAAAATCGATGATAGAAAATGGCAAATTGGGAGATATCACTCAGTTTTACATGCTGTATAATATTCATCATGCACATGATATCAGGGCCCGTTATCCGGGCGTCATCCGACAGATACTGACTCACCATAGTTATACCATGCTTTATCTGGCCGGCAGACCGAAAACGATTTCCTGTCTAAAACATACCTTTGGCAGTGATATCGCCCCCCAGGAGAATGTGGCCATGGCCAATATACTGATGGAGGATGGCACCCTGAGCCATCTTTGCGCAAGTTTCGCCAATGACGACCATGCCGGCGATCCATGGACCTGCATGATCAAAGTTATCGGGACGAAAGGAAGCACCAGGTATAGCTACCGGGATTGGGTGATCAATGACAGGAACGGGGCACATTCCCAAACGTATCATTCCTATCCGGAATCCATCAAAAATACGGCGACACATTTTATTAACAACGTGCTCCGACAGGGACAGGAACCTCTATCTACCCTGGACGATGCCATCACCTGCCAGCGAATTATTGAGGCGTGTGAAAAATCCGTTGAGGAAGGGATTCATGTCAGCTTCAAATAAAAATAACCGATGAATTGCGAAACAGACGAAATTATGGCGCCAAAAACATATGGGATGTCGGGTAAAATTTTCATAATGATTTGTCTGGTATTAGCTCTTTCAGGCTGTACCGAAAAAGAAAATAAACTACAACTTCACAAAGAGGATCACATCGTCCTGATAGGAAATAATCTGGCCTCGCGAATGATGAATTTCGGGCATTTCGAAACTGAAATGCAACTGAGGTACCCGGATAGTCTGCTTTTTATCCGCAATATGGCCGATGGGGGTAATACGCCCGGTTTCAGGCCGCACTCCTCACGCAATTCTCCCTGGGCTTTTCCGGGGGCGGAAAAATTTCAGACAGAACTCGCGCAGAATTCAGGTAGCATAGGGCATTTCCCCACAGAGGACGAGTGGTTAACAAAATTAAAGGCCGATGTTATCATCGCTTTTTTTGGCTATAATGAATCGTTTCAGGGAACCGAAGGATTGGAAAACTTTAAAAATGAACTTCACGCCTTTATACAGCACACCCGGAGACAAAAGTATAATGGTACAAGTAGGGCACAATTGGCCTTGGTTTCCCCCATCGCTTTTGAAGACTTATCCGCCGAAATGGACCTGCCGGACGGGGTAAAGGAAAATGATAACCTGGCGCTCTATTCAGATGCCATGAGGCAGGTAGCGGAAAAAGACAGTGTTTTGTTCGTTGATGCATTCGGACCGAGCAGATCATGGTATGACGGGGAAGAGGAAAACCTCACGGCAGACGGGTTTCAACTAAATAACCGGGGGTATCAAAAATTCGCCAAGCTCGTGGCCGATGCTGTTTTTGGAAAAGACAAAATCAAGGCTCCCGCGAACCGCGATTCGGTCCATGAGGCAGTGGTTGAAAAAAACTGGATGTGGCACAATGATATCAAGATCCCTAACGGCGTACATGCCTACGGAAGACGCTATGATCCCTTTGGCCCCGCCAACTACCCCTATGAGATAGAAAAAATACGCCAAATGACCTCCAATCGGGATTCTGCTATCTGGAATGCTGCAAGGGGTAAGACTACCGACCTTGCGGCTATGGATGCCAAAACTAAAAAGCTCCCCCCGGTAGAGACAAACTATGTGCAGGTGGATGGCACGGGTAATCCCGAATACCTCTATGGCCAGGACGCCCTCCATAAAATAATGGTAGCGGATGGCTACAAGCTGCAACTGTTTGCTTCGGAGGAAGAATTTACAGATCTGGCCAATCCGGTGCAGTTATCCTTTGATAATAAAGGAAGGTTATGGGTAGCCGTAATGCCCAGTTACCCTCACTACAAGCCCGGCGACAGGAAACCCAATGATAAGCTCATCATTTTGGAAGATACGGATAATGATGGCAAGGCGGATAAGGAAATTATTTTTGCCGATGGTTTGCACCTTACCATAGGTTTTGAATTTGCCCCGGAAGGGGTATATGTTTCCCAGGGCACCAATCTGATCCTATTAAAGGATACCAACGGGGACGATAAAGCCGATGAGAAAGAAATCATTTTGAGCGGATTTGACGATCATGATACGCATCATGCCATCAGTGCCTTTAATGCTGATCCGTCCGGAGCGTTATATATGGCAGAGGGCGTTTTCCTCCATACCAATGTGGAAACCGCTTATGGCCCGGTACGCGGCACCAACGGCGGATTCTATCGTTACAGCCCGCAAAGGCGCCATTTGGAACGTACCGCCCAACTTCCCATCCCTAATCCCTGGGGTATTGCATTTGATGAATGGGGTCAGAACTTTTTCGCACATACTTCGGGCCCTGACATGACGTGGATGCAACCGGGAACCATAAAACCCCGATACGGGCAGTCTTCACCCTTGCCAAAGAATTTAATAGAGGAAGCGCATAGGGTTCGACCTACTTCAGGACTCGAATTTGTCTCGAGCAGGCATTTTCCCGACGAAGTACAAGGGGATTTGCTAATCAACAATACCATAGGATTTTTAGGAACAAAGCAGCATATCATAATTGATGATCCCGAATCCGCGGGGTATCTCAGTGAGCACCGGATGGATCTGATCACATCGACCGACCCTAATTTCCGCCCGGTGGATATGGAATTCGCTCCCGATGGGTCTTTGTATGTAATTGACTGGCACAATGTTTTAATTGGCCATATGCAGCACAATGCGAGGGATCCTCTCCGAGATCATGTGCATGGCAGGGTGTATAGAATGACTTATCCCTCCAGGCCGTTGGTGGGGCCGGCCAAAATAGTGGACGCCAGTATAAAGGAATTATTTAATAATCTGAAACTCCCTGAATATCGTACCAGGTACCGCACAAGAAGAGAACTACGTGCCAGAAATGCCGAAGATGTGATGGCAGAGCTACCCGAATGGGTGGGGGCCCTGGATAAAAACGATCCTAAATATGAACATCATCTTTTGGAAGCGCTATGGGTAAGCTGGGGTCTGAATAAGATCGATAAGGGCCTTTTAGTACAACTCTTGAACGCCAAAGACTTCAGGGCCCGGGCGGCGGCAGTTAAAGTGTTGCGCTATTCCGGCCATCGAATTACCGATCAACCCGAGCTCTTGATGCAGGCTGCCAAGGATCCGAATCCCCGTGTTCGGCTTGAAGCTCTCGTAGCAGCCTCCTGGCTCGACAAAGAAACGGGGCTTCCAGTTGTGCAGACGGCAGGCGCACAGGAATTGGATGACTGGATGAAGGAACCCTACGAAGCTGCTATCGCGCATTTGAACGGTCATAATGTAGGGCAGGATCCCGAAAGCCAAAAGACCGAAACCGATCTCGAAGGACAGGAACGAGATTTGTTCGTAAAGGGAGAAGAGATCTATCATCGGGAAGGATTTTGTGTTACCTGCCACCAACCCGATGGCCGAGGGCTCAGTGCCTCGCAATTCCCGCCGTTGGCAGGGGTGGAATGGGTTACAGGCAATGAAGAGCGCCTCATAAAATTAACCCTAAAAGGAATAATGGGGCCCATCGAATTAGAGGGAAAAACCTATCCCGGGCAGGTGCCTATGACGCCTTTTGGGGGAATGTTAAATGACGAAGAAATCGCCTCGGTGCTCACCTTTGTACGAAACGCTTTTGGGAATAAAGCTTCTGCGATCTCTCCTGATAAAGTAAAGGAAGTACGGGAAAAAATCAAGGACAAAGAGGGGTTCTATCAGGCTGGGGAGCTGTTAAAAACGCATCCAATGGAGTAGCGCTTTGCGTCATATTTCACTTTAAAAGATCAAAACCCTCCGTCCTGCCAATGGCCGGACACCTCCCTTTGGCCAAAGGGAGGAACAAGCACCATTCGAACTAAGTAATCACGGGATACTCAAATATTTTTTCCATTGGCAACCATTTTTCCCCGGGCCGGGCCATAGGTAAGGCCTGCTGATATTTCCACATAAGCACTTCCCATTCCTGTACCTTGTCATTTTCAGCATCCATCTTTGCCTTTTTATCGAACGAAAAGTCGTCTTCTACCTCAATGATCATAAATAAGCGGTTTCCGATACGGTAGATTTCCATATGAGCTATGCCCGAGTCTCTCAAACTATCCAGTACTTCCGGCCAGACATTATCATGATATTCTTCGTATTTCCTGATCAATTCAGGGGCGTCTTTTAAATCGAGTGCCAAACAATGTCTTTTCACAGGTTTAAATTTTGGTTAATTATTTGATTATGTATTAATTATAAAACATCACTTCTTATAATCCTCTTTTCAAAATTTGTTAAGGCCCGTTTCCTTTGCCATATTTTATTCGATTTATTTTTTCTAAGTGTTACAGATTTTGATCAAAAACCACCGTATCCAATTCTGATGCCTTCCAGGGTGTAATTTTACCCTGGGTACGAAAGCGAATGCCACCAATAGTACCCGGCGAAATTTCAGACTGGGAATTGCCCCAACTGTTTCTGATATAAGTGGCAATTGCAGCTATGTCCTCATTCTGCAACGTAGTGAAAGAAGGCATGCTGGGAAGAATGTCAGGAATATCGTATAGCTTTCCGTCCACCGTCACCGGGCCTTCCATACCGTGCAATAAGATCATTGCCAGTTTGTATTTCTCTCCGTTCACCCACTCTGAATTTTTAAGTGGGGGCGCAAAACGCCGCATACCTTCACCCTGAGTGCCATGGCAATTGGCGCATAGATTCAGGTATTTTTGTCTGCCAACCGCCAGCACTTCCCGGTCTATACTCTGGGAATTGGTCTTCGTGACTACAGGATTTTGAGGTTTTCCCGGCCAGGTAAAGTGATCCTGGATAGGGCCGAGCAAAGGTTGTAATTCTGAACTAACCGCTTTCGGATCTTCAAAGATTTTTGGCCTGGCTTTGAAGGCGATCAGGGTAGAATCATTCCTTTCGGCATTTCCCATTCCATGCGCTATCGCAGTTTTTATCCACATTTTGGATGTATCCTGTTTTTCCTGAAGCATTCTGAATAACTGATCAATTTCATTAATTTCTCCATTATTGATTATAGCGGAGGCTAACATCTCAAGAAATATTTCCTTGCTCTGGTCCTGCTTTTGCCAATTTTTCTGAGACAGTACATACTTCAGCATCTTTGCTTCCCTGTTCTCCAAACTGGTCATAACCACATCTCTGGACAAAGGATATTCACCGTATTCCTTAAGGAATTTCCGGGCAGTGGAAAAAGCGATCTCCGGAGCAATCGCTGAACCCTCCATAACCATCTGCATTTGTAAAATTGGTGGGGCTTCGTCATAATTCTCCTCAATAAATTGTGCAACTTTTTGCGTTATGTTGGAATTACCTGCCTCCAGTCTCACAGCCAACCGCAAAGCGGTTTGTGCCACTATGGGATCTTGTGCGTACAGCGCTTCCAAAAAGATCTCCGGCTCGCTATGACCCAAACCTTCCAGCGTCCACAAGGCGTGTAATTTTCCCAGTGCATTCCCTGATCTGACCCTGTTTTCAAGAGCAGAGACCACGGCAAGATCCCCTCGTTCTATAAGAAGTCGCTGTGCCATATCCCGGGTCCAGCCATTTTTACCGCCAAGTTGATCTACCAGGGCAACGGAAGTCATTTTCGAAAGATCGGGAGAAGCCTTCTTGTCATCTTTCTTTGAAGTAATACGCCAGATCCGTCCCATGTGCACGGGCATGTCCAAATGGCGCCCCAAAGTAACTTCCCTTAGGTAGTCCGTCATATACGGCCCGTGCTGAATGATTCCCTTGTACATATCTACCACATAGATTGCTCCGTCAGGGCCTGAGGCCATGGAAATGGGCCGAAAGCGCTCATCGGTTGAAGCCAGGAATTCCCTGTCTTTGTAGACTCCTTTCGCGCTCAACATAAATCCCTCTTCGACAATTTTATTGCGCTTGATGAGATTTGCCGTAGGTTCACAAACAAAGGCATCTCCCGCATAGGAATCCGATAAGGCATCGCCGCGGTAAACCAAAGGACCACAGGCAGAGGCAAACTCCAGAAGTCGGCCCTCCTCATCCAATGTCCCTGGCACATACCCGCGATTAACGGCTGTGTTGCTACGGATAGGGAATATTTCCCGTTCCAGTGTAAGCCCGTGATCAATGCCGTTCGAAGGGCTATGGTTTTTGTTCTTTAACAGGGAGCCTGGAGGTACCAGGTCGGCGTGCAATTGAGACCAGTTGTAATTATAGAATAGCCGGCCTGCATTGTCATGAACAATCCCCCATTGCCCGCGGAACTCGGTTTCCTCCTTTTTCCATTCCCCTCTGATCTTTCTGTACCGATATTTGGATTTCGCGTTATACAACCAATTATCCATCCCCCTCCAAAGCCCGTTCGCCGAATGCTCCGGCATGCCGGAACCCCCGTAGGTGGAATCGATCAAAATTTTAGAATCAGCTTTAAAATCACCGTTTGTATCCTGTGCGAGCCACAGGGGAATATTTTCTGAAACTAGCACACCGTCCGCTACTACAGCCACCGCCCTGGGGAGTACCAGACTATCCAGGAAAACCGTGCTCCGATCCATCTGTCCGTCCCCGTCATCATCGAACAAGACAGATACCCTACCTACAGGATCGAGTTCACCGGTTCCATCTATATCACTCATAAAGCCAAGCATCTCCACGACCCATAGTCGGCCCGCCGCATCAAAGGTTATGGCAACCGGGTCCTGCACCAGCGGTTCCGAGGCCACCAGTTGGATCTGCACATCATCTTCTGCCAGGACAAAAGAACTCAAGGCTTCAGCAGGAGATAAAGGAGGCGAGGGTTGCTTTTCACAACTTAAAAAAAGAACTCCCAATCCAATAATCGAGCTGCTCAGAAAGGCCGTATTGAGAAGTTTATTTTTTCCTAGCATCGCACCTTTTAACTCATAAAATTTACACAATAAAAGTAGCTGCATACACCATCAAAGCTGCAAAAACCCCTACCACTAAAGTCCCAAGGGTATAAACCCGGTACCCTGTTTTCACATCTATACCGGAAAATTGGGTCAATATCCAGAAGCCGCTGTCATTTGCGTGCGAAACCACCATGGCTCCCGCACCAATCGCTGAAACCACCAGGGCCTTATCGATCTCCGTGCTAAAGCCCATGGTAATTAACAAAGGGGCAATGATAGAGGCGGTAGTGATAAGGGCAACTGTAGAAGAACCCTGGGCAGTTTTAATGGCGGCACAAAGGAAAAACGGCAGCCATATACCGAGGTTTGCCCCGGAAAGAGAATCTGCCAGAATACCCGCAATACCGCTGTTTTGCAATATAGTCCCAAAAATACCTCCCGCACCGGTTATCAGAATGATGTTAGAAGCATCAGATAAGGACTTTCCAACCCATCCTGTAGTGGAGAGCATATCCTTATCGAATTTTTTGGGCAGTAGAAAAGACAATAGCATTCCTATCAGCAAGGCAATGATAGGGGAGCCAATGAATGAAATAAAATTTACCAGGCCCGATCCTTCCTGCTCCTCGGTAATTGTGAAGTCCATAACAGATTTTCCTATGATCAGTAAAATAGGAATCAATATGGGTAAAAATGATTTGAAGGCGCTAGGTGCACGCTTCATTCTTTCCTGTATAACCTCTTCCGTAATATCCGGATTCGGATCAATATACGTCCTGGATCCCATCTTTTTACAGTAAATGACGGCCACTATCAAAGAAAGCAGTCCTATGACCAGGCCAACCAACATTACCAACCCCACATCGGCCCCGATAATACCTGCGGCCGCTATGGGCCCTGGTGTAGGAGGGACAAGCACGTGAGTGATCATAAGGCCCAGAATTAAGGCGGTAGCCGTCCCTACAATGGATAGTTTGGCCCTTTTAGTCAAACTTTTATTCAATGGATTTAGTATGATGAATCCGCTATCCGCAAAAACAGGAATGGAAACGATAAATCCCACAATTCCCATGGCCTCGTGTACCCTGTTCTTTCCAATGATGCGTAAAACCACTTCCGCCAATTTATATGCGCCGCCTGAATGTTCCAGAAAGGCCCCGATAATAACTCCCAGAACTATTACAATTCCGATCTTACCAAGCGTAATGCCAAAACCATCATTCACGAATTGAACAATATTATCGAGGCTCATGCCGGAAAAAAGCGCAAAAAACAAAGCGGCGCCAAGTAAGGCCAAAAATGGATGCACATTCAATTTGGCGGTAAGGAAAATGATAAGGATAACACTTAAAACAAGTAATAAGATAGGTATCATTGGTTAGTATATTTGATTGGTATATTTGACTGGTTAGTGAGCATCCCGGGTAACCTCGGATCCCGACTTTCCAATAAGAAAATCAAGGTCGGCTCCCAAATGCGCTTGTTGAACCGTTCTGGTGTATAAATTTACGTAACCCCTATCCATGGCGGGTTTTGGTGGTAACCAACCGGCCCTGCGTTTTTGCAGTTCGGCATCATCAACCTCCAAACGCAATTTTCTGTTCGGGACATCGAGCACAATGAAATCGCCGGATCGCACCAATCCCAGAACCCCCCCAATTGAGGATTCGGGGGATATATGGAGTACCACGGTCCCAAATGCCGTACCGCTCATTCTACCGTCTGATAGCCGCACCACATCTTTTATCCCCTTCTTCAGTAATTTTTCGGGAATTTCCATATTTCCCACTTCGGCCATTCCCGGATAGCCAACAGGCCCAACACCTTTCAGGACCATTACGCTGTTCTCATCAATTTCCAAATCGGGATTATCCACCGTTTGGAGAAATTCTTCAATGGTCTCAAAAACTACGGCTTTGCCCCTATGTGTCATTAAGGCCGGTGTGGCGGCAGAGGGTTTAATTACGGCCCCGTCCTCGCAAAGATTGCCATACAAAACCGCGATCCCCGCTTCCTCAAGAAAGGGTGTATCCAATGGTGCTATGACTTCAGGATTGTAACATTCCGCTTTTTTATTATTTTCCCCTATCGGTTTGCCATTAACCGTGATAGCATTATTATGGAGGTGTTGCTTCATTTCCTTTATCACCACCGGTAGCCCTCCGGCATCAAAGAAATCTTCCATTAGAAATTTGCCTGACGGCATAAGATTTACCAACAGGGGGATCTTACTTCCCAGGGTATCAAATTCCTTCAAATTCAGATCGACTCCAATTCTACCCGCAATGGCCTGTAAATGGATAATAAAGTTTGTTGACCCCCCCACCGCGGCATTCAATTTAATGGCATTCTCAAACGCTTCTTTTGTAAGAATCCTGGATAGTTTCAGGTCTTCCCCCACCATTTCAACTATTCGTCTCCCTGATAGCTGCGCCAGCACCTTTTTCCTGGAATCTACCGCGGGAATGGCAGCTGCGCCCGGCAATGTTAAGCCTAAAGATTCTACCATGCAGGCCATGGTGGAAGCCGTGCCCATGGTCATACAATGTCCGGCGCTCCGGGCAGAGCAAATCTCAGCTTCCACCTGATCTTCCGGTGTAAATCCTTCGTTTTTAATTTTATCCTTTAGCTGCCAGACAAAGGTTCCGGAACCTATCCTTTCGCCTTTATATTTACCATTGAGCATTGGTCCGCCGGGGACAACTATGGTTGGCAGGTCCACACTGCAGGCGCCCATTACGGTTGACGGGGTTGTCTTATCGCAGCCCGTCAAAAGGACAACTCCATCCAGCGGATTGGCGCGTATGCTTTCTTCGGTATCCATACTGGCCAGATTTCTAAAAAGCATGGCCGTGGGTCTCATAAGTATTTCGCCTGTGCTTGTAACAGGAAATTCAAAAGGAACGCCACCCGCTTCAAGTACTCCCCGTTTCACAAACTCGGCAAAATCACGGAGATGCCCGTTGCAGGGAGTAAGATCTGACCAGGTGTTGCAGATACCTATCACGGGTCTTCCCCTGAAGTAATCGTCCGGATACCCCTGGTTGCGTAACCAGGAGCGGTGAATAAAAGCAGATTTCGCATCCTTCGGATTAAACCAGGATTCGCTTCGTAATTTCTGTTTTTTCTTATCCATTATTCAAAAAGTTGGTCTGCCATCTTTAAAAACAGGGAATGGCGTTGTGAATATAATGAAATTAAGGTAGGTTCCTAAATACGCTTTTGATAAATTATATATGTTATGGCAATCACATAGAAAGAGCTTTTGTGGATTTATCAGAACTATGATAATCTTTTGTTACTTTTAATTCGGTGGAATAAAACTAAGCCATTATATATTAAAATTCCATAGGTTTGAAGAGCAACGAAATTATAAAAAGTGGTTGAGTTGCCCTGTAGTTCGTATTTTAATCAGAACTCAATAATCAATACTATAGTAATCCTTATTGCGAAACTATTTTTAGCTCCGGGACTTCGGAGGAAAGTTTTGTGTACAGGCAGTATTTTAAATAACTATTGTGAACAATGAAGGATAAATGGCACACCAAAACGGCAGTGATCACGGGAGCCGGAAATGGTTTGGGTAAAGCCCTGGCAGAGCGTTTACTGGAACTGGGCGTAAAAACAGCTTTGATAGATAAAAACCCGGAAGAATTAAAAGGTATTAAGGATGCTTATCCCGACTCTGCCCATACCTATGCCCTGGATGTAGTTAAATTTTCAGAGGTAAAAAGCGCAATCGATAATTTTGAAAATACAGTTCAGAAAATAGACATCCTGGTGAATTGTGCGGGGATTGTGGGTAAAACCGGCATAAAAAGTCATGAAGTAACTTTTGAAGATTTTAATAAAGTCCTGGCAGTAAATGTGCTGGGCTCTTTTAATACGTTCAAGGCGGTTGCACCTTACATGCTGGAGAAGGGTTACGGCAGAGTTTTGCATATTGCATCGATTGCAGGGAAGGACGGGAATGCCGGGATGCTTGCCTATTCGAGCTCAAAGGCCGCAGTCATTGGAATGACCAAGGTTCAGGGAAAGGAATATGCAGAAGCAGGAATTCTTGTTAATGCCCTGGCGCCGGCGGTGATCAGAACTGCTATTTTGGACGGACAGCCTAAAGAACAGGTGAAATACATGACAGATAAGATTCCCATGAAACGTTGCGGTACGCTGGACGAGTTTGTGGAAATGGCTTGTTTTATTATATCGGACAAGAATAGCTTCAGCACGGGATTTACGTATGATCTGAGCGGGGGAAGGGCTCTTTACTAGAATCGCGGCACATGTCCGGCATACTTGAGCAATCCATTAAAAATGGTTACTTTAGGGCACCTCTAATAACTCTGTTTGGAATGATAACGCAGGGATGTTTTTCAGATACAAGGCACCAAAAGCGGAGTTTAGCAGCGCTAAATGAGTATTTTGGTAACGAAGTAGCCGGGAAAAAGAACAAGTTGGCAACCAAAGTAGGGTTTTTAGAGATGCCCTTTAGCCTTTAGTTGTAACCCTTTAAAATCAGAAATATTGTATTTGTCATGAAACGTAGAAAATTTATTACCACTTCTTCCGCCGGTGTTTTGGCCCTGTCGATGCCTGTTCTCCCTACCTCTTCAGCCATGTTTATGGAGAATCGGTTTGGCGTTGCGGAAGCTTCTTATCTTATCCGGTGGTACAGGAATATGGAGAGTGAATTCTATCCACCTTTCAAGAATGCCCTGGAGATGTTGGAGCATTGTGGTAAGCTTGGTTTCGGGGGAATACAGGTAGGTATCCGTAACTGGGATACAGATTTAGCCAAAAAACTGAGAAAGAGGGCAGAGGAATTGAACATGTTTTTGGAAGGTCAAATCAAATTACCAAAAGATGGCGAAGACACGGGCCGTTTTGAGGAAGATACCAAGGCTGCCAGGCAGGCCGGTATTGATGTGGTAAGGACCGCATGCCTTTCTGGCCGAAGGTATGAAACTTTTGACACCCGGCTGGCCTTTGAAAAATTCATGGAAGAATCCATACACTCCATTTGGTTGGCAGAGCCCATTGTGAGAAAACACAAGGTTAAACTCGCTGTGGAAAATCACAAAGACTGGCGGATATCCGAATTTCTGGAAATTCTAAAGATCATTGGTAGTGAATGGGTAGGGGTAACATTGGATACCGGTAATAATATTTCACTTTTGGAAGATCCTATGGAAGTGGTAGAAGCCCTGGCTCCTTATGCTTTTGCAGTACATCTAAAGGATATGGGCGTTCAGGAATACGAAGATGGTTTCCTGATGTCGGAAGTGAACCTGGGTGAAGGATATCTGGATATAGAGGGAATGATCACCACAATAAAAAAGCACAATCCCGATATCCGTTTCAATTTGGAAATGATCACCAGGGATCCCTTAAAAATTCCCTGTCTGACCGAAAAATATTGGGCCACTTTTGATAAAATGTCCGCCGAAGAATTGGCACTGTACTTACATCAGATCAGAAATCAAAAGGTAAAAGGACCTTTGCCGGTCATATCTGATAAGCCGCCAGAGGAACAATTGAAACTGGAAATGGAAAACAACAGGACTTCCATGCTGTATGCAAAGCAAAATTTGGGCTTCACATAAATTAAACTTTTGAAACCTACCGTCCCCAAGGCATAGCTACAGGGGAATTTATAAATCAAAAATCGACCAAAGATATGAGTAAATCAGTATTACCGGGTATTAAACAATTTGACATGAGGGGGAAAAACGCCATCATCACCGGCGGTTCCAAGGGCCTTGGCTATGCCATGGCAGCCGGACTTGCTTCAGTGGGCGCAAATGTTATGTTGGTAAACCGGAATTTGGAAGAAGGTGAAGCCGCTGCAGAAATGTTGGCCAAGGACTTTGGCGTAAAAGCCAAGGCATATGCGGCTAATGTTACCGATTTATCGCAAATGGAGTCCGTAGCGGCATCGGTAGCAAATGAATTCGGAACTATTGATGTGCTTATCAATAGTGCCGGAATAAATATCAGAGGTGCAATTGACGAATTAACACCTGAAGAATTTAGTCAGGTAATGAAAGTAAATGTTGACGGTACCTGGAATGCCTCAAGGGCAGTTACCCCTTACATGAAAAAGAACGGAAGCGGCCGCATCATAAACATGGCAAGTACCCTGGGGCTGGTTGGACTTGCAAACAGAACGCCCTATGCTACCAGTAAAGGCGCCGTGGTCCAAATGACAAGGGCCCTGGGCCTGGAGCTTGCGCCATTCAATATTAATGTCAATGCTATTTGCCCCGGACCTTTTTTAACCGAAATGAATATTTCTATCGCCGATACCCCTGAGGCCAAAAACTTTATTGTAGGCGCTACCGCCCTCGCGCGTTGGGGTGAGCTCAGGGAAATTCAGGGGCCTGCCATATTCCTGGCCAGTGAAGCCGGCAGCTATATGGTGGGATCCATGCTAACGGTAGATGGTGGGTGGACGGCAAAGTAGTCCTGAAAGCAACCATGAACTATCCTTCTAAAAATCCCCTAATGAGTCCGGGCCTGCCAAGGCAGAAAACCATCGCCCCTAAAACATATGAACTAAACCACTCCTATGGTTTGAAAATCCATGCCTGTCCGTCCTATGGCGGAGGTTTTGAAAAGCAATGAAATTGCCAACGGTTATCGGGTTACCAAGTTGTTCGTTATTTAGTCGGAACGCCTTGATAATCAATAACCCAGTAACTATTATGGCCAAAATGTTTTTAGAAACCGAAAGTCTTGCGCTGAAGTGCATACCTGCCTGCCGCCTTTAGGCAGGGTTTCAATTAACGAATGAGACCGATGAAAGAGGTGACAACCTTTTTTTCGACATCGTTAAGGCACTAAAACCAGTGGTCCTTCGGGGGAATTCAAAAAGATTTTTATGACAGTGTGGTCTGTTTCACTTATGGTCTGCATTTTACCGGCATAGTGTACATTTACATTGTTTGGTCTCTGAATGGTAAATTCTATATCCAGCCCGTTAAAACTACCCGAAAGCGGATTTCCGTCGAGATCACTGTTAGTGTCGTGAATTTCCTCTCCTTCAAATACCCCGACAGGCACATTTTTATTGTTGGCATCGGGCTGTAGATCTATTCTATAATCCGGATCATTTTCCACATTCCAGGTAGCGGCGAAAGCGGGAATAAAAACAATGGCCAGCGTCTCCGCACCACAGCTAACAATAACAAATACAAATGAGGTAACCAATATTCTTTTAAAAAAATCATGTGCTTTCATAACGGTGGTATTTTAATTAAACATATTTGTATGATGATTTTATCCACTCATTTCGAGATTGAGATGAGACAGAAACGTATTTATTTTTATATCCATGATATCGATCTGCCTTTTTAGGTCATCTGTTGGATCGTTCATATTCTTGAGGATTTCGTCTTTGCGTCTCTTTTTTTCACTTTTGCTTAGAGGACCTTCCCTGTACTCGTAAATGGCGATACGTACTTTATCCAGTTTCAGTATATGCGTTCTGTGGATATCATTCATTATTCCCGAGATGATCTCCTCCAATTCCCGGCCTCGTCCCTCACCCCACTCCCTTGTAAAATCCATAATGTATCTGGCACCATTACTATTTAGATCATTGAAAATATTATTATAGTCAAAAATCGTTTTAACCAGTTCGTCAAAATAACTTTTATCCTCTAGCGCAAAGCGGGCGATATCCTTGAATTCCTTTTGAACATCCTTAACTCGAACCATATAGCTTGACAGTATATTTGATATCAGATCGTATTGTTTCCTTTTGGCAGCCAGCAATTCTTTGGCATGAAGTATCCCCATTAAGGCCTTCATTGAATTTTTCCTGGTCTGATTGTCGGCAATCAATCCCCTTCCTATGAGGATACTTCCTTTTCTCAGGATCACTTCGCTTAGATTCTGAAAAGTGACCGACACCTCATATTGGCCACTGTTGATATCATCTTTTACCTCGCCAAAAATCACCACCTCCGCTTTATTTGCCCTAAGGCTGTCCATGGATATGGCAGGCAGATTTTGGATCTCTGTAATCTTATTTTCCATGTTTCTATGCGCAAGTACACGGCTGTAACGCCTTCGTTCCAGCACCGTATATAAGCCGGAATTGATCAGCTCTGTTTCAAAATCATTGGTAAGCATGTTGGCTAATTCCCGGATAGAAGCATCACTGACGCTGAAATCCCAGACATATATGATTGAATCGTTTTGTGCTATTGACCCGGGCATGGGCCGTACTATCAAAGGATGAATAGTAAGCATCAAACCAATCAAAAAATGCAAGCTGTATTTCATATTTCGGGAATGTTTATTCATTGATCCAACTTTTACACATGTATTATAAACTGTCTGTCAACGGCCTTAATCTAAGTAATTCCCCTATGGCTTTGCCTAGGGGTTTCCGATTTACCTCTCCTCTTGCATCCGACGAACGAAGAGAGAGGAATGCACAGGGTCGGAACTGCTTTTTAAGCAGTTCCGGGCGGGGTAAAATACAAAAT
>JBGTNL010000103.1:0-51473 GCA_041743085.1 Flavobacteriaceae bacterium
CCGGGCCCAATAGAAGGAATCGACCCAAGGGTCGAGGTATTAAACCTAGACCCCGCTGAAAAAGCGGGGTTAGTTCAACCATCCATTTTAACCGCTCCCGCTAAAAAGCGGGATTATTAAAATGGGGTTTCACTAATAAAACAAAACTTTGTTCATAGAACCAAGCACGTGATTTATCATTAGTTTCTTCACATCCCGGTTAAAAAAACCTCCCCAAAAATCTCTGAGACCCTTTAAAGAATTTCATAAATCTTTTCGGGGTATGGCGCCTTGTCCTGATGCTGCTACCATATCAGTGGATCTGACGAAGCATTATAAAGGTTTTCGAAGTCGGTTGGTTCTAATGGTCTTATAATTACCGGATCGCTTTCCAAATGAGGCTGCAAGTCTATATCCATATCCGACCCGTAAAATATTCCAAACCCGCTATTTGCCAACCGGTTGCACTGAGTCGACCAACCGCACCAGGCGTTCGCTAATATCATCTATTTGCCCTATTCCATCCACTATGTGGAACTTCCCCTGCGTTTCATAGTACTTCCTCAGCGGTGCTGTCTTTTGATTGTACTCTTCAAAACGATTTCTGATCTTGGTGTCGTCCTGGTCATCCGGCCGGCCGCTTTTCCTTCCTCTTTCCAATAAGCGCTCAATAAGTACTTCATCATTGGCTTCGAGGGCAATGGTAGCGTCGATCTGCATATCCTTGGTTTCCAGAAAATTGTCTAACGCCTCGGCCTGGGCAGCGGTTCTCGGGAAGCCATCAAAAATGAATCCGCTGGCATCGGGATTATTATCTACTTCATCCTGGAGCATTTTTATGGTCACCTCATCGGGTACCAAATCGCCTTTATCCATATAGCTTTGGGCTAATTTTCCCAATTTGGTTTCATTCTTAATATTATAGCGGAACACATCCCCGGTTGAAATATGCTTCAGATTGTACCTTTCCTTTAAAAAAGCCGCCTGTGTCCCCTTGCCGGCACCGGGCTTTCCGAATAAAACAATATTTATCATTTGGTTTTGGTTTAGTTGGTATACTGCCTTTAAATTCCTTCCCATTTCCTGGTAATCCAATCCGTAACCTACAATAAATTTATCAGGGATCTCCATCCCAAAATAATCTATGGCATATTCCCCATTGTAGAGTTCGGATTTATAGAACAAGCTTGCAATTTTAAAGTCCTTTACATTGCTATTGGAAAAAATGTGTACTAATTTTTGCAGGGTACGGCCGGTATCTATAATATCTTCAAGGATAATAACGCTCCTGCCTTCTATATTATCCGGAACGTCTAACAGGGTCTCCACAATACCCGTTGAAGTTAATCCACCGTATGAACTCAATTTAACAAAGGATACCTCACAGGGATGCGGGTAAAATTTTAAAAAGTCGGCAGTAAACATGAAGGCCCCGTTGAGGACACCTACAAAAATAGGGATCTCATTCCGGTAGTCCCTGGCTATCTCTTCCGCTATTTTTTTTACGGCTGCCAGAATTTCTTCCTCCGTGAGATAAGGTACAAATTGTTTGTCATTAAGCTTAATCAATGGTTGGAATCTTAAGGAACTGCGAAGATAACATTTTGATTTCTCTTTTTTAACTGTCGCGGGAGGGTTTCTAAGATTTAGCCTTATTTTTGCTTCCCCGGTAGCATGTGATTATAAGGACCGGTATATTATGAACTATTTTTCATCCAAATTTAAACTTGGGATTTTAGGAGGAGGACAGTTGGGGAAGATGTTGCTGTATGAAACCCGAAAATGGGATATTGCCACCCATGTCCTGGATCCCTCAGAAGAAGCGCCCTGTAAAATAGCCTGTAATGAATTTGTAAAAGGAGATTTACTCGACTTTGATACTGTGTACAATTTTGGAAAGAATGTGGATATGCTGACTATTGAGATCGAAAATGTAAATTTAGCCGCCCTGGAGAGATTGGAGGACGAAGGGCTGAAAGTATATCCGCCAACACGGACACTGGGAATTATTCAAAATAAGGCCACTCAAAAATTATTCTATACAGATAAAGAAATTCCTACAGCCCCCTTTGTCCGCTTCGCCTATACGAGCGAAATTGAGGATAGTATTACGAACGGGGGCTTGCAATTCCCGTTTGTGTGGAAGACCGCTCAGTTTGGTTACGACGGGCAGGGGGTGAAAGTCGTTCGAAATATAATCGATCTTGAAGGGCTACCCAATGTAGAATGCCTTGCAGAGGAAATGATCCATTTTAAAAAAGAATTGGCCGTAATCGTGGCCAGGAATGTTAAGGGAGAGGTAGTCGCATATCCGGTGGTGGAAATGGAATTCCATCCTGAGGCCAACCAGGTGGAATATGTCATCTGCCCGGCACGAATTGACAATAAGGTTGCCGAAAAGGCTAAGGAGGTAGCTTTAAAGGTGTCTCAGGGACTGCGGCATGTTGGGATTTTAGCGGTGGAGCTGTTTCAGACACAGGAGGATAAAATCCTGGTAAACGAGGTGGCCCCAAGGCCTCATAACAGCGGGCATTACAGCATAGAAGCGAGCTATACCAATCAATTTGAACAGCACCTCAGGGCAATTTTGGGGCTCCCTCTAGGAAATACCGGAAATAAATTGCCCGGAATTACGGTAAATTTGGTAGGAGCAGAAGGGTATACCGGGGAGGTAATGTATGAGAACATAGAGGATATCCTTAATATGGATGGAGTAACACCACATATCTATGGCAAAAAACAAACCCGCCCGTTTCGGAAAATGGGGCATGTGACCATAGTGAACGAAAACATTGAGGAAGCCCGAAAAATAGCAGAGCAGGTAAAGAATACAATTAAAGTGAAAAGTACGTAATTAAATAAAGAATTTCTTAAAAGTTTACCCGCCTCTGGCGGGCAACTATCCCTGCCTGCAGGCAGGCTACAGGGGTATACCTCGACAGGCTCGGCACAGGTTTCGCCGGTTTTATTTCGACCTAAAGGTCGAAAAAAGAAATTCCGTCATTTAGATTCCCGCTTTTGCGGGAATGACGTTTCATAGGAAACCCCGCGGCAAGCCGCGGGGAATTCTTTTCGATTAAACCTAGACCCCGACGTAAACACCGGGGAATTATTAGATTAAAAAATTTAAACGTATGAAAAAAGTAGCCGTCGTAATGGGCAGTACAAGCGATCTTTCTGTAATGCAGGGGGCCGTTGATGTGCTAAAAGGTTTTGACATTGAGGTAGATATAGATATCGTATCTGCCCACAGAACCCCTGAAAAATTGTTCGACTTCAGTAAAAATGCACATAGAAATGGTATTGCAGTGATCATTGCCGGGGCAGGCGGAGCTGCCCATTTACCCGGAATGGTAGCTTCATTATCCCCTTTACCCGTAATAGGTGTTCCCGTGAAAAGCGGTAATTCTATTGATGGCTGGGATTCCATACTTTCCATACTGCAAATGCCCCAGGGTGTACCTGTGGCCACGGTAGCTTTGAATGGCGCAAAAAATGCGGGCATCTTAGCAGCCCAGATCCTGGGATGTAGTGATAAAAGTATGTTAGAAAAAGTATTGGCTTATAAAGAAGCGCTAAAAGAAAAGGTGATCAGGGGAGCTAAAGAACTCAAAAATCAGTGATCGGTTGGCTAGTGGCTTTGGCAGTAATATGCAAAATTCCACATCCTCTGTGAATCTCCTTTTCCTCCGTGCAACTCTGCGAAATAACTTAAGTGATAACCTCATAAACTCAAAATGAACCCCCTTTTAACCCAATTCGATACTGCCCCTTTTTCAAAAATTAAAAATAAGCATTTTAAACCTGCGTTTCTGGAGGCTATGGAGCTCGCCCGAGCCGAGATCAATGCCATAACAGCAAATAGGGAGCCCCCTGCCTTTAGAAATACGCTGGAGGCACTGGAATTTTCAGGCCGGCAACTGGAACGGATCTCAAGCATTTTTTTTAACCTGAATTCCGCTGAAACGAATGAAGAGATTCAGAAAATTGCCCAGGAAGTGTCCCCTTTGCTCTCCGAATTTAACAATGATATCACTTTGAATGAAGAATTGTTTAGAAAAATCAAATCGATTTACGATCAGAAAGAACGGCTAAATTTATCCATTGAGGAAGACACCTTGCTCGACAAGAAATATAAAAGCTTCAGCAGAAACGGTGCAAATCTTCCGGAGGACAGGAAAAAACGTCTTAGGGAGATTGATGCTGAACTTTCCAAATTAAAATTAAAATTTGGTGAAAATGTACTGGCCGAAACCAATAAATATGAAATGCACCTTAGGGACGAATCCGATCTGGACGGCCTTCCCGAAGGCGCAAAAGAAGCGGCGGCCCAATTGGCAAAATCAAGGAAAAAAGAGGGTTGGCTAGTTACTTTGGATTATCCGAGTTATGTTCCTTTTATGAAATATGCCGGCAACAGGGAATTGCGCAAGGAACTTTCCCTGGCCTATGGTAGCAAAGGGTTCCATGGGGATAAACTAGACAATCAGGATAATGTTCTGAAAATTACAAACCTCCGTCATGAACGCGCCACGCTTTTAGGATATAGCACCCATGCACATTTTGTGCTGGAAGAGCGTATGGCAGAAACCCCTGAAAAAGTATATGCCTTTTTAAACGAATTGTTGGAAAAGGCAAAACCTGCGGCTGAAAGAGAATTTAAAGAGCTGGAACAATTTGCCATTGAATTGGACGGCGTAGACCGATTGCAAAAGTGGGATGGCGCCTACTATTCCGAAAAATTAAAGCAAAAACTATTTAGTTTGGACGATGAACAACTGAAACCCTATTTTAAGTTGGAAAATGTGATTGCAGGTGTTTTTCGGGTAGCTGAAAAATTATTCGGATTACAATTTGAGGAGGTTTATGATGTAGATAAATACCATGAGGAGGTAAAAACCTATAGAGTTAAAGACACTACCGGCAATTTTATCTCGCTTTTTTATGCTGATTTTCATCCGCGCAAAGGCAAGAGGGGCGGCGCCTGGATGACCTCCTATAAACCCCAATACCGGGAAGGCGGCAAAAATGTACGTCCACATATTTCCAATGTTTGCAACTTTACCCCATCAACACCAAGCAAACCGTCACTTCTGACCTTTAGAGAAGTAACAACCCTATTTCACGAGTTCGGGCATGGGCTGCATGGGATGTTGGCCAATACCGTTTACCCTAGTCTCTCGGGCACATCTGTCTATTGGGATTTTGTGGAACTGCCGAGTCAGGTTATGGAGAACTGGTGTTATGAAAAAGAAGCCCTGGAACTCTTTGCCACCCACTATGAAACAGGGGAATTGATCCCTATGGACCTCATACGGAAGATAAAGGATTCCGCCAACTTCCAGGAGGGAATTGCCACCCTAAGACAACTCAGCTTTGGATTGCTCGATATGTCCTGGCACGGTGTGGATCCATCCGGTATTACCGATGTTAAAAAGCATGAATTAAATGCTTTTGAAGGAACTGATTTATATCCCGATACTCCCGAAACCTGCATGAGCACCTCTTTTGCCCATATCTTCCAGGGAGGTTATTCTTCCGGCTACTACAGTTATAAATGGGCGGAGGTCCTGGATGCGGATGCTTTTGCATATTTTAAGGAAAAAGGCATTTTTAATCCGGAGGTTGCGGCAAAATTCAAGGAGCATGTGCTCTCTAAGGGCGGTACCGAGAAACCCATGGTATTGTACAGGCGTTTCAGGGGTAGCGAACCAAAAATAGAAGCGTTATTGCAGCGGGCAGGGCTCATTAGAAAAGTGGGATAATAAATGGCATTAAACCCCAGGGCAAGCCCTGGACCCAATAGAAGGAATCGACCCAAGGGAAATACGTGGCCATCCGCAATGCCACACGCTAATAATAAATTAGCCATCCGTTGAGCGATTATTATAAATTATGCGCTCAATCTATCAAAATTAATTTATCCCGATTAAATTATTCAGCTGTTGTTTCGCTCTGAGGTTCGGCCACCCCTAATTGCTCCATAAGGATCATCTGGTCCGCTATCAGCCAGTGGTCGGTAATAAGTCCGTTTTCTATGGTGTACCGTATTACAAACGGAAGATCCATTTTTCTTCCGGTAGGTGGAATACCATTTAATTCCCCTTTGTGGATTCCGGTGGCCCTTCCTCTGACCACCACTTTGTTGCTCTCAGTGACCATTTCTTCGATAAACAATTCATACATGGGAAATGCCCCGTCAAAAAACTGAATATGTTCTACCAACTTTTCATCATTCGTGTATTGCTCACAAAGTTCAGGGGTTTTAGTAACTCCCGAGATAGCGTTAAAGTACTTTACGATAAATTCCCTGTTCTTTTTTAAATTTTCCATGTTAAAGATTTTAATGATTGCTAATACCCTTAAATTATAACTCAAAGTTAGAAATTAAACCGTCATTGAATTTTACGCCATGTTGCAAAAAATTGCACAGCCGTTGCATTCCGCCATTATTTGTAGTAGGAAGGGTTAAAGCCAAATTCCTTTTGAAATGATCTTGTGAAATGACTCGTGCTGGCAAAACCTACTTTATAGCATACCTCGGTAACATTGAGGTCATTATCCCTGGCTTGCAATAAATTCTTGGCGGTTTCCAATCTCACGAACCGCAAATATTGACTTGGCGACATTTTAGTCAAAGCCTTCACCCTTCTATATAATTGTGCCCTGCTGAGGGGCATTGCATTGGCCATATGATCTACCTTGAATTCAGAGTTGTCCATATGCGAACGTATCACCGCATTTATTTTTTTAAGAAATATTCCCTCGCTATGGCCTCTCTGTTTGGCGGCAATCTCTAATGTGTCCATATTGGAGAAATGGCTGGACAGTCTTTTATTTATTTCTGAATAATACCTCGGATACTGTTTGGGCAACAGACCGGATACTCCCGAATTTGCAGCCATATTTGAATTCTGTACGGTAGGAATTTCAATTATAAATCGGGTACCCTTCTTCAGGTTTTCCACCTTCAATCCTGTACTGACAGAAGAAATAATCTCGCCTAATTTGGAAAGATCCACACCTGTATTTGTTATGGTAAGGTTGCAGCAATCGTTGCCGGATGAGCACCTTGCCATACACACCAATACTTTAAAGGTTTGTGGTGTAAACGTGATAATGCGGCTCAATAAAACCGTTATTTCAGACAAAGTCTCTTCCGGATTGTAAGAAGCATATAAATGCTGCAGAGGACTTTGAAACAGTAGTTCCACCTCCTGTGCCTTTGCAAACGGCTGCAGCCCGGAAACCAGGCCTCGGAACAAGGGAACCAGATCAGCATCTACCTTAAATTCCATGTATTATTTCCTTTTTTTCATCACAGCATCATACCCTCCCGTTAAATCAACCACTTTAAACCCTAAAGAATCCAGCACTTTCGCCGCTTTAGCGCTGCGGCCTCCTTTTTCGCAGTATACATAAACAGTTTTTTCCTTGTCGACCGCATTGAATCGATTTACAAAATCCCTGCTTAACCAATTGATATTAACGGCATTCCCCAGGTGTCCGGCAGCAAACTCTTCAGGCGTTCTTACATCTACTAAAACAACAGATTTAGCATGTTTTTGTGAAAGTTCTGTGATAGGTTTTGTCTTTATTTGTGAACAGCCCAGGTTCAGTAGAAGTAGAAGCTTTAAAAGCGCATCGTATTTCATCGGACTTAGGTTTAATCTAAAATAAGCATATTCACTAAATTCCACTACTTTTGATACTGACAAAAAAAAGCATGACAACACACCACCTACAACCCGAAATGTGGGTAGACCTCTATGCCGACTACCTATTCAATTATGCGGTAGCCAGGGTAAGTGATGCGGAGATAGCCAAGGACCTTGTACAGGAAACATTTTTCGCAGGCCTTAAATCAGCAAAAAATTACAAGGGTACCGCTGCGGAGAGGACATGGCTTATTGCCATTCTAAAACGAAAAGTAATAGACCACTATCGCAAAATAAATTCGAAAAAAGGGAAGGCAGAGGTGCGCATAAATTATAGTTTAAATAGTGATTCCGATGGAGATTGGCTGGAAGAACAGGTGGCAGACCCCTACAGCCTAAGAGAAAATGATGCCATTGAAAATGAGGAATTGGGACTGGCCATACAGGAATGCATCTCAAAATTGCCAAAAAAACAATCTCTGGTTTTTAAAATGAAAACCATACAAGGAATTAGTACTGAAGATATTTGTAAAGAACTAAAAATAAATCCGTCTAATTTGTGGGTGATGGTTCATCGTGCGCGAGCGGCGCTGATGGGCTGTCTTAATGAAAATTGGTTTAAAATATGATCTCTTGTGAGGAAGCAGCTATAATTTGCAATAAAACGCAATACAAGGAGGCATCATTTTTAGAAAAAATGAAGTTAGAACTTCATATTCTTTTTTGTAGAGCCTGTGCCGGATTTTCCAGAAAGAACCAAAAGCTTACAGTGCTTTGCGAAAAAGCTCAATTACGATCACTTTCAGAAGAAGATAAATTACGTATGAAAAACGAACTTAAAAAACACATTTAAGCATACCTGTCCAGACCCCATACAGCACCCCACCAAAAAATAGGAATGGCCTCTACCCAGAAAGAAGCGAAGTATCTGGACTGGTTCCTTGGCGTTATGAACATAAGGATTCCCAGAGCCAAAAAAAGTATTCCCTTTCCTATCAGTTCCAACGAGTTTACATTGTCTTTTAAAAAAGTAAAAAAGAAAAATGCTATGGTCGCAAAAGCTCCGAAAATCTTGGTGTTCGTCACTCCATAGCGCTGTGGTATTGTTCTTAACGTAGGTTTATCATAGGCTAAATCCCTGATTTCAAAAGGTACCATCAAAATCAGGACAAGGAAAAAGCGTTGTGCGGCCTCTATATGCACATCCCAACCCAGGTGATCCGTAGTGGCGGCGACAGGAAGGACCACAGTGGTCCCACCCCAGACAAAGGCTATCAAAAGGATCTTTAGAATTCCGAGATTCCTCAAATTTCTGGCCCGCGGTAATACAGGCAGAGCATACAACCCAATGAATACGGATAGTATCCCAAGCCATATCCAAACATGGGATGGTAAAAAGTTGGCATGATAGGCCGCAAAACCAATAGCTATGAAACTAAAAAACTGGATGTACCTGTGATAACCGCTGGAAACCAATATGTATTTTTCCGCTTCCACACCATATTTTATAAAATTATAACTTGCTATGGTAGCAAAGAAGACAAATAACGTTAGGTGCGGATCATAGGGAATATCGAAAAAAATAGCGGTAACCAGGATGAGACTGCAAACCGATACCCCTACGTGGATGCTGGCATCCAGATAAAAATCGAATATTCGACGCAGCAACTTCATGAAACAAATGTAGCCAAAGTGTTTATAACCTTCTCTTTTGGTGAAAAAACTTTAATTTACGCCACCCATAAATAATCCATTTTACGAGAATTAATCCCTAATTTTGTGCACCTTAATTTTAGAATAGGATTGCAATATGAGGACAGACGTGTTTGCATTGCGCCATATCGGTATCAGGGAAGAAGACCTTCCGAAAATGCTGAAAACAATTGGTGTTGAGAGTATAGAACAACTTATTTATGAAACAATTCCGGATGACATCCGCCTTTCGGGCCCATTGGGACTGGACAAGGCGATGAGCGAGCACGACTTCCTTTCGCATATCAATGAACTCTCAAAAAAAAATAAGGTTTTCAAGAGTTACATTGGTTTGGGTTATCACGAGAGCCTTACCCCATCGGTCATAAAAAGGAATATTCTGGAGAACCCCGGCTGGTACACCGCTTATACTCCTTACCAGGCAGAAATTGCCCAGGGCCGCCTGGAAGCGCTTCTGAACTTCCAAACCATGATCTGTGACCTCACGGGAATGCAGCTGGCAAACGCCTCCTTATTAGATGAGAGTACGGCTGCGGCAGAGGCGATGACGATGCTTTTTGAGCTCAGAAACCGTGACCAGAAGAGAGCTGAGGTCACTAAATTCTTCGTATCTGATGAAGTATTGCCCCAGACAATATCCCTTTTAAAGACCCGGTCCAGGCCCTTGGGGATTGAGCTTGTGATCGGCGCTCATTACAAATTTGATTTTGCCTCCGATTTCTATGGGGCATTGCTGCAATATCCCGGGAAGTACGGCGAGGTACATGATTACTCTGATTTTGTGACCAAGGCTAAAGACAAAGACATAAAGGTGGCTATGGCTGCCGATATTCTGAGCTTGGTATTGCTTAGATCGCCCGGGGAATTTGGAGTTGACGTGGTAGTTGGGACAACGCAACGCTTTGGGATCCCCTTGGGATACGGAGGCCCGCATGCTGCCTTTTTCGCCACGAGGGAGGAATATAAAAGAAATATTCCCGGAAGAATTATTGGGGTTACCAGGGACACGGACGGTAGGCCGGCTATGAGGATGGCATTACAAACCAGAGAACAACACATTAAAAGAGATAAGGCCACAAGTAATATATGCACCGCACAGGTATTGCTGGCTGTAATGGCGGGTGCTTACGCCGTATATCATGGCCCTGAAGGCCTGAAATATATTGCGGAACAGGTACATTTAAGGACTAAATTGCTTAGTGAGGGGCTGGAACAATTTGATTGTGACCAATTGAATGCCGTGTTTTTCGATACGTTAAAAATTGATGTCCCTAATACAGGCAGGCTAAAGAAAATTGCAGAAAACAAAGGAATAAATTTTAACTATATAGATGAGAATTCCATTTCCATATCGGTGAATGAGGCAACCTCGGAGGAGGACATAAAGGGCATCATTTCATGTTTTGCCGAGTTAAAGGAAATTAAAAATAACTCGCGAATAGTTGAAAATAGCAAGCAGATTATTCCGGATAACCTTAAGAGGGATACCCCTTTTTTGGAGAATGAAGTTTTTAATTCTTTTCATTCCGAAACCGAGCTCATGCGCTATCTGAAAAAACTGGAACGCAGAGACCTCGCATTAAACCATTCCATGATCTCTCTGGGATCCTGTACCATGAAATTAAATGCGGCCTCTGAAATGCTGCCGTTGAGTATGCCGCAATGGGCCAATATTCATCCCTATGTGCCCGTGGAACAGGCAGAAGGCTACCAAATTATTCTGAAAGAACTGGAAAAGGACCTTTCCACTATTACCGGTTTTGCAGGGACATCGCTCCAGCCTAATTCCGGCGCCCAGGGAGAATTCGCCGGACTAATGGTTATCAGGGCTTTTCATGAATCGAGGGGCGAAACCCAAAGAAATGTTTGTATTATTCCGGCCTCGGCTCACGGCACTAACCCTGCTTCAGCGGTAATGGCCGGAATGAAAGTAGTAGTTTCCAAAACTGATGAAAGAGGAAATATAGATGTAACCGATTTAGAAGAGAAAGTAGCAATACATTCAGATAACCTTGCAGCCTTAATGGTGACCTATCCTTCCACTCATGGCGTTTTCGAATCTTCCATAAAGCGCATTACAAAACTAATACACGATCATGGGGGGCAGGTGTACATGGATGGCGCCAATATGAACGCCCAGGTAGGCCTAACCAACCCGGCAACCATAGGGGCGGATGTCTGTCATTTAAACCTGCACAAAACCTTCGCAATACCCCATGGGGGTGGGGGGCCTGGAGTAGGCCCCATATGCGTGGCTGGGCAATTGGTTCCTTTTCTGCCGGGAAATCCTGTAGTGACGACCGGAGGCAAAGAGGCTATCACCGCAATATCCGCGGCTCCCTGGGGAAGTTCACTGGTATGTCTGATCTCATATGCGTACGTGAAAATGTTAGGCGAACGTGGCCTTACCAAAGCTACCGAAATGGCCATACTAAACGCCAATTACATTAAAAACAGGTTAAACGGTAAGTATAACGTTCTGTATTCCGGAGAAAAAGGAAGGGCTGCCCATGAAATGATCATTGATTGCAGGCCATTTAAACAAAAAGATATTGAGGTAACGGACATAGCCAAGCGCCTTATGGATTACGGTTTTCATGCCCCCACAGTATCCTTTCCTGTAGCAGGGACAATGATGATAGAGCCAACGGAAAGCGAAAGTTTAGCGGAATTGGACCGCTTTTGTGATGCAATGATCGCAATACGGGAAGAAATAGATAATATAACCGATGGCGAAAGTAATTTACTGAAAAATGCCCCGCACACTTTAGCTATGGTTACCAACGATCACTGGAATTTTCCCTATAGCAGACAGGAAGCTGCATTCCCTTTGTCCTATGTTTTCGATAACAAGTTCTGGCCCAGTGTCAGGCGGGTGGACGATGCATATGGCGATCGTAATTTAATCTGCACTTGTGCCCCTATAGAAGCATATGCCGGGGTGGAGTAGTAGCTATTAAGCGCAACTTTTCCCGATTTGTCATAATTTTTGTAGTTAATTCCCGTAATTTACCTTTGAGGTGAACATCGTATTACCGCTTATGCACAAATGGCATTATTTTTCCTTTTGACTATTTTGTTTTATTTTAACAGAAAATAATTGTAATGAAAACAGCGATCACCGGGACGGGATGTTATATCCCTTCCGTCATCAGTAGCAATAAGGATTTTGAACTACAGCGCTTTCTGGATAATGACGGCACATCATTTGGACATCCCAATGCGGTAATCATTGAAAAATTTCAGGCCATAACCGGAATTGCGGAAAGGCGATACGCCAAAAAGGAACTGAACACTTCGGATCTTGGATTTTTAGCCGCCCAAAGTGCCATTGCGGATTCTGGTATCGATCCGGAAACTCTGGATTATCTCATCTTTGCCCATAATTTTGGGGACATTCCCTTTGGCACATCCCAGGGTGATACCGTCCCGAGTCTGGCCACCAGGGCGAAGCATTTACTGGAAATTAAAAATCCGGGCTGTGTGGCCTATGACCTGCTTTTCGGATGTCCGGGATGGATAGAAGGTGTTATCCAGGCCCGTGCCTTCATTAAAAGCGGAATGGCCAAAAAATGTCTGGTAATAGGTGCCGAAACTTTATCGCGGGTTATAGATCCGCACGACAGGGATTCCATGATTTATTCTGACGGGGCCGGTGCAGTTGTAATTGAGGCATCCGAGAACCATGGCGAGATTCTATCCCATACATCAGCAACTCATGCCAATGGGGAAGCCTATTTTCTTTTCCTCGGAGATTCCAACGATAAAGAAACCGATGTCAGCAAACGGTACATTAAAATGTATGGGCGAAAGATCTATGAATTTGCGGTTACGCACGTTCCAAAAGCAATAAAAGACTGTCTGGACCTTAGCGGGGTTGGAATTAGGGAAGTTAAAAAGATATTTATCCACCAGGCAAATGAAAAAATGGATGAGGCAATTGTGAAGCGATTTTATAAACTATATGGCCTGGATACACCGGAAGGCATTATGCCTATGAATATCCGGGAAATGGGGAATAGCTCCGTGGCCACAATTCCTACCTTGTTCCACATGGTAAAACATGGAAAAATTGAAAATCAAAGCATCCAAAAAGGTGATGTTGTTATCTTTGCAAGTGTGGGCGCCGGAATGAATATCAACGCCTTCGTATACAGATGTTGACAATATGTATGAAAACACCTTTCCAAACAAGCGTTTTAAACATACTCTAAATTTCCTTCAAAAACACATTTCGACCGGGGAAGCCATATTAGACCTTGGCGGAGAAAATCCTTTTTCGTTAATTATGAAACGCGAAGGTTATGCCGTACAGAATACCGGGGGAGAAGATCTGGATCTGGATTTTTCGGCCGTTTTGCGATCAAAGGCACAGGTAGTGACAGCTTTTGAAATTTTTGAACATATGCTGGCCCCGTTTCCCCTACTTAGGGAATTGAAGGCTGAAAAGTTAATTGCCAGCATCCCGCTAAGATTATGGTTTTCTCCTGCCTACAAAAGCAAAACGGATCCCTGGGACCGGCACTATCACGAGTTTGAGGATTGGCAGTTCGATTGGTTATTGGAGAAAGCCGGATGGAAAATAAAGGACAGCGAGAAATGGACGAACCCTGTAAAAAAAATTGGGTTCCGACCGTTATTACGTCGTTTTACACCCCGCTATTATATTGTATATGCAGAGCGTTAAGAAGTACCGATGATCAAATTCCGGATTCAAATATTTTGAACGGTTACTTTTTGGAATTTGGATTTTTTATCTCATGGACTATTATATTATAATACCCGCCCATAACGAAGAAACCTTTCTGGCAGAATCCCTCAATTCCGTAATAAGACAATCGCTTTTACCGAAAAAAATAATTGTTGTAAATGATAATTCTACTGATAACACACAGTCCATTATTGACAAATTCGTTGCGCAGTACGATCGTATAGATTCAATAGAAATTTCAACTTCTTCCATCCATATTCCCGGGAGTAAAGTTATCAATGCTTTTAATCAGGGCCTTAAAAAACTGGATACAAACTATGACTTTGTCGTAAAACTCGATGCGGATATTGTCCTTCCCGGGGATTACTTTGAAAAAATCGCCTACATTTTTGCCGGGCATCCCGAAGTGGGCATCGCAGGCGGGTTTATATATGAAAAGTCGCTCTCGGGGGAATGGAAATTAAACCATCCAATGAACAAAAATCACGTGCGGGGAGCTTTTAAGGCATACACCCGCTCTTGCTTCGACGCAATTGGCGGCCTGAAAACTGCCATAGGCTGGGATACGGTAGATGAGCTCCTGGCACAATTTCACGGCTTTGAAATTTATACGGAAAATTCACTTAAGATAAAGCATTTGCGCCCCGTAGGTAAGGTGTACGATAAAATGGCCAGACTGCTACAGGGCGAGGCCATGTATGCCATGAGGTACGGTTTTCGGATCACTTGTATAGCTTCCCTGAAGATGGCCTGGAAGCAAAAGAGGTACAAAGTGTTCCTTGATAATTTCCTTGGATACTCCAAGGCGCGAACAGAGAACAAGGCGTATTTAGTAAGCAGGGAGGAAGGGAAATTTATACGTAAACTTCGTTGGAAGAGCATCAGGTCAAAACTATTCTAATACCTTTACAATGGGTTTCCCTGTGGTGCCATTAGGAAATGCAATTCCCAATAAAGCCGCTATTGTCGGGGCAATATCCGGTATTTCCGTCCTGGAGACGGTACTGCCTTTTTTAATTCCCTTTCCAAAGAACAATAGTGGTGCGTGCGTGTCATAGATCTGGGGAGACCCATGGGTTGATCCGGTTTTGGGATACTCTACAAGACCGGGCTTAAGTACAAGTAAAATATCACCAGACCGTTTTTGATTATAACCATTTTGAAGAATGGCTGCAATCCCCTCCGTGTACTCATTATTTCGCATTTGGTAGGCCGTGTACACCCGGTCGAAGGCATCATAGCCCACTAATTCTGCCGCCAGTGTTTCCTGAACCTCCCTAACGCTCAAATCCAAATTGCGAATAACTTTACGATCTAAAAAAAGTTGGTTGTTGGAGGAATTATTTATCAGATCCGTGGTACCGTATTTGTATTTTAAAAATTCCGTGAATTTGGTAAGGATTTCTTTGGAGTTGAAATACCCTGCCGGGATCTTTTGATCTTTTAGATATGATGGAACGTTTATAGCCGCATGATCCGCGGTCAGAAAGACACTGTATTCTCCCACACCAACCTTTTTGTCCAATACTTTGAATAAACGTTCCAAATCCCTGTCGAGCCGCACATAGGTATCCTGAACTTCCTTTGAATTTGCGCCGAACTTGTGCCCTATATAATCCGTACTCGAATAACTAACCGCTAAAAAGTCGGTAATCCCATCT
Organism: Flavobacteriaceae bacterium; assembly: GCA_041743085.1. GTDB lineage: Bacteria > Bacteroidota > Bacteroidia > Flavobacteriales > Flavobacteriaceae > JAFMPW01. Next base: position 15,723 of record JBGTNL010000103.1, read on the forward strand.
TTCCCCAATTGTTCGCCGTCCAGGGCTGCCAGAGCAAAATCCGTTGTAATACTATTACCATAAGGCGTTACTTTAAGCAACTCAAACTCTCCGTTTTCACTCCAGAGCGCGGGAATATTGTGTGGAAAAACCGGGGCCGTTTCTCCTGCGAATGCGCTCTCATAACCGGTACTATCGGAACCGCTTTCCACGTAGGTGTTAATATCTTTATGAGTATTCCAAGGTTTTTTATACTGCTCAACAGCATTGGAAGCATTAAAATCCTTCACCCATCCCGGAAGTTCATTCATGTAATAGGAACTGGTTATCCAATTCCCCTCCCCTGCACCGTAAAACCAATAAGCCGCATTGGCAGTGTGCCCTCCCGGAAGTACTGCTCCCCTGTCTTTAAGGGAAATTGCGATCACCTTTCCCCGCATTTGTGTATGGAGTCGTAATTGGTCCGTAATAGTGGTAACATTCATTCTGTGCGGAGACATTTGCCCGGCAACGGAAGTAGTTCCAATGGAAGTAAAGGAATCATCACCGGCACAGTAAACCACTTCCTCGGTGACCTTGTCATACCAGCTGTTGCCAATGATCCCATGTGCGGAGGGGGTTGCTCCCGAATAGACCGAAGCATGGCCCGGGCCGGTGCTTGTGGGCGCATAGTTAAAATGATTGTTCTTACAATTGAAACCTTCGTTGACGAGGCGTCTAAATCCGCCTTCATCGTAATCGTCCCAGAAGCGGGTCAGATAATCGTATCGCATCTGATCCACTACGATTCCCACCACTAATTTTGGGGTGGTATACGGTCCTTTATCATTGGGATCAGACCTTTTTTGAGCACTGCTTAGGCGGGGGGCCAGACAGAAAACAAGGGCCATAAAATATAGAAAATATTTCTTTTGTGACATGTTGAAAATTTAATCGAACCAAAAATAATTAAATAAACTATTGTTGTCCGGTAAAACTTTTTAAAAAATACAAAACTGCAAGTATATTGGGCGTTCCCATTATATTTGTCATCCAAGGGCTTGCTTTTCATACATTGCCAACAAGTATGGATGTACCTTTGGCACCCGGAATCAACTATATTATTTTCAGTTGGTCACGATCAAGTCTTGCGTCTTATGTCTTGTAGCGCAGCGGTCTTACGTCTTTAACCGGACATAAGTGTAAATAAACCTTTAAAAATTTCTTTGAAGATCAAAAGACGGCTAATATTGTTACTTTTGCACCCAGAAGTCTATCAGCATTACATGAACTACCTAGCATCTATTGGCAGTTATGCGATTATGGTTCAGGAGGTTTTTAAGAAACCAACCAAATGGCCGGTGATGAAATCACTGATTTTAAAGGAAATAGATGAATTGATCTTCGGTTCTATGGGGATCATTATTTTTATTTCCTTTTTTATCGGGGGGGTAGTCGCCATACAGACAGCTTTAAACCTTACGAGTCCCCTGCTCCCTAAAAGCCTCATAGGTTTTGCAACAAGACAATCCGTTATTTTGGAGTTTGCGCCTACATTTACCTCAATTATCATGGCCGGAAAAGTAGGGTCTTATATTACTTCCAGCATTGGCACCATGCGGGTAACCGAACAGATCGATGCTCTGGAAGTCATGGGAATAAACTCGCTGAATTATCTGGTCTTTCCAAAAATAATTGCGATGCTATTTTATCCTTTTGCCATTGCGATCGCCATGTATGTGGGTATTTTTGGCGGTTGGATCGCTGCCGTTTTCGGTGGCTTTAGCCCAAGCGCAGATTTTATAGAGGGGTTACAATCAGAATTCATTCCATTTCATGTTAGCTATTCCTTTATAAAAGCTATTGTTTTTGCCTTTGTTATTGCCACCGTTCCCTCCTATCATGGATACTACATGAAAGGTGGGGCCCTGGAGGTTGGCAAAGCCAGTACCACATCATTTGTATGGACCAGTGTGGTCATCATTATTGTAAATTACATACTTACTCAATTGTTGCTGGGCTAATGATAGAAGTAGAAAATTTGTACAAATCGTTTGGAGACAGTCCTGTCCTAAAGGGCATTACAACCTCATTTGAAAAGGGGAAAACCAATCTGATCATTGGACAAAGCGGTTCAGGAAAAACGGTGTTTATGAAATGCATGTTGGGACTAATAACACCGGACGAGGGAACAATTACGTACGAAGGCAGAATATACTCTCAACTTTCCGGGGATGAAAAAAGGGACTTGCGGCAGGAGATGGGAATGGTATTTCAGGGAAGCGCCCTCTTCGATTCGATGACGGTTGAAGGTAATGTAATGTTTCCCCTGGATATGTTTACCAAGCAATCGAAATCAGAAATGCGGGATAGGGTAGATTTTGTTCTGAAACGCGTAAATTTAATTGATGCCCATAACAAGTATCCTGCAGAAATTTCGGGTGGGATGAAAAAAAGAGTTGCCATTGCCAGAGCCATAGTTATGAATCCAAAATATTTGTTTTGTGATGAACCAAACTCAGGCCTCGATCCTAAAACAGCCATTCTGATCGATAATCTTATTCAGGAAATCACAAAGGAGTACAATATTACCACCATGATAAATACCCATGATATGAATTCGGTCATGGAGATAGGCGAAAAGATTATCTTTCTCAAAGATGGGATAAAAGAATGGGAAGGCACCAACAAAGAGATCTTTAAGACGGAAAATGCCGCTGTTACCAATTTTGTTTATTCCTCGGAACTTTTCAAGAAGGTACGCCAGATGTATATTGAAGAAAGAAATTAATCTTTAGCCGCTCTGATCTGGATTTTTTATTCTTTAAACGGAGCTTAAGCCAATCTTTTAGTTTTTTTTGTATCGTCCTCGAAACTACCTCTGTTGGACGGATCTTTCCATGTCACTTCGCACAGCGGAACAGTGTCTAAGCTGTTAAAATCCGTTATTATAGTATGAGAGGATCCAAAAGTGGACAGGTTTTGATAATTGGTTTTAGCCTCTACGCTTATATCGGCAAAAGGAATTTGTCTCGAAGCTATTCTTCCCAGGTCAACAATTTCTGACTCCAGGAACGCTATGCGTTCATCTTTATCCAGTAATTCCGCTTTTTTAGATTCGTACAGCTCGCCAACATATTTCATCTCGTCCGGGGTAGATCTATGTCATTTATTGCAATGGACATACCAATACCAAGAATAGGCCCCATTAAAGGCGATATCCATATGGCCCCGATAACAACCGCCGTAGAATTTGCATTTAAACCTACGGAAACTATAAAAATAGAGCATCCCAGTATCCAGTTAGTATGTCCCTTAAAAGGGATATCAGCTATTATAGATCCTTGGTTGCCCCCAGGCCAGTGTTTTGCCGAATATCCAACAACTCGGAAAGAAACTTTTTTGTACTACCTGAAAGTCCTTTTTAACTTCGTCCTTACTTGGTTCCCATTGCTTGTTGGGGCACGAATATCCTGATCTAAATTTTCACTAATAACCTATGAATACTGATCTCCAAATTTATCTTTTACCTTTTCCAAAACCTTTTTGATATCCTGCTCTTTGGATTTAGGAAAGATCAATAGCACTTCTTTTTTATCCACTATAATATAGTTCTGTAACCCATCAATGACAACGAGTTTACCTTCAGGCATTCTGATCATATTGCCCCGGGCGTCTTCACTTAAAATCTTTCCGTTCACAAGGACATTATCATCAACGTCCTTTTCCAGTTTTTCGTACAGGGATCCCCAGCTACCGAGATCGTTCCAGTCGAAAGTTGCGGGTAACACATAAATAGCATCGGACCGTTCCAAAATAGCGTAGTCTATGGAAATATTGGCTGCGCACGGGTAGTTCTCCCTTATAAAGCCCTCTTCTTTATCAGTATTATAAAGTGGCAATCCCTCTGCGAAGATGGCGTATTGTTCTGACTGATATTTTTTGAATGCATTAACAATAGCTCCTGCGCTCCAAATAAAGATACCTGCATTCCAGAGAAAATTTCCCTTTTCCAAAAACGCTTTAGCGGTTGAATAATTTGGTTTTTCCCGAAATTGTTTTACTTTTTTTAAAGTATTGTTGCTGTCATAATACTCAATATACCCAAAACCGGTGTTGGGAAATGTAGGTCTTATGCCCAGGGTACAGAGCACTTCTTCCTGAACACTTTTTTTCAGGCATGTAAGGACATCCCTGGCAAAGGCCTTTTCATCTTCGATCCAGTGGTCGCTTGGGGCAACTACCATGGATGCGTCTGGATGCTTTTTATGGATTTTTAAAGCAGCATACAAAATACAGGGTGCCGTATTGCGCATCGCAGGTTCCAGGATGACCTGATTCCGATTGATCATTGGAAGCTGTTCCAGGACCAGATCATTGTATCTTTTATTCGTAAGAATAAGAATGTTTTCGGTTGGAATAAAGGAATTTAGCCTGTTAAAAGTTTTTTGAACGAGTGTGGATCCGCTTCCCAGCATATCGTGAAACTGCTTGGGATAATCACTGGTGCTCACCGGCCAGAAACGGGAACCAACGCCTCCTGCCATTATTATAGCGTAATAATTTTTGTTCATAAGTTTGTATTAACGTACCAATTCCACTTCCGCATTAGGCTGAAAGAGATATAATCTTCCCGTTGCCAGCTCAATACATTCATATCGTTTTACACGTTTATCCCCTCTTCTGTATAATTTGCCGTTGTAAAGCCGGAATACACTCCCGACAGATAATTCAAACACACAGAGTTTATCCGTAGGCCTGTCAAATTCCTTCAACGCTATGGATAAATTGGCATCGGTAGTGCTACTGGCCTTAGGATTCCTGAAATGTCTGGCCAAATGGGGCAATAGACCGGAAGGAAATATCTCAGGCCTGATAAATGGTAGCATCATATGCTGAAACGTCTTCTTCCATTCCAAACCATGGGGCTTAATTCGTCTTCCGTATTTCTCAAAGGCCACTAAATGAGCAATTTCATGGATAAGGGTTATTAAAAATCGATATTTATTCGGGCTGACGTTAACGGTAATTTGATGCTTTCCATTGGGCAACTTTCTGTAATCCCCGTGTCGGGTTACTCTTTGATCAACCACTTTTAAATTTACTCCATATGCCTTGATTAGCTCAAAACAGGGCGCAACAGCCCGTTCAGGAAGGTATTTATGAAGTACGGCATTCATGGGAACAAAAATAAGTTTTTAATAAATGGTATAACAGATTGACGGCCTCAATAAAAATTTTTAACTTAGGGATGACAGCAATTCCCGAAACACAGGATATTAATCGCCATTGACTAGAAAAGACACCGATTTGAAAAGTCGTTTAGGATACCCTATTGGGCATGTCATCCTGGGCCTCCGTCAGAACCCAGCCAGGCGGACCAAGAGCTGATCCCATTACGGAGAACTGGGATTTCGAATGTGCCCAGCATGACATTTTGATGAGAATGTTGCTTTTCAAACAACCTTCAATACCTCCTGCCTTTGGCTAAGGAAGTGTAATTGCTAAAGGAAGAAATAAATGGTTTAAAAAACAAGCATATGGAAAGGATTAGCCGAAAAGAATTTCTAACTAAAGTGGGGGTTATTGGTACTTCAGTCGCCTTCCTCAACCAAAGAAGTTTTGCCTCCGTTACTCCTGCGGACCAAACTAAAAGTGGGGTAACCATTGGTTCTATTAAGGAAAAAGAAGATATTTTTTCTTATGTAAAAAGAATCCGAGGGAAACAAGACATTACGCTATACCGGCAGGTTCTGGGAGCCGCCAATGAGTTTAAGGAAGGGGATTTAAGCCTTGATGTGGCGGCAGCTGACAACCTTTCACGAGAGCGGGCAAGAAAACTGCTGTGCCATACCAGAATAGGGGATTTAAACAAAAATTCTGTCTACGAAGACGGTATTTACAAACTCATTCAGGATTCTACAATAGCTGGGGCAAATGAAGAACTTCACGGATGGACTATGGATGAACTTAAGGATTATATCCTGCATGAACCGGAAGAAGAAATAAAAAAAATTATGCCTTCACTAGGTAGTGATATTATCGGTTGCCTGGTTAAATTGATGACAAATGAAGAGCTGATTCAGGTCGGCAAAAAAGTTTTCAACCCGTTGGCCAATAGCGAAATAGGAAGCAAGGGCTATATGAGCGCCCGCGTACAACCCAACTCCCCGACGGATCATGAGGACGACATTGTATGGCAGGTCTTCGATGCCTGGTCCTATGCGGTGGGGGATCTGGTATTGGGAACCAATCCCGTGTCTGGCGAACCGGATTCTGTAGCCAAAATCGAAAAAGCACTTTTTAATCTCCTTACCACCTTCGGTCTGGAAGATATTATGCCCAATTGTGTACTGGCCCATATAGACGTTCAGGCAGAGGTGGAGAAAATACAACCGGGCACTACAGGTATCTGGTTTCAAAGCCTGGCCGGCACGGTAGAGGCTAATAATACTTTTGATGTTACTATCGATAAAATGATTGGGCATATTTCCACGAGGTCTGGACGGTATGGGCTGTATGCTGAAACCGGCCAGGGAGCCGATTTTACAAACGGGCATGGGCAGGGATTTGATATGGTCCTTCACGAAGCTCGCAAATACGGTTTTTTGAGAGCCTTAAAATTGAAAATGTCCCGGAATAAAACCCCCGAAAATACCCCTTGGGTACATGTTAATGATGTAGCCGGATTTATTGGTCCGGAAGTGTTTAAAACCAAGGAACAGTTGGTGCGCTGTTGCCTGGAAGATACTGTAATGGGAAAACTACACGGTCTTACTATTGGGCTGGACATCTGCTCCACCCTGCATATGGACGTGAGCCTGGAAGATCTGGACTGGTGCATAACACAGGTGATGCCTGCTAACCCGGCCTATCTGATGGCCCTTCCTACCAAGAATGACCCTATGCTCAGTTATCTTACCACTTCTTTCAGTGACCACCTAAGGGTGCGGGAGCAGTTTGGGTACAAGGTAAACGATGCCATGTGGGACTTCTTTAAAAAATTGGAAGTGATCGATAAAGATGGCAGGCCTACCGGCCATTTTGGAGACCCCGTTTGGGTATATTACAAATATCGTCTGGCCATGTGGGACACCAGAAGTAAAAATGAGATCTATAAGGAAGGGAAAAAAATAATTGCCCAAATACGGGAACGGGGTGTTCCTATTGCCGAAGGTCATGGAGAACGTATCTGGGATCTGGAACCCGGACTGGAGCATCAGGTAAAGTCCCTTTACGACGATGCCAAAGTAAGCCTGTGGACTGAAATGACCGATGCGTTTGTGCAAGCCATCCCCTATGCAATTCCAATAATCACCACCTCCGAGGACAGAAAGGATTATGTATATCATCCTGAGTCCGGGGAAGTGTTAAACCCCGATGCTGTCCGTGCACTGAAAAATCTTCGCCACCAATGGGAAGGACGTGTTCCGGACATCCAGATCATCATTTCAGACGGCCTGAACCCCCGGGCTTTAATGGATAAAGGTCATCTGATGCCCTTTTTAGAAGGTTTAAAAACCACCCTGGGCAACAAGGGGTATTCGGTGGGCCGGGAAAATATTCTTATACAACACGGCCGGGTTCGCGCGGGATATGCCTGCGGAGAGATCCTGTACGGAGGCCATCATAATACCTCTCAAAATAAGGGCATTGTACATATCATTGGGGAACGGCCCGGATCGGGGCATCACAACTTTTCCGCCTACCTTACCGCTGCCCCGGTAAGCACCTGGACACTGCCCAAACTGGTAGACCATAATATTTCCAGGGTAGTCTCCGGCATCTCGGACACTTCCCTTACTCCGGAGCGTGCAATAGGCCAAACAATGATCATCCTGGATCGCCTGTTTACCACAATTTAGAACAATGCCTATGACATCCTTAATTCAAAGCATTGCATTTCCGGGCACATAAAAACAGGCAATGGAATTCTATGCCTACTCCTTAAATGAAGAAATTGCAGAAATAACGGCCTATACGGATGCTCCCATGCCGTTTCATCAGAGCTGCATCAGCAATCTACGGGGAATTCTTTTCGATTAATAGACATATCACTCGGTGTGAAAATATCAGGGGCGACCTGCGGGAAATAGAAACTTTTTAGTGCTATCTCTACGGAGTACTACTGGAAACCTGCACTAATTTGCCATTAAATAGCCGATGTCCTGTAAGGGTAAAATTCATAATGTACTCGGCCATCCCCAAGGCCGATACGGATGCCTGATACCCGGGGAATGCTTCCTCCAGCATTTCCGTCTGTACCGCTCCCAGTGCAAGGACATTGAAAGAGGGTCCTGTTGCCTTAAACTCCTCCGCCAGGATTTCCGTTAAGGTAATTACTGCACCTTTACTGGAGCTGTATGCCGCCAGTCCCGGGAACTTCATACTCCCCTGAACCCCTCCCATAGAACTTATGGTGACTACATGACCCTGCCTATTCATTTTTGGTAAAACAGTCCTGATGATCTCCGCAACTCCAAAAACATTTACTTTATACACTTCTTCAAAATCCGCTGTCGTAGTTTCCGAAAAAGGTTTGTTTAGGAGTTTTCCGGCATTATTGATAAGGGCATCAACCGAGTTCCAAGGTTCATTTAAAAAGTTCGAGAGCTCAGTTAAGTCATCCTTTTTACATATATCAAAAGGAAAAGAAGAAATATTAGGGTGATCTAATTCTGTTATGGGCACTGTGTTTCTTGAAAGTGCAAGGACATTATGTCCGTTAAAGGCAAATAACCTGGCAAGCTCATAGCCAATACCTCTGCTCGAACCTGTAATAATTACCTTAGCCATTATTGGTATGGGGTTTAGTATAGGATGGCACATGATGTCCCGAGACCATCCTGTTAATTCTGTCGGCCAGCTGTGCCATATACTGAAAATCTATTTCCGAGCCTGACACCAGACATAATAATGACCAAAACCTGTACCACAAGATTGCCCAGTGAACTTTATGTTAAATGAGCCATCAGGCCAGCATGGTCACAGGATTTTCCAGATAGGCCCTTAAGGTCTGCAAAAACCGAGCTCCGGTGGCACCGTCTACAGTCCTGTGGTCACAGGCAAGCGTCACTTTCATGGCACTTCCTACAACGATTTCACCATTCCGTACAACCGGTTTTTCTACAATAGCGCCCACAGAAAGTATAGCGGAATTCGGCTGATTTATTATAGAGGTGAATTCCAGTATCCCGAACATCCCCAGATTGGAAACCGTAAAGGTACTGCCCTCCATTTCGGCCGGGCTTAATTTTTTGATTTTTGCCCTTCCCGCCAGATCCTTAACCGCAGCCCCAATTTGTGTAAGGGTCATTTGGTCCGTAAACTTCAATACCGGTACTACCAAACCTTCCTCAACAGCTACGGCAACCCCAACATGTACGTGATGGTTATAACGCGTAGTATCGGCATTCCAGGTTGTATTTACCTGGGGATGCTTCTTGAGGGCCATTGCACAGGCCTTAACAACCATGTCATTAAAAGACACCTTTGTATCTGGTAGTTCATTGATCCGAGTTCTGGAAGATTTTGCGTTATCCATCATCACCTCAATGGTGAGGTAATAATGCGGGGCGCTAAATTTGGATTCGGCCAGGCGCTTGGCAATGACTTTCCGCATCTGGGAATTTTTGACTTCCTCCGTGCGCTCTTCGCCTACAGGCAGAACTGAAAGCGTCTCCGTAGAATCCACAGACCTTTCTTCCTTGGAAAGAGAAACCGCTGCAGCTGATTTTTGTGAAGGTTCGTAATTTTCGATATCCCTTTTTACAATTCTTCCGTTATCCCCGCTGCCCTTTACATCTGCCAATGCAATGCCCTTATCTTCTGCAATCTTTTTCGCCAGGGGAGAGGCAAAGATACGCGGCCCATCCGAGGCTGCCTCCGATGAACTAACGCGTTCCTCGGGCTCAGTAGGCGAATCTTCCTCCGATTTTTCTACCTCGGCTGTCGTAGTTTCGGGTTTGGAACCTGACGGTTTGGCGCTCAATACAGCATCCACATCCGTTCCTTCGGGACCTATCACGGCGAGGACCTCATCTACCGGTGCGGATTCGCCTTCCTGAATTCCAATGTGCAACAAAGTTCCCGAGTAGAAGGATTCAAATTCCATCGTAGCTTTGTCAGTTTCTATTTCCGCCAAAATATCGCCCTCTTCAACGGTATCACCTACTTTCTTTAACCAGGCAGCCACCGTGCCTTCTTCCATGGTATCACTAAGGCGTGGCATTTTTATGATCTCAACATCCGCCGGAATTTCTGATGAAGTCTTTGAAGCCCCTTCATTTGATTGCGTATCGGCAGCTTCTTCGTCATTTACCTTCTTTGTTTCCTCTTTGCCCTCTTTGTCAGTTTCATCTTTTGGAGTACCGTCTTTGGTTTCCGCCGTATCACCCTTATCCTTCTCAGTTGTCGGTTTAGCCCCATTCAACAAATCGGAAATATCCTCTCCCTCTTCTCCTATTATCGCCAAAAGGGTATCGACGGGAGCGCCATCCCCTTCATCAATTCCTATATGCAATAAAGTACCTTCATGAAAGGACTCAAATTCCATGGTCGCTTTATCCGTTTCTATTTCGGCAAGAATGTCTCCCTCTTCAATTTTATCACCTACTTTTTTTAACCATTTTGCCACCGTCCCTTCTTCCATGGTATCACTTAGCCTGGGCATATTTATTATTTCCGCCATTTTTTTATAGTTTGTGTTGTAAAAATGGATAATCTTCCTGTTCGTAGACCATATCGTACAGTTGCTCTTTTGGGGGATAATCCGACTCTTCCGCAAATTTCTCGCATTCTTTGACTTTCGCTTTCACCCTGTCGCCAATCTCCTTAATCTCATCCCCGGTTGCATAATCCTTATCATTTATAACCTCCAAAACCTGTGTGATAGGATCTATTTTTTTATACTCTTCCACCTCTTCCTTGGTTCTGTAATGTTGTGCATCGGACATGGAATGGCCCCTGTATCTGTACGTTTTCATTTCCAGGAATGTTGGTCCTCCCCCACTTCTTGCCCTATCAATGGCCTTGTTCATTTCTTCCGCCACGGTTACCGGATCCATACCATCAACCGGGCCGCAGGGCATCTCATAGCCCAGGCCTAATTTCCAGATTTCCGTTGAATGCGAGGTGCGCGCCACCGAAGTACCCATGGCATAGCCGTTATTTTCACAAATAAATACAACGGGTAATTGCCAAAGCATGGCGAGATTGAACGTTTCGTGAAGCGATCCCTGCCTTACTGCGCCGTCGCCCATATAACAGAGGGTAACCGAATCTCTCTTAAAATATTTATCTGCAAAGGCAAGTCCGGCCCCTAAGGGAATCTGCCCTCCAACAATGCCGTGGCCCCCGTAAAACCGGTGTTCCTTAGAGAAGATATGCATAGAACCACCCATCCCTTTTGAAGTGCCTGTGACCTTACCGTACAGCTCTGCCATCACTTTTTTGGGGTCCACACCCATGCCGATTGGCTGTACGTGGTTTCTGTAGGCAGTGATCATTCTATCTTTGCCGAGATCCATGGCATGCAGTGCCCCTGCCAAAACAGCCTCCTGCCCGTTGTACAGGTGCAGAAATCCGCGAACTTTTTGTTGAATGTATAAGGCCGCCAACTTGTCCTCGAATTTCCTCCAGAACAGCATATCCTCATACCACTTGAGGTAAATTTCCTTGGTGATTTTTTCCATTATCTTACTTTATACGTCAATTTATTGCGGGCAAAAATAGGTATTCCGCATTTTTGCCTCATTATTTTAGAAAGCAATTTGCTTCTAACATGAAACACAAATGTAACATATAATATAAAGGTGGAAAAATCAAAAAAAAATCCGCCCCCCTTTTGAAACGAAGAGGGGCGGATGTGGTTTTAACAGGGTCAGAAATGTTATTTTTTGATCAGTTTAATGATGCCATGTTCGGAATTGACCCCTTCAATACTCACAAAATATAATCCCTGGGTAAGGGATGAAAGATCCAAGTCCTGGTTTTGCTCGCCCTTGGTCATTTTAAGTTGATTCACCACGGGTACTACGAGCTGGTATTTGGCATCATAGACGTTTATGGTAACCGTGTCATCTTCTTCCAACAGGAACCTAAGGTCTGCATGGTCTGCAACCGGATTGGGATAAACCACGGGTTTATTAGTTTCCAAATCTTCTGTTTCTTCCTCAGAAGGACTGGAGTAAGGGTAAATCCTCGCTTTTAAGGAAGATGAGCTGCCGGTACAATCGCCTATTGTGGCCTTAAATTTCTCGCTACCATCCGCGCTCATGGAGAATCCGGGTTTCAAAGAAACCTTGTCCCCGGCTTTATAAACTACGGTGCCAGATCCATGGAGCACATCGTTGCTGGCAGTAAGTGTGCCGGCCGCCTGTTTAGTTACCGCAGAATTAATGTTGGAGGTCAGGTTAAGTGTATTGACGCAATTTCCAGGAGCAGGAGTCGGATCTGGAGCTGGAGCTGGATCACCACTGCCGCCACCGCCGCCACCTGTGGGCAGTTGCGAGACCAGGTCATAGTTAATGTTTACGTTGTTGTACTTTGTGACATTTTTGTACACTATTGCCGTACTTTCTGTTAAATTTGGGTTGGCAATAAGAAAACCACCAACTACGTCCTTCAGGCCATCCATCCATTTAGAACCATATATAGCAATACATGGCTGAGTTCCACTGTAAGAAATCTGGGTATTCGTAAAGGTAAAACCGCCCAGCGGACCGGTATACGTCCCATAGGCTGGGGTTTCCAATAAGATTGGGTTGGTACTACTACCATTCCGTATTTTAAATATGCAATTAACAAATTCTGTCTTAAAGGCGGTAGCTACCTTTCTACTCTTTACTAGGCTTTCCCTTGCATTTTCCACCAGTAAATTTTCGAACCTTATGAGGCCTTTAACCGGTTGAAAATGATTGTTGCCATTGCTTATTAGAATTTCGGTTTTGGGGTTGTTTCTGGATTCGATGGAATTGTTTGACAAGTAGCAATCCTTTATTAAAACATCTATTGGTAGAGAACTTGAATTCATATGACGGAGTCCGAAGGTAATTCCTGCCTGTCCATTATTAAAAGATTTACAATCTTCTAAACGTACATTTAGCAACCTGTATTCGCTGTGATCAGGTTCGAACTTAATACCGCTTCCTACTATAGCGCCACTTGTACCGCTAAAACTGCAATTTTTCACAAGCAACCCGTCAACACTAACCACAGTTAGACCGCTTCTGGAGTGATTGATAACATTCAAATCTTCCAGAACAATATTGTTCTTACCAGAATTTCCGTTGATATAGACACCGTCACCCCCACTTTCTTCAATGGTAAGCCCTTTTACAGTAATATTGGCACAGTCTTGAAGCATTAGATTAAATCTGTATTCAGTTTGTGGATCGTAATTGGTGTATTCTGCCTTGTTCATTTTAAATTTAGCGCCATATCCTATTATTGTTACATTGACAGCGCGGGTTAGATTCAGCAATTTAGCACTTTTGTCCTTGAATCTGCCCGTTATCGCCCTTAAAACGACACCGGACTCGAAAATGATCACTTTGTTTTTAACATCATAGATTCTAAGCGGACCAACATTCCAACCCGCGCTTTTATAGTCTACAATTACAGTGTCATAATTAGATTTAAATGCGGCTACCAGTGCGCTTGTCGCATCTGAGGAATTGTATCCAAAGGAAGAAGCCTTAATTTGGGAGGCTTCAGCCTTTTGAAAAGATAAAAAGGCTAGGGTCGTTATAATACAAATTATTGACCGGAAGGTTGTTTTTTTGTTTGTCATGGAATTAAATTCAGGGTTATTCAAAGTTGGGGTAAAACAGATGGCACTGGGAAAACAGTAGATAACATCTGTTATTGGGAAAAACGAATGGATCCGGATTAGTTACTTCCTTCGTCAGAATTGAGTTCCAATTGGGTAACCAATTTTTTATTTTCCTTCTTTAAGGCATTCAATTCTTCTTGCTGCGCTTCACCCCTTTTGTTGAGTTCAATAACATATAAGGTAAGTTCTTCTATCTTCTGAAGTAATTTGGAATCCATCTCACCCAGTGGTATACCTTCCTTTTCAATGGTTTCCGCACTGGGCACATCCTTCAGGTGTCCGTTTTCTTCAATATAGCTTTCCACCTCGTTCAGTGAAGGTAATTGATAGGATTCTTCAAAAACAAAATCGGACCAGCCGCTGCCTTCCACGATCACTTCCCTGGCACCGATAGAACCACCAACGGCTAATCTGTGGCTTCCGGTGGTAGAGGTATTTATACCCATATTCTGGTTAAAGTAGATATTACCGCTTTGGTTTATGAAATACACTCTTTTATCGGCAGAAGTTTGATTGTTTGCCCACAATTCCATATTGTTGTTAATACCGCTTTGTGAACCCTTATACCTCCAGTAAAATCCGTAAGAATTGTTGGTATGGCCCATAAAGAAGTCCAGGTCATTGTTATTGCCGATAATACTTAACATCCTTCCATTCGATGTCGTATTAATTTTTAATTTGGCGTCTACACTGGTTGTTCCAATACCCACATTTTGGGTAGTTGTCACTTTTCCTGTTCCGCTTGTCCACTGAGATTGTGCACTTAAACAAAAGGAAAGGGCAAGTAGGCTTAAAGTAAAGTTTTTCATGGGGATAATTTTAAGATTAATTAATTAAAATAGGGTTGGCACGAACTAACGTACAGGTTATTAAAAGGAGCTAAATGCATTGAGTTAATATTTTAGGCAAAAGAGACATAATTTGAAGAATAAAAACAATATAGAAGTTGGTAAATTGGTCGGGGGCAAAAATAGAAGCTTTTTTGTTTTCTGAAAAATGCAAAAGGTGCAGTTCATCGAAAAAATAAAATTTTAACAGGTTTTTCGTGCAGTTCATCGATAAAATGGGCGGCCCCACACAAATATTTGAAGAAATAACTTACATTACAAAATTTGGGCAAAAGAAAAAATGGGCTCGGAAAAGGGAGATTCCTCATCAATTATTAACCGAAATTTTAATGAGTTGGAAACGCTTTGACGAGAGCTAGATACGGTTTAAAACGTACAGTGATATTTTAGATATAGGAACTGTCGAACGCCAATGGCAATATATCTGAGATGGAGCGGCATTCAAAGACTTCCCCCTCCTCCCCCCTCAATAGCATCCTGATGGGGGAGTTTTGTTTCTTTTCGTATTCGGAGATGGATTGCCTGCAATTTCCACAGGGGGCTGCCGGTCTTTTAACCTTATAATTTTTAGAAGCGGCGCTAATTGCAATAGTGTTAATGGCCATGCCGGGATATCTTGCACCCGCTTGAAAAACAGCCACCCGCTCTGCACATAATCCGGATGGATAGGAGGCATTTTCCTGGTTGTTTCCTATCACCACTTCCCCATTAACCATTTTTACCGCAGCGCCCACTCTGAAATTGGAGTAGGGAGCATAGGCATTTTCCCTGGCCTCCATAGCCGCTCCCATAAGAATTTGATCTTCTTCGGAAAGTTCTCCCAAAGAATCATAAACCAATAATTCAAATGCTATTTTTCGCTTTTGCATAGGGTGAAGATTACGGCCTAAGGCCCAAAAATAACAAAACCTGCCGTACGGCAGGTTTTGTTCTATAATATTTAATTCAGTTGAACAACCTAATCATTATAAAATTCTTCTCCAAGATTAAACGTAAGGGAAAAGCGCAATGTATTTTCCAAAGGGTTCCTCACTTGAGAGGTAGAGAATAAATAGGAAAGATCTACCTGAGCTGCTTTGAACTTGAAGCCGGCCCCCAGCGTAAAGAATTTTCTGGATCCTTTTTGTTCACTTTCATTAAAGTATCCGGTCCTGACCATGAACGCGTCCTGATATACGTACTCTGCCCCGAGCGCCCAGGTAAATTCTTTTAATTCCTCACTAAACCCGTCAGGAGCGTCGCCAAAGGACTCAAATACGCCATTGAAAAAAGTAATATTCTGATATTCTGTATTGTCATCGGCATCCACATCACCATCTCCGTCAAAATCCTGTGGGGTGGGTACCAACAACTTGTTAAATTCAGTTGTAATCCCTATCACATTATCCTGATCCAGAATAAAATCAAAACCGCCTCCGAATTTCAGGTTTGTGGGTAAAAAATTCTCTTGCCCACCCTGGTCATACTTGATCTTACCCCCTAAATTTGAAAGATTAAATCCAGCTCTCCAGCGCCCGTCAAAATTATTATAGGCAACCTCCCTCGATCGGTAATACCCTGCTACATCCACGGCGAACGAACTTGCCGCCTGGGAATCCACATTCTCATCCTGAGGTAGCTTGAGGTTGGATCTGATAAATCTACCCGCAACGGCCATAGAAAATGTAGGGCTCAATTTTAAGGAATAGGAACCGTCCAACGCCAGCTCATTTGGTTTGGCCAGAGTTCCCGGATCATTGGCAAATTGTCTTAATTCAATCTCTCCCAATGTAAAATACCTTAAACTTAAAGCGAAGGCACTCTGTTCATTGATTTTATTGTAGTAGCTACCGTTTAAAAGGGCAATGTCTGTTATTATGCTTTCTAAATAAGGTGTGTAGCTTAGGCCTATACCCATTTTCCGCTCTGCAAATGCAAATTTGGCCGGATTCCATTGTTGGGAAAAGGCGTCGGTAGAAGTAGCCACTCCCATATCACCCATTCCAGCCGCTCTCGCGTCTGCAGCAATGGTTAAAAAGGGTACTGCGGTCGTAATTACCCGGTCTTCCTGGGCTGAAACTTTGGAGACCAGAGCTAGTAATGCTAGTAGCAATAATTTTTTCATTTTTTTCATCTGGAATTTAATTGCGGCAAAAATCCTAATTAAAAATTAATTCCTCAAATATATTAGTTGTATTACATGTAAACGAGCAATTTAAAAATATCTTGTATCTATGAGTATTTAATTTAAACTTATGACATAATACCCCTTAAAAACGGCATAAATAAGGCCATAATAACATCTTAAATAAATAAAAAACGAATTACATCATTGAGGAATGCCTGCCTTTGGTAAAAAAGAAAGCATTTCATCCATACTAGAATACATTTTGAACCGTTATGAAATGGTATAGTGTGCCTTAGTCTATTGGCCGGAACGCTTAAGCAAGAATATTTTCAATTGTTATAAAATATTATGCGCAAATGATCGTTTTATATGCCGAAAGCGAAAGAAAAGATTAATTTAAATACAATAACAAACTCTTAAGACTGGTTTGTTTTTGAACTTAAGTCCTAAATACAGATGAAAAAACAATTTATCAAAGTTGTACTTTCTTGTGCAGTGATAGTGGGGGGCTTTACAGTTACCGGCTGTAAGAAGTCATCCACTTCTAAAAATGTATCAAGAGCCACAGGCTGGAAGATCAATGCCAAGGAAGGTGGGTTTCAGTATAATTCAGACTTTAAGGAACAGGAAACCGCTCCCGGTCTTGTTTTTATCGAAGGTGGAACATTTACAAAAGGTAAGGTACAGGACGATGTAATGCACGATTGGAACAATATTCCGACTTCGCAACACGTCCAATCCTTTTATATGGATGAGACCGAAGTTACCAATGTCATGTATCTCGAATATTTGGATTATTTGAAAAGTGTTTATCCGCCTGAAAATCCAAAATACGCCAATATTTACAAGGGCGCATTACCCGATACACTGGTTTGGAGAAACAGGTTGGGATTCAATGAGACCATGACCAATAACTACCTTAGACATCCCGCATATTCCGAATATCCCGTTGTTGGGGTTAATTGGGTGCAGGCTGTACAATTCTCCGAATGGAGAACGGATCGCGTTAACGAGGCAATGTTGGAAAGAGAAGGATATCTTGCCAAAGACGCAAAATATATGGCCGTCACCGGCGAGGTGGAAGGAACTTTTAGTACAGAAGCCTATCTTAACAGGCCGGAATCAGTTTACAACGGTCAGATCGACTCGCTGCAGGGGAAAAAGAAAAAAGATTCGGTATCTACCTTCGCCAAACGAAGTAGTGGCATCATTATGCCGGAGTACAGACTGCCCACAGAAACAGAGTGGGAATATGCAGCCGCGGCCCTTCAAGGTACCAGAGAGTATAACAATTACCGAGGCAGAAAAAAATATCCCTGGGAAGGTGACTATACAAGAAACGGCCAACGTGTAGGCCGGGGAGACCAATTAGCCAATTTTAAACAGGGAAAAGGTGATTATGGTGGAATAGCAGGTTGGTCCGATGACGGTGCGGATATAACCGCTGAAGTTAAATCTTACAAACCCAATGATCTTGGACTTTACGATATGGCTGGGAACGTGGCGGAATGGGTTGCGGATGTGTACAGGCCAATTGTAGATGATGAAATAAGTGATTTCAATTACTACAGGGGAAACATCTACATGAAGACGGCTATCGGGGAAGATGGAAAGGTAACTATTCTGAGGGACAGTATTATGTTTGATACTTTGCCTAATGGCAAAATAGTTGCCATAAACCTCCCGGGAGAAATAAAAATGGTTCCTGTGGATGAACAGGAAACCTATTTACGTACCAATTTTTCCAGCAGCGATAATCGAGGCTACAGGGATGGTGACCCGGGCTCGTCCAGGTTTTTCGACAGATTCAGCGATGAGGAGGATGAAGACACCAGGAAAATGTACGATTCGCCCAAACATAAAGTGGAGCGCGATTCTCTTGGTAACCTGGTACGCCAATACGACCATTCCAATAACAGGACAACGCTTATAAATGATGAAGTCCGGGTATTTAAAGGCGGTTCCTGGAGAGACCGGGCCTATTGGCTTGATCCTGCCCAGCGGCGCTATTTACCCCAATATATGGCTACCGACTATATTGGGTTCCGATGTGCCATGTCCAGGGTAGGTTCTAAATCCAAAACAAAGAACAAAACCGTACGGGGCAAAAAAGCCAGATAACTTACTATAGAGAAATAACAGTAATGAAACCCTGACCGGAAAAGCGTCAGGGTTTTTTAATTGACCCATACGAGGCATGTTGCCCGACCGTAACCTATTACCATAAGATTTCATTGCGTTATATACATTTATTTTCAGGATATTCAAGGGGTTTGCCATTGACTAAGCCTAAAAAGCAGTAGGGTATTGCAAATGGTATCCTCAGTTAGGACGCCGTTTTATTTCATATTCGGGAAACGGTAAAACCCGTTTACAAATAGAATTGCTCAATTACCGATGAAGCCGTTTTAACAGGAGCGAGAAAACCAGTAACTTTATTCGCAAAAGGTGTTACAGAATTGTAGCGATCAAACATTTAAAACTCAGGCTTGTATATGACCATACGAGAATTGCATACGCTATTTCTGAAATATCCGATGGTATGCACCGATACGAGAAACATCCAATCCGACTGTATCTTTTTTGCACTAAAAGGAGAAAAATTTAATGGTAATACCTTTGCCCGGGAAGCATTGAAAAAGGGGGCAGTTTATGCGGTGGTGGACGAACCCGGGTTTATGGATAATGAAAATATGATCCTTGTAGAAAATGTTTTGGAAACTTTACAGGAGTTAGCTACCTATCATAGAAAATATTTCGGCACCAAGATCATTGGCCTAACAGGTAGTAATGGAAAAACGACCACGAAAGAATTAATTAATACGGTATTGTCAAAAAAATACCGTACCATCTCTACCAAAGGCAACCTTAATAACCACATTGGTGTGCCGCTGACGCTTCTGTCCATTACGAAAGATACGGAATATGCGATTGTAGAAATGGGAGCCAATCATCAAAATGAAATTACATTTTTGGCGAAAATGGTTCAACCGGATTTTGGATATATCACCAACTTCGGGAAGGCGCATCTGGAAGGATTTGGTAGTAAGGAAGGGGTTATAAAGGGAAAATCCGAACTCTATGAATATCTCATGGCAGATAATAAATATATATTTCTAAATGCGGACGATCCGATCCAGGAAGAACGACTGGGGAACTATGTAAAAAAGATCGGCTTTAGTAGTGAAAATCATAAGTATTTTATTATTCAATTTAAGGGAGCACATCCTTTCGTAACTCTTGAAGTGGAGGATATAAGGATACAAACACAATTGATAGGCGGTTATAATTTTACCAATTGCTGTGCGGCCGTTCTTATGGGCAAGTACTTTAATGTGCCTGTGCCAACAATTAAAGATGCTTTGGAAAGCTACATTCCGAGCAATAATCGCTCCCAATTTCTCGAAAAAAATGGGCGTCAAATTATACTGGATGCCTACAATGCCAACCCGACAAGTATGGCAGCTGCCTTAGAAAATGTGCATAAAATGAATGGCGACCATAAAATACTTTTTCTCGGGGATATGCTTGAACTTGGGGAAACAGCTCTGGAAGAGCACCAGCAAATAGTAGACCTCGCAACGAAGATGAATTTTGACGAGGTATATCTTATTGGCAAACTTTTTCATAAAACCTCTTCCACCTTCAAACACTTTCAATCTTTCGAAGAGGTATCGGCCTATTTAAAAGAGCATCCTATCCCATCGGGCCTGGTCCTCATAAAAGGGTCCAGGGGAATGGCCCTGGAGCGGGTGATGGATTTTCTCTAATCCTTCCGATCGAAAAATTTCCGTCTTATCAAAAATTCAGGGATTATGGGCGCGTTTGGCAACTGAAGCCCTATCAAACAGGGGGGTTCTTCCGGGATTACCGCCACAAACGTGTAAGCAACCTGTAAAGTATATCCTGGAAAAGCTGCTGTGTGGCATGCATTGGCGCTAGACTTTGGGGAGAATCAACGACCCGCAAATTGTCGATGTGTGGGATATACTGGATTCGAACCAGTGACCTCTGCCCTGTCAAGGCAGCGCTCTAAACCAACTGAGCTAATATCCCAATAGGATGCGCAATATCGGAAAATTATTAGAGGTTCCCTTAACTCGCTTACAAAAATAAAGAATTTCTTAAAAGTTTACCCGCCTCTGGCGGGCAACTATCCCTGCCTGCAGGCTGGCTACAGGGGTATACCTCGACAGGCACGGCATAGGTTTCGCCGGTTTTATTTCGACCTAAAGGTCGAAAAACGAAATTCTGTCATTTGGATTCCCGCTTTTGCGGGAATGACTTTTCCGCAGCAAGCTGCGGGGAATTCTTTTCGATTAACTCCACTTTGTCGTTGATCCCTACCACGAGACCACTACTGCAACTAGCTGAATGGAAAAAAGATCCGGTGGGCCTTTTCTAATGACGAACCAGCCGAGGTGATGGCCCTACAAAATTGCGCACCTCTTTTAAAGGGATTAACTCCACTTTGTCGTTGATCCCTACCACGAGACCACTACTGCAAATACTATCCCAGATGTGCTGTATGCACATCTGCATTTTTGTTTTCTCCGCAATCCCCAACCTGCGGTTTGATTGCTTTGAAAACAAAAATCCCGATGAAAACAAGTTTCATCGGGATAGTGCTTGATGTGGGCGCTGAGGGATTCGAACCCCCGACCCCCTCGGTGTAAACGAGGTGCTCTAAACCAACTGAGCTAAGCGCCCGGAAAGGTGTGCAAATATAGAACAGTTTTTTGTTACCTAAAACAAAATTCAGTAAAAAATATACCCGTAATTAGACCACTTCCGCTACGGTGAAAGTACTCCCTCCCACAAAAATGACATCTTTAGGCGTAGCGGTTTTTAAGGCCGATTTAAGCGCCGCTGGCACCGAAGCGTAAGCCTCCCCGTTTAATCCATATCTTTTAGCCTCACCTTTCAATATCTGCATGTCTAATCCTCTGGGCACATCCGGCCTGGAAAAATAATACAGTGCATTTCTTGGAAATAATGGAAGTATCCTGGTCAAATCCTTATCCTTAACCAGGCCAAGTACTATATGTAGCTTATCGTAATCTTGCTGTTGTAGTTGTTCCAGGACTATGGACAATCCTTCACTATTATGGGCCGTATCACATATAACCCTTGGCTCTTTATGCAACAATTGCCACCTGCCCATCAACCCGGTGTTGGCAACTACCTTTTTAAGTCCGGCCCGTATATGTTCCTCTTCAATTCTGAACCCTCTGAGCATTTTGAGGGTAGCAATAACCCCTTTCACATTTCTTGGTTGATAATTCCCTGCAAGGGAAGTTTTGTATTTGTCCTTTATGATTTTATCCGCGAACACAATTTCAGAACTTTGTGCATTCGCATAATTTTCAAAATCCTTTGCAATTTCTTCCTGATATTCACTGATAACTACGGGCACCCCTTTTTTTATGATACCGGCCTTTTCCCTGGTTATTTTGGCAAGCGTATCCCCAAGAGTATCGGTATGGTCCATTCCTATATTGGTTATCAGAGAAACTTCGGGAACAATAATATTTGTAGAATCCAAACGCCCCCCCAGCCCAACCTCTATAACGGCTATCGCCACCTCTTCTTTCGCAAAAAAGTCGAAGGCCATACCAACCGTCATTTCAAAAAATGACAATCTGTTACTGTCAAAAAAGGGTTTATTCCTTTCAATAAAATTGATCACGAAATGTTGGCCTACAGGCTTTCCGTTGATTTTAATGCGCTCTCTGAAATCTTTAAGATGGGGAGAGGTATAAAGACCTACCTTATATCCTGCTTCCTGAAGTATGGATGCCAGCATATGACTACTCGACCCCTTTCCGTTGGTGCCCGCGACGTGAATACTTTTGAATTGTTCGTGAGGATTTCCCAGATGGGAGGAAAGGGCAAGAATATTATCCAGTTTTGCATTCAGGGCGTTTTTCCCCATCTGTTGGTACATTGGAAGTTGTGAAAACATCCAATCTACGGTTTCCTGATAGGTCATCTATTATTCCCCTAGTTTAAAGTTGACAACTACAAATCCTATTTGTTGACTGGGTGCCTTGGAGTCTAAGTTCCATTTGTGTAAAAAAGCCGTTTTTTTGGCGGGTTCCAGCAGGCAGGGATGATTGTTTGTTGTGCCCTTTACTCCGGGGGTTGCATTGACCACCTTCCCATTTCTATCTACCACGATCTTTACCACAACTCTCCCCTCCTCATTGCAATCTTGTTGCACTTTCCCTTTGCTGACCAATGATCTGCCGCTAAGGCCATAGCCGCCTGTTCCGCTTCCGGAGCCCGGGGCGCCGTAATAACTGGTAGCATAGGGATCTCCGTCAGGCTGCCCCTTATCCCCTACCTTGCTGTCATCTCCTTCACTACCGCTAGCCGTTCCGTCAGACTTGTTTAGGCCCCCCATGAGTTCGTCCAATTTTTTCTTTTTAGCTTCCTTTTCCCTTCTGGCCTTTTCCTCGGCTGCTTTCTTTTCGGCTTCAATTCGTTCTGCTTTGGCTTTAGCCTGCCTTGTGGCTTCTTCGGCCTTTCGTTTAGCGGCCTGTTGCTGTTTTATTCTGATTGATTCAGTATCTTCCTCTGTAATTAATTTTTCGGTGGCTTTTTCAGTCACCTCTTCCTCTGCAACCTCCTCAGGAGGAGCGGCTTGTTCTTCCTCAACCACCTGTTCCTCAATTACTTCCTTGGTTTCGGAAGGTTCCGACTTTATTTTTTCTTTTGGCTGCTCATTGCCCATACCAAAGTCCATAGTTCCGAAATTTACGGTAATCCCATTCTCAATTGGAGGTTCCATATAAGTAAGTCCTATGTAAAAAAGCAATAGTAAGAGTGCACTTAGCAGGAATGTGGTAAGTGTGAAAGATTTTTTCTTGTGTCTCGTATCTAAAAGTGACATTGACTTAATTTGGTCGCACCGCCAGAATTACCTTGTAACTATTCCTATTGGCAATATCCATCACATTTACGGCCTCTTTGATGGCTACGTTTTCCTCTGCCCTCAGGATAATGGTAGGCTTATCCTGACCTTCCAGTGCTTTTTTTAATTCAATTTCTATATATTCCGCATTAATTCTCTCGTTGTTCACAAAGTATTCGAGTTGCTTATTTATCGTAACCGATACATTTTGAGTGTTTGTAGATTTCCCCTTGGCCTTTGGCAAAAGAAGATCAAGCGCGTTTGGCGAATTTGCCGTAAGCATAAAGAAAATCAACAATAAAAAAACAATATCCGCCATAGACGACATACTGAAATCCGGGCTAACTTTATTTCTTCCTTTCAGTTTCATAATAGCTCACTAAACGGGTTCATTCAACAAATCCAGAAATTCCACTGCATTTGCTTCCATTTTATGCACCACTTTATCGGTTCTGTTCACCAGGTGATTATATCCCATATAGGCAATAATCCCCACCACAAGACCTGCCACAGTAGTGGTCATGGCGGTATATATGCCCGCGGCCAGGGCTCCCATTTCGGCCTGTCCCCCGCTACTGGCCATTTGATGGAATGCCAAAATCATACCAATAACAGTCCCAAGAAAACCAATCATGGGCGCGGCACCGGCCACCGTAGCAAGAACGCTCACATTCTTCTCCAGTTTATAGACTTCCAGGGTTCCGGCATTCTCAATAGCGGCATTGATATCATCCAGTGGCTTCCCTATTCTGGACACCCCTTTTTCCGTCAATCGCGCAACTGGCGAATCGGTCTGGGCACATAGAATTTTGGCGGCTTCCAGCTTGCCATTCATTACATGATCCCTGATCTGGTTCATGAAATTCTTATCTATTTGGGAAGCTGCCTTTATAGCCAACAATCGTTCAAAATAAATGTAAAGGGCAACGGCTAACATTGCAAATAATACAGATATTATTACGATGCTTCCCGTACCCCCGCTAAAGATTAAATCAATTACCGAGAGTGTTTTTTCCTCTGAGGCAATCTCACCCAATTGTGATTCATTCATAACGTCCTGAAACAATACCATATATTTTCTCTTATTAAAGTTGCCTTTATAACGGTATTTTATCGATTAAATTATGCATTTAATACTAAATTTCTCATCAACATAAATGCTCCCGCACCTGCTATAAAACCAAGGAATGCCAACCATGCAATTTTCTTCAGATACCAGAAAAAGTCTATTTTTTCCATTCCCATTGCCACAACTCCGGCCGCCGAACCAATGATAAGCATACTCCCCCCTGTCCCTGCGGAATATGCAATAAAGTGCCATACAGGATCGTCAATTGGCACAGAGAACATCCCCATACTTGCTGCCACAAGGGGAACATTGTCTATCACGGCAGACCCAACCCCTAGAATCAAAACTACCAGATCAGAAACTATTCCCTCACGGGCTTCTGTACCAAGGGCTGGCATTGTGGCATCCAAGGTTTCGGCAAAATGAAAGAGCATTCCCAGCGATTCCAGTGCCGCTACAGCAAGTAATATTCCCAAGAAGAATAATATACTCGGTAGTTCAATCCTCGATAATGAACTGTGAACCGGACTATGATGGCCTACGGAATCGCTCTCGCCTTCAATATCCACGGCATCCGAAAGGGTGAATTTGGCGTTGCTATAAATTTCAGCGAAGGTAGCCACAATTGCCAGAGACAACATCATGCCAACATAAGGAGGTAAATGTGTAATGGTCTTGAAGAATGGCACAAAAACTATAGCGCCCAACCCTAAATATAGCATGGTTGGGCCAAATCTGGACTTGGGTTGCTCTATGGCACTCATATCTACTTCAATCTTTCCCTTGAATGCCTTATATCTGCTTGCGAATAATACAGGTACTACCATACAAACAATGGAAGGAATGAACACATGCTCGATTAATTGGGCGGCGGATACTTTATTACCGATCCACAACATGGTGGTTGTTACGTCCCCAATAGGTGACCAAGCCCCACCCGCATTGGCCGCAATTATGATCATCCCGGCGAACCACAATCGCGTGTTTCTGTCGCTGATCACCTTTTGCAATATCGTTACCAGAACAATTGTTGCGGTTAGATTGTCAATAATTGCGGAAAGTATGAAGGCCAGAATAGAGAAAAGCCAAAGGAGTTTGCGCTTACTTCTAGTTTTTATATATCCTTTTATGGTTGCAAACCCATCAAAATAATCAATTATCTCTACAATGGTCATTGCACCCAACAGGAATACCAAAATTTCGGCCGTTTTCCCAAGATGGTGCAGCAATATTTCATCCAGATGAGTGGGCTCTAATTCCTTTAGATCGGAATTCACCTCAAATACAGGCATATGCGCCAATGCAATAATAGCCCATAACAAGGCCATCATAGCCAGGGCAGGTATCAACTTGTCTATTTTGAGGTTGTGCTCCAGTGTAATGGCCAGATAGCCAACCACAAATACAATAATAATAATGGTCTCCATATTCGGTTAGTTTTAATTATATGAGTTGTTTTATTGCGATTTCAAATGCGGTCCTGCTGACATTGGTTTTAGATGTGTTCTGCTTAAAGATATTCAAAATTGCCCTTCTAATAGTATCCGAGGTGTCATTAAATATTAATTCATCATCCATGCCTACCCGTCGCTCCATGAAATATGCAAATACCCGGGCCATTCCGCAGTTGGATATAAAGTCGGGGATCAGCGAAACCCGTTCATCCGTGTATTCCATGATAGGTCCAAAAAAAATCTCCTTATCGGCGAAAGGCACATTAGCCCCGCAGGAAATCAATTCGAGCCCTGTATCTATCAGGGTTGATATTTGCTGCTTCGTGATTAATCTCGAAGCAGCGCACGGCACAAAAACCTCGGTTTGCAACTCCCAAATGAGTTCATTGATCTCCGCAAAGGGAATCAGGTCATTTGCAATTAATGCATTTCCCTTTTTATTTCTAAAGAACGCCTTTATCTCCTGAAAGGAAAAACCCTCTTCCTTGATAACACCACCTGCGCTATCTATGATCCCAACTACCCTGGCACCCATTTGAGACAAATAAAATGCAGCCGCGGAACCCACATTGCCAAATCCCTGGATAAGTGCTCTTTTGCCTTCTACGTTATCTCCGTAAATATCATAAAAATGTCTTACAGCTTCAGCTACGCCAAAGCCGGTAATCATATCGGCGACGGTATATTTTCTGCTTGGGTCCGGGGAATATGTCTCGTTTTCCAACACTTTCTTAACGCCCAATCTCAGTTGACCGATACGGTTAATTTTATCTGCTACCGTGGGTTTAAAATGTCCGTTGAAAACGCCCTCCTGCGGATGCCAAACACCTGCATCCTCAGTTATCGGGATCACCTCGTGAATTTCGTCGACGTTAAGATCGCCACCCGTACCATAATAGCTCTTCAGCAAGGGTGCCACGGCACCATACCAACGTTCAAGCACCCCTTTTTTTCTGGGATCGTTAGGATCAAAATTTATACCCGATTTAGCTCCTCCAATTGCTGGTCCCGATACGGTGAACTTTACTTCCATGGTTTTCGCAAGAGAGAGTACTTCGTTCATGTCTAAACCTATACGCATTCTCGTCCCTCCTCCGGCCGCACCACCGCGAAGCGAGTTTATAACCGTCCAGCCCTCAGCCTCCGTTTCGGAGTCCTTCCAATTAAATACAATTTCAGGAGGTTTATTTTCGTATTTTGTAAGTAATTCTTTTATTTCCATAATCCCATAAATGATGTTACATTAAAAAAGCATTACTAATTTGTCTTTAAAATTTAGCGATGTGATCTGTAAAGGGAACTAGTGCTGCCTCATAATTTCAGGATTAGGTAAGGTGGGTCATCCCACGGTGAACAAATATAAAAATATTGGTTTGGTTTAATTCATTTTCGGAAGTAATCTCAATGAAAACAGATCACAAAATCCGGCAACAACGAAATAAAAAATTTCTTGAAAGTTTACCCGCCTCTGGCGGGCGACTATCCCCTAGGCAGAGCCATAGGGGAATTACTTAGATTAAATAATTCTCAGATCCCCATCCAATTATTGAATATCATTTAGCATACAGCTATATTTGCAACGGTTTTTTAAAGATATCATACCATAATGGAATTTACGCTTACCGAAGAACACTTGATGATACGACAGGCGGCCAAAGACTTTGCCCGAAATGAATTACTACCCGGCGTTATTGAACGGGACGATGCCCAGGAATTTCCGGCAGAACAGGTAAAAAAGATGGGGGAACTGGGATTTTTAGGCATGATGACTGATCCTGAATATGGCGGAAGCGGACTAGATACCCTTTCTTATGTAATCACCATGGAAGAGCTTTCTAAAATAGACGCTTCTGCGTCCGTAGTGGTCTCAGTTAACAATTCTTTGGTCTGTTGGGGCCTTGAAAAGTTTGGCACTGAAGAACAAAAGACAAAATACCTCACAAGGCTTGCGTCCGGGGATTGTATCGGCGCTTTTTGTCTTTCGGAGCCGGAAGCCGGCAGTGATGCCACTTCCCAAAAAACCACAGCGATAGATCACGGTGACCATTATGTTGTTAATGGTACTAAGAACTGGATAACCAATGGGAAGTCTGCCGAAATATATTTGGTCATGGCCCAGACAGACAAGGAAAAAGGGCACAAAGGCATTAACGTCCTTATCGTTGAAAAAGGTATGGAAGGTTTTGAAGTTGGTCCGAAAGAGAACAAACTGGGTATACGTGGTAGTGACACCCATTCATTGCTTTTCAATGATGTTAAAGTTCCCAAAGAAAATCGGATAGGGAAAGACGGTTTTGGTTTTAAGTTTGCCATGAAAACGTTGGCCGGAGGCCGAATAGGCATAGCCGCGCAGGCGCTTGGTATTGCGGCAGGGGCTTATGAACTATCTATAAAATACGCCAGGGAAAGAATGGCTTTTGGAACAGAAATAGGCAATCATCAGGCCATTGCTTTCAAACTTGCGGATATGCATACACAGATCGCTGCCGCCAGGCATTTGGTCTACAAAGCGGCCTGGGACAAGGATAGTGGAAACGATTACGACCTCTCGGGAGCCATGGCTAAATTGTATGCCTCCCAAGTTGCTATGGACACTACTATTGAAGCTGTTCAAATACACGGGGGCAACGGTTTTGTGAAAGATTACCATGTGGAACGAATGATGAGAGATGCCAAGATTACCCAAATCTACGAGGGTACTTCAGAAATTCAGAAAATCGTGATCTCAAGAAGTATTCTCTGGGATTGATTTCAAAATATTCCTGCCTAAAATTCTGCTGATTTTCAATCGGCAAAGGAGTCGAATATTGCACTTTTCGTGCAATTTTGTATTATCGATATCACAATTTAGCAACCATTTTATTTATAATTTGAGTAATAACGAACGTTTTATTCAAAAAAGTGAATTTTTTATTGAATTTAGTATATATCGCTACCTATAGTGCAGCTAAAGTGATATTTTTGAATAAATATGATAATGTATGAAGCTGATAAAACAAGGCCTGTATTTACCTGAATTTGAACATGATAATTGCGGGGCAGGATTCATTTGCAGCCTGAAGGGGGAGAAGTCCAACGACATTATTCACAAGGCGCTGGAGATTCTGGATAAGCTGGAACACCGGGGAGCTGTAAGCGCTGATGGAAAAACCGGTGACGGAGCAGGTATTCTTATAGACGTCCCACATGAATTTTTTGTGACCTGCTGTGATTTTGAACTGCCCGAACCCGGTGATTATGCCGTAGGAAACGTTTTTCTTCCCCAGAAAGAAAACCAACGCACTTTCTGCATTTCAGTTTTTGAAGAGAATATTAAAAAACAGGGGCTACAGCTTTTAGGATGGCGTAATGTCCCGGTTAATAAATCCATTCCGGGAAGGATAGCTATGAAAACGGAGCCTTTTGTGAAGCAAATATTTGTTGCGAAGGCAGAAAAGGAACAGAGCTATTTTGACTTTAATTTAAAACTATTCATCGCCAGAAAGGTTACGGAACACACGATTATTAATTCAAAGTTATCGGAAAGTAAGTTCTTTTACGTGCCAAGCCTCTCCACTAAAATCATTATTTTTAAGGGACTTCTGATGCCAAACGACATTAAACTGTACTACAGGGATCTTATGGATCCCAGGGTAGTAACCAGGTTGGCATTGGTGCATCAAAGGTTTTCTACCAATACCTTTCCCACCTGGGACCTTGCACAACCTTTCAGGTATATGTGCCATAACGGTGAGATCAATACGTTACGTGGGAACGTTTCCAGAATGCGTTCCAGGGAAGA
This sequence comes from Flavobacteriaceae bacterium, assembly GCA_041743085.1. GTDB lineage: Bacteria > Bacteroidota > Bacteroidia > Flavobacteriales > Flavobacteriaceae > JAFMPW01. The sequence goes on from JBGTNL010000103.1 coordinate 45,690, forward strand.
ACTATTAAAAAGCGATCTTTTCGGGGATGAGCTTAAAAACATTCTTCCTATCATTTTACCCGGGAAATCGGATTCCGCCACGATGGATATGGTCGTGGAACTTTTATTGATGACGGGGCGATCCCTTCCGGAGGTAATGATGATGCTCGTTCCCGAAGCCTGGGAAAAGAATCCGGACATGTCCGAGGCCAAGCGGGCATTTTACGAATATAATTCTTGCCTGATGGAACCCTGGGATGGTCCCGCATCTATCCCCTTTACAGATGGCAATTATATTGGCGCAGTACTGGACCGCAACGGTCTAAGGCCCTCAAGATATTCCGTCACCAAGGATGGTTATGTAATTATGTCTTCGGAAACGGGCGTGGTAGAAATTGCTCCGGAAAATATTGAACTGCATGGACGCCTGGAACCCGGCAAAATGTTCCTGGTAAACATGGAAGAGGGTCGAATTGTGAATGATGAAGAAATTAAAGAAGAAATCGCACAGAGATATCCCTATAAGAAATGGCTCGATAAAAATTTGGTACATCTAAGGGATATTCCTTATAACGATTGCCCGTTATTTTTAAATGAGGCCCCACTTGAAAAACAGAAGGCGGTATTTGGATATTCCCTTGAGGATATTAATACGATTATTCTTCCCATGGGCCAGCACGCTAAAGAGCCTATCGGTTCTATGGGGTCAGACACCCCTTTAGCCGTCTTGTCCGAACGCCCGCAGTTGCTTTACAACTACTTTAAGCAATTATTTGCACAGGTAACCAATCCACCACTGGACGGCATCAGAGAGGAATTAATTACGGATATAAGTCTCACTTTGGGCAGTGATCACAATATTTTCGACTTTATGGAATTACATTGCCGAAAACTAAAAATTCAAAATCCGGTCATTTCCAAGGAAGATCTGGACAAGATAAAAAATTATGATGCCAGCCCGGATTATAAAGTGGTTTCAATACCTATTTTGTACGATATTGACCGGGGGCATAACGGATTAGAGGAAGCGCTTTCATCCATTCTGAAACAGGCCGTAACTGCCATAGATGAAGGAGCAAACATCATTATTCTCTCAGACCGCAACATAAATGATATAAAGGCACCCATACCTGCACTTTTAGCCTGTTCTTTTGTAAACAGTGGCTTGCAGGCCTTAGGCAAGCGCTCTAAATTAAGTGTGATTATAGAATCTGCCGAACCACGTGAAGTACATCATTTTGCCTTGTTATTTGGATTTGGGGCAAGTGCCATTAATCCTTACCTGGTCAATGAGATCATTGGAGATCAGATTGAAGAGAACGATATTACGGAATTTACCTTTGAGGAGGCCATAAAGAATTACAACAAGGCTATTGGGAAAGGAGTATTAAAGGTGATGAACAAAATAGGAATATCAACTTTAAATTCTTACCGGGGCTCCCAATTGTTCGAATGCATAGGAATTAACACCAAAGTTGTGGACAAATATTTCCCTGGCACCCCGACAAGGATCCAGGGAATTGGTTTGTACGAGATCGAAAAAGAGATTTCAAAGCGCCACCAAAGAGCGTATAAAAAACAGCAGGTAGCGGCAAATCTGGATCTGGAAATTGGCGGGGAATACCGGTGGAGGCGCGATGGTGAAAAGCACATGTTTAACCCGCTATCTATTGCCAAACTTCAAAAAGCAGTTCGCAATAACGAGCCGGAAACCTATGCGGAATTTTCACAAATGGTTAATGAGCAGTCTGAAGATCTAATGACTATCAGGGGATTGTTTGAGTTTTCAAACTATGATCCTATTCCTTTGGAAGATGTTGAACCGTGGACCGAAATAGTGAAACGGTTTAAAACGGGGGCCATGTCTTATGGCTCTATCAGCAAGGAAGCACACGAAAATCTGGCCATTGCAATGAACCGGATAGGCGGAAAAAGCAATTCTGGTGAAGGAGGAGAAGATGCCGATCGGTTTTACAAGAATCAATCAGGGGATTGGAGGAATAGCGCCATAAAGCAAGTGGCATCAGGGAGATTTGGTGTAACCTCCAACTACCTTACCAACGCGCATGAAATACAGATCAAGATGGCACAGGGAGCCAAGCCCGGAGAAGGGGGTCAATTACCGGGCCCCAAGGTAAACCCTGCAATTGCAAAAACCAGGAATTCTACTCCTTACGTTGGGCTAATTTCCCCACCTCCCCATCATGACATATATTCCATCGAGGATCTCTCCCAATTAATTTATGACCTGAAATCTGCCAACAGGGAAGCTAGAATTAATGTAAAACTAGTCTCCGAGGTGGGAGTGGGAACCGTAGCCGCGGGGGTTGCGAAAGCAAAGTCCGATGTCATCCTTATCTCGGGATATGACGGAGGTACCGGAGCTTCGCCTTTAACCTCTCTAAAACACGCCGGATTGCCATGGGAACTAGGTATTGCAGAAGCGCAACAGACCCTGGTTTTAAATGATCTCAGAAACAGGATAGTACTGGAATGTGACGGGCAATTAAAGACGGGAAGGGATGTTGCGATAGCCTGCCTGTTGGGAGCGGAGGAATTTGGTTTTGCAACCGCACCTTTAGTTGCATCGGGTTGTATTATGATGCGCGTATGTCATTTGAATACCTGCCCGGTTGGAATTGCAACACAAAATCCTGAACTTAGGAAAAAGTTTGAGGGTAAACCGGAACATGTGGTTAACTACATGCACTTTGTTGCCCAGGAACTTAGGGAGATTATGGCATCATTGGGCTTTAAAAACGTCGACGAAATGGTAGGGCAGGTGCATAAATTGGATCGGAAAAAAGCCATCTCCCATTATAAAGCCCGGGGCATAGATCTTACTCCCATACTTCACCAGGTGAATGTGCCAAAGGGAACCAAATTTCACAATACACAAAAACAACAGCATCATATTGAAAATTCCATAGAGTTCGAAATAATTAATAAGGCACACGCTGCGCTTTTCAGAAAAGAAAAAATTACGTTGGAATTTCCTATTCACAATACAGATAGGGCGGTTGGTGCCATTATAAGCAATGAGATCTCAAAGATCTATGGGGCCGAAGGGCTGCCCGAAAACACACTAAAACTGAATTTCACCGGGGCGGCAGGCCAAAGCTTCGGCGCTTTTGCCACTAAAGGCCTTACCATGGTAGTCAATGGAAATACCAATGATTATATGGGCAAGGGCCTATCCGGTGCAAAATTGGTCATAAAGGTTCCGGAGAAATCAACGTTAAAACCAGAAAATAACATTATTTCCGGGAACGTTTGTTTATATGGGGCAACTTCCGGAGAAGCTTATATCAATGGAAAGGCCGGGGAACGATTCTGTGTTAGAAACTCAGGTGCGAAGGCCGTTGTCGAGGGTATTGGAGATCATGGCTGTGAATATATGACCGGCGGTATTGCAGTAATTTTGGGAGAGGTCGGCAGAAATTTTGGTGCGGGTATGAGCGGAGGTATTGCATATGTTCTGGATGAAAATGAAACCTTTGAAAGAAAGTGCAATACAGAGGCTTTAAATCTTCTTGCCGTTGAGGAAGACCGTGATATTGCCGAGCTGAAGACGTTAATTGAAAATCATTACAATGCTACCCTCAGCCCACTTGCCCAGAGGATTTTGGAAACCTGGGAAGAACTGCTTCCAAAGTTCATTAAAATATTCCCCGAGGAATACAGACAGGCACTTATACGTCTGGAAAATGAAAAATTAGAAGTTATATAATCGGACTATGGGAAAGATTACTGGATTTTTGGAATTCGATAGAAAAGTAGAGCAATATGCTCCGGTGGAAGAACGTGTTAAAAATTTCAAGGAATTTACCCTTCCACTGAAGGAGAAAGTGCTAAAAGAACAGGGTGCCCGGTGCATGGATTGCGGCATTCCATTCTGCCACAGCGGTTGTCCGCTAGGCAATCTAATTCCCGATTTTAACGACGCTGTTTACAGGGGGAAATGGGACAAGGCAGCAGATATCTTGCACGCCACTAACAATTTTCCGGAGTTCACAGGAAGGCTCTGTCCGGCACCATGCGAAGAAGCATGTGTGCTAGGAATTAATGAAGATCCCGTATCTATTGAAAACATTGAAAAAAGCATTGCGGAAACCGCCTTCGAAAAGGGATGGGTGATCGCCAGACCACCACTTACAAGGACGGGCAAAAAAGTGGCGGTCGTTGGTTCGGGACCGGCAGGCTTGGCAGCCGCACAGCAGTTGAACAGGGCAGGTCATTCGGTAACTGTTTTTGAACGCGATGAAAAGCCCGGTGGGCTGCTCCGGTATGGAATTCCGGATTTTAAGATGGAAAAACACATCATTGACAGAAGGCTGAAGGTCCTGAAGGAAGAAGGTATTGAATTTAAATGCGGCATTGATATAGGCGTTGACATAAAGGCTGACACACTCAAAGGCGAGTTCGATGCCCTGGTTCTTTGTGGTGGTGCTACAGTAAGAAGGGATCTGCCCATCAAAGGTGCCGATCTGAACGGTGTTGTACAGGCCATGGATTTTCTGGCACAGAATAACAGGCGTGTTGATGGTGTGAAAGATCTGGGCGAGGAAATATTGGCGATAAATAAAAATGTTGTTGTTATCGGAGGGGGTGATACGGGTTCTGATTGTATAGGCACCTCTTTTAGACAGGGCGCCAAATCAGTTTCTAATTTTGAGATCATGCCGATGGCTACAACAGACAGGCCTCAGGACCAACCCTGGCCGTTCTGGCCCATGCGATTACGAACAAGCTCATCTCATAAAGAGGGAGCAGAGCGTTTCTTCAGCATTTCCACCAAAGAATTTGTCGGTGATGACAAGGGTAATTTAAAGGCATTGATTACGGTGGATGTAGAGTGGGAAAGGGTTCCGGGACAACGCCCTATCCTCAAGGAAGTATTGGGAACAGAGAAGGAGTGGAAATGTGAACTTGCACTGCTGGCATTGGGTTTTACCGGATCGGAAATGAGCATTGCGGACCAATTGGGATTAGAGTTAGACCCAAGGTCTAATATAAAGGCGTCTACAAAAAACTATGCAACCAATGTCTCCGGGGTGTTCGTGGCAGGGGATCAGCGAAGAGGACAGTCGATTATAGTATGGGCCATTTCCGAGGGCAGGCAGGCCGCACATTATACTGATGCCTATTTAATGGGAAGTTCGGAATTACCGTTAAAAGGTGAAGGCGATTTGCCGGGGGTGTAGGCTTATCCGGGGTCTTTCAATCTATGTTCGTTTTACTGCCCCGCCAATCTTCATTGGGCTGAAAATCTTTTGAAAGAAACTCCATTCGTTGCCGTTCCAATTGCGGCAACAGTTCGTTGACGATTTCATCATGGCGTTTCTTGTTCATTTGTTCATCGTAATCCGGATCCTTTTCGGGCAGGTTGGCCCCGGCCTCCCTTAGCCAGGAGCTGAGTTTTTCACTCAATCCGGCAGCGATTTCGGGATGTTTTTCAATAACGTTCAGCTCGTCGGTTTCAACGGATGGTAAATGGAAAAGTTCTTCCCGTCCGTCTTCCCAATAATGGATCAGTTTCCAATCGCCTTCACGTATGATCGAAGAAGGCTCCCCGCCTTGATTGCCGTAATGGGGATAGTGCCAGTGCAGGGGTCTTTCAAGACCCCTCCGCTCTTGGCTGCGCCAAGACCACCTCCCCTTGGCCAAGGGGAGGTGGCGAACGATAGTGAGGCGGAAGGATAGAAAAGAATCCAGGACGGGGGGGGAGGGCTCATTAGCTCTCTCACAATTATAAAAAAAAAGTCCCCCACATTGCTGTAGAGGACTCTCAAATCACGTGAAACG
>JBGTNL010000104.1:0-101569 GCA_041743085.1 Flavobacteriaceae bacterium
GTCTACTCGTAAATATGCTTACGTATCCAACCAACTCCAAACCCGTCCTTAACCCCTTAAACGATGCTCTATCCTTAATTCTATTCAATCTAAATGATTCTAATTCCCCCATAGCGCAAAACCGTTAAAACATAATGTCCCTACGGTCTATACTACGGAAAAACGCTGTCTGCCAATATGTCAATGAACTATTCCCTGATCGCCCCAAAAGGACGTCCCTCCCAAAGCGGGTGCAAATATAAAGGACTTTTTTTGCTTGCACAACCCTAAACCAAAAAAAATATTCGACCAGGGGAAAAAAGTGGGGACGCATAGCAAACCAAACAACCACACTTCAATTCTTAGGACCCCGGGGCAAGGATTGAGCCTCTGTATGAGCTCTGCTCCATATCTGCCGGCCGGCAGATATGGAGAAAGCGAGTGGCGAAAGCCTGATACTACGAATCCGCCACAGGCGGAAAAGTAGTAGCCCCCCAAATAATCATCCGCTTTGCCAATTTGACCTCCCAAATCCTGTGCATTCCCCGTTCTTCGTTCGTCAGATGCAAGAGGAGGGGCTTTGGTTAATGGCTCATCCCGGCGTCGGCGTTAGCTCGACCGTGCATTTAGAACGCGCCAAGCTTTTCCAAATGCGGTAGGATCATTGCTAAGGTTACGGGACCCCTCCCGGCGTCGGCGTTAGCTCAACCGTGCATTTAGAACGCGCTAAAGCTTTTCTAAATGCGGTTTCGCTAAGAGAAGAAGTTCCAAACCAATCCAAAACGGATTACAAAATCGCGATAGGGATAATTGGGGGCAGCATAAAATGTATTGCCGGTAAACGATGAATTAAAGTGCTCTGCCTTTAGATAAATTCTTGTTTGTCGTACCTTGGCGTTTATAAAAAAATCCAACATAGGAAATCCGCCAAACTCCTCCCTGTTCTGTACATAAAACTCCCCCAGCAAGGGATTATAGGCATTCATGCTGTACTTTGTAAAATACTTAAAAGTGATCCCCGTTTGGATGTACATGGCCTTTTTAAAAATGTCATTGGAATAGTAAAGCGTATTTCTCGTTACCAGCTCAGGAAGATTAAGCACCTCATTTGATTGGGTTACGTTCTGATACATAACAGTATTGTTAAGCGCCCAATTGCCCAACCTGAACTCTTTATTGTATTTCAGCTTTAAATAGTTGACACTATTTCCCTCCTGCCCGGGTATAACAAATGCGTTCTCTTCCCCCGCATCTATCTGCTCCTGATTGGCCTCCGAGGAAAAATAGGTATAGTTATTTACCGTGGTATAGGCGGCGGTCAGATTTCCCCATAATTGAGATTCCAAATGAAATTTTAAACTATTGACTCTTTCGTTCTCAAAAGCAGCGGTGTTTTGCCAATTGAAATTAACATAATCGGATTGATACAACAAGGTATTGAAATTTGGCATTCGTGATGAGGAATGCAAGCCTGCCCTTAAAGTATGTTTCTGATTAATGGTATAGGCCGCGGAAACATCCAGCATATTTCCGCTGAGATCCCCGGACACTGTGTAGCCTGCATCCCCTTTAAGCTGAAAGCCCCCAAGTTTTTTTATATAGCCGGCACCTATGGTCACCTCTTCCCCCTTTAACTGATTTTGAATCTGACCGTCCTGGGTAATCAAAACACTATTGAAAAAATAATTATAGTTATACAATCTTGTATATGCCTTCAAATTACCCAGGAATCTGTTAGAGAGAGAGACATTAAACTCATTGAGCATTGTCTTCAGATTGGCCTTGTCATTTATGGGACTTAAAAAAATATCCCCGAAATAATCATTCTGCGCGGCCTGCATAAATTGATAATATTTGGTTTCATAACTAAAAACATGTCCCAGGGACAACGCACGGGCGCGAACCTTTCCTGAGTCCTGTGCTTTTTGGATCAGGTCGTAACGATGTTCCAAATAATAGCGTTTTCCAAGGATCTTATTGCGCGCATCGTTGAAAACCACATCTATCCGGGACCTGTCCTGAAATTCAGGATCTTCGGATTCAAATTGAAGCTCCGCTTCCAAAATTCCTCCATTTTCCTCAGACAGGATATCCTGAGCGGCGATATGGGCTCTTAAACTATATCTTCCGTCCCTGGTAGTGTAATTGGCAGTGGTCCTGAAGTTTCCCGATTCTGCCTGACTGAACCGATATTTACCCAATGACCTGAACCCTTTGTAGGCGATGGAAAAATTAAATCTTCTCGAGGTGTTGAAAGTCACCATTGCATCCAATAACTGACCCTGCTCAAAGGTGGTTTTAAAATACAGATCCGTCATTGGGGTGGCCACGTTGTAATAGGCTATATCTTCCACTTCCAGATAGTTAAAATGCTTTGCCCTTGCGCCGAGTCCCGGATAGCTTGCTGTTCTATCAAGATCTATTCCGAGGTAATTGTATGGCTGTCCCACATTGGAAAAAGGCATCAATTCAAAATCATCCCTGCGCAGGTAGTTATAGCTGTATTCCTTTTCTATCGTAAGCGTTGTGTCGAGATAGGTAGTATCCCTTTCGTGAGAAATGATCTTATAGTCCTTAATAGTAATCGGTTGGGCCTCAGTTGATGGCCTACCGGGATTTCTGGTATTCTTTTTTTTGAAGAGGGTGGCATCTTTTTCTTTCGGCCGGGGTAAGGAATCCTCCTGGGAAAAAAGGGTGTTGCAAAAAAAGGCCAAAAACAGCAAAGACAGGTATCTCATTATAACATCTTACTCGGGCAAAGTTAATTTTTTTGTTCCTAACGAAATGTGAAAGTTTATTTTGCGAACTAAATACAAGTTTGGTAACATTTTTGATGCGCTACTATTAAAAATTGATCTCCACAAGAAATTGATGTTGTTGGTCAGAAAAAATTGGCTATCCCTATATTTTTCAGCATATTTACTAAAAAACCGAAAATGATTAGAAAATTGATCCATATGGCATTTTTTATGAGTGCAATTTCTTATGCACAATTCAATGAAAGTGCCCCCTGGATGCAACAACTTGAGAAGAATAAGACCGCCGCAGCTAAGGCCTCTCACGAACCCTATACCATTTATGAGATTTCCGAGGCATTTCACCAATACTGGCAAGATAAGGATCATAACCAAAAAGGAAGCGGCTTTAAACCCTATATGCGTTGGGAAAATTACTGGAGGCATTTTGTAGACCGGGAGGGTTATCTACCTACCTCGGAGGAACTATGGAAGGCCTGGAAAAACAAGGAAGTCAGTTCTGGCAAAGCAGTAAACCCTATCAGCGATTGGTCCTCTATTGGCCCGGCTTCCCACGGAACACTTGGAGGGAGGTTGCCAGGGCAGGGAAGGATAAATGCCATAGCCGTAGACCCCAATGATGAAGATGTATGGTACGTTGGTGCTCCTGCCGGCGGGATATGGAAATCCATAGATGCCGGAGCCAGCTGGGTAAATCTATTTGAGGATTTTCCCCAGATCGGGGTTTCGGGCATTGCCATAGATCCGAACAATTCCGATATTATTTATATTGCCACAGGGGATGATGATGCGGCAGATTCCTACAGCGTTGGTGTTTTTAAATCTACGAACGGAGGTGCCACCTGGCAGCAAACGGGTTTGAATCCTTCCAATTCTACCATTAATTCATTAATGAGTGAAATTGTGGTGGATCCGTCAAATTCCAGTATCGTCTGGGTTGCAACCAATGACGGCCTCTATAAATCTATTGATGCGGGTGCAAATTGGGAATTGAAGAGGGCTGGAAACATAAAAGACTTTAAGCTAAAACCCGGTGATAGCAACACCGTATACGCAGTGACAAACTCTGCTTACTACAAATCGACAAATGGCGAGGATTTTGCTCAGATCCTTGAAGGTTTACCCGCTTCTTCCGGCCGGCTCGTGCTGGGGGTTTCCCCCGACGATCCGGATGTGGTGTACGTTTTAAGCGCAAATTTAGGCAATCAGGATTTTAGCTATCAGGGACTGTACAGGTCCGCCGACAGTGGCGAAACCTTCATAGAAAGCCCAAATAATACGGATTTAATGGAGTCGAACCAGGCATGGTTTGATCTTGCTTTGGAAGTCTCCCCCACAAATGCGGATGAAGTCTACGTAGGATGCCTCAATATATGGAAAAGTTCCAATGGGGGAGATTCCTTTAACCGGGTTAATCAGTGGTTTAATAACGATCAGGCCTATACCCATGCCGACATACATACCCTGAAATTTTTTAACGGTAAGTTGTATTGTGGAAGCGATGGTGGAATTTATGTTTCTGAAAACAATGGCGTATCTTTTCAGGATTACACGGTAAACGGCATTGCAATAGGGCAATTTTACCGGCTATCCGTGGCCAGGGACGATGCCTCAAAAATGGCCGGTGGCCTACAGGATAATGCCGGTTTTGTGCGCAATAACGATAGCTGGAATGCTTTTACCGGAGGGGATGGAATGGATTATGAGGTAGACCCGTCCAATAATAATATTATATATGGTTTCGCACAATTTGGCGATCCCCTGTTTATTTCCTCGGATTCCGGCCAATCCATAGGAACGGTAAACGCACCCGCGGGAATTGAAGGTAACTGGATTACTCCCTTAGCTGTAAGTAGCGAAGGGGATGTCTATGCCGGATATGACGCTGTCTATAAACTGGCAGGAAGTGCCTGGGAAAAGATTTCTACCAATATTGGCACGGGCAATATTGACGATCTGGAAGTGGATCCGAACGACCCAATGACTATATATGTGGCAGAAGGGAAAAATCTTTACAGAAGTCAGAATGGTGGTGCTACGTTTCTCTTGGTAAACGGATTTAATTCCGATATTTCGGATATAGCACTTAATGGCAATGATGAAAATATCGTTTATGTAACCACTTCCAGGAGGGTCGGAATTCCCCGGTCAAATCAACCGGTGGAGCGTGGCGTATTTAAAATAACTATTGACGGTACTTTAGCAACGGAAGAGGATATTACGTTGAATTTGCCTACGGATCAGGTCTTTTTTTCCATTATTCACCAGGGAAGGCATACCGATAACCCGATCTACGTAGGGACAAGCCTTGGCGTTTATAGATTAGACGACACCTTGACCGAATGGGAAGACTATTTTACCAATTTGCCCAGTCTTACGGTGAGCGATCTGGAAATCAGTCTGGATGATGAGCTCATTACAGCGTCGACCTATGGACGAGGGGTATGGCAGTCTCCCATACCTGTTCAAACCCCCGATAACGACGTTCGGTTGGTATCAATAACCCCATCCGTCGATGCTGTTCTTTGTGGTGAAATCATCCCGGGGATCGTCGTTGAGAATAAGGGCCTGCAAGAAATAAATGAAGTTGATGTTACCTATAGCGTAGATGGCGGTGCCGACCAGAATTTTAATGCATCCATCGCTCTTGAAAATGGAGAAACCGCAACTATCGACTTGCCCGCTTTGAATATCACAACGCAGGGGCAATCATCGTTAACAGTTACCGTATCTATTGCTAATGACACCTTTTCGGAAAACAATAGCCTTACAAATAGCTTTTTTGTTAATGCATTCGGTGTTGGCGACGCTATAAATACTTTTGAAACAGCCAATGAAACTTTAATAGCCTATAATGAAGGTGGTAACGGAAGTGTTTGGGAAAAGGGGACGCCTACAGGAACACTATTGAATGGGGCATCCTCCGGCACACAAGTTTACGCAACGAATCTGGATGGTAACCACCCTGACGGTACGAAAGGGATTCTCTTAAGCAATTGTTACGACTTCTCCTCTATCCTTGCCCCTGTGCTTAAGTTTGACATGGCCTATGATCTGGAAATAAATTTTGATATTGTCTATGTGCAATACTCCACGGATAGCGGGGCTACCTGGAATGTCCTTGGCAATACCAACAGTGAGCCTAACTGGTACAACAGTGACAGAACGAATGCCAATTCCGGCGATGACGACGACTGCCAGAACTGTCCGGGAGCGCAATGGACGGGCACCAATAGCACCCTTACGGAATATTCTTATGATTTTGTGGCCAACGCGGCATTGGGAGAAACAGACCTCACTAATGAATCCAACATGCTATTCAGGATCGTCTTTCACTCGGACCCGGCGGTTACCATGGAAGGGGTAGTAATAGATGATTTTGTCGTGGAAGGTTTTCAGGACGATAATGACGATGACAATGATGGCATTTTGGATGCAAATGATAACTGTCCCCTGATCGGAAATGCAGATCAATTGAATACAGATGGAGACGGTGAGGGCGATATTTGCGATAATGACGATGATAATGACGGCATCATAGACTCCGAAGACAATTGTGAGCTGGCCGCTAACCCCGATCAGGCCGATACGGATGCGGACGGTATCGGAGACGTTTGCGACAATGATTCGGACAACGACCAGGTGCCCAATGCCATTGATCAGTGTGCCGGCACCCCTGAGGGCGCAGTGGTGGATATTACAGGTTGTGAAGTATTTTCATTACCTGCTTCCAATTTCAGGGTGCAGACAACAGGGGAATCCTGCATTGTTAGCAATAACGGCAGCATAGAAGTAGCTGCGACCGAAATATTGAATTATACGGCGGTACTAAGCGGCCCTAACGTAAATGAGACCGGTAATTTTACAGAGGTCTTTTCGTTTTCTGATCTGCCGGCAGGAGCTTATGAGGTTTGTATTACCGTAGAAGGGCAAAGCGGCTATGAGACCTGTTTCAACACCGTTATAACAGAGCCAGAGCCCTTGTCCGTGTCCTCGAAAATCAGTTCTTTGCAAAGTGAAGTGACCCTGGAACTTTCCGGAGGTGCAACGTATTTAATTACACTGAACGGAAAAAAATATGAGACATCGGCAAGTGAGATTACCCTTCCACTCGATAGGACAGAGAATGCGCTATTGGTCAAAACGGACATGGATTGCCAGGGAGTACATGAAGAAAGAATCATCCTGAGTTCAGAACTATTTATTTATCCGAATCCCGTTGCCGGCGGAGATTTACATATTTATCTGGGGGATATTGCGTTAAATGAGGTAGAACTAGCCTTATTTTCGGTAAACGGTACCAAGGTTTTTGGCAAGCAATACACTGTACAGGACAACCAGGTAAGATTTAATGTGGACGGTCTTTCCAAAGGAATCTACCTGCTTAACATCAAAACTAAAAATTCCCTGTTAAACTTTAAAATTGTGAGAAAATGAAATTTATTTATAGTCTAATAACCGTTGCGATCTTTTCGCTTGTATCCTGTGGCGGAGGTGATTCCGGCGGCGGTCCAGGGCCCGACCCTGTACCTGCCCCTTTGGCGGCAACACTGGTATTTCCGGATAACAATACGGAATGTAACGAAGGGGAAATTGTCAGCGAGACCCAAAGCCGTGTCACTTTTGAATGGAACGCGTCCCAGAATACAGATAGTTACGAGGTGAACTTGAAAAACCTGAATACAGGTGCTACCGTCAAAAACACCTCTAACACCAATTCGGCAGCGATAACCATTGAAAGAGGCGTGCCGTATGAGTGGTTTGTGATCTCCAGGGCAAATGGCACTAGTGAAACGGCCCTGAGTACCATCTGGAAATTTTATAACCAGGGGCCCGGGGTAGAAAATTATGCACCGTTTCCCGCTGAAGCCGTTAGCCCGGAAAGAGGTGCCGCCATAACAAATTCGGGTACCCTTATGCTGGAGTGGAATGGAAGTGATGTGGATGATGATTTGGCGGAATATGATATTTTTTTCGGGACCGAAAGTGATCCCACGGACCTTCTGGGAACCACCTCGGAAAATAGCATTGAGGCTACCATTGCCTCCGGACAAGTCTATTATTGGAGAGTAATCTCCAGGGATTTGCAAAACAATAGTTCGCAGTCCGAAATCTTTGAATTCAGGGTTCAATGAGACCCTAACTTGATTCACCTCTCTGGTTTGATGGTACAAACCGAAGAACTGTTTCAAAAAAATTAAATAAAGGTTAAAATGCTACCTTTAGTTATCTCTGTCAATGCTTTGTAGTAATTTCGGCTGCTTTGCAAACTATAATCCCATGAATTTAAAATTAATACTGATTTTTCTCTCATTTCCCTTGGCGCTATCTGCGCAGATCACCTTTAACACTCCTGAGGGAGAGGCCATAGCATACCTTACCAAAACTGCGGATCGCGGGGATAATGACGTAAACGGCACTCCCTATCTCAACCCGGGATTTCAAAAAGGAGAAGTTTTTATCAATGATTCCCTGGAAATTATTGGAGAATTAAGATACAACGCCTACAAAAGTGAAATTGAAATTTTAGACAATGCGAATTCCTTTTTTTCGCTATTGAAAAGACCTTATATAACCGCTGGGATCGCGGATCGCCTTTTTAAAATGTACAACTATAAAGATGTTAAAAACCTGGACAGGGTGGCTTATTTTAACCCGCTGAATGATGGTGATGTTGTGTTACTCTTTAAACCCGAGATAAAGATAAAAAGAGGGAAAGAACCTTCAACCAGTTATGACAGATACATGCCTCCAAGTTTCATTGATATTAGTTCATATTATATAAAAATCGGTGATAAAACAGCCCACAAGATCCGGCTAAGGAAAAAATCCTTTTTGAAGCTATTAAAGGATAAATCAAGTGAAGTGTCGGCTTATATCAGGCAAAAGGACCTGAAATTAACTGAGGAAACGGATGCGGTACAGTTGTTAGATTATTACAATAATCTTTGAACTTCACTTATAGTGACAAAATTCGGGTCGCAAAAAAAATGTCCTATCCTGCATTAAGTTGGTTCTTGCCTTGTCCTCAACTGAATAAATATAATCTCCCACAAAAACCATCCCCTAACATTCCAGACAATTTTACGGTAATCAGGGTATTTCCATTCGGCACTCTTTTTACTCGCACAGCCCCGCATGAAGAAAGTTCCGGATCAGGAGTCCAATATGCCTTTCGGACTTTTTCTGGGTTGGAAAAGGCCAGATCGTACCATGGGACAGTGATTTTCCTGCCAAAAATACGCCATTTGTTAGTGGAATTGAAACATCATGCTGAATGCATCTTTATGCCATCTACAAAAAAAGGGCCGACTTTATCTGAAGTCGGACCCCCTTTATTTTCAACCTGCACCTCAGTGAGATTGGCGCCTATTTTTCCGGAATAAGCTTCCCGAATAGAAAACCCAAAAATCCATATTTATTGATTCACACAAAAATCCACGGATGCAGAACTTCCAAATTGTCCTCCTCCGGTAGCAACAGTTAAAATGGAACATTCAATTGTGAAACTACCCGTAATTGTTCCATCGAACTGTCCGTCGCCATACGAATCAAAAATCGTAAACGTATAACATCCATCCGGTAAAAAGAATTCAGATACAAAGGTGCCTCCACCGGCCTGATCAACATATGGTCCGCCAGAAGCGGCGACCGCACCTGAGGCATCCGTTATCTGCCATGTTGTTTCTGATCCGAAGACATCTGTTATTATAGTTACCACATAATCATTACACACGATTTCCTTTAAATAATTAATGCTCGCCGTTCCGCTGAAAACCGCAGATCCGGAGGACGCCAGATTCAAAACCAAGGTATTGGCTTCCCCTTCGACAAGAGGATCGAAATTGAACGTTACCGGAACGGTACCATTGTAGGACCCGGCAGGAATAGTCGCAGCACCTATGGTATAATCGGCACTGCTGCCCACGGAAGAATCATCTACGGTAATGTCCAGTGTTCTCTCAGAGGTTGAAACTGTAGTGACGTTTACCGGAACCTCAACTACCAAACCTTCTTCCGGTACGGTTACATCAAAACTTGTTGTTCCAAAAGACACTGCTGATTCTCCTCTATAAATATTTTCATTTTCTTCCTCACAGGCTGTAAAGACGAGTAGCGATAGGGCTACTATTGAAATATACTTTTTCATGTTATAGTTTTTTTAATATTAATAACCGTCATTTTGAGCCAGATTGGGATTCGCATTGACTTCATCAATTGGAATAGGAAGTTGAAATCTAAAATCCCCGGCAGCCAAAGTCAACACTTCAGGTGGTGTGCCCGACCCATCTATGATATCTCCATTATTGGACCGTGTAATTGCCTCGCCCCTTCTTTTCAGATCAAAGAATCTATGACCTTCAAAAGCCAACTCAACCCTACGATTGAATTGTATGGCATCTTCCAAAGCCTGGCCTGTTTCTCCGCCTGTATATGACGTAAATCTTTGATCGCGCAACATATCCAAAGATCCCAGTGCTGCCGTCTCCTGACCCAGTTCAAACTGGGCTTCGGCCTTGTTTAGAAGCACCTCCGCGGCCCGTAGGACCTTGATATCAACGCGACCATTTACTTGCCCCGCCTCTCCCAGGAACTTCAGTACGGCATTGTAGTCGTTCCCCTGGTTGTTACCAACGAACTGCAGTACATTTCTCCTTAGATCGTTAGGATCTATGCTATTCCAGAAATCAAATTCTATGGCATACTCGGATATCACTGCACTGGCATTGGACTGGCTATACAACACCCCAACATTATTATTAATTGTCTCTGTGGCGGAATTTATGGCAAGCTCAAAAACGAGACCTGCACTGGAAACATCTGTGTAAACATCGGGCAGTTCTGCCGCAGTAGCCAAAGGAACCGTTACCTGATTTGCCGCATCAATAGCTTTTTGGTAATCGCCATTGTAAAGGTACACCCTTGACAAAATACCAAAGACCCCATCTCTGTCCAATCTACCCTCTCCATTATCATCGGCAATTAGCTGACTCGCCCTTTCCAGGTCACCAATGATCTCGGCATAGTTGCTGTCTACAGTTTCCCGTGCCGGCTGGGCAAAGGGATCGCCTGTATCGCCGTCTTCAACTTTTACATAGACGATGCCGGGTGAACTCCCTGCACCGCTACTTTGGGAAGGGATCTGTGCATAGGTCCTGGCCAGGTCAAAATGGGCATACGCCCTCGCAGCGAGTGCCTGTCCAAGGATATTATTCTTTTCCGGGCTATCGGCTAAATTGTCTATCTGGCTAATTACCAGGTTGGCCGCATTCACTGCCTCATAAGCTTCACTCCAGTATAATGGAATGGCGCCCGCAGTATTTGGCACATAGCGCCAATCGTAGTAATCCTCATTGGAGCGCCTTCCGGTTTGAACTAAAATGACATTATCGGAAAGAATGTCGGGGATTCCCTGCATTCCGTTACTGGGGTGGGAATAATAATTCACCAACTGGCTGTAAATACCGTCCACCCCATTCTGAAAAGTCGCCACGCTGTTAAAGAACGTTTCAGGATTCCCCTCCGTAAAGGGTTGCAGATCATTAAGCTCATCGTCACAGGCTATAAACCCGAGCGATACAAGCAAAACTGTTATTTTAAAAATATAATTTTTCATTTTTAGCTTTTTTTTTATTTAAAATCCTATCTCTACCCCAAAAGTGTACGACCTTGTCTGCGGGTAACTGAACAATGAGAATTCCCCTGGCACAAAGCCCTGATCCCCAGGTTCAGCCGTTTCGGCGGAACCCAAACCAATTTCAGGATCCCCTTTATACTCGGAGATCGTAAAGAGGTTTTGGCCCGTGACAAAGAATCGGAATGAATTGATCCCAAAATCCCTTAAAAACTCGCTGGGTAGATTGTAATCCAACGTTAAGGTCCTAAGTCTTATATAGTCTCCTTTTTCCAGAAAACGGGTGGTTCCGCCCTGATCGGCCGTATTGGCGAACAACGGGCTTGGAAGCACATCCTGATCCCCGGGTTGTTTCCAGTAATTAAAGGCCTCTACTCTCTGATTGGAATCAATGTTACCAATACTTATCCCTGCGGACCTTTGGAAGTTGGTGATATAGTTTCCGGCTTTAAAAATAAAATCCCCTCTCAGCCCAAAACCCATAAATCGCAGGGAGGTATTAAACCCACCTTCAAAATCCGCGTTTGGGGATTTACCTGGCAACAAGACCTGAAACCCATCGCTGTATTCATTGGTAACGTTGCCATCGGTATCCAGGTAAAGCGGTTCCCCATTAGCAGGATTTACACCGGCATAGCGAACAAGATAGAATGAATTGATCTCTTCTCCTTCCCTCAGGATGGTATTGCCGTTTATAATGTCATCCCCATCTACCAGTTCCTTTACTTCATTATCCAGGAAGGTAACATTCCCGCCTACGGACCATACAAAGTTTTCACCTCTGACAACATCGGCGTTTATTGAAACCTCTATTCCACTGTTTTCCACTTCTCCAATATTGGCAAGGATGGAATTATCCTCATCTCCGATAGTTTGTGAAAGTGGTCTGTCTAATAAAAGATCTTTGGAATTCTTTTTAAAATAATCCACTACCCCATTAATTCTATTATTAAATAACCCAAATTCGAGACCAACATCAAATATCTCCTGTGATTCCCACTGTATTTGCGGGTTCCCTACTCCTATTGGAATGGCGGTAGTTAGTCCGTTGTAAGTGTTGAACTGTAATAAATTCAAAAATTCATTGTCACCAATATTCTGGTTTCCGGACGTTCCGTAAGAGCCTCTTAGTTTTAAATTATTAAAAACGGAACCCTCCATAAAATTTTCATTGGCAATGTTCCATGCCGCACTACCACTGTAGAAATATCCGTATTTATTGTCCGGTCCAAACCTCGAAGAACCGTCCCTACGAATAGAGCCGGATATGATATACCTGCCATCAAAATCATAATCCACAAACAGCCCCTGGGAAAATAATATTCTTCTGTCCTCTTCGCTCCCGGCAGCAGTAGGTTCTGCCGCCACCTCCTGATAGGGAATATCGGGAGAAGGGAATCCCCTACTGGTAGCAAATAAGTCGGTCCTTATATTTTCGTTGTATTCCAACAAGAAGCTGGCCGTCAAATTATGAAGTTCATTAAAAGTATCGGTATAGGTGAACAGGTTATTCACATTATACTCAAAATCCAGTGCGAAGTTATCCGTCTGCTCACCGGGGAAATTGGCGTCACCAATAAAACCCTGGAGTACACCGCCTGCAATGGACCTGTTGGTTCTGTTGAACCTGTTGCTGACCAAACCTACCGAAAAACGGTTGGAAAATTTATCAGATAATTTGATATCTGCCGAAAGGTTTCCAACCAGCAATAAATTTCGGTTGTCCTCTGGCTCTGTCAACAGTGCCCGTGCAATGGGAAACCCGGAACTGGTAGGATTAAAGATCATCTCTCCCTGGTTGTCAAAGACGAAATTCCCACTGGCATCCCTTAAAAACAAGGGTTCATATGGATTGTAATCATACAGTGCCCTAATTGGGTTTTGAACGTTATTCCTATCCCTCGGCAGATCTGTTGTGCTCCTCGATACGGAAATGTTGGCACCCAGATTCAACCACTCTTTGGCCTGGTAGGTCGTGTTCAATCTTGTAGATAATCTTTCAAAACCGTCTATCCTGTCAATGATACCGGTATTCTTGTCATAACCCAAGGAAAGGAAATATGTTAGATCTTCACTCCCTCCGGAGACGGTGAGTGAGTTGGATTGTATGACCGACTTCCTTAAAAGTTCTTCTTCCCAATTGGTGTCCAAAGACCTTAAAACGGCTAATCTTTCGGGGCTTGCCGCCGCCCCCGGCAGCGATTGGGCCGCATTAACGCCCAGGTCCGCAAATTGCCGTTCTAATTCGAGCTTTTGTGAAGCGTCCATCAAATCAAATGGGTCGGGAACGCGCTCCCCGAATCCATAAGAGGATCTAAAGTTGATCCTCGCCTCACCCGATCTACCTTTTTTAGTGGTAATTAAAACAACCCCATTTGCCCCCCTTGAGCCGTATTTTGAAACAGTTGCCGCATCTTTGAGGATGGAAAGCGATTCAATATCGTTGGGGTTAAGGTTATTAATGGGATTAAAATTCCTTTCAGAATCAATTGGGATAGGCGTACCGTCAATTACATATAGGGGCGTCGTCTGGGCATTAATGGAGCCCACCCCCCTGATCTGTACGAAAGCCGTATTTCCCGGTCTACCGTTTGCCGCGGTAACCTGCACCCCTGCGGCCTGCCCCTGAAGTATGTTGTCCAAACTGGTGGAGGGAACAAAAGATTCAATTGATTCCGTTTTAACGGTTGAAACGGCAGCGGTTGAAAGTTCCTGGGACCTGGTGCCGTATCCCACGACAACCACCTCTTCCAGCGCCTGGGCATCTTCCTCCATCTGCACATCGATGGTGTCGGAGACCCCGACCGTCCTGTCTACTGATCTTTGCCCAAGATAGCTAAAGCGTAGTACATCTCCCTCGCTGGCAGAAATAGTATAGTTACCGTCAAAATCAGTTTGCGTTCCGTTCGTGGTGCCTACCACTAGAACATTGACCCCGGGCAGAGGCAAACCGTTTTGATCCGTTACATTACCCGAAATCGTCTTCTCTTGCCCATAAGACAAGTTGATGCATAACACCAGCAAAGGTGTTAACATCCAAGTTAACTTTGATCTCATTTAATTAGATTTTTGAATTAGTCAGCGGTAAAAGTCCTAATAAATCGTTAATTATGCAAGTGCTATCGTAGGAGTGGGGGTCTTCTTGTTAAAAAAGTGGCTCAATTTATGAAATACGCAAAGTTTTGTTTCCTTATTTGATAGAACAGTATAATTTTAACAAATAAATGGCATTAAACCCCAGGGCAATCCCTGGACCCAATAGAAGGAATCGACCCAATCCCGAAATTTCGGGAGAGGTATTGAACCTAGTGTGGTGATTGCTAAGTTGGCCTACTAAATTTTTGTTGCTATTTTTTCCTTGTGCAAGGCAAAATTTGCAAGCATAGCAGCGCTACGGTTAAAAATTTTAACGCCGCAGAAAGGAAAAAAAGTGGGGAAAATAGTGAGTGAATTTAGTAATCACCACACTAGACCCCGCTGAAAAAGCGGGGTTGGTTCAACCATCCATTTTAACCGCTCCCGCTAAAAAACGGGATTGTTAAAATGGGGTTCACTAATAATTACGTAGTGCGGAGGGTAAAATCTTTGTATAATGCAATCTTAATAGTACAAATTAATGCTCAAAAGCTATTATAAAGGTTTTAATGAAGCAGGCACGGATGAGGCGGGAAGGGGATGCCTGGCGGGTCCGGTAACCGCAGCAGCGGTACTGCTGCCCGCACAATTCATATGCCCCACCCTAAATGATTCTAAAAAACTCTCGGAGGTACACAGAGCTCTGTTGCGACCAGTGATTGAAAAAGAAGCCACTTGCTATGGTATTGCCCATATTTCTCCCGAGTTCATAGATAAATACAACATACTTAACGCCTCCATAATGGCGATGCACGGCGCAATGGATAAATTAGGTACTGTTCCCGCATTTATCATTGTAGACGGAAATAGATTTAAAAGTTATGGAGAGATCCCTCACGAGTGCATTATCAAAGGAGATGGCAAATTTATGAGTATTGCGGCTGCCTCCATACTGGCAAAAACCTACAGAGATGCCTTTATGGAAAAAATACACAGCGAATATCCCATGTACAATTGGAAACAGAATAAAGGATACCCTACAAAAGAACACCGTGCTGCTATCGAAAAATATGGAATTACAAAGTACCACAGAAAAAGCTTTCGGTTGTTGCCTCAACAATTAAAGCTGGATTTTTAGATCCATTTGATAAGGTGTCAAAGACGATTGTATTGCGCACTCCGAGCTTCGAGATTTTTAAAAGAAACCCGAATTCACAGGATCTGACGGCAATTGTATAATGTCATAAATTTGTAACAAAGTAAATTTCATGAAGATCAAATTTTTGCTCGTATTTGTAATGCTATCAATGAGCGGATGCAAAAAAGAAAAAGACCACAAAACCAATTTGCTAAGTTATCTTCCTGAAAAGGTTGCCGTTGTTATTAGGATAAATAATCTCTCCCGGCTTAAAAGTGAACTCAGAAATAATACTTTTATCAAGAACATGGATGCCTCGAGTTCCTACAAATGTATTTATGAAAAAGTTCGATTTTTAGGGAATATCCAAACCGATTCCCCTGCGCTTCTGGCATTCGTGCCAGGGCCCAATGACACCATGGAATTACTTTTAACGCTACCCCGGATTCCGGATCTAATTGATCCGGATAGCATTTCAAACAGGGAAACGGAAGCTGTTGTTTATCAAAATACGGATATGTTAAAGAATACATTCGAAGGCGGAACGTTTTACAGTGCCCTTACCACCGATCACCTTCTCATCGCTTCTTCTATGGAGCTATTGGCCAATGTGGTTAAAGGCGGCGGTGAGCGAAAAACAGATCCAATTTTAGAATCTTTATATAAGACATCGAACCATAGCAAGTCTGCTGCTATCTTTATCAATACAGCCAATTGTAATATTGTTGAAACCCCAATTCAAAAAAAAGAATCCGTATTGAGCATTGCGGATTATTCAGAGTGGGTATCATTGGATCTCGATGGCAGCCAGGATAACTTAAGTTTTCATGGCATATCATTTTCCAGGGACTCCACCCAAGGTTTCATAAATTTATTCAGAAGAACCGTTCCTTTGGAAAGTGCTACCCTATCTCTTGCCCCATCCACATCAGATGCCATTCTTTCCTTTTCCTTAAAGGACTATACCCGTTTTGCCCGAAATCAGAAAGCCTTTTTAGACAGGTCCCTGGTCTTGGACACACTGTTTAACGGGGTTGAGGAAATAGGACTTATTTATGAAAAGGATAAAAGGATGATTGTTTTGCACACCTCTGCCCCCGAAAGTATAGCACAGTTCCTTCAAACCAATGAAAAAAATTCGTTTGATTATCACGGAAATGAAATAAAGGCACTCGATCAAAACGGTTTTCTCAATGATTTTTTTGATCCGATCATTTCAGATTTCAACGCAAATTTCTATACCGTTATTGAGAACGCCTTTATTTTTGGTTCGGACCTTAACGCCATTCAAATGATGATAGGACACTACAATCGTGGTGAAACCTATGTGAATACCAAAATTTACGAAAGCATAAAAGGGTCACTGGCAGACGAATCGAACATCTTGTATATTTCAAATGCAAAGGGCATAGAAGAAAGGCTTGCTGCCTATTTCACATCCGAACTTCGATCCGATTTCATTAAAGCACAACCCTCGGATTTCGCCTTTGCGGCACAGGTAGTTGCCGATAACAATTTTTTCCACACCAATTTAGTCGTTAAAAAAATCAATGAAAAAACGAATGACAGGGCTACAACGCGGTTATTTTCCATACAACTGGATGGAGAGCTGAATTCCGATCCCCAGTTTGTCACCAACCATAGAACGGGCAAAAAAGAAATTGTTGTCCAGGATCTGAACAACAATCTTTACCTGATCTCCACAGGGGGCAAAGTACTTTGGAAAAAGAAACTGGGGGGGAAAATACAAGGTAAAATTTACCAGGTAGATATTTATAAAAACAGGCGTCTTCAGTTAGCGTTCACCACGGCGGATCAATTTCTTATACTCGACAGAAACGGCAAGGTGGTGAAACCTTTCAATAAGACATTCCCGGGGGTCAATCTCAACCCACTGGCCGTTTTTGACTATGAGGGAAACAGAAACTATCGCTTTGTGGTAACACAGAACACACATACGTTCATGTACAATACCAAAGGAGACATGGTAAAGGGATTTAAATATACCAATGCCAGTAACGCTATCCTAGACGGACCAAAGCACATCAGGATCGGCCGGAAGGATTATCTGGTTTTCAAATTGGAAAATGGCGAACTGAAGATCTTGAACAGGGAAGGGAAACCGCGGATCACAGTTAAGGAACGACTTGATTTTTCTGAAAATGATGTAGTTCTCTATAAAGACAAGTTCACATTAACGGATAAAAACGGTACTCTTTTCGCGGTAGATGAAAAAGGAAAGGTTTCCGGGACCAAACTCAATTTAAATAAGGATCACGGTTTTGACGCTACCAATAAAACACTGGTGACAATGAGCGATGATGTTCTTAGCATTAAGGGAAGGAAAGTTTCCCTGGACCTTGGGGTGTATACAAAGCCCCGGATCTTCTATATTGCTGATAAAATTTATGTAAACGTAACCGACCTGCAAAGCGAAAGGACCTATCTTTTTGATAGCAATGCCGAACCCATACCGGGTTTTCCAGTTTTTGGCGGTTCCCTTGCTGATTTGGAAGATATGGATAACGATAGCACTTTAGAATTGGTTGTTAAGGAAAAAGATAGTTCGTTGGTTGTCTATAAAATGAATTGACACTGATACATGGTTTGGTACCAACCGTGTATATTTCACAACAAGATATACATAATTGAGGGCTAAGTTGAAGGATTTAATTATATTTAATCAACTTAAAATCACTCTATTATGAAACCCCTTACTATCCTAATACGAATATTCTGTACACTCCTTATGATGTTTGTATTAATTCCCGACACCAATGGTCAGGTGTTTAAACGACTGAAAAAAGCAGCTGAGAGAGCCGCCGAGCGCACGGTAGAACGCAGGGTGGAAAAAGAAACCTCGGAAAAGACGGATGAGGTTTTGGACAGTATACTGGAACCCGGATCAAAAGATGAATCCCCAACGGACAGAGGTGGTAATCCGATTCCACAGGGGGATGGACCAAGAAGTTCTGATCCTAATTCCGAAAATCCGGCTGGGGAGGCCGGTGAAAGTGGTCCAAAGACCATTGCCGTTTATAGTAAATTTGATTTTGTCCCCGGGGATAAAATTTTGTTTTTCGACAATTTTGAAAACGATTTTATAGGTGATTTTCCTTCCAAGTGGAACACCAATGGTAGCGGAGAGGTTGTTACGATTAATGATTCCCCTGAAAAATGGCTGGAATTTATTCCTGGCTACAACATTTACTATATCCCGGATGTACCGAAAATTCCCGAAGACTATACGATAGAATTTGACCTCCTGACCGTGGGTATGGACAGCAAGACTTCCTCTCAGGCAGGAATGCTGATCTCCCTAAGTGATGATTCAAAATTTTCCGGCGGGGATAACTATGCCAATGCCTGGCTTCCTGTGGGCCAGTACGGTGCCTTTGATATCCGTATGAGAAATCATATAAAAGGCGTTGGAAGTGAAATTAACAGTGCTGTACGGGCTGATATCAGAGAAGCGGTCTTGGATCAGCCCCATATTTCAATTGCCGTTAACAAGGAGCGATATCGCCTGTGGGTTAATGAGAAAAAATATGTGGACATCCCAAGAATGGTTCCCGAAAATAGCGTGTTGAACAGCCTTAAATTTAATGTAAATAGTATAACTGATGGCAAAGAAAGAATTTTTATATCCAACCTGAAAGTTGCCGAGGGGGGATTAGATCTGAGAAGGACACTTATTTCCGAGGGAAAAGTCTCCACAAACGGAATCCTCTTTGATTCCGGTTCTGCCAATATCCAGCCTCAGTCCATGGGTATTATCCTTCAGATCTCACAGGTGTTGCAGCAGGAAAGCGGGATGAAGCTCAATATCATTGGTCATACCGATTCAGATGGGGACGATAATAAGAATATGGAGCTTTCTAAAAAAAGGGCAGAGGCGGTAAAGAACGCCTTGGTCAACATTTATAATATTTCTGCAGATAGGTTGAAAACCGACGGAAAAGGAGAATCGGAGCCCGTTGGGGATAACGGCAACCCGGATGGCAAAGCGCAAAACCGCAGGGTTGAATTTATTAAGCAGTAGGCAGTTGACAGTCAACAGTAAACAACTGAAATACAATATTCAATAATCCAGAACTCAATAACTCAATAACTCAATAACTCAATAACTCAATAACGAAAACTATGAAAACGCTTATTACTCTTTGTCTTATTTCTCTCATGGCAGTACCCGTTACAGCCCAGAAATGCAGTAAGTACTATCCCATGGAGGAGGGCACGGCCTTTCAAATGACCATATATGATAAAAAAAATAAACCTTCCGGTGTGATTGACTATAAGATCAAGGAAACCTCGGGGGATACCGCCACATTTTACTACGAAATGCACGATGAAAAAGGGAAAATGATATCGAGTTCCGAGTATGATATTACCTGCAAGGAGGATGGCATTTCCATAGATTTCAGTTCCATAATGTCCCCGGCTGTTATGGGGCAATACAAGGACATGGAAGTGGATATGACCGGCACGGAGCTGATATACCCGAATAATCTGAGTGAAGGGCAAAGCCTGCCCGACGCAGATGTCCTGATGAATGTTAAGATGACCCCGATAAACCTGAAGATGACCAGCAAAATGTTTAATCGCAAAGTGGAATCGAAGGAATCGGTCACCACTCCGGCCGGTACGTTTGATTGTTATGTTATTACCTATGATAACGAAATGAAAATGGGGGTAAAAATGACCGGAAGTGCAAAATTATGGCTGGCCGAGGATGTGGGTATGGTAAAGCAGGAGACTTATAATAAGAAAGGTGATTTTGTCGGGGCGACTGTTCTTACGGCGTTTAGTAAGTAAGGTTTCATAAAATAGTAATAACCTCCGGGCCGGCACCTCGGTTTTTTCTTTTTAGCTTTCTAAAGCTTTAAGGGTTATGATGACCCCGCGAGTTTAGTTTAATTGTATATTTATACATGTTTCAATCGTATGAGCTAATAAGAAAACCGGGGTCTTAGACCCTGGTTTTTTCTATTATTACTACCCCAAACAGATCCACAAAATGTTTAAGGAGCTTTTGTTTCACTTCCCCCATATCCACCTGCTGTTTACCCAACTCAACGTTTAATGAGGTAACGGCCTTTCCTTTAATCCCGCAGGGGATCATCAGGTCAAAATACCTCAGATCGGTATTTACATTTAAAGCAAATCCATGCATGGTTACCCATCGGCTGGCCCGTACGCCCATGGCACAGATCTTTCTTGCAAACGGAGTACCTACATCTAACCAAACCCCGGTTTCTCCTTGAGAGCGTTCTCCTTTTAATCCGTATTCCGCCAGGGTGAGTATGACCATCTCTTCCAAAAATCTCAGGTACTTGTGAATATCAGTAAAGAAATTGTCGAGATCGAGAATAGGATACCCCACAATCTGCCCGGGCCCGTGATAGGTAATGTCCCCACCCCTGTTGATCTTATAATATTTGGCTCCATTAGCTGCGAGTTGAGACGCATCAACCAGCAGATTGGCCTGATCCCCACTTTTTCCCAAAGTGTAGACATGAGGATGTTCTACAAATAGAAAATGATTGGTAGTTTCCCTAGCTGTTTTGCCTCTCCTGTTCTTTATTTTTAGATCAACCGTTTCTTTAAACAGCAATTCCTGAAAGTCCCAGGTTTCCTTATAGTCCTTAAGACCGAGGTCCTGTACTTCAATGTTTTTGTTCTTATTCACGTTCTAGAAATAAATACGTTACTTTCAGTACCGCCAACTTTCTGGCCCAGACCCTAAAAGGTGATAAAATTGGCTTCCAACCTACAAGTATCTCATTAATTTTTCTTTTGCTTTCTCAAAGGTGTTATCGACTTTAAAATTGTCAAATCTTAGTGCCGTCAAGCCGTAACTTTCAATAATTTTCGTTCTATCTCCGTCGTTATGCGACAGGCCGTTCAATTCAATCGTTAACTTTGCCCGATGACAGTAAAAATCAAGTATGTAGTGTTTAAGAGGGTGCTGCCGCCTAAACTTATGTCCATTGGGCCTAGTGCGTAAAAATCCCCATAACTTTTGTTCTTGTGACGTTTCAGTCTTTCACAATATGTTGGCAAGAGCAAATTTATCCGCAGTGGTTCCGTCGTGCTTCCCTTCGTCCCTTAGCAAGTCCCTATTTTTTTGCATTGATCCGACCTTTTTATAACCTACTTGTTTTTCGTTCCCTAAAGGGAGGGGAAATTGGTGTGGGCCCTTACAAGGTAGAAAAAACCACACCCTTTTAGGGTAGGGGAATGGCTTTTTCGGCTACTGTAAAGGGAACATTGCCGATAATCCCAGGTTTCCCTGTAGTCCTTAAGACCGAAGCCCTGAATGGAAACTTTTTTATTCATTAGAATATAAGAAGGTGAAAGCTATAGCAAAGTCTTAAGGATTCTAGGATGACTTGATGATCATGTAAGACTCGCAAGAGACACTTATTCATTTCTCATTTCAACAATTCTGAAATTTCTGTTTTTAGAATAGGCAAATACCTGACTATGGTTCCCCATATAATTTTATTATCAATACGATCATAACCATGAATGACCCTGTTCCGCATACTTATAATCTGTTGCTTGCTTGAAATATTGACGGCTGGATCCAAATTTTCGATTCGCCCCATGGCTTCCCCGATAATTTCAAATTCCCTTTCAACGGCACGCCGTAGCATTTTGTTGCTCTCATATTCATGAAAATCTCGTTTTCCCCCAAGATAATTTTCAATAGAATCAATCGCTTCCTTAATATCGAAAAGATATTTTCTGATGTCATTTTCCATACAAGAGAACTTTGGTCCTGTTTACCGAATCCATAAAGTATGGGTTTGATAATGATTTATCGGTCACCAAATCTACCGGACGCTGGAACAATTGTTCAAATCTATCGGCAGCATCAAAATAATTTTCGGCATAATCGCCGTAATCCATTGGTTTAAAGGACACCAACAGATCTACATCACTAGAATCAGTAAATGAACCTGTGCAAACCGAACCAAAAGCAAACAATGATTTTACCTTGTGGTCGGCACACAACTCACGTATTTTATCGAGATTACTTTTTATTATAGGGTGCATTGCCTTTATCACAAATTGTTATTAACTCTACAAAGTTCAAATCAATAGAAAACCTCCCCATAGAACTATTTTAGTTCACAGCGATTTTTCATCTGTTGATATTTATTTGTTCTTAATCTGTCATATGTAATTCGCCAATCAACATATCGGTTGGTATCCCAAATTGTTATGGCTCATTTCATAAACTTTTATGAGAACTCCAAACTGGCTACAATATCCTCTTCTTCAAAAAAAGGATAATTCTTTAGTATTTGAGCATTGGTTTCTCCCGCACTCAAGTAATCCAATATCGTCCCTAAGGTAATCTGTTGACCTTGAATCGTAGGTTTACCGTTGCTCAAATCCAGATCCACGGTTATTCTTCTAGCTATATATTCCAATAGGTTAAAGATACTAAATTCGGCACAATGATCGATTAAATCCCCTAAGGTGTCCCCTCCCTTATTGCACCCGATGAGCGAAGCACAAGGAATGCACGGGCTGGGGAGGGGGCTAATTCGGATTGTTCAAAATAACCAACGCCGCAATAACCCCGGGAACCCAGCCACAAAAGGTTAGCAATAAAACGATCAGAAAAGAACCACATCCTTTGCCGAGTACGGCCAAGGGTGGAAAAATAATGGCGAGTAACACACGTATAAAGCTCATCGCGGTAGGATTTATGATTGATGTACCTGTAGGACGCTAAAAAAATTATATTGTTACATATTATATGGATAAGGAGTAATACTTAAATTGACAATATGTTCCCTAGGTTCAACAGATTTAGGCACAACTACCTTAAATCCGTTAAATACCCTTGTGATTAGTCAAAAACCATGAAATCCCCGTGCTTACTCCTAACGTTCTAAAATAAACAATTTCTTAAAAGCCCGGAGCAAGCTACAGGGGTATACCTCGACAGGGTCGGCACAGGTTTCGCTGGTTTTATTTCGACCTAAAGGTCGAAAAACGAAATTCTGTCATTTGGATTCCCGCTTTTGCGGGAATGACATAGAAAACAGCCCTACGAATTTGCTATATTTAATGGACGAAATAAAAGACTGGGTGAATTTAAATAATGTAGTTTGGAACAAGTACAGAAAAGTATAAAATTAAGATCCTTTCGCCAAAATGATGCTTCTACGTTAGTGACCTTGTGCAACAACAAAAAAATATGGGATAATGTCCGGGATTATTTTCCCCATCCTTATACAAAACAGGACGCCATGGATTTTATAAAGTCTGCTACGGCTAAAAGACCCCAGGAAATTTTTGCCATTGAATATGAAAATCAGCTGGTGGGATGTATCGGTGTTCATCCCCAGACCGATGTCTATCGCTTATCAGCTGAAATTGGATACTGGATCGGCGAACCATTTTGGGGGATGGGAATAGCGACCCGTGCTATAAGGTTGGTTGTGACGTATGCCTTTAATACCCTTGGCGTACTAAAAATTTATGCCGGATGCTTCGACTTCAATCTGGCTTCACAAAAAGTGTTGCTAAAGGCCGGATTTCAAGAGGAGGCCACTTTAAAAAAGGCGGTGTTTAAAAATGAGGTGCTTTGCAATGAGATCCGGTATGCCATTTTTAAACCGGAATAATAAATTCTTTCACACCGACTATCCAGACAAAGACCAGGGATGTATTAAATTCCAATTTTTCAAATCCAAACCTGATAGACGGCTGATACAAGCGTTCATTTTTTTGAAATCCCAATTACTATTTTCAAATCATCACATTGGTGAATTAACACATTGTTACATTTCTCCATAGTACCTATATTTGCAGCTTTAATCACCGCTATATGCAACTTTCCGAGCAAGAGATCGTAAGAAGGGAAAAACTGGGGAAATTAAGGGACATGGGAATTAATCCGTATCCTGCGGCCCTTTATCCTGTGGATACCACTTCAAAGGATGTTAAAACGGATTACACGGAAGGAAAGAAGGTGGTGCTGGCCGGCAGGTTGATGTCGCGCAGAATTCAGGGAAAAGCTTCATTTGCCGAACTGCAGGATAGCGAAGGCCGCATCCAGGTCTATTTTAACAGGGACGAGATCTGCCCGGCTGAAGACAAAACTCAGTACAACGAGGTGTATAAGAAGCTACTGGATATTGGCGATATCATTGGTATTGAAGGAGAATTGTTCACTACACAGGTAGGAGAAAAAACAGTCCTGGTAAAGTCCTTTGTTCTGCTCAGCAAGGCCTTACGACCGCTACCGCTTCCCAAAAAAGATGCAGAAGGCAAGGTTTTTGATGAGTTCAATGATCCGGAACAACGTTACCGGCAACGGTATGTGGACCTGGCTGTGAACCCTAAAGTAAGGGAAACCTTTATCAAACGGACAAGGATCACAAACAGTATCCGGGAATTTTACAATGCCAAGGGATATCTGGAGGTAGAGACGCCCATTCTGCAGCCAATCCCCGGGGGTGCAGCGGCAAGGCCGTTCCTAACCCATCACAATGCCCTGAACATTCCGCTTTATCTGAGAATTGCCAACGAATTGTACTTAAAGCGCCTGATTGTGGGTGGTTTTGACGGGGTCTATGAATTTTCCAAAGACTTCAGAAACGAAGGAATGGACCGTACCCATAATCCGGAGTTTACGGTACTGGAACTCTACGTAGCCTATAAAGATTACCATTGGATGATGGAAACCACCGAGCAACTTCTCGAGAAGGTAGCGCTAGATGCCACCGGCTCAACAAAAGTCCGGGTAGGTGATCATCAGATTGAGTTTAAAGCACCCTATCCCAGAGTTCCCATCCTCGGGGCTATTGTGGAACATACAGGTTATGATGTGGCAGGCATGAACGAATCTCAGCTCAGGGAAACTGCTGAAACTCTTGGTCTTGAAGTAGATGATACCATGGGAATAGGCAAGCTGATCGATGCGATTTTCGGGGAGAAATGCGAGCGTCATTATATCCAACCCACTTTTATAATTGACTACCCCAAAGAAATGAGCCCACTAACCAAAGAGCATAGAAACAACCCTGCGCTCACCGAACGATTTGAGTTGATGGTCAACGGCAAGGAACTTGCCAACGCTTACTCCGAGTTGAACGACCCTATTGAACAACGCGAACGTTTTGAAGAGCAATTAAAACTTTCCGAAAAAGGGGATGATGAGGCTATGTTTATTGACCAGGACTTTCTGAGGGCGCTGGAGTACGGGATGCCCCCTACTTCCGGCATCGGCATCGGCATAGACCGACTGGTAATGCTGCTGACAAATAATTCCACCATACAGGAAGTATTGTTCTTTCCCCAAATGCGGCCCGAGAAAAAGAAAATAGAACTTACACAGGAGGAAAAAATCATAATAACACTTCTGAAACCTTCGGGAAATATGTCTTTAGATGATCTTAGATCCAAGGCCGGCCTTAGCGGCAAAAAATGGGACAAATCTATGAAAGTCCTCGGAAAGCACGGGATGGTTAAGGTAGTGGTTGAAGGTGACGGCAAGACAGTGGAACTAACTTCATGATATGCTAATTTTACACTCCCTATCTTGTCATTCCGAGTGCTGCGAGGAGTCGTTACGAAGCATCAGGCTTGCAGTATTGGCAAACAGTAAGTAATACATTTCATTTTCTATTCATATACCTTTCTGGATTGAGGCATATAGAAGATTCCCCGTACCTCGGAATGACACACCATCTGCCATTTTACTACCTCAAAAATTAATCGCTATATTTATAATAACTTCCTGATTAAAGGGTCATCAATGAAGAAGAAAATAGGTACCGGAGTTATGGCATTGGCAATTATTGCCATAATTGCAGTGCTATGGAATTTTTTCAAACCTTCGGAAAAGGTCGACTTCAGTGCGGATATAAAACCCATACTTAACAAAAACTGCATAACCTGCCATGGTGGCGTAAAGAAAAACGCCGGCTTTAGTCTTTTGTTTAAGGAAGAGGCCCTGGCCAACACAGAATCCGGAAAACCGGCCATCATTCCGGGAGACGCGTCTGGCAGTGAACTGATCAGGCGAATAAAGGAAGACGATCCGGAGCTGCGAATGCCCTATGAAAAGCCAAAACTATCGGATAAAGAAATTGATCTGTTGACCCGGTGGATTGACCAGGGCGCGGAATGGGGACGGCATTGGGCGTATTCCCTTCCTGAAAAAGTAACCGTACCTGCAATTACTGCCGAGGCGGGGTATGCCACCAGTTCAAATCCCAATTTCATTCAAAACGGCATCGATCACTTTATTCATGCCAGGCTTAAAAGTGAGGCATTACAACCCAACCCTCCCGCGCCACCAAATGTTATTGCGAGAAGATTGGCTTTGGACCTTACAGGATTGCCTCCCACCCATCAACTATTTGATAATTTTTCCAGCGGAAACCTGAATTATGAGGAAATGGTCGACACCCTATTGTCATTACCGGCCTATGGAGAAAAATGGGCCAGTTGGTGGCTAGACCTGGCTCGTTATGCAGATACCAAGGGATATGAAAAAGATGGCGGGCGCACCATGTGGCAATACCGGGATTGGGTCATTAAGGCATTGAACAAGGATATGCCTTACGACCGGTTCACTGTGGAACAGTTGGCAGGGGACCTGTTGCCCGATCCCTCTGTCGACCAACTAATTGCTACCGCATTTCACAGGAATACCATGAACAATGACGAAGGGGGTACGGAGGATGAAGAGTTCCGGGTCGCCACTGTCATAGACCGTGTAAATACTACCTATTCTGTCTGGCAAAGCACTACCATGGAATGCGTGCAGTGCCACAGCCATCCCTATGACCCGTTTAAGCACGAGGATTATTACCGTTCCATGGCTTTCTTTAATAACTCCCGGGATGAGGATACACCGAGTGAAGATCCCAACATCCGTTTTTACACACCGGATCAGCAGAAAAAAGTTGATCAGGTAACGCAGTGGGTTTCCAAATATGGGTCTGAGCGGTTAGGGCAAGAGTACAAGGATTTCCTAAGCTTTATGGAACCAAAGTATCAGGCCCACAATTGTGAGGACTTTACCAATGGGGAACTGGCCGATACCAAATATTTGGCGCTTTGGGATAACGGATCCTGCAGGTTGAACAATGTATACACCCAGGGCGCCGGCTTTATGTACATGCATTATTGGTCCAATGTTGACGGCACAAAAATGACCATCCGAAAAAATGACAAGGACGGGGAAATCTTATCGGAATTCATTATTAACAAAACAGATGGTAGCATCATCCGCAAAATACCATTTAAAAAAGTAGATGAACCCATAAACCTGCATTTTGAGACCAACAACGATGGGATCCCTCCGCAAACCTCTACCAGCTTCATTACCTGGTTCGCTTTTTTAGAAGATATACCTGCCAGGGCGCAGGAAGGGCATGGATCCGTTTCTTCTACATTTTTGAGTTTGTTGAATACTCCCACTCCCGAACTGCCTATCATGGTAGAGAACCACAGCTATATGGCCAGGGCCACTCAAATTTTTGAACGGGGCAATTGGTTGTTAAAGGCAGATACCGTGCAACCGGGAACGCCGGAAGTATTGCATAACTGGGAGGAAAACTGGCCCAAAAACCGCTGGGGATTATCACAATGGATCGTCAGCAAAAGAAATCCGCTTACGGCGCGCACCCTTGTCAACAGGGTATGGCATCAACTATTTGGGAGGGGAATAGTGGCATCTGTAGAGGATATGGGCACCCAGTCCGATCCACCTTCACATCCGGAATTATTAGACTGGCTCGCCCTTCGTTTAATGAACGAGCACAACTGGAGTCTAAAAGCCTTAATTAAAGACATTGTAATGTCCGGAACCTACCGGCAGAGTTCTCAAAACAGTCCGGAGCTGTACCAGAAAGATCCTGAAAATGAGCTGTATGCCCGAGGCCCGCGTTTACGACTGAGTGCGGAACAGATCCGCGATCAGGCGTTGGCCGTTTCAGGGATTTTAAGCAATAAAATGTATGGTCCCGGGGTGATGCCACCTCAACCGGAAGGCGTTTGGCAATCTGTGTACAATGATTCGAAATGGGTAGAGAGTAAAGGTGAGGACAAAAATAGAAGGGCTGTTTATACGTATTTAAAGCGAACCAGTCCCTATCCTTCATTTATAACTTTCGACGCGGGCAGCCGGGAAGTGTGCTCCATCAGAAGGACGGTTACCAATACCCCTTTGCAGGCTTTGGTCACTTTAAATGATCCCGTCTATCTGGAGGCTGCCTATAATTTTGCCAAGACAATGCAGGCTGAAACCGAGGTCGGAAAGGCTATTGCCCAGGGCTACGAAAGAGCTACCTTTTCAAAAATTACTCCGTCGAAACTTGAAGTGCTAATGGAGTTATATAAGGTGTCGTTGTCCGATTTTGGAAACAAAGAAGGTACGGGAGAAAACTTTCTGGGTATTGCGGAAAAGACAGGTGCAAACCTTGCGGCGCTCACCGTGGTGGCCAACGCAATTATGAATTTGGATGAATTTTTAAGTAAATCTTGATGAAGGATAGTTTAGAGCGATTGATTGAAGAAAAACTCAGGCGGGAATTAGAGGCCAAAACCCGAAGGCATTTTATTAAACAATGTGCTACCGGAATGGGTGGATTGGCCCTTGGTTCTTTTTTCCTGGGTTGCGATCCGCCAGAAAAAGGGAAAGCTATAAAAAAAACGGGGTTTTCGGAACGCGATCTGAATCCCCTGGCGACTTTGGCACCCCCTTTTATTCCCAAAGTAAAAAATGTCATCTACCTGCATATGGCGGGTGCGCCGTCCCAGCTTGAAATGTTCGACTACAAACCCGAACTCCAAAAACTGCATGACCAGGCCTGTCCGCAATCCCTTCTGGAAGGGAAAAAATTTGCCTTCATCCGTGGTGTCCCAAAACTGTTGGGACCCCAGGCTACATTTAAACGGAGGGGGGAATCTGGTAACTGGGTATCGAACTTCCTGCCCCATTTTAAAAAAGTGGTAGATGAAGTAGCTTTTCTAAAAGCCGTGCACACCGATCAGTTCAATCACGGGCCCGCACAATTGTTTATGCATACCGGAAGCCCCAGATTGGGGCGCCCCAGTATAGGTTCATGGGTCACCTACGGGCTGGGTTCCGAAAATCAGAACCTGCCCGGATTTGTAGTGCTCACCTCCGGTGGAAAGACACCCGATGCGGGTAAAAGTGTCTGGGGAAGTGGCTTTTTGCCATCGGTTTATCAGGGTGTGCAGTGCAGGTCCAAAGGAGATCCTGTACTTTACCTTGAAGATCCGGAGGGCGTGTCCCGGGACCTTAAAAGAAGTACTATTGAAGCCATTAACAAAATCAACAAAGAAGAATACGCCAAATATGCCGACCCCGAGATTCTGGCACGCATTAATCAGTACGAAATGGCCTACCGGATGCAAATTGCCGTTCCGCATGTAATGGACATAAACAGCGAACCGGAACATATTAAAGCAATGTACGGCGTAGAACCTGGCAAGGAATCCTTTGCCAATAATTGCCTGCTGGCAAGAAAACTTGTTGAGGACGGAGTGCGGTTTGTACAATTATTCGATTGGGGATGGGACAGCCATGGTACGGACCACTCTACGGCCGTTGACCTGGGCCTTCGCAATAAATGTACGGAAATTGACCGACCCATGACGGCACTTTTACTCGACCTAAAACAACGTGGACTGCTTGAGGAAACCCTCGTAGTTTGGGGCGGTGAATTCGGCAGAACACCCATGCAGGAAAACCGGGAAGGTAAGAAAATGGGGTTTAAGGGGCGAGATCATCACGGGGATGCGTTTACCATGTGGATGGCCGGCGGTGGAATTAAAAAAGGCGCATCCCACGGACAAACAGATGCCATCGGCTTTTCCGGTGTTGAGGGTCAGGTCTCCGTGCACGACGTTCATGCTACCATACTGCACCTCCTGGGATTTGACCATGAACAATTTACGTTTCAGTTTCAGGGCAGGCCGTTCAGACTAACCGATGTGGAGGGGGAAGTGATACGTGAAATCCTTTCCTAAATATTTTATCCAAATGAGCTTACGGATCTTAATCGCTGTTCTTTTTACGGTCTGCAGTTGTTCCCATGCGCAGGAAAAACTTCTTTTTTTTCAGACCAATTGGGGCAATAAATTATCCTGGGATGCCTTTTGTGAAAGGGTAAAAAAGGATGGCTATGACGGGATCGAGGTATGGTTCCCGAAGGATGGAGAAGATCAAAAAGCTTTGAAAGCGGCTTTACAAAAATACGATCTTGAGATCATCTACCTTGCGGGTACCGATAAATCAATTCCTTTCGAAGAAAGTTTGAAGAGTTATGCCGAACATCTGAAGGTTTTGATCAACTTACAACCGATTGCAATAAATTGTCATACCGGGAATGATTTTTTTACCATGGAGGAGAACAAGGCCTTTATAGATGCGGCAAATAAGCTTGGTAAAGCGCATAACATTCCCATCTATCACGAAACCCACCGAGGCAGATTCAGTTACAATCTGCCGGATACGAACAGGTATCTGGACGATCTGCCACAGTTAAAACTCACGCTGGATATAAGCCATTGGATGGTAGTACATGAATCATTGCTACAAGACCGGGATGAAATTTTGGAAGAAGTATTAGAAAGGTCGCACCACATCCACGCCAGAGTTGGCCATGCCGAAGGACCTCAGGTTAATGACCCTGAAGCTCCGGAATGGGAAGAAGCTTTAAATCGCCATTTGGAAATCTGGGAAAAGGTAATTCGAAAGAGATGGGACGGTAAAGCCGGTGTATGCACCGTCACCACGGAGTTTGGGCCCCCAAACTATCTTCCCGCCCTCCCATATACACAAATTCCGGTAGCGGATCAGTGGAAAGCCAATGTCTTTATCATGAATGCCCTCAAAAAGAGGATGTACCATGAATAAACTCTTTTTTAATGGAAATACTGAAACAACTTCTGGGGCGACTTCATCCCGTAATTGTGCATTTACCCATAGGCTTTATTCTTCTTGGCATTCTTTTACAATGGTCTGATCGTAAAAGGAAAGACTTCGGAAGAGTGATCCCGCTTATATTTTTATGGGGTGGCATTAGCGCAGTTCTGGCGTGTATTACAGGATATTTGCAATACCTGGGAGAGGGTTACACGTTTGAAACCGTGAAAACCCACCTATGGTTCGGGATAATAACTGCAATTTTTGCATTTGTGGTTTATCTTAAGCTCACCGGGCTATTGAAAGTTAATTTTATTAGAGAATCCCCGGTTGTCATTTTCTCGCTGGTATTACTCTTTTTGATCTCCCTTACCGGTCACCTGGGAGGCAGTATCACCCACGGGGAAGACTACCTTGTGGAACCATTGCCCAATGGCGTGAAATCTGCCCTGGGTTTTGAGGTATATGAAGAAAAACCCATAGCTTTAAATGAAGAGAACTGGCAGGAGGCAGTACTCTATGAAGATGTTATTGCCCCCATCCTCAACAATAAATGCGTAAGTTGTCATAATAAGAAAAGGGAAAAAGGGGAATTACTTCTGAATTCCAGGGAAGGAATACTAAAAGGGGGTGAAAACGGTGAGGTTATCAGCACAGGAAATCCGGAAGAAAGCCCTTTGTTTGCCCGGTTGGTCCTGCCGGAACATCATGAGGATCATATGCCCCCCAAAGATAAAACACAACCCACCAAAGAAGAGATAGCCGTGATCAGGGCATGGATAGCGCATGGCACTCCATTTGAACGATCCGTCAGGGAACTGGGCTTACAAAAAACCATGTTTGAATCCTTTTTCCCTAAAAAAAAGAATGAAGATTATCCCGATATAGAAATAGCAGCCGCCTCAATGGATTCTATCAAGGCAATTAAGCAGCAGGGCATCCATGTGCAACATATAAGTAAATCCTCCAATTTTCTAAGTGTCTCCTGTACCAATAAACCTGATTTTAAGGATGGGGATTTTCAAAAGTTGATCCCCATTGGCGATCAGATAGCATCAATGGATCTGGGCAGTACGCAGGTTACGGATGCCATCTTCAAAAAGCTGGCTACCCTGCGGCACCTCACTGTGCTGAAAATTGATAATACCGAGATTACCGGCCACCAAATAGATCAACTTGAAAATCTTGAATATTTAAGGATCCTGAACATGACCGGAACCAAGTTCAAAAAGGAGTATCTGGAACAGTTGGGGAAGTTTAAACGATTAAGAGCTGTCTACCTCTTTGATACGGGTCTGATTGCCGCCGAAAACCCCAGAAGTCTTAAAAACGACACGGTTAAAATTGAATATGGCAGTTTTGAGTTACCCGCTCTAAAATCAGATTCCATAATATACTGATTCTCAGAATAATAAAAACTAATTAATTTCCTTTCTTCTAAAATAAAATGGCTTTGCGGACGTTTTATATAAAGTAGAACCCCAAATCTAGCAGTATGAAAAACTTATACCCAATGCTAATGGCTATCGTGGTCATGGCATCCTGTTCAAAAGATGATGGCAAGGCCGGTACCGATGCCGTTTTAGAAGCTTGTTTTGATATCAGCAAGGACACCGTCTCCGTTGGTGAAAATCTTCAGATTACAAATTGCTCCAAGGGGGCGGGAAGTTATACTTATAACCTTGGCAATGGTGAAACCAGCTCTGAGGAAGGTCTGGTAGTTATTTATCAGGATGGAGGAGATTTTAACATTGCGCTTACCATATCGAATGATGCAATGGAAACCAAAACGTTTTCGCGTATGGTACATGTGAAGACGGCGGAATCCAAATATATCTATCCGGATATTCCTTCAGGATTCAGCGCTGTATCCTTGGAAACGGGAATAAACGCGGCTAACGGCAATATTTACTCCATAGAGCTATTGGAGGATAATGTGGGCACCGGAGGTTCCAAATACTATTACAGCGAATTAGATGCCTCTTTTGCTCTTACTTCAAATTATATTGCGGACAAACCCTTTGAGTCTAACAGCGCTTTCGTAAATTTCTATCCCGGTGGAAATAAAAATTTTGTCTTTTCCAGGACACTTGTCGGACTTTACGGGACACAGGAACTCACTTATAATAATGTGTGGGGATTTGTGAACGGTATTAATTCCGCTACCAAACACAGTTACGGTTTTTTACCGGACGGCGCCAATTTCCTGTATTATGGCACCCAAGTTGAAGGAGGTCCTTACAAAGCGGCCATTGAAAGAAGAAATTCGAGTGGTGACGCTTTCGAAGTATTTTCAGATGACCTTGGTGGCAGTGCTGATGCCATGATTGGCGATATGATCGTTTCGGGAAGCGGATACATTGCCTTCGGAGCCGTCTTTACAAAAAGTGCAACCGCACCGCAAATCAGCGATTACACCCCGGTAGTGATCTTCTATGACAATAGTTTGGCAGTGTCCTCACATGTGGTCTATGACAGCTCGGTGCTAGCCGGAAAGATAACCTCGGCGAACGACCTGAATGGATCCTATCATGTGGAACAACTTTCCAATGGAAATATAGCCATGTACGGTAACGGGGAACTTATTGTTTCAGATGCATCGGGAACATTGATAAGTTCCAGCTATTTTGAAGCCACTAAAAATAACCAGGCGTTGATCTCCCTGGGGGACTCATTTGTTGTTTCAAGCAATAACTATTTAAGAAAATTTGATGCCGGCGGAAATCAGATCAAAGAAATTAAATACAATGGCAATTACCTTCCGGAAATTCTGGAAATCAATAATACACTGTTTTTTGCCGCCGGATATGATACCGGGGGAGAAATTAAAATGTTCTATGGATCTTCTGACAAGGAGCTCAATCTCCTTGATCTTAATCTTTGACGACAAGATTTTAGGAATAATTATAAAGGAGGGCATAAGGCTCTCCTTTTATTTTTAAAATAAAGGGAAATAGCATAGTTTAGGACCCAAATTGGATTTCATGGGCCTCGGCAAAACAATGGGACTGATACTTGGACCTGTTCTTTTTTTAATAATTCTAAATCTCCCCGAACTTATCCCCGGAAAAGAAAGTGCCAATGCGGTAATTGCCGTAGCGGCCTGGATGATTTTATGGTGGGTTACGGAGGCTGTCTCCATTTCGGTAACCGCCCTTCTACCCCTGCTGCTCTTCCCAATTCTCGGGGTCATGGAGATAGAAGACGTTGGAGCCAATTATGGAAGTCCGATCATATTCTTATTTTTCGGGGGATTTGTACTGGCCCTTGCGCTGGAAAAGGTAAATCTACATAAACGCATTGCGCTTAATATCATTAAAATCACCGGAACCACGCCTAATAAGGTGGTACTTGGTTTTATGATCGCTACGGCCTCCCTAAGCATGTGGATCAGTAATACCGCCAGCACGGTCGTAATGCTTCCCATTGCCATGTCTGTAATCGGCTTGCTTATCGATGATGCGGACGGTTTTACAAAGGCTGACCAAAATTTTGCCTTGAGCGTCATGCTCGGAATTGCCTTTTCCGCAAATGCCGGCGGTATTGCCACGGTAATTGGAACCCCCCCAAACTCCGTGATGATTGGGCTGTTGGAGAATGAATATAACATAGAGATCTCCTTTCTTAAATGGATGACCATTGGTTTGCCATTTTCGCTGATCTTGCTCACCATTTCTTATTTGGTTCTAGTGAAATGGATGTTCCCTAACAAGCAATTGAAATTTACCGCTTCAAGAGAAGTGATCCACTCCGAACTGAAGAAGTTAGGGCCCACTTCGGGTAAAGAAAAGATGGTCCTTGCTATTTTCGGTGTGACCGTATTTCTTTGGATCTTCAGAACCCTGATCAATAGGATATTTCCGGCTTTGGGCCTATCGGACACCATCATCAGCATGCTGGCCGCAATTGCTCTTTTTGCAATTCCCTATAATCTTATTAAAGGCGATTTCATTATCGGTTGGAAAGACACCGAAAAACTTGCATGGGGGATCCTTATTCTATTTGGCGGGGGTTTGGCCCTGGCAAACGGGATGTCTGTAAGCGGTATTGTGGATATGGTATCCAATGCTATTGCAACCAGCGATATAAGCATTTTGCTTACCGCCTCCTTACTGATCATACTAATGCTATTTATGACAGAACTAATGAGCAATGTGGCCCTGGTTGCGGTTTTGGCCCCTGTAATAGCGGGTATAGCGATCGGATTGGAAATACCCATTCTTTACTTACTGATCCCTGTGACTATAGCAAGTAGCTGTGCTTTTATGTTGCCAATGGCAACCCCCCCCAACGCTATTGTTTTTGCGAGCGGCTATATTAAGGTACACCAGATGGCCCGGGTAGGGATTATACTGAATCTTATCGCGGTGGCGCTATTGATCCTTATGTTCCAATTTGTGATACCATTACTTTTTTAGACCGCTCCTCCGTCTGAGAAGGCAATTTATTAGTTGATATCAATTTTGGGTCTGTTATTGCTTATCGGGTCTCGTTAGCTGAATTATGGCTAACAAATGTACAAACACTGCCGAAGGCATCTTGTTGGCAATGTATGAAAAGCAAGCCCGTGGATTCAAATATAATGGGAACGCCCAATATACTTGCAGTTAAAAAGTTTTACCGGACAACAATAACTAAAAATAATAAAACCCCGGTATGCCCGGGGCCTTATATTGCTGACTAAGCAAAAATCGATAGAAAATGAGATCATTTCTATCTAATTTACATTTATCGCGTGTAGGGATCAAATCCTTTGGGTAAATACTCAGACGTATTAAAATTTAATTCCACCTCCTCCTCTTCCTCCATAAATTTAACAGAATTCAAATCAAAATATACTTCATAAGGGTTAAATCCTTCCGGCAAATATTGTTCAGGATCAAAGCCAAGATCTATTTCCTCCTCAAATTCTATATAGGAAACGGAAC
This sequence comes from Flavobacteriaceae bacterium, assembly GCA_041743085.1. Classification (GTDB taxonomy): domain Bacteria; phylum Bacteroidota; class Bacteroidia; order Flavobacteriales; family Flavobacteriaceae; genus JAFMPW01. Next base: position 36,443 of record JBGTNL010000104.1, read on the forward strand.
TTATATCCTTGGGATTTGCGTAGGGATTGAAATCTTTAGGCAAATACGCCGCTGTATCGAAATCCAGGGCTTCTTCTTCCTCCACATAAGTAATGGAATTCAGGTCAAAATAGACTTTGTAAGGATCCAAATTTTCAGGCAGGTAATCGGCAGTATTGAATCCCAGGTCAAGGTCGTCCTCAGCCTCAATAAAAACAATGTCATTGAGATTCAGTTCGGTACCTGCACAGTCAGGGTCTCTATCGGCTTTAGTAATACAAATGCTTACCGGATCCGCTCCGGCGAAGGCTATCTCTGCTTGCGGTGTGGTTGCATTTCCTATAAATACCAATCCACAAAAGGCTAGTAACTTGTTCATTTTTTAATTGATTGATGATGTTTAATTAATAGACTTAGATCTGATCAAATTGTTACACCATAAACGTTTCTTTAACATTTATATAACATCAAAGTCCGATAGAACGACCAACGAAATTTAATTATATATCTGGCCAGTACTGTCCGGTTAAAGACATAAGACCGCTGCGCTACTAGACGTAAGACATAAGACTTTTATAATTCCTTTTTTTTAAGTAACTTAAAAAATAAAAATCTGAAAATATTATGAAGAAACATTCTCTTTTCTACTATTCCAATTTCAAATAAAAAATTTCTTGAAAGTTTACCCGCCTCTGGCGGGCGACTATCCCTGCCTGCCGGCCGGCAGGTTCAAGGCGGAACCCCGCCCGAACGTGTCGTTTGGATACGGGCGGGCATAGGGGTATACCTCGAGAGGCCCGGCACAGGTTTCGCTGGTTTTATTTCGACCTAAAGGTCGAAAAACGAAATTCCGTCATTTAGATTCCCGCTTTTGCGGGAATGACATTTCCGCAGCAAGCTGCGAGGAATTCTTTTCGATTAAAATCCCATGTCCGGACTTTTACGCATTAGGATACGGCTGACAAATCGCAATCATAATACCAGAGTTGAAAGTGGGGATGCAGGTTAAACATGACTTCAAATCTTGTCAGAATCGGACTATAAAAAACCACAACCACAAATTTTTTGGTATTCACCCCCAAAAAATCGGTTTTCACAACATTTATTCTTTCAACGCCTTATTTCCGTGGTATCTTAGTTAAGAATCAAAAACCCCCAAGCTCATGTCTTACAAAATCAAAAGCCTGCTCTATTTTCTTTGTTTTGTAGCTTCTGCTATTATGTACTACAGCATGGATAATGAAATACAAACTACCGTTGTTGACGACAATGTGGATTTGGCAGAAGCAGATATGGCTGACATCACTTCCGGCGAGGCGCTGGAATTTGAAGATGTGAAATAAGAATCTCGATCAAATTATATATCCTCAACAGGCTGGCCGCGGATTTATCCGCGGCCAGCCTGTTTTATTTGCGTTGTAATAAAGGGCATCTCTAAAAACCCTATAATTTTGAACAACCCGGCCTACTTCAACTTTGCCGCAACGCGTTCCAAAGCCGCAATAGTGTCGTCCAGATCCCCGTAAGACAACGCGTCGTTCAGAAAATAACTTTCAAAGGCGCTTGGCGGCAAATAGATACCCTCCTCCAGCATGCCGTGAAAATACTTCTTAAAGGTATCGTTATTTCCTTTTGCCGAAGAGGCTAAATCTGTGACAGGCTCCCGTGTAAAATGGAGGGAGATCATACTCCCAAATTTATTGATCTGAAAGGGAATACTTTGTTTTTTCAGAATATTTTCAAACCCTTCCTTCAAATGCTCCGATTTCTCATCCAGGCTCTCAAAGACTTCGGGGCGGTTGTTCAATTCGGTCAACATGGCCAAACCCGCACTCATTGCGAGGGGGTTTCCGCTTAAAGTTCCCGCCTGATACACAGGGCCTTCAGGTGCCAAATGCGCCATAATCTCATTTCTTGCCGCAAAAGCGCCTACCGGCAGCCCCCCTCCGATTACTTTCCCAAAGGCAACTATATCGGCATCAACACCTAATACTTCCTGCGCCCCGCCTCGCCCAAGGCGGAAGCCTGTCATCACCTCATCAAAGATCAACAGGATATCTTCATCGCTACAGAGCTCCCTTAGACCGGAAATAAAGGATTCATCGGGAATTATACATCCCATATTTCCTGCAACGGGTTCTATGATCACTGCGGCTATCTCGTTCTTATTTGCATTGATCAGTGCGGCCACACTCTCCAAATCATTATAATTTGCGAGGAGCGTATCCCTCGCCGTTCCTTTAGTAACTCCCGGACTATTTGGGCTCCCGAAAGTGATCGCGCCACTGCCCGCCTGAATGAGAAAGGAATCGGCATGTCCGTGATAACAACCTGCAAATTTGATGATCTTATCCTTTCCCGTAAAACCCCGCGCCAATCGAACCGCACTCATGCAGGCCTCGGTACCACTATTCACAAACCGGATCTTGTCTATATTGGGAACCATGGAAACGGCAAGCTTAGCGAGTTCCGTTTCAATTTCGGTAGGCATCCCGAAGGAAGTTCCCTTTTTTGCCTTTTCAATCACTGCGTTTATCACAGGTTCATAAGCATGGCCGAGGATCAAAGGGCCCCATGAAGCGATGTAGTCTATATATTTGTTCCCGTCTTCATCGTACAAATAAGCTCCCTTTGCCTCTTTCACAAAAATAGGGTCGCCGCCAACGGCTTTAAATGCTCTGACCGGGGAATTTACACCTCCGGGAATAAATTGCTTTGCCTCGGTGAAAAGGGCACTACTCCGTTTATAGATCATGATCTCGACTATTTACTCATTTACTAACTATTGATTTGTACACCGAATCTGCCGGTTGGCGGAGAAAGGGGACTGCCAACTGCATACTTTTCACCTATTTACCCTCTCCGTTTTGATCTTAATTTCCTGGCCAATGGACAGCGAACTATCCTCCATGCCATTGATCTCCATAAGTTCATTTACCGGGACATAATACCTTCTGGAAAGGGAATAAAGCGTATCTCCCTTTTGCACTATATGTACTTTATAATCATAGGTAGATGGTGTATTCTGAATGGGATATCCTTCTGCCAGTACCTGTTGATCGAACTCGTACAGTTGATGTTGTTCTATAAAGTAGATCAATTTCTGGGGGTAGCGTTTATCGGTGGCATAGCCCGCAGCCCTGAGTCCTCTGGCCCAACCTTTGTAATCATCACGCCTTAATTTAAAAAGAGGGGCATATCTGGTCCTTGAAGACAAAAATATACTGTGGTCCCTGAAGGAATACATGGGATGGTTGTATTTTCTAAAACATTCTCCTTTTTCGTCGTCATCATGGTGGTCATACTGACCTTCCCACCCGGTATGACATTTAATGCCAAAATGGTTATTGGTCCTTACCGTCAGGTCACCCCGCCCAAAACCACTTTCCAAAATCCCTTGTGCCAGGGTAATACTTGCAGGAATGCCATAGGCCTTCATCTCAAACTGCGCTATTTCCGAGAAGGTTGCAATGTATTCTTCCACCGTTGAAATAGGGAACTTTATAAAACGTCCCGTGTCCTCAGGCATAAGATAGGGCCCATCTTCTTTTTTGAGGTCATTGATCGTGACAGGGGTAACCGGGGGCGTTTCCGTTTCCTTTTTGGACTCGACGGTTCTTTTTTTTGTGCCGCAACCGATCAATAACAATCCAATAACCAGTACAACTATTTGTTTCATAAATTGATCAATGGTAAATTCTTTTCTTTCAATTTCAGATTCATTCCCGCTATTCCCTGTAATCCTCCTGTATGAATTGCCAATAGTTTGCTATTCCTCTTAAAACACCCCTTACCAACCATATCCAAAATTCCGTACAACAGCTTTCCGGTATATAAGGGATCTAACGGGATTTGGGTTTTTTGGTGAAAGTCATTGATGAAGTTGATCAGTTCTTTGTTCACTTTCGCATAACCCCCGAAATGATAATCCGTTTGCAATTCCCAATTTTCCCTACCGGCAAATCTACGAATATCTTTTTTCACAAAATCGCCTCTGACTGCCGGAAAGCCTAAAACTTGTTGTTTAGAATGGGAAGAATTGATGAGCCCTGCAATGGTTCCCCCGGTACCCACACTACAGCAAATAAAGTCAAAATCCGTATCCGGGGATGTCAAGATCTCCTCACATCCCTTCACGGCAAGTGCATTTGTTCCTCCTTCTGGTAACACGAAATAATTGGGAAAGGACACCCTTAGATCATCCAGGAATTTGGTCTCATCCCTTTTCCTGTAGCTTTCTCTGGTGATAAATTTAAATTGCATTCCTGCTGAATTCGCCAGGGATAGTGTGGGATTCGCTTTCCAGGTCGCCGCAAGTTCTTCCCCGCGTATAACACCAACGGTTTTTAATCCAAATGCTTTCCCGGCAAATGCTGCGGCAAGTATATGGTTAGAATAAGCGCCCCCAAAGGTAAGCAGACCAGTAGCACCTGCTTCCTTCGTCCTAGTCAGATTGTACTTTAGTTTTCGGTATTTGTTGCCCGAAATTACGGGATGTATCAGATCCTCTCTCTTGATAACGAGGGACACCTGCCTTTCTCTAAGTAAACTGAGTTGAATTTCCTGATTCTTGGCCCTCACCTATCTTGAGCAATTACAAGCTCAAAGATATTTAATAAAGCTGAATGGCCTTCGATCCCTGATGTATTCTGTATTATTTTCGTTGTAATAGGCCTCACGTTCAAAACTGATATTCTGGTAGGCTTTATAACTGTCAAAATAAACCAAGGTGCGTATTAACCATTCGGACACGTATAAAACATAAAATGGCAGGAGGAGAAGTTCTAATTGTTGCCTGAGATGGATCCTCTCATGATTTATGAGCACCGTATCTTCTTTTAAGTGATCATCTTTAAGAATGATAAAAGGCCATAAAGAGAGGCCAACGTAGTTCTTGTGAAAAAAATGCCTTATTACCAAAATCATGCGCAATGGTTTTAACTACTAGGCACAAAGATAATTGTTCAAATTAATACAATTGCGCTAAACTAGTTGTTATTACAAACATTAGCGATTAACGTGCCAAGTGCATTAAAACACCCGTGAAAAGGAGTTTAACATCCAATTTTAGACATTTATTAACAATAATCACTTAATTTTATGGGATATTGAAATTACAGGAAAGCAGGGATATTGCCAATGAAGAAGCTAATTCCGGTAGAAGAAGGGGATTTTTACCTCTCTGAAGAAGGTTATCGGGTTTTTACGGAACAGTACCACCTTAAAAGGGGCCATTGTTGTGAAAGTGGTTGCAGGCACTGTCCCTACGGCTATGACAAGAAAACCGATTCCTGGTAAATAGCCGGCTATTCGGCATGATATTTGTGAATATTATGCAAAATACAAACTGTTGTTAACTCAAAAAAAATTGTTATGAAAAAATTGAAATTGCTGGCACTACCTATTTTTGGGCTTTTAATATTAAGTTCGTGTACCTCCGTACGGGTGTTATCCGATTACGACAGGGAAGCTGACTTTAACTCCTACAAAAGCTATGCTTTTTACAAAACGGGTATAGACAAGGCACTGATCTCCGATCTGGATAAAAAAAGGATCCTTAATGCCATTGATACTGAAATGAGTTCCAGAGGCTTTGTAAAGTCCAATGATCCGGATCTTTTGATAAGCATTTTTACAAAGGAAAGGGAACAGGTAGATGTGTACAATAGAAGCTTTTATGGATATGGATGGGGTTACGGTTATTGGAATCCATGGCTTTGGGGCTACCCGGGAGTTTATGGAAGCGATATCAGCACCAGAACGGAAGGATCTTTATATATTGATCTGATCGATGCCAAAAACAAAGAGTTGGTTTGGCAGGGAAGGGGCGTAGGTGCCTTGAGTAGCAACCAGAATATAGAAAAGAAGGAAGAACGGATCAGGGAGTTTGTCTCCGAGATCTTGCAGAAGTACCCGCCCAATGCAATAGCGTCAAACTAAAAACTTTATCAAGAGCCCCGCATTATAAGAGTCGGGGCTTTTTCTTGTTCTAAAAACGCCGTTTTTGTCCTACTTGGTAAAGCGAAGTCTTTCCCGGGAATGTCCCCTATTCATTTTTTGTAACTTTGCAATACCAAAAAATATGCTCTATGTCTTACGAAAGCAATTATATTTTAGATAAACTTCCAAAACATCTGAAACAATATATTAAACCTCAGAACTACGAGGAATATACGGCTATTGACCAGGCCGTTTGGCGGTATGTTATGCGAAAAAATGTGGATTATCTCAGCAGGGTCGCACACGATTCTTATGCGGAAGGATTAAAAAAAACCGGCATTTCCATAGATCACATACCCAATATGTATGGGATGAACCGCATCCTGAAGGAAATTGGATGGGCGGCGGTTGCGGTAGATGGATTTATTCCTCCTTCGGCATTTATGGAATTTCAAGCCTACAATGTCCTCGTCATCGCCTCGGATATCAGGCAGTTGGAACACATTGAGTATACCCCTGCTCCGGATATTATTCACGAAGGGGCCGGACATGCCCCTATTATTGCAAATCCGGAATATGCAGAATATTTAAGGAGGTTTGGGGAAATTGGATGTAAAGCCATTTCCAATGCGAGGGATTTTGAACTCTATGAGGCCGTAAGGCAGCTGTCCATAATTAAAGAAGCCCAGGGAACTCCCCGGAATGAGATTGATTCTGCCGAGAAGCATATTGAAGACTTACAGCTAAATATGGGCGAACCCAGTGAAATTGCTCTTATCCGAAACCTGCATTGGTGGACCGTGGAATATGGTTTGATAGGCACCGTGGAACATCCTAAAATTTACGGGGCAGGTTTGCTTTCTTCTATCGGCGAGAGTGCCTGGTGTATGACCGAGCAGGTGAAGAAATTACCTTATTCTATCGAAGCGGCTCGTACCTCATTCGACATAACCAAACCGCAACCCCAGCTCTTTGTAACCCCTGATTTCGCTTTCCTGAGTCAGGTTTTAGAGGAATTTGCGAATACCATGGCGCTGAGGAAAGGTGGTCTGGAAAGTATTAAAAAACTCATCAATTCAAGGGAATTGGGAACAATAGAATTGAGTACGGGCTTACAGGTGTCCGGTAACTTTGACAGTGTCATAGAATTCGAAAATAAACCCGTTTACTTTCAAACGGTGGGCAGCACTGCACTGGCCTACAGGGAAAAAGAATTGGTTGGCCATAGTATAAAACACCATGCCGACGACTTTGGTTCGCCTGTCGGCAAACTAAAAGGCATCAACCTGGCAATTGAAGACATGAGCCCAAGGGATCTCAAAGCATACAATATCTACGAGGGCGGGACCATTACACTGGAATTTGAAGGAAATATTAAAGTTTCGGGAGAAATAATTACGGGGACAAGAAACTTACGAGGGGAGATCATCCTGATAACATTTAAAAACTGCCGGGTAACCCATGGTAAAAAAGTGTTGTTCCGACCGGAATGGGGACTTTATAACATGGCCGTTGGGGAGCACATTGTTTCCGCATTCAACGGCCCTGCAGACCTCCATAGTTTTGATCTGGTTAATCACAAGATTTCTTCGACCACTGTTAAACATGAGAATACCCAGGCCGAAACAAAACTGGAACAATACTACGGGCAGATCAGGCATTTCAGGGAAGGTCTCAACACAACTATTTCCAGGAACAAGGTATTTAATGTAATCAAGGAAAACTATCCCAACGATTGGTTGTTATCCGTGGAACTCTATGAACTGGCAAAAAATAACGACGATACCGACTTTGCAGAAGCTATTCTGGCACATTTGGAGGAAGTAAAACGGAATAATCCTAAAGTAGGTCATCTTATCGACGATGGCATTGCGCTGGTAGACGGCACTACCGTTAAGGCCTAAGTACTTTACTGTAAAATTTAACCTTTCCGCAGGTTAAGAAATTCGGCCCTTTATATACTTGATCTGTCCGTTGTGGTTAGACTCATGTTCTACCACATGGAACCATTTGCAATAATTGTTAGTGGGTTGGTTCGCGAAAAACTTGGTGGATTCCATAAGCCAGCCATCATCTTTAATTTTAAGCTCATTCAAGGAATTCTCCCGTATTTCGGCCAATTGATCCGTGTAGTAAGATAACGGGTTACCTTTAATCCCGTTCCTTGCTTTCGCGCCCAGGTTGCTTGCAACACGCCACTTTTCCCTATCTTCCCGACTAAAATCCTCCCATCCTCCTGACAAGCCGTCAAAAGAATGTATCTGGTAATACCTTTCTGTTGCCGCTAAATGCAGTAACATAGCTCCGATACTGTTGGATTCATCGTCCAGTAAAAAATCGAGCTCTTTCTGGGAAAGACCCTCTACGGTTCGCAACACAACCATCCGCATCCAATCCATCATGGAGACCAGGATGCTGATTTGATCTGAATAACCCTCTCTTTTCCCAAACTCATGTACGTTATCGTTCAAAGGCAATGTGCCACCGGCGGCAATTCCTGTTCCGGGGATGAACAAACCGGCACCGAGTAAACCGGATACCTTAATAAAATCTCTGCGGGAATTGTTGTTTTTTGACTGACTCATGATTTCTTTTTTCTGAAAATAACCACATTGCAGCAATTCAGGATGTTATTTGAAGAAACTTTAACATCAGTCCAAAAAAACATCTTGTAGGATATTAGTATCAACAACCTTATCATTGTACATCAGCGTCCATCCCATGGAATTGGTAAGAATATAGAATTTGGAAAGTTCGCTGATCAGTCTGTTCTGGGCATTCGAGATCAACGTGGAGGCTTTTACTTTTTTCATCAGCGAGGCGTTCACATTCCTTTTAATTTTATTGTAGTCCTCCGCTTTGAACTGGTTCAGATAGTCGGCCGTGACATCATAATACTCAAAATCGGGGTTGAGTTTTATTTCGGGTTCTGGTATGCTTTGAATACGTAACGTCCTCGTTTTTTCGTCTACTTCAAAATCTATCTTACTAAGATCGTAGGCAACCGTGACTTCCGCATTTACTACCACAAGTGCCTTCTTATCCGCTCTCAAAAACGGCCCGAATAGGTGCTGGGAGTCTTTATAATTGTAAACCTGTGCAAAATGCCCTTCGGTAACGATAAGTTTGGAGACGTTATCAATCTGCTCCTGGATGAGCATGGAATTCTCTTTCAGAATGGATTTCTCCTTTTTTTCTTCCGAACAGGAACGGAAAACAAGGACAACGGCCAGTGTGATTATAACGCCTATGAATATCTTTTTCATTTTTAGTACCAATATTGACGAACACCTCGCGTCTCCCCCGGCTGACGGATCAGCCTATACATTCCTATCAGTCCTTCGTTATATGTCGAATGCAGGAAGGAGGGGATTATTTGTCTCCTTGAGGGGGCCTTAGAGGTGTTGTTTCGAATTCCATAAAAGGGTACGCATTTTGAAGATACGTAATTTTCTCCTGAAGCGATTTAACAAACTTTTGATGTTGTTCTGAATTCCAATTAAAAGGCCTGTGCCGCAATCCTTTTTGAACTACCTCAACTGCGTCCATCACAGGGGCTGCCTTCCCGGCAATCCATACCTCTTTGAATTTCTCCCAGATATAATCAATGGCAAGGGAATTAGGGTGTATCATGTCTGCCTCGTAAAAGCGGTAGTCACGGAGTTCATCCATCATGAGCTCATACGCCGGAAAATACCCTTCGCCCCGGTGGGGAGATCCAGTTTGGAGCACGGAATGCAGTGCGGCATGGAGGTGCGCTTTACTCAACTGATTTTCAACAAAGCCGTCCTTCAGATGCCTGACAGGAGAAACTGTGAAAATGACAAAGGCTTTTTCATTTACGGACCGAATTGCTTTTAGGCTACGCTCCAGACTCTCTGATATGATTTTGACGGAAAGCAATTCTTTTGAAAATTCACTTTGCGCCACTTTATGGCAATTAGCCACAACAGTATTGGATTCCAGATGACGGTACGTCCAGGCCGTACCTGCTGTTATTATTATGTGAGTGGCATTGCGTAATTGTTCCTTGGTTTTCACCAGGGCTTCATTTAACTTCTGAAGAAGGTGTTTCTTTTCCCGATCACTTAGATCGGAATGAACGGCGAAACTATGCCAACGCTCTCCCAGGTGAAAAACCTCGGGGTCTTTGAATACATTTTCAGCTACGGCCCTTTCAATAAGATTTTCAATAGCCACCGGATGAAATAAGACGCCAAACGGGTTCTGAAGACTCCTGAATTTATAGTGTGCCAGTTTATTGCCTATATTTTCTACGAAACAGGAACCCAGGAGAAGAAGTCTGCTTTGATAATCGATTGGATGTGCTGCCTGCGAGAAGGGTATTTTGGTCTGGAGTTTCATTTTGGAAATATTTTTTTAGCAACAAATTTGGCTCCTCTCCATATCTAAGAAGGGGTGGATTCGGCCAAGCCGAAAACAGGGAGGTTGATACCAATTCTTCAATCCCTCCGTCTCGCGGGCCCGAGACACCTCCCTTTATCCAAAGGGAGGAGCAACAAAGCAGAACTACAACAGATACTCCCTTGCCTTTTCCAAAGCATCGGGAATCCCCGCAGGGTTCTTCCCTCCGGCAGTGGCAAAGAAGGGTTGTCCGCCGCCGCCGCCCTCAATATATTTTCCAAGATCGCGGACTATGGTTCCAGCGTTTAAGTCCCTGCTTTTTACCAATTCCTTCGATATGTAACAGGATAGGAGGGCTTTCCCGTTTTGCTCCGATGCCAGTAAAAGAAAGAGATTGTCTTTGTTGGCTCCAATCTCGAAAGAAAGATCCTTAATGCCTGCGGCGTCCAGGTCAACTTCCTGGGCTAAAAATTGTATACCATTACCTATTTCCAGTTTATTTTCCAATCCTGCCTTCAGGCCTTTGGCTTTATCGCGCAATACCCTTTCGATTTCTTTTTTCAATTGCACGTTCTCTTCCTGCAAGACTTCAACGGCCTTTACAGGGTTTTTTGCCCCTTTTAACAAATCCTTTATCTGCTGTAATTGCCTGTTCGTCTCCGCATACAGATCCTGAACGGCGTCAGAAGTTATGGCCTCTATTCTTCGAACTCCTGCCGCAATGGCACTTTCGGAAGTAATTTTAAAATGCCAGATATCGGCTGTATTCGGCACATGGGTTCCCCCGCAAAGTTCTATGGACCTTCCAAACCTAACCGTCCTTACGGCATCACCATATTTTTCCCCGAACAGGGCAATAGCACCTTCTTCCAGCGCATGTTTCACAGATACACTTCTATTTTCCTGAAATGGTAATTGTTCATCTATACGGGCGTTGACAAAATCTTCCACCTCCTTTATTTCATCACTGCCAAGTTTGGCAAAGTGCGAGAAATCGAATCGCAGATGTTTGGAATGAACGGCCGAACCTTTTTGTTCCACGTGCTTTCCTAATATCTCGCGGAGCGCCTGGTGCAATAGATGTGTAGCCGTATGATTACGGGCCGTTCTTTGGCGTTGTTTTTTATCAACAACCGCAGTCAATGTCTCTTCGGTATGTTTGGGAAGGTTTTTTGTAAAATGGACAATTTCGTTGTTTTCCTTTTTGGTATCGAGAATGTAAACAACGTCACCATTGGAAACTTCCAGATACCCCTTATCGCCCACCTGGCCTCCGCCTTCGGGATAAAAGGGCGTAAGGTTGAACACCAATTGGTATTGTTCCCCTTCTTTCTTTGAGTTTACCTTTCTGTATTTTACCAATTGTACCTGTGCTTGGAGCGTATCGTAGCCCACAAATTCCTGTTCCGCTTCTGCCATAAGGATGGTCCAGTCCTCTTTTGAAACTTCGGATGCGGATTTGGAGCGGTCCTTTTGTTGCTGCATGGCATTATCAAAACCTTCCACATCGAGCTCATACCCCCGTTCCTTCAATATAAGTGCGGTAAGGTCTATTGGAAATCCAAAGGTATCGTAAAGTTCAAATGCCTTCTGACCGTTAACTACTTTGGTTTCACTTCCGGAAATGACGTTATCCAACAGCAGCAGGCCTTGTTCCAAAGTTTTCAAAAATGAATGTTCCTCTTCCCGTATGACATTTTCAATCAGTTGGCGTTGCTTTTTCAATTCCGGAAACGCCATGCCCATGGTCTCAATTAAAACCTTAACGAGCAGAAACATAAAAGGCTCTTTGGTATCCAGGAAAGTAAATCCATAGCGGACAGCTCTCCGCAATATTCTTCGGATCACATAGCCCGCTCCGGTATTCCCGGGCAATTGCCCATCTGCAATAGCAAACGAGACGGCTCTTATATGGTCAGCAATTACCCGGATAGCAACATCGGACTTGTTGTCCCCTCCATATTCCGAGTTGGTAATCGTCTCTATCTCGCGAATTATAGGTGTAAAAACATCTGTATCGTAATTGGATTGCACTCCCTGCAGCACCATGCACAACCGCTCAAATCCCATCCCCGTATCTATGTGCTTCGCAGGTAACGGTTCTAAATTTCCATTGGCCTTCCTGTTGTACTGAATGAAAACGAGGTTCCATATTTCTACTACCAACGGATGGTCCCTGTTTACCAATGAAGCTCCGCCAACCAAGGCTTTTTCTTCTGCCGGCCGAAGATCAACATGGATTTCCGAGCAGGGGCCACAGGGGCCCTGATCTCCCATTTCCCAGAAATTGTCCTCCTTATCTCCCATGATGATCCTGTCCTCCGGTAAAATGGCCTTCCACAGGTCATAAGCCTCCTTGTCCATTTCCAGGTTCTCGGCATCTTCGCTTCCTTTAAAGACTGAGGCATAGAGGCTATCCTTATCAATTTTGCAGACTTCCGTCAAGAATTCCCATGCCCATTCAATAGCTTCCTTCTTAAAATAATCCCCAAAACTCCAGTTGCCCAGCATTTCGAACATGGTATGGTGATAGGTATCCCTGCCCACTTCTTCAAGGTCGTTGTGCTTGCCACTTACTCTAAGGCATTTCTGCGTATCGGCAACCCTCTTATTTTTTGGTGCCGTATTGCCAAGAAAGAACTCCTTAAACTGATTCATTCCGGCGTTGGTAAACATCAAGGTAGGATCGTCTTTGATTACCATGGGCGCGGAAGGAACAATTTTGTGGTTTTTTCCTTCAAAAAAAGATAAAAAATGAGTCCTGATTTCCTTGGAATTCATATAAAATGCGAAGGTTTTGCTAATTTTAACAATTTATACAAAACAATTTTTATATTTGTTTGTTCTGATAAAACGAAAGCACAAAAATAGGATAAAATCCATACATGTCTAAAGTAAAATACTATTACGATCCGGACACTCTTTCGTATCGAAAGATAGAGCCAAAGAAATCCAGGCGATATAGAAATATTCTGTTATTTGTACTGGCTTCTGCACTATTTGGCTTTTTGGGTCTTACCCTTTTACTCAACACCAATCTCCTAAATACGCCCAGGGAACTTTCACTGAACAGGGAGGTAAAAAATTATGAACTTCGGTTTGAGTTATTGAATAAAAAGATGGAGCAGATGGAAAATGTGCTCACCAATATTGAAGACAGGGACAACAATATTTACAGGCTTTATTTTGAGGCTAATCCCATCCCCGAGGAACAACGCCGTGCCGGTTTTGGAGGGGTAAACCGATATAAATCACTGGAAGGTTTCAATAATTCAGAAATGATCACTGCAACTACCAAGCGCCTGGACATCGTTCAAAAGCAGATGGTAATTCAGTCCAAATCTCTGGATGAGATCACCAAACTTGCTGAAGAAAAGGAAAAGTTGCTGGCTGCCATCCCGGCCATTCAACCCATTAACAATGATGACCTAAACAACATGGCCTCAGGTTACGGATGGCGATCAGATCCTTTTACCAAGGCCAGAAAAATGCATCGGGGAATGGATTTTTCCGCTCCCAAAGGTTCTCCCATATATGCTACCGGTGATGGAAAGGTAAAACGGGCCGATAACAACTCCTCAGGTTATGGTAAACACATCAGAATAGATCACGGATATGGGTATGTTACGCTCTATGGACACCTGAGCAAGTATAACGTTAACAGGGGACAAAAGGTGAGGCGGGGAGATCTTATAGGGTTCGTTGGAAGTACGGGGAGGTCAGAGGCACCCCATCTTCATTATGAGGTTTGGAAAGACGAAGAGCGGATTAATCCTATTAATTTCTATTATGGGAGTTTGTCTGCCCAGGAATTTGAAAACATGCTGAAATATGCTAATCAGGAAAACCAATCGCTGGATTAATGCAAATAGATTTACCTGAAAAAAGATACTATGGAATTGGTGAGGTGGCGAGGGCATTTGATGTCAATACCTCGCTGATCCGATTCTGGGAAAAGGAATTTGATCTCATCCAACCCAAAAAAAATGCGAAGGGAAACCGAAAATTCACTCCAAAAGACATTCAGAATCTTCAATTAATTTACCATCTCGTAAAAGAACGCGGCTTTACCCTGGAAGGAGCCAAGATCCACTTGAAGGAAGAGCGACAGAAGACCTTATCCAATTTTGACATCATCCAGAAATTGGAACGTATCAAAACGGAGCTGATCAAAATAAAGAATCAACTATAATTTAACTCAAAACACTACACGAAAATGAAAAAATGGTTAATCCCAGTGATCATACTGGTTATCATTGCAATTGGAGTTTACCAATGGGGCGTAAGTTTCAATAATACCGCGGTTACTTATGAGGCGGATGCAAAAACAGCCTGGTCTAACGTGGAAAGCGCCTACCAACGAAGAAATGATCTTATCGGAAATTTGGTGAAAACCGTGCAGGGGGCGGCCGACTTCGAAAAGGAAACGTTGGAAGACGTTATACAGGCCAGAGCAGACGCCACTAATACCACAATAGATGTTGGTGATTTGACCCCTGAAAAAATGGCTGCTTTCCAGCAGGCACAGGCCGGACTTACAGGTGCACTCAATAGGTTAATGGTAGTTGTAGAGCGATATCCGGAGCTCAAGGCAAATCAAAACTTTCTGGAATTGCAATCGCAATTGGAGGGAACGGAAAACAGGATCAATGTAGAACGGAACAGATTCAATGAGAAGGTAAATATCTATGACATACATACCACTAAATTCCCGAATAAACTGCTGGCAGGTTGGTTTGGTTTTGATGAGATGGCACGTTATAATGCAGATCCCGGATCTGAGCAGGCACCCGACGTGAACTTTGAATTTGATTGATCCATGCCAACCACCAAGGTAGAAGCATTTTTAACCCCTCAGGAAGAGCAGGAAATTGTTGATGCTGTCCTGGAAGCCGAAAAAAATACCTCGGGCGAAATCCGGGTGCATATCGAAGACACTTCTACTCTTGATCATTACGAAAGGGCTAAGGAAGTTTTCCATGTCCTTAAGATGGACAATACCAGGGAGGGTAACGGGATCCTGATCTATGTGGCCGTAACGGATAGAAAATTCGTCATCTACGGTGACAAAGGCATTAATGCCGTTGTGTCTGCCGGTTTTTGGGATAGCACAAAAGATGTTATTCAGAAATATTTTAAAAAAGGGGAATTTAAAAAAGGGATCGTTCAGGGAGTTCTTAAAGCCGGGAACGAATTGAAAACACATTTTCCCTGGCAACCCGATGATACTAATGAACTACGCAATGAAGTATCTAGGGGGTAGTTTTTTTCTTTTTTTGCTTTGTTGCACACTCCAGGCACAATTTAAAATTCCTGAAAAACCGAAGGAGCAGACCAGCGTTTATGACTACATTGGACTCCTGTCTAAAACCCAAAAAACAAGTCTGGAACAGAAGCTTGTTGGCTATTCGGACAGCACTTCTACTCAGATCGTAATCGCCATCATAAACTCAACGGAAGGAGAGAACATTAATTATCTCGGAGCACAATGGGGTCAAAAATGGGGTATCGGCCAGGCCAACCAAGATAACGGAATACTGGTATTGCTTGCAAAAGGAGACCGTCGAATAGCGATAAATTCCGGATATGGCGTGGAAGGTTCACTGACCGATGCGCTGTCAAAAAGGATCATCGAAAAGGTCATCATCCCGGAATTTAAGAAGGACGATTACTACGGTGGATTGGTCAGGGGGTCCGGTGCCATATTTGCGGTCCTTAATGGTGAATTTAAGGAGGAAAGATCCTTTGGTGAAGGCGAATCACCATTTCCTTTTCAATCAATTTTACCTTTTATTATCTTCTTTGTAATAGTTATCATTTTAGCAACCCGTAACCGGAGAAAGGGAGGTGGCAAAGGAGGCAACCGTTCTTCCGGCATGAATCTCTGGGATTTTATTATCCTGAGCAATATGGGGCGCAGCGGCGGCTCACGGTCTTCCGGTAATTTCGGTGGAGGTGGGGGTTTTGGTGGTGGAGGATTCGGTGGGGGTTTCGGAGGCGGCGGCTTTGGCGGTGGTGGTGCGTCCGGGGGATGGTGATTTTGAATTGGGCAGTATTCAGTGAGGATTCAATCAACAGTTAAAGCTCAAGTATAAAATTAGATGGAAATTCTTAGTTTGTCATTTCATTTTGCCATGACGGCTTTGTGTAGGCAGTGGTGGGTGGCGGATGGTGATCAATGAAGAGGAATCCGTCTACAGGTTTTTTTATTTACCGCTTAGCGTAGCATTTGGCAATCCTACTTCTTTCGCATAAAAATAGTTACCGGTACTCCTTTAAAATCAAAGTTCTCCCGCAATTTGTTTTCAAGAAAGCGCTTATAAGGTTCCTTTACATACTGGGGTAAATTACAGAAAAACGCAAATTGGGGGTAAGGGGTTGGCAATTGCGTGATGTATTTAATTTTTACATATTTTCCTTTGTAGGCCGGGGGCGGGGTATGTTCAATGATGGGTAAAAGAACATCGTTCAGCTTCCGGGTCTTTATCTTTTTTGACCGGTTCTTATACACTTCAACAGCCGTTTCAACAGCTCTAAAAATTCGTTGTTTCGTCAATACCGAAATAAAGAGAACAGGTACATCTGTAAATGGTTGAATGGCCTGATGTATCTTTTGAGTGTATTGTTTCATGGTATTGGTTTCCTTGTCCTCTACCAAATCCCATTTGTTTACCAAAATGACAATCCCTTTGTTATTGCGCTGTGCGAGCCAGAAAATATTTTCAACCTGCCCGTCAAAACCGCGCATGGCATCTAAAATCAGCAAACAAACATCGGAGTGCTCAATAGCTCTTACAGACCGCATTACAGAATAGAACTCCAGGTCTTCCCGCACCTTGGCCTTTCTGCGTATACCAGCAGTATCTACAAGATTAAACTCAAACCCAAAACGGTTGTATCTGGTATCTATACTATCCCTCGTTGTTCCGGCAATAGCTGTCACTATATAACGTTCCTCCCCGATAAGGGCGTTAATAAAGGAGGACTTCCCCGCATTGGGCCTTCCCACGACCGCAAACCTTGGCAGTTCATCTTCAGGCGCTTCACTCTCCGGTAATACCTTTACCAACTCGTCCAACAATTCTCCTGTACCGCTTCCGTTAATGCTGGAGAGGGTATAGTAATCCCCAAGCCCCAGTGCGTAAAATTCCACAGCATCTTCAGCCCTTTTCGCGTTGTCCACTTTGTTGATAGCCAACAAAACAGGTTTATTCACCCTTCGCAACAATTCAGCAACATCTTCATCCATCGCGGTTATGCCCGTTTCAACATCCACCATAAAAATAATGGCATCTGCCTCGTCTATCGCCAGTTCAACCTGTTTATCAATTTCCTGTTCAAAGATATCGTCACTACCCAGGACATATCCACCGGTATCGATAAGCGAAAAATCCTTTCCATTCCAATCGCTCTTTCCATAATGACGATCACGCGTTACGCCACTGGCAGCATCTACAATAGCCTCCCGGCGTTGAATTAAACGGTTAAAAAAAGTTGATTTCCCCACATTGGGCCTTCCCACAATGGCAACAATTGCACCCATAACCAAAAATTAGGCAACAAAGGTAATGCTAATAGATATTGGATTAAAAATAAAGTTGATTTATCCGAAGCGAAAGAGGGCGTTTTTACTAATTCCGGCCAGATATTTTTCACCTGCCTCCCGTGCCCGGGCTACCTTTGCAGGGGAGCCATATGCGATAACATTATTTTTGAGGTCCCTGATCACCAAAGATCCGGCGCCTACTACGGTATGCTCGCCGATAGTGATATTTTCAATGACTTTGGAGCCAAGTGAGATTGCAGAATAACTCCCAAGCGTGAAGTTTCCCCCGGTACAGACGCCAGAAGCCAGACTTGTAAAGTCGCTCATATACCCGTCATGTCCAAGGGATGAATTTGTGTTTAAAATACAATGATCGGCTATTATAGAATTGGCATTTACAATTACTCCGGGAACGATGACGGCACCCTTACCTATGGTGACATCCTTTCCAATTACCGCATTAGGGTGGATCGCATTAATAAAATTAAATTCGGGTACAATATTCATCACCTTTTCAACAACTGCACTTCTGGTCCAGTTATCACCTATGGCAACGATACCGCCGGACAAATTAAATTTTTCTAACAGTTTGGGAAGGTCATATTCGCTTCCTAAAATTTCATATCCATTCCGCTTCCGACCCTTTTTTTTTAAAGAATCAACGAAGCCGATCATGTTGTACTTGCCTTCCCTTTCAATACAATCAAGGACAACACTACCATGACCTGATGCGCCAATAATCACTACATTCTTCACAATTTCGGGGGATTTTGTGCAGTTTGTCGGTAAAATACTATATATTACCGATCAATCAAATATAGGTAAAGCGAACTCTTAAATAGGTAATTTCTTACTTTTATCGATAAAAGAATTACCTCAAAAAGTATATCCTATTGGTTAAATGAGACTTAACTGAATTACCATACAATTGAATAATTACTTTGTGTCCATGGCTTAATAGAGGAAATCCTGAAATACTAAATTCTACTTTGGATCATATCCGAATCTTCGGAGTTGTTTAGGATTGCTCCTCCAATTTTTATTGACTTTCACGTACAGTTCCAAATGGATTTGTTTATCAAAGAATTTTTCCAGGTCTTTTCTTGCCTCCACCCCCACCCTTTTTAAAGCACTGCCCTTATGACCAATAATAATCCCTTTTTGTGATTCGCGTTCAACCATAATAACGGATCGCATACGAATGATCTTTTCGTCTTCAAAAAATTCTTCAGTGTCTATTTCCACGGCATACGGAATCTCCTTTTTGTAATGCTTTAAAATCTTTTCCCGAATGGCTTCGTTCACAAAGAATCGTTCCGGCTTATCGGTTAATTGATCTTTAGGATAGTATGCTGGCGCTTCCGGAAGCAGGGCCACTATGCGCTTAAAAACTTCCGCCACATTAAAATTTTGAAGTGCCGAAATGGGATGTATCTCTGCTTCAGGCAATTTTTCCTGCCAATACTGCACTTGTTCTTCCAGGACGGACTGCTCAGATGTATCAATTTTGTTCAATAACAACAATACCGGAATGGTACTGTTTCCGATCTTATTAAAAAAATCCCCATCCTTTAGTGCCCGTTCACCAATTTCCACTATATACAACAGAACGTCCGCATCCTCCAAAGCCGTCTTCACAAAATCCATCATGAAGTTTTGTAATTCATATGCAGGTTTAATGATCCCCGGGGTATCGGATAAGATCACCTGAAAATGTTCTCCGTTTACAATACCCAAGATTCTGTGTCTTGTAGTCTGTGCCTTGGAGGTAATGATAGAAAGCTTCTCGCCCACAAATGCGTTCATCAAGGTGGACTTCCCCACATTGGGGTTTCCAATAATATTTACAAATCCGGCCTTATGTGTTGCCATTTTTTAACTTATAAAAGTAATTCTTCATTTCAGCATTAACTTTTGGAGCCAGATACAATACAGCAATCATATTGGGAATTACCATTAAAGCATATGCAAGGTCTATAAGATTAATAACTAAACCTACGGAAGCGACGGCTGCAAAAGTAATTGTGGCTATATAGTAGACGTTAAACAATTTTCCTATTTTAGCACTGGTAATAAAAGATAAACATTTTACGCCATAGTAGGAATATGTGAACAAAGTGGAAAGTGCAAAGGCGGTCACTACCAGCATCAGCAATATATCCCCATAACCAAAAAGTGATTTTTCAAAGGCAATAAGGGTCATTAATATTCCGTCACTTTCCGCTTCCAGGTAGGCCCCGCTTAAAATGATCACCACAGCCGTTAAGGTACATACGATTATTGTATCGATAAAAGGCCCTAACATTGCTACCAAACCTTCCTGTATGGGTTCCTTGGTCCTTGATTGTCCATGATACATGGGGGCGCTCCCAAGGCCGGCTTCATTGGAAAAAACAGCTCTGCGGACTCCTAAAATCACAATTCCCCAAAAACCGCCCTCTACAGCCGTCTTAAAATTAAACGCTTCCGAAACAATAAGTTTTAAGGAAGGGAAAATCCGGTCGGCATTTAGAATCATCACTACAAGCACCGCTACAAAATAAAGTGCCACCATAAAAGGTACTATAGCCGTTGCCACTTTAGCAATTTTCTTAAGACCTCCGAAAATCACCAGTGAAGTAACAATAGAAAGGGCAATCCCAACAACGAGTTTCCAATATAGTATCGGATTTTTTTCCGTTCCTCCGAGATAGAGAATAGTTTTATCTGGTTCTACCACTTCCATAAAGGTTTGGGTAAACTGGTTTACTGTAAACACGCCCAGAAAACCTACCAATCCGGCAATACAAAAAAACACCGCCAGGGGTCTGGCTTTTTTTCCCATGCCACTTGTAATATAATACATAGGACCCCCCTGCAGGGCGCCGTCACTATTTTGCTGACGATACATGATGGCTAGGCTGCAGGAATAAAATTTTATGCACATACCGATCAGGGCAGTAACCCAAATCCAAAAAATAACTCCAGGTCCCCCCCTGTAAATTGCTATTGCCACCCCCGATATATTCCCGAGCCCGACGGTCGCCGCTACCGCGGCCGACAACGCCTGTAAATGACTTACTTCTCCGGGGTCGCCGGGATCGTCATATTTACCGGCCGTGATCCTTATGGCATGTCTAAAATGCCTGTATGGGAAGCCTCTTGAATAAAACACCAAAAAAAGTCCGCCTCCGATGACCAATAAAAGCATTACCCATTCTGCGTAGGGGATCATGGCGGCCAGAAAATCATTGATTTGTTCCATAAAACTTTTAAAGCCCCGAAGTTATGGAATTTAAGCCTTTGGCAGGAAAGGTCAAAAGAAATAATACTGGCATATCATTTGAATATACTAAAAAACCGTTGTATCTTTGCCGTCCGTATCGCGGGGTAGAGCAGTATCCTTCGGCAGGCTCGGGACAGGGTACCTACTCAACTGGGCGGATAAAATAAAATAAAGTGCTTTTAAGGCACATTAAAGACACATCGCGGGGTAGAGCAGTAGGTAGCTCGTCGGGCTCATAACCCGAAGGTCGCTGGTTCGAGTCCAGTCCCCGCTACTTGAAGAACAGGCAGTTACGATAAAAAGTGGCTGCCTTTTCTAATTAAAAATTACTTAGGTAAAACATAGGTAAAACGATTCTTCCTTTTTCTTCGCTCATTTTACTTGAAGCGATTTTGTTTCATTTGTAGACAATTTAAGCTAAAAATCCTGTTTGTTTTTATGCAGATAACAGACCCATTACAGATTTTTAATTCGTTGCCTTAATTTTTTAAACTCCTGAAGGGAGAGTTCCAGCTTCAAATAGTCTTTCCCAAAGCGGCTACTGACCGGTTCGACCAGGTCTAGGATCTGGGCAAACTCGGTTTTGATCTCCAGCATCCTGGATTCCACCCGTTCGTACCGGATTTTAGGAACTGTCGTTTCTTCAATGATCTTTTCTTCCGCTGAGAGGTCGGCAAATTTCTTTTCAATTTGAAGGGGTTCTTCTTCCTCCATTTGCCCTTCGAATAGAGACTGCAACATAGCCGTTGTCGGTTTGGTCTGGCTTTTTTCGATTTTCCTGATTATGGCAATGACCGCTTCGGTACGTTTTCTGTTCTTTAAAAGCTCATGGCCTATACTTTTACTGAAGCGATCAAAAGGGGTAAACCCATGCCACTCAAAAAAATCCAACATGGTGTTTAGTGTTTCTGACTGACGACGAGCAAGTTTTTTGGCATAAGCACGAAACTTCTTTACCACTGAAGCATTTAGATTCAGTGCCAGGTAGTGGTAGCTACATTTCTTATGTTTCGTTATTTTTTTCAACAAAAATTTTTAATGTTTTAGGGGCCTATCTGGCGTTTTTCAACAAAAAAACCAGTGCTTTCTCTAATAATACTTCCAAATGCGTCTTAGATATTTGATTTTCAGGTAACTGAAAATCCGAAAACAACCATAACACAGGCTTGCCGTGTTATCCTCTTGCTATTCCGATTCCCCGCACACGGGCAAATCTTTATAGCTTATCTTAGGGTAAATGTTTAACTACTAAAAAAAGACGAAAAATGCCACTAAAAACTTGGGTCATTTAAAAAGAAAATCATACTACCGTAAAACAGCCGTTTTATGAAACCATTTTTATTCTTAACTTACCAACAGGCCTTGAAGGCAAAAAAATTGATTTTGTACCCATTTTAGGTGTAAGGCATAGAAACCCTTGAACAAGTTGAACATTGATCACGAAAATCCATATACCAAAATATCCACTAAATCAATTCATTGACCATTTTTTTTATTATACAGGTTTCAACCCAGAACATTCTATTGACCGATTTTTGCCCGACGGCGAAGTTCAAATCATATTTGATCTTACGGACTATCCTAAATATATTTACGACAACGAAACCTTAAAAGAAATACAATCGTGCCAAAACGTTTGGTTTTCAGGCTTTCGTACCGAACCGATAACCATCCCGTCGGGTAAAGAAAGTGAAATGCTGATCGTACAGTTCAAAAAAGGGAAAGCCTTTAATTTCTTGAGCGAACCGATGCATAATTTGACAAATTTCGTAGTCGATGCCGAACTGGTTTTAAAATCGGAGATTTTAAACATCCGCGGGAAGCTTTTGGCATCAAATACACCAGGGCAAAAATTCTCGGTACTAGAAGATAATCTTTTACAATGCTATCTACATCAGCTCCGGGAAAATCCATTTGTCGATTTTGCCATTTCCAGAATTCTTTATAGCCCGAACCAAACCAGCATTAAAGAAATTTCGGACAATGCGGGTTATTCGCAAAAACATCTTATCCAGACATTCAAGGAAAATGTGGGCGTTACACCAAAATCATTTTTGAAGATTATACGTTTTCAAAGGGCTATCCAGCATATCGAAAATCAGATTGCAGTTGACTGGTCCGCAATAGCCCATGATTGCGGTTTTTACGACCAATCCCATTTTATTGCCGATTTTAAAACCTTTTCAGGTTTTATCCCATCCGAATACCTAAAACAAAAGGGCGAAGTTCTAAACTACGTCCCCATAAAATAGGATAGGTAAATTTTTTCCTATCCGTTTCCAAAACATTAACGGATTTTTGTCGTAAAACGAACCATTATGGAAAATATGATAATCAACCATTGGGCAGTATTGGCCTGTGCAATTTTTAACTTGGTGCTGGGGGCGGTTTGGTATTCGCCTTCACTGTTCTATAACGCTTGGAAAAGGGAAAACAATTTAACGGACGAACAGATCAAGAAATCAAATCCGGCCAAAACACACGGGATCAGTTTGTTCTTGGCTTATATGATGTCATATAACCTTGCGTTCTTTTTAGGGGATGCAAATACCGATTGGCAATGGGGCCTAACAGCAGGTTTTCTTGCAGGTTTCGGTTGGGCTGCGGCAATTTTCGCAGCAATCGCATTATTTGAGCAAAAAAGCTGGAAGTACATTTTTATCAATGGAGGATATATAATTATTTACTTTACAGTTATAGGCTTTATTCTAGGAATTTGGAGATAACTTAAGTTATGGCAAAAACATCTAAAGAAATAGAGCAAGAATTTATTGCCAGCCTAAAGCTGAACACGGGGAAAGACCTTAAAAACTGGCTTTCGGTCGTTACAAGCTGTGGAATTTACAAAAGAAACGACATTGTAAAATGGCTAAAGGAGGAACACGGTTTCGGGCATATGAACGCAAACCTTTTAATGGGCATTTATGCCAATGACGGCGAACCGGTCTATTCGAGCGAGGTAAATTTATTGAACAATCAATTTGAAAAATATCAAGATATGCGTCCGCTTTTTGAAGAACTGCAAAAAGCTATTCTAAAATGGGACAATTCGGTTGACCTCGTTGCCAAAAAGACCTACGTTTCTGTAACAAAAAAACGTGAATTCGCGGCTATCAACATCAAAAATGGAGAATTGCGATTGGGAATGGACTTGGGAGACCGACCCTTTGACAAAATTGTTGAAAAATCAAAGCTGACAGGGCCGATGCCGAGAATTTCCCATATGGTAGTTATCCGCAAAAAATCAGATGTGAACGAAAAAGTATTTAACTTGCTTGAAACAGCCAAAAACCGAGTGAACTAATGAAAAAGCCATTGCTATATTTGCTCGCGATCTTTCTTTTTAGTCTGACAATGTTTTCTTGCAAAGAAAAGGATAATGGAAAAATACCTTCCAAAACACAAAAATATAGTGTCGTCTATACCGGGCTTGTGGATAGTGAAAATGATAATTATGATATTTTTATGGTGGTTGCGCCAGGTGCTTACGGATTTGTAACCTTCGAGGATTTTAGAAATATCAATGGGGTGCGAACTCCATTTGTTCATAAGTTGGGATATTCGCCCAATAGTGATGGAGTTATCCATCGAATGACTTTTGAAAAAATTGACCTTGACCCAAATATAGGCATTGAAGTAATTAGGCTTTTAAAACCAAATTAATGAAACACAATTATAAAAAATCCAAAATCGATAATGGTTTCGGGATTTATCACGAATTAACCATAATGGTACCCATAGAAAAAGTCTTTAAGGCTGTTTCCGAACCAGATCATTTGATTAATTGGTGGCCATTAAAATGCAAAGGAATTCCTGAAATTGGAGGAGAATATAATTTTTACTTTAGCGGGGAATATGATTGGTACGGAAAAGTAAGTGATTTTATCCCTAATAGGGCCTTTTATATAAAAATGACCAAATCTGACTTGGACTGGGATTCGACCACGTTCGGATTTGATATGGATGAGAATAGAAATGTCCAACTTCGTTTTTCCCATTTAGGTTGGCCAGACCGTAATTCTCATTATCGCATAGCCTCGTTTTGCTGGGCAATGCTGCTCAAAGGACTCAAAGATTATTTAGAAAAAGGAGTAATATTGCCTTTTGGGGAGCGGAGTTAAAACATAAAAACCTACAAATATGAAGGAAATTGCATTAATCTTTACACTCATCTTATCCCTTTCAATCCGTAATGGTCAAAAAGAAGCGAATTTTATGAAGGCAGAAATAAACAACCTTGCATTTATCGAAGAAAAATGGAAAGCAACTGCTCAAGACTCTACTTTCTCTTCCGTGTTGGAATATAGGTTTTCACCAAAAAAGAGATTGCTGGTGGCAAGCAATAATCTATATGGAAAGGAAGGGAATCTATTTGTTGAGTATGGGGTGCATATTTTATGGAGGTCGACAAATTTATTTATTTTATTGCGGGACCAAAAGGAGAAACGCATAGAGGAACGGCAAAAATCTACTGGGATACTTTAACTAATTTTGCGCTTCCTTATCCAGGAAGGGAACAAAATCATACTTGTCAGAAATGATTCTGAAAGATGGTCAATAGTTCTAATACGCAAATTATTCCAAAGAAACTAAAATACCTTCAGATTTGGACTATTCTGAGCCTCTAATTTATAGCAGAGTTGATTAATTTTTATGATTATGGTTCGTTAATAAGCGAATTGTCTATTGATTCCCTGGAGCTTCTTTAGTATCATTATTTACATCCATCCTTTTAAATTTGTCCCTGTATCTTTTCGGTGCGATCCCTATATGTTTTTTAAAGATTCTCCTAAAAGTTCCGGCGTCATCATAGGCCAAACGATAGCCTATTTGTTGAACATCCATACCTTCAAATTCTAATTTTTTTCTTGCCCACTCCATTTTTACCCTTTGGATATAGTCCTTTGGCGTATTTCCCGTTACTTCCTTAAATTTACGATTGAAACTTCTTTTGCTCAATGACGTAAGGCTCACGAGTTCATCTACCCTGATTTTAGTGTTGACGTGGTTCTCGATTTAATTTTGTGCATTCAGAATCTCCTCATGTCCATGCTCTTTTTGGATGCTAAGTATAGCATAGGCCGACTGTGGGGCCTTATCCATATCGATCAGCATGCTTTTGGAAAGGAATACGGCAATTTCATGGCCACAATATTTTTCGACCAGATAGATTATTAGGTTAAAAAAGGAAGTGAATCCTCCCGCACAGAAGAGTCGACCTTCATCGGTTATAATCTTATCCGGAAGAAAATTGACCTTGTGGAACAATTTTTTAAAAATATCAACGGCCATCCATGGTGTTGTGGCCTTCTTCTTATCCAATAGTCCGGTGGCCGCCAGTAGCAATGTGCCCGTACAAAATGCACCGATATCCGCACCTTGGGCATATTGGTGCTTCATAAAATCCAGTCGAGTGGTTTTTCATGATATGCTTGTTGTCCTTATAGTTCCCCACATCCTCAAAAAGATATTCCCATAACCAGTCGATCCTAGATACGGTCGGGGGGAACGAACCCGCAAAGGGCAGGCTTTTGACAAAGGATAGCAGGATGTGATACAATATTTGGTTTCGGTGCTTCATTTCTATAAAGGGACGGATGGGTATTAAATAGACGGTACTGCGATTGCAGATAAATCTTTGCAATATCAAGCGTAACTGTCCGTCGCCTTTTTGTATTTCAATATGCTCGATATTTCCCCTTGTCCTCAATCTGTTGGTACACCGAAGCACCAAATCGTCAAGACTGTCCGAAGGTAAGGATTGCCAATCATCGATTCTACCTGTAAACTTTTTGGTAGCACTTACCATCAATCGGGCATGTCCCCGAATACCTACATCGTATTCTTCGCCTATTATCGGTCGGGTCGAAGGTTTGATAATGGTTGACACTTACAAAAAGCTGGGTCAGGGAAGCACCCCGGATCAGGTACAGGCATTCGTGAATACATTTCGTACATACTTCGTAGAAACGGTACGCTCGTTTGTTCGTGGCATGTTCTTACCCAACTCCGATTCTTCATTGGTCGAATATGTGGCGATGGATATGTCATTGGCACCACCGTCCATTGCCCTAAGTGCCATGGAGTCTTCATTTGGCCATAGCCGTGAAATTATACATGATTTCGAGGAGTTAAAACTACCGGTTATCGCCCTCAATCCGGATAATGAGCCAACCGATATGGACTCGATGCGGCAATACGGGATTGAGGTTGTTATCATACCGGGAGCGGGCCACTTTGCAATGATGGAGGATCCAGAACGTTTTAATGAACTTCTTGAGGTTGCAATTCGTAAAATACTAAAGTAAAAGTCTTAAATTTTTTCGCTTTGTAGTTTTCGGGTGACCTATTGCCCTACTTTTCAGTTTAACCTTTGTCCCGTAGAACGAACGTTTTATGGAACTTAACCGTTAACCTATAAAACCGCTTCATCTAACGGCCCGTTTATGGGATCTTAAAATTCGTGAATAATGGTGGATGTATTGTTCGTATATTTAGATATATAATTCACCGGCCATAGCACTGCGATAGACTCAATTTGAATAAACAAGCTGACAAAGGGATGTATAATAAATCCGATCAGATAATTTGGGACAGGGTATTTTCGGATATTCCTGATGAATGGACACAAGTTGGCCCTTCGGAATCGATGCTTGACTGCCTTGAATATTTCAGGAATAATAATGTACGAACGGCCTTGGACCTGGGCTGTGGAATTGGAATCTGGGCATTGTTTCTCAGTAAGTCGAAGATGAAAGTGAAAGGACTGGACTTTTCTAGGAAGGCGATAGATTTTGCTAAAAAATGGTCAATGAAAGAAAACCAAGAGATTATATTCGATTGCTCGCCTCTAGTGGATCATCCTTTTCGGAATGAGTTATTTGATGGTATATTGGCAGCAAAGATTCTGGACAATATCCCTTCTGAACAACTAACTGCAACTAAGAATCAGCTCGACCGTAATCTGAGCCCAAACGGAATTCTTTTCGGCCTCTTTAATCCATATATGATCGCCGACCAACTTTCCCAGCTGAACATCGGGAGTAACCCTACAAAAGGAATAACCTCTATAAATTTCAAAGATGATGAATTGGAGCAACTTTTCCCCCATTACGAATTGCTGGAATTTAAACACTATGAATACGGATTTAGAGGTTTGGTTTGGCAAAAACCAGCTAACATCCGTGAAGGAGAATCCAAAGGCTGACCAATGTGTACAAAATCCAGTACCGTCCGTACAATTTTTCTGATTGTCGATCCAGAATTATTGTATCTTTATTCTAGGTTGCAGCGATAGCTGCCGAAACACTTTGAGGATGTTATCGAACGTGCATAGATAATGATATGTAAAAGCGGCCATCTACAGAAATGAAAGTCGCTTCGGTAATCACTTAAGATTCCTTAAATGGGTCGAGGGAAGAAGGGAAACCTACCTTTGCCTCACGGTTTTAACAGCAATAGATACAAATTTCAATAAATTCTATTGTTATGCGAGTTTTACATCTATTTCTACTTTATATTACCATCATGTCCGCGGCTACCAACTATAGCTTTTCCCAAATACCCAAAAAGGCGGAAACCGCCCATTTAGACGGAACGGATATCTATTACGAGGTCTACGGAAAAGGCAAACCTTTATTTTTATTGCACGCCTTTACCCAGTCCTCCAAATCATGGCTACCATATATTAACGATTATGCAAATGATTATGAAGTTTACCTGGTTGACCTGAAGGGGCATGGCCGATCAAGTAGTTTTAAGGAAAAAGTTTCCGTAAGGTCCGCTGCGGAGGATTTGCATTCGCTTATCAAGTATTTGAAAATCAGCAGTATTGATGCGATTGGGTATAGTTATGGCGGTGAAATTTTATATCAATTGGCCATTGGGAATCCCAACCTGATCAATTCGATGATAATCATTGGCTCTTGCGGAACATGGAACGCAAAGGACTTTCCCGAATTTGTGGAATACCTTTCATACCAGAACATAGATAACTTACCGTGGGTACGTGAACAACAAACTGATGAGGCACGGGTAAAATCAATTCTTGATCAAGTGCCCAACTACGAAATTAATATCCGGGAGAATGAATTGAAAAACATACGGACAAGAACCCTGCTTGTCGTTGGGGACGGAGATCCGGCAACACCATTGGACTGTGTAGTAAAGACAAAAATCAATATGCCGAATGCCTATCTGTGGGTTCTGCCCAATACTGCCCATGGAGCACACAAGGATAAAAACAAAGCTGAGTTTGTAAGGCTTTCAAAAGAATTTCTTGATCAAATTTGGGCCAACGAACACGATTGACATAGACATATAATTGGAAAAAAAAGGTGCCCTTGCAGGATTAGAAAAACCGTTAAAACCAAGGCAAAAAATAAAAATTTAAGTAAATGATTTTTGATAAATCCCCATCGACCATGTTGCTGTAGTCATAACCAACTAGAGCGGTCAGAAAAGACCTTGTACTTCCCCGTACTTTTGTCGATGACCTGTACGCTTACCAGGCCACTCCTGTTCTTTTTTCGGCGCACGAACATCCCTACAAGGTACCATAATTGGCCCGGGACAGCCAAGCATGGGCATGGAACTCAATGATTTTTGGGGGCTGCAGGGCGTCAAAAATCAAAGTGTCGAAAACAGGAGGTCGTTTTGAACTTGCTGGCAAAAATAGCTTCCATCGTCTGTACCTCCTTGACTATTATTTCCAAACTTTCGTCATCTGTATCGCCCACAATACCGTGGATGTCAAATGCGTTTCTGTCAAAAGTAAGACCGACAGATATCTCCATGGCCTCCTTAAGGGAAACAAGCCTGCCCCTGAGATCCGTAAGTAATTTGGCCTCGCCGAATTTGGTCTGCGCACCCCGGCAACTGGACGGGGCACAGCCTACCATCGATTCGGTTGCCGAATCCGATCCTCGGTACAAGTCGACTCATCATGATTTTCCCCTCTACAACAAGTAGATTGTCCAATTGCTGCGGTATTGCCCAAAAAAACAAGCAAAATATGGCCACGACGGCTAGTCGTAGTATTGTAGTGTTTAATCTAAATAATTCCCCGATGGCCCTGCCTCGGCCCGCCCGAACGTACCGTTCGGTACGGGCGGGGTTTCCGAATCCACCTCCCCTCTTGCATCCGACGAACGAAGAGAGAGGAATGCACAGGGTCGGAATTGCCTTTTCGCAATTCCGGGCGGGGCAAAATACTAGTACACAGTGTCCTTTGGATGCAGGTGCTACCGATATTTATAATGTGGGCACCTACGCTTCCTTTCCTAATAAGGAATTTGCCTGGAAAGCCCTGATGTTCGAACGCAGGTTGGAATTTGCTATGGAAGGCCCCCGTTTCTTTGATCTGGTCAGATGGGGTATGGCCGAAGAAGTCTTGAACGCTTATTTGGCCGAGGAGAAAACAAAAAAGGATTTTCTGGCAAACGCACAATTTACGGCAGGCAGGGACGAATACTATCCCATTCCACAGCGTGAAATCGACTTTACAGGAGGATTATATATCCAAAACCCCGGATATTAAATCTACTATTTGAAGAGTAATTCAGTAGTCTAAGTTAGTTTGAGTTAGTTTTTAAAAGCACGAGGGTTGTTACCCGTGCTTTTTTAATACTTAAATTAGATTCAATAAAAAAACGAGAATATGAAAAAAGGATTTCTAATTGATATGGATGGTGTCATCTACAGCGGAGAAACTATGATCGAGGGAGCAGATACGTTTATTGCTACCCTGCAGAAGGAGAATATTCCCTTTTTATTCATGACCAACAACAGTCAGCGTACCCCTCTGGATACTGTAAACAAGGTCAGCAAAATGGGAATCAATATAACAGAGGGCAATGTATATACCAGTGCCATGGCCACGGCTTGGTTCCTGTCTTTCATGAACCCGCAAGGAACGGCCTATGTACTCGGTGAAGGGGGCCTCATTACTAGTCTACATAAGCAAGGCTATACCTTGGTCAACCAAAACCCCGATTTTGTGGTTGTAGGTGAGGGAAGGAATTTTACCTTGGAAATGGTCAACAATGCCGTCGACATGATACTTTCCGGAGCTAAATTGATAGCTACAAATCTAGATCCGTCACCGAAGAAAAAGGGCTGGTCCAATTTGGGAATAAAGGCGGTAGTAGCCATGATCGAGGAAGCAACGGGCAAAAAGGCTTTTTCAGTAGGAAAGCCCAGCCCTGTGATGATGAGGGCAGCGCGAAAGACCTTGGGTCTGGAAGCAAAGGAGACCATTATTATTGGAGATACTATGGATACTGATATTTTGGGAGGAGTCCAATTAGGATACACTACAATTTTGACGCTTTCAGGCGTATCCAAAAAAAATATGTTGGAGGACTACCCCTTCAAAGCAGATCTGGTAATAGATTCGGTCGCAAAGCTTGATCTGAAAAAAGCATTGGAATTGCAATGAAAAATGCGGAGGATAAAATTCGGGCCGTCTGTTTCGGGGAAGTTCTATTCGATATATTTCCGGCCCATTCTAAAATTGGCGGTGCTCCTCTAAACGTCTCCCTAAGGTTACAATCTTTCGGAGTTGATGTTTCGATGATAAGTGGTGTTGGGGAAGATGCGAATGGAAAGAAAATCACAAACTATCTCAAAAAGTCAGGAGTGGATACTCGCGGTATTTTTTTGCAAAAAGAGTATCCGACAGGAGTGGTCAATGTAGTTCTAAATGATAAGGGAGTAGCCTCTTACGATATCGCCTATCCTGCTGCTTGGGATAAAATTCATTTGTTGGGGATTTTTGCGGATTTGGTAAAGACTTCAAATATTTTTGTGTTTGGAAGTCTAGTCTGCAGGGATGAAGTGTCCAGAACAACACTGAATGCACTATTAAAACATGCCCGGTATAAAGTATTTGACGCAAATCTGAGGATTCCACATTACACGAACAAGCTATTGGTGGAGTTGATGATGGAAGCGGATTTTATTAAATTCAACGATGATGAGCTTTTCGAAATTGCAGTGCATTTGGGGTCAAAATATAACTCGATGGAACAGACCATCGCATTTGTTGCAAAAAAGACCAAAACAGATACCATATGTGTTACCAAAGGAGCATATGGGGCGGTTTTGTACGATTGTGGTACGTTTTTCTACAATAGCGGATATCGCATAAAGGTTGTGGATACTGTGGGTTCTGGCGATTCTTTTTTAGCGTCTGTTGTCTATAAACTATTCAACAATGAAGGGCCACAGGAGGCAATTAATTTTGGATGTGCGGTTGGTGCTTTGGTTGCAGGTAGTGAAGGGGCGAATCCCCTTTTGACCAAACATAAGATTGCCAAGTTTATGAACCCTTAAACAATAGAATCGGGTGCCATAAAACGGCCGTTTTACGGGACTCTTTGCCCGAAGCAAGGAACTTTTGTTGAAAATGTCCCACCCATTTGTGGTCTCTTTTAATCGAAAAGAATTCCTCGCAGCTAGCTGCGGGGTTTCCTGTGAAATGTCATTCCCGCAAAAGCGGGAATCCAAATGACGGAATTTCGTTTTTCGACCTTTAGGTCGAAAAAAAACCGGCGAAACCTGTGCCGGGCCTGTCGAGGTATACCCCTGTAGCTTGCTCTGGGCAGGCAGGGATAGTTGTCCGCCAGAGGCGGGTAAACTTTTAAGAAATTCCTTGTTAGTTCTGATAGTTGACCTTCTTATGGCCTAGTTTAAGTAAATATTTAGCGCTTAGTTAGGTGCCGGCCAACACCTCCAGCACTTATCTTTTCGTTCATTCCGCAAGCTATGTTCACTTAAAAATAAAAGCTTTCGTTGGAGTTTATCCCGAGCGGGGACGAAAGGCGTAATACAGGTTGTGATAATTCAACGTGTAGCTTTTAAATAAACAGAATCAATCATAACCCGTATTTCATCCCTTGCTAATTTCCTTCAAAGCTTTGGCAATTAGTTTTTTGGAATCATCACCAATACCGGAATCATTGGCATAAATTTCCCAGTCGGCAATAGCACCTTTTACTTTATCAATAATAGTTTCAGGATATTTTACTTCAAAGATATTCGCCAATTCCAACAAATGTTGCTGCCCAGGGGATTTACTCTCCCCTGCAACCATGGTGCTGTGCATACCGTGTGATGAATTTGAAAAGGTAAGGTCGTAGGCCGGAGCCAATTTCCATTCACCAGAAGAGTTCATTAAGAAGGAGATGTTCTTGCTATGATCGTCCCGATTATGGCTATACACATTAAAAGCAGCCAACCGAAGTATTTTTGAATAGGCAGCCACATGATTTTCAAGGCGAAAAGCGCAGTCCATTACATTGCCATAGTCTAAATTGCTGTAACGAAAATTGTCATTCAGAAGTCCGCTTGCGGAATGTAAGTGCAAACGATCATTGTGTATTCTATCAAATCTTTTGGTCGCAAAATACTTTTTCCCGGATGGACCCTCGAATAATTTGCATTCTGACATTTCGATACCCGCGGCCAAAGCCATTTTATGATATGCATATTCTATTTGAGCGATTTCAGGAAAATCGGTTGAAGATGGAAATTTTATAATCCAATGTTCATAACTATCAGGGAGTGACGAATACCCATGGCTAAGGTGATTGGTTTTAGGATTATAACCTACTAAAATTTTCGGTCTTGCTCCACCGGAAGAACCTCCAAGATTGAAGAGTTCCTCTATTATATCAGAAGGTGCGCCCTCTAATACTTTAATCATCTCCTGGGAAATTACGTCCAACTCCATAAGCTTATCAGACTGAACTTTGGAGTTTAGGGATGGTTTATAGGTCAATGCACCCATGCCACCGGAACCCACATAGGCCAAACGGTCCAAGGGTGTTATTTGATTTAAGGATATTCCCTTTGACAATAACGTTCTGTCCAATAACAATCTACCCCAACCGTCGGGTAGCGAATCATTGAACACTCCGAAGAGCCCCTCAAAAATAGGGGTTTCAGGAGTTAAAATTGTATCGGAAAGTTTCAGTTTAAAAGGAGATAACTCTAACCCCTTTTTTATAAAAGTATCATCGTACTTGAAAAAAATGGTTCCATTGTCGGAGACCATTTGACCAACGGCAACAGGGGTGTCTGTAAAACGAAGGTAAACTTCTAATTGTTCAATCGGTTCCATCAGCTTTTCTTTTTTGAATCAAATAATTTCTCAATATGCCGAAGATTTTTATCAGGCTTCAGTATACTTTCAAAATCAGATAACCGACCTAGTACAAATACAAGCTTCAAAAGTGATTCTAAAGAAACTTGGCCTTTGGTTTCAAAACGTTTTAAGCTGCCTAGGGATACTCCCGAACGTTCTGCCAGATCAATTTGGGATAGTCCCCTCTGTTTCCGAAGCATTTTGTGTTTATGCGCAATTTCAAGGCGAACATCTCCAGGGAGTTTGTCGATACTATACTTGTTCATGATATGGATAATATATTAGCAAATAATACTCTAAAATACACAAAATGGATATTATATTAGCTATTAATTAAATTTAATAATTCACCATAGTAATACTTCCACCGCCTCATCCAATACTTCTACGCCAAACTCACGGACATAAGCTTTTGTAGTTAAAACACTTTGATGTCCCAGTGTCTCTCCGATTACATCAATGCTAATCCCTTTCTCGCGAAGGCACATGGCAAAACTATGAGGTGCAACGTAACTGGTCACATTTTTTGAAATTCCTGCTTTTTCAGCCAGGATTTTAAGTGCTTTATTATATTGCCCCAAAATCTTTTGTTTCCGATTTTCAATTTGCATGGGAGTTAAAACATCGTGCAGTAAAATTGGAAAGACGTAGTTGGTATCCCTTCTGTTCTTATCATAATAATTCAAGATTTCTCTTACGGGGGGTACAATCTTTAGGGAGAAATTGCCCTGTGTTTTGGCCCTGGCATAGGTGATGCGCGTCTGGGTTATGTCTGACCATCTTAAACGCATCATGTCGGCAAAGTTCATACCTCTGGTATAGAAGCTAAATAGAAAGTAATACTTTGCATTAATAAGTTGAACATCTCCTTCGCAATCCGCATCCTTAAAAGTTTCAATTTCTGCAATCGTTAGAGCATGCTTGATTCGTTTACCCCGAAGCTTCGATATTTTGTATTTGTGAAAAGGGTACAGGTTCTGCTTTATCAGGTCACTACGAATGGCCAAGTTAAAAATGGTCCGAAGGCTTCGCATACGAACCGCAATACCGCCATTTGAACCACCCCGGCTTCTTAGAAATACTTCGCACTTATCGAGAAAGGTAACGGTGATCTCGCGCATGATCAGCTTAGGTGCAACAATTGGACTTGTGTTTCACCTTAACCCCTTCATTAATCAGCGATGAGGGATGCAACAATTGCCTTTTTTGTGAAAACGAATGAAAACAAGTAAAAAACAAAAACCCAGTAAATACAAGGGTTTCGAGAGATTGAAGAGAAATGAAAAGGTATGAAAAGACAAATTTTCGCGCTGTTAATCAGAGGATCCTTGGTTCGAGCCCAAGAGGAGGAGCAACAGCGACGACAAGCCACTAGAAATAGTGGCTTTTTTCGTAAGAAAAACTTGGGTGAGAAGTTTATCCCGAACCGCGTTGAGGTAAGCCCGGTCTGAGGAGCAAAAAGGAAAATCCGACTTGGTCCAACCAGGTTGTATTTCTTTGTTTTGGTGCGTTAATCTTTGCATTGACTGCACTTATTGCACTTTTCAATAAAAGGTCTATTTGTCAAGTTTATTGAATGTTTTAGGTGTCCCATTAAGATATCTGGGTGTCCCATTAAGATATCTGGGTGTCCCACTTTCTAATTCAGAATTTTAAACTTTAGAACAAGAGCAAAAAGTTCAGCAATTAATTCTGCCCTTTTTCATCCTTTTTTTGAACCTCTCCAATTTAATCAAAGGCCATGAGCCTTCCTCAGAATTATTAAGAGAATGAAGGGCATTTTGCTTCTGTCTATAATTAAAAATTGAAAACTATTCAGTACATTTAACATCACTGCTTTCCAAGGAACATTCTTAATATTGTGGATATGTCAACAGCACCATGTGCCCAAAAGCAATTCCTTTTGAGGAAAAACCTGATTTTATTGATTTTTTTGTGCCTTTTGATCGGTTGTAAACAATCAACTTCATCAAAACAAGGAGCTACCCAAGGGGATTTGCCGGAAGAATCTGAATCCATTTCATCGTGCCAATTACTTTCTGAAAATGAGTGGTCTACGGTTTTGGGCGAAGTGACCTATGGGCCCGATGAAACTAACCGCGGCAATAATTTTTCCATGTGTAGTGTTTCAGGAATAAACGGGAGTGTGCTGGTTATGATAAGACAACCGGAAAAAATAAACCATTCCTCTGCCGAGCAACTGGTCAATAATCTAACCAAATCTGCCAAAGAAAATCCCGAAATGGTAGAAATGAAGGCAACGGAATACCATGCCATAACGGATATGGAAGTACCCGCAGCATATGTGAATATCGGTGAAATTATTGTTTGGCTGGAGTGCTACAAAAATGACACATATCTACGTGTACAGGGACCAAATTTAGAAAAAACAAAGGCAATCGCGATATTGGCTTTGACAAAACTCTAAGCGTATAATGTATTCCTACCTTCACCTTAATTATGAGAGAGACATAGTGCCAGCAAGGGTTGGAAACTTAGTGCCTTACGTATCGTTTTTTTGAACTTTGCTAACGTCGAGCTAAAACTACTTGTGCACCCATGCGCCGGAAGTGACTCATATCAGATTTAGTAAATCCTGTCCAATTTCTCAGGTCGCATATGCATTTTTGGCAATTATTACACACTGTTTGCCTTTGCAGTGCTTATGGGCTCTTCCTTTGTCTTCAATGATATCTAATGTCCTATTTGTTCTGCCAGAATGTAATAATTAGCTGCTAAATGAAGTGCTCACACATCAGGTTAACACTTATTTTAGGGAGTGCAAAGCTCCATGGGTATAACCAACACATTCAGAAAGGCCAGGAAGAACATCCCTGGAATCTTTTTCAAATTCAATGGCCATCACACCGGAATAGCTGATCTCTTTCAAGGCCTTGAGTACGCCCGGGATATCTATTACGCCCCTTCCGAACTCCACCGACTTTCCGTCAGCGGTCGCCATATCCACATCTTTAAGGTGGACATCATATAACCGATTGGCGTATTTATGAATGTTTTTCACCGGATCTAGCCCCAGTCGCTGTACATGACCTATATCTATACAAAGCCCAATTCGTGAATCGAGTGATTTTATTTTATTGTAAACAACCTCGGGAGTAGGGTATACTTCATCCCCGGGCCCATGGTTATGTATCGCTAACTTTATGTTGGTTTCTTTTACTTTCCTTTCTACCAACTTCAATAAATCATGATTGGGCACACCGATTATCACCCCTGCATTGGCGGCTTTAGCATAACGAAAAGCGTTTTCCACTTCTTCTGCGGTTTTCATATAAATTACGCCGACCCCATAAAGGCTAATTCCTGCCCTTTCCGCTTTTTCCAATATGTTTCGGATTTCTTCCTCGCTGCGCTCCAACGGCATGTGCATGCTCTTGACTGCAATCTTTTTAAGGTGTAGTCGCTTAGCCATAGTCAGGGTTTCATCCAAACTATATTCTCGCGTGGAATAGGATGCTAATCCGAGGGTCAACCCTGAATCATTTTTGCCTTCAAGGCTTGCGCTATTAAAATCTTCCAGTGGGGCAGCCTTCAAAATGTTACTTGTTGCTGCTAATCCACCGAGCCCCAGTATTTTTAAGAATAAGCTTCTCGAGTATTTCATGACTAATGATTTTCAGTATTATATGGTGTATAACTTGTCCATAAACGCATCTTTTGTGCCATTATATTAAAAAAATTCCAAGAAATCGGCACCTTTAGCGTATTCTATGTCCTTAAAATATCTTTATTTAAACTTTCAATTTTAAGCATACCAAGGCAGCCCCTTCCGTGTTACTGTCTTTTAGTCTCCTTTGTTTAATCGTTACTTTCGTCTGAGTTTGATGTCATTTTCATCTCCCAGTAGCTCAATGGTCCCGTAATCCTGGGAAAACTGGTAGTTAAGTATGACATTAGACCTTTTTGTGGTTAGAATCCTTACCTCGGGATTATAGGATCCCTCAAGATAATCAGTTTGAGATTCAGAACCATCGAAGGACACATCGACCTTAATACCATAGATATTGTCCTTTATATGTGTAATGTTATACACAATCTCCTGCATGTTATTTTTGTCTTCTGCGACATACAGGCCTACAATATTATCTTCAGAAGGAGGATTTTTGCAGTTGACAAGTGTTAGTACCAACAAACCAAAAATGAACGGTATTAATAATTGCGAAACTCTATTCATAACCCAGGTATTTTTTAAATTTTATTAACCGCTTATCCATTTTGCTTATGCTAAAGTCAAATACATTCTAAAGTATTAAAAAGAAAGAGAAAAGCATTTTACTTACTTATGTAATTCGTTGTCATTCAAAATTATGAACACTGTACGTCCGTCTAATAAATCCGTGTGCCCAGTCAACATGTTTAGAGCGGACAAGCAGTTTTTATTATATCCGAACAATGACGGATAATCAAGAGGAAAATAAAATAAATCTTAAATGCATTACGAGCATGACTTACGATATTCCTGCCAATTGATATTCAATTTTTTATTTCGGCTTTCAAGTTTCCTAAATGAAGATAGGAATTTATTAGTGAAACCCCATTTTAATAATCTCGCTTTTTAGCGGGAGCGGTTAAAATGGATGGTTGAACTAATCCCGCTTTTTCAGCGGGGTCTAGGTTTAATACCCCGACCCTTGGGTCGATTCCTTCTATTGGGTCCAGGGCTTGCCCTGGGGTTTAATGCCATTTACTTGAACTTTTGTTTGTGGTGCAAAACCCGTAAAATATAGATTACATCATTCTTGATTACGAAATGAATCGAGTATTTGAAGCTGGCAAAGTGAACCCTTCTAATACTCCTATAATAGAATTGAAAGAGGAAAGGATTTGCCTTTAAGTAATCTGTTTGGTTTTTAAAATCTGTATCAAATAAATCTTCTAAACCCGATATCCGATAATGGCATTTTGCAGTTAGTATGTCCTTCTCCGCCTCTTTAGAAACATTAACTTGATATGCCATTCCTGCTAATTACTTCTTCAATCGTGGAAAATTCTATTTCGTTCTTGTCAAACCTGGTCAATAGATCATCCATCATGTCAGTATATTCCTTGGAAGGCACCTCTAATTTTTTGGCCTGTTCTATGGCAAGAAATTCTAAGTAATTTTTAAGACTACGGTTTTGTCTTTTTGCCTCAGCCTCCAGGATTGAAATAACTGTCTCATCTAAATGTAATTCCTTTCGTACCATAATAAACTATATTTATACGTACAATATACGTATAAATAACGGATTACTATGCTAAACGTATTTTTGAACCTTATACAAGGTAGATAAAACATCAATTAGAAAATGTTTTCTATTAAAAACTGGGTTATTTCCCTATAAATTAACCGTTTTTCTTATAAATTCATAGACCGTATGTTATAAAACGTTCTGTTATGAGTTCAACGGATGTAATGCCTAATCCACAAAATATTCTATTACAGGAACCTGTAGATGTGGTTCATGCCTTTTGGATAGCCGGAGGTAGCTGTGACGGTTGTTCTATTGCCGCCGTCGGGGCTTCGTATCCTTCCGTTGAAAATTTATTGAATGGTACGGTCCCGGGTGCCGCAAAAGTTGTTTTACACCATCCGGTGCTGGCAGTTAATGCCGGGGAAGAATTTATAAAACCATTTCGGCTCGCGGCCAAAGGGGAATTGGGCGCCCCCTTCGTGGTGCTTTGCGAGGGCTCTATTATGGACGAAAGTCTGGCGGCACAAACGGGCGGATACTGGGCTGGATTGGGCGCGGATGAAGATGAAAACGGTGACCTTCAACCCATTCCATCCTCGAGTTGGATAACTCGAATGTCCGAATATGCGGCCGCAGTTATTGCGGTAGGTACTTGCGCTACCTGGGGAGGTGTTCCCGCAGCGGCGAATAACCCCACGAATGCCGCAAGCGTTATGGATCTGCTTGGCGAAGATTACAGAAGTATTTTAGGATTGCCGGTGGTCAATATACCGGGCTGTGCGCCGCAAGGGGACAATATTACAGAAACTATAGTATCGGTTTTGTTGTTTCTCAATGGGCATGGGCCATTACCTGAATTTGATGAATTGGGGAGGCCACAGTGGTTGTTCGAAGATACCGTACATCAGGGTTGTACCAGGGCAGGATGGTACGAAGAAGGGATCTTTGCAGAGGAATATGGCGATAAGGAATGTCTTGTGAAAATTGGATGCTGGGGACCTGTGGTACAGTGCAACATTAATAAAAGAGGTGCCCTGAACCATGTTGGGGGTTGTATGAATGTTGGTGCGCCTTGCATTGGCTGTACTATGCCCGGTTTTCCGGATGCCTTTGCGCCATTCTATAAAATGCCCCCGGGCACTATGGTCTCTTCAACAGTGTCCAAAGCCACGGGATCCGTTATACGTAATTTAAGGCGAATGTCCATGGCATACCTTAACAGGACAGATCGCTGGAACAAAAATGGCCATGTACCCTCAGGATGGGGGCATGTTGATGAACAAAGCAAACTCAGGAAAGTGGTTCACTATATGTACCAGAAAATGCAGTACGGTGATAGCCAAAAACCCGGATCAAATGTAAACAAGGATGGAAAACACAGAGTTATATAATGAATGGCTTATAGGGCTTGCCATTGTGGGTCTTATTGTGATCATCGCCGCCGTATTACTGATCCTGGTGTGGCTTGCAGCAAGGCGTATTTTGAAATTGGCAGAGGTGGCATTAACAGTGGTTAAGGAAATACAAAGCAATACCGACAGTATCTGGGAACTGGAAAAAACAAACCACGTAGCACGATCGATTGAAAAAGAAGCCATTGCTATTAAAGATCATGCGACCTTAGTTGCCGGAGCGTTGGAAGAAGTAGGTTAAAAACGAAAGAATAAAAATGAGCACGGGTATTATATTATGGATCATTTCACTGGTCCTGGGATTGGTAGTCATTGGGGTGGTAGCCTTATTGTTGCATTTGATAAAGAACACTGCGGTAAAAATAGAAGGCGTTGCAGCGGATATCTGGACCCATGGAAAATTAACGGCAAATAATACGATTCATATCCCGCTCTTTTTAACCAAAACAAATGCTGTAGTCACTAGTATTTTAAATACCGCTGTGGCCATTGTTGGTGGTTCAAAAGCAATTACGCAGCACATCGAAGGTTGTCCGGGATGTCCAGCTTGCATTTTACAGACCCCTAAAACATTGAAATCATGACCGTAGTATTGATGATTGTTACCATCCTGGCCGTTTTACTATTGGTTTTTGTATTGGTGAAATACCTAAATATCATTATAGATACTTTAGATAGCATAGGTGGCAACGGTAAAAGCTATTTGGCAAAACTCCGAGTGGGATTGCGTGCCATTGAAACCGAAACCGGCCATTTGCCAACACAGGTCCCTAAACTGAACGGGTCGCTTACCAGTATAGCCGGGGGATTGAAAGCAGTGGACGACGAATTGGAGCAATCCATACGTGCCGCCTTAAAACAAAAAACATAATATGGAAACTACGGTAAATATTTTATGGGCCATACTTTTAATTGTCACCGTACTGGTCTTGCCATTTCTTATCCATTTACTGCACCGCACCTGGCGTGCGGCCTATTCAATTGAACGTTATTTTTCAGAAATGAAAACCGCCGGCTTGGGCGTTGCCGGAAACACCGAAAATATAAAAGCCCTGGATGACACCATTGCGGTGGCCTCAGGGATTTTGGGCGTTGCCGGATCGATTAATGACCACGCCGACACTTTGAAAACAACACTTGCAAACAGGGCTAAAACTATAAAATAAACCAATGGGCACCCCCTTTCTTTTAATGGCAACCGCAGTCATCGTGGTATTGCTGGTTTTGGTGCTGGTAACGTACCTTATAATGATCATTGTGGCCCTGCGGAGGGCCGGGACCCATTTGAAAGCGCTGGCGGGCGGGCTACAGAAGATAGCAGGGGATACAGAGCCCCTGGGCGAAAAAGTGACCGTTATCAATGGGGCTTTATCGCAATTACACGGGGGATTATCTTCCGTGGATACGCATTTGGTCGACATCGCGAAAGTCTTGAAATTAGTCTGATCCAAAAGGAATCCGACTTAAAATATAAAGGAATCAAATATGTGCTTTAAAAACTTGCCAATAGCTTTTGACGATCAGGGGAATGCCTACCTTAAAGAAGGTATCAATGATCCTTATGAGCATAAGGTGGTAGATCTTGGGGTGGAACAGGATAAATTGAAAAGGCTGATGGAAAAGAATGGCTTTATCCGCAGTGTTGATTATGATCCCGTTACCCGTGTGGCTGGTGCGCTGGCATTTCACAGTGTGGTTGACCTTGAAAAAAAGACGGTGCTTTCCACCAATTCCATGGCTACTTTATTTAGGGGCTATGAAGTGATTTTGAAAGGTAGGGACCCAAGGGATGCGGCCTATATCAGCAGTCGGGCTTGCGGGGTATGCGGGGGTGTCCACGCTACTTGTTCCGCATTGGCCATTGAAATGGCATTAGGGATCAAGCCCCCGCCCTTAGGGGTCGTCATGCGGAATATTCTTCTGGCCATTGAGTATCTATACGATCATCCCCTGCATTTATTCTTATTGGCCGGGCCCGATTATTCAGAGGAATTGGTGAGGGAAACCAATCCTGAACTCATCGAGAAAGCGGCGAATACCAAAGCGAAAAACAAGGACGTCCATGGCTATGATACTATCCTGGACATTATGAAGGACCTCAATCCACTAAAGGGAAAATTGTATTTGGAAGCGCTCAGTATGACTCGTGTGGCGCGTGAAGCCTATGTATTGATCGGTGGAAAATATCCGCATCCACAGTCTGTGGTACCGGGTGGATTGTCGGTTACTGTGAATATTACGGTATTGAACGAAGTCTATAGCCGCCTGGTGAAATTTTTCGATTACAGTCAAAAAACCACAGGTATTTGGGACGATGTGTTCGATTTTTTCCTGGAAAGCAACCCGGAATATGCCAAATGTGGAATTCGCCCGGCAACTATGATGGACACGGGGGTCTGGGATCGGCCCGATTATTACGATGCAACCTTTGAAAATTGCGATGCATGGGGTGAAGCCCGATGGTCAACTCCGGGGGTGTTGGTGGACGGGGAAGTGGTGACCACCAAATTGACCCAGCTGAATGCTGGGATGGAAGAATTTATAGAACATTCATACTACGAAAAATGGGACGGCCATAAATATAAGGAAGACCCGTTGGGAACCCCGTTAAGTCCGAATCACCCCTGGAACAAGGAAACGATCCCCAAACCGGGCAAGCAAAGCTGGCGGGAGCGATACAGTTGGGATACGTCACCAACTTGGGACCGGATGCCCATGGAAGCCGGGGCCTATACCAGAATGTACCTCACTGCAAAGGCAAAAGTGGCCCCGCACAGCAAATTCCTTGAAAATACCGGGCATAGCATGAAAATACATGTTCCCCGTCACCAACTTCCGGGAAAAACCTTGGAATGGCAAATTCCCGAACATTGGAACGCATTCGAACGAAATAGGGCCAGGGCCTACTGTATCCCCTATTCGGCGATGGTGGCAATGGATAATTGGATGTTGGCC
Organism: Flavobacteriaceae bacterium; assembly: GCA_041743085.1. Taxonomy (GTDB): domain Bacteria; phylum Bacteroidota; class Bacteroidia; order Flavobacteriales; family Flavobacteriaceae; genus JAFMPW01. Next base: position 80,247 of record JBGTNL010000104.1, read on the forward strand.
ATGGACCTGCTGAAGCAGGGTAAGGATGCAGTAAGTACCAAGTTTGAAATACCAAAAACAGGCACCCATATCGGTTTTGGGGCCTGGGGAGCGGGAAGAGGATTTTTAACACACCATTTAGTCGTAGACAAAGGGGTCATCCAAAATTACCAGATCGTTACCCCTTCCAGCCTGAACGCGGCTCCGCGAACACCATGGGGAACGCCCGGACCATATGAAGAAGCCGTTTTGAACACTCCGGTACTCGAAAAATTCGATAAACCGGAAGATTATAAGGGAATAGATATTTTACGGGCTATCCGCAGCTTTGACCCGTGCATGCCGTGTACCACCCACATTATGGCCAAGGACAGTGACCACATGGTGACGCGCGAAGTAACTACCTGTGCCTGTGGGATCGAATAAAAGAACGCTCATAGGAACCGTAGGTTATCATTTACTTGGCAACCATTCCATTGGCCCGGTTTTGTTGCCGGATATAAGGGATATGGATTTGCCGGATGACGTGGACGTAGAAGAAATGAACTGGGGACCCATCGCTGTAGTACAGTATTTCCAAACCCTGAAAACACCCTTTGACAGGGTTATTTTTTTGGTGGCGATAGAACGGCAGGACAGGAAGATGGGCGATATAACTATTTTTAAATGGAAAGGTGGATTACCTTCCGAAACCCAGATACAGGCGTGTGTGGGCGATGCAGCTACGGGAGTAATCTCTGTAGAAAATTTATTGGTGATCGGTGAATACTTCAAAATTTGGCCAAAAGAGCTATATTTAGTGGACGTAGAGCCCGGACCGGAAGTCGCAGGGGAACAATTGACGGAAGAAGTAAGGCAAAAAGCCCCCGGGATTTTAAAGAAACTCCGTCACATTGCGATAAACGGAATTACCGATGAGGATTCAACTTGTACTCTAAGAGGTAATGAACTATTCAATACACCAAAATATGAAAAATGATAGAATAGAGAACTCCCCAATCCGTTCCATGTTTTGGAAGGACGAGATTCTTCAGGTATTGTATTGGATGAATGGCGAAGGGCTGGGGTCAAAAGTAACCATATCCCAAGTCTTACCCTTCTTAAATACATCCAAGGAAAACCTTGAATATCATCTGCAAAAGTTAACTGCCGGGAAATTTTTAGATTCAGAAGAAAGGAATGGGGAAGTCAAATTTAACCTTTCCCAAGTAGGAAAAACGGAAGGTGGAAAACATTTTGCGGAAGCTTTTCAGGGGATGCAAAAAGCCGGGCATGGGGAATGCGGTCCCGATTGCGAGTTTTGTTATGGAACCGATGGTATTAAACTGGACAATTGTGTTCATAACTGTGCAAGCCATTAACCTATGAAAGCCCATAACCTACCTACGGCAGACAGGTGGGCATTTAATTAAGAAATGACCAATACCAACCGATATAAATAACACTAAATCAATAGGTTGGCGAAATTTTATTTAGATGAAACCTGTATTTTTTAACAACCTGGAATTCAAAGAGATTGTACAGAAGGTAAAGGAGCTGGTACGGGAATCAGAAAACCTGCCAGATGAAGGCGTTCGTGAATACACCGCTACCTTATTAAAATATTTTGACCTGTTGCACAGAGAACCCTTGGCCAGGATTATAGAAACTATAGAACGCACCCACCCGGAATTGAGCGATACCTTGAAGCAGGATTACACAATAAACACCTTATTGGCTCTTTATGATTTTGAGAACAAAGAAACGGAAAAACCCTCATGAAAAGTAAGGAAGTCTTTGCGATTGTTTTAGCCATTCTAGTAAGTATGGTAGCCTGTAGAAATGAAACCAAAACAATTCCTGAAACCCATAGCCAAGAGCCGGAAGGAAATCCGATACCTCCTAACCTGCCTGATTCCGAAGCCGGCGACATAGTGAAAAAGGTAATTGATTTTGCAGGAGGCTGGGAGCAATGGAAGCAAAAGAAAACGCTTTCCTATATAAAAAATGTAGCGTATTACGATTCAATGGGAAATAAGGTGCGAGAATTTTCACAGTTGCATCAATACAGACTACGCCCCAATTTTAGAGCCAGGATCAGCTGGGAGGAAGAGGGTACAAAATACGAAATGATATACAATGGCCAGAAGGCCAGGAAATTAAAAGGCGGGGAAGTACTTACTGGTGAAGATGATACCAATTCGGCGTGGAATTCTTCCTTCGGGTCGCATTATGTGATGTGTATGCCCTTTAAACTGACTGATCCGGGAACAATTTTGAGCTACGAAGGTCTGGATACCTTAGCAAATAATCGGGTGGTGCATTCCATAAAGGCAATGTACGAAAAGGGGGCTGGTAGCGCAGGAGGAATGCACACCTGGTGGTACTATTTCGATAAAGATACCTTTATGCCGGTTGCCAATTATTTGGATTATGGGGATGGTTTTAGTTATACCCAATATGAATCTTTTAAGGAAGTGGATGGACTTAACGTAAGTAAAAAAAGAAACGGATTCAGTACCAATAAGGAACGGGACCTTTTGTATTTAAGTACCGAGTACACCAATGAAAATATCGTGTTTAATGAGCCATTTGAAGATACTCTTTTTAATTGGGTGAAGTAGTGCAAAATGAAACCCACTGTTCTAATTGCCGGCGTAGGAAATGAACTGAAACAGGATGATGCCTTCGGAATGGAATTTGTGAAGGAATTCTCCAAACAGGTGCAGTTGCCGGAGCGGATTAAAGTTATGGAAGTCGGGATTGGAGGAATCCATCTGGTGCAGGAACTGCATCGGATTTATACTATTTTAATTCTGGTGGATGCTGTGGAATGGGGCGAAGAACCGGGTCATATTTATCTCAGGGAAATGGAATCGGTGTCGGATGTTGAGGAAATGCCGGTTTTTGAAAAGCGAACTTTTTTGGCAGATATGCATTATACAAACCCCATCCGCGCGCTAATGCTGGCCAAAGCACTTAATGTACTGCCGAAAATGACATACATATTGGGATGTGAGGCAAAGGAACACAACGACTTTGCCATTGGAATGAGTACCGAGGTTGTATCGGCCATCCCAAAAGCTATTGAAAAACTGAAAAGCTGGTTGCAAATGACAGGGGCACTTTAGGTAGAAATCCCCTGAAAAAGAAGCTTTACAGATGGTAATTAAATCGATTTTCGTACATTTAGTACAAATTATACCCTTATGAATCAAGATTTTAAACCCACAACACGTCCTAAAAAGAAATCCGGTACCGAAGAAAAGGTACCTTGGTGGTTTGGTCTCCATGTCAGGGATTTGATTAAGCCCATTAACATAAAACGCATCCATTTCTTTTATGCGGGGATTTTGATTCTCGGGCTGACGGCAACATCATATTATGTTTGGGAAAATTATTTGCGCGAGCCTACAGGGGAGGAATTTGTTGATGAAATCGTGGATGCCGCCGGCGGAATGGACGCCTGGAAAAATCTAAAATTCGGGGAGTTTACCAGAACCCATAATCTTTATGCTGAGGATGGAAAATTGTTACGGACCATCGATGAAACTTTTTTCTTTAAAAAGACCGGTGAAGGTGTAAAATTACAGATCAAATCTGTTGGCGAGGATGGCAGTGTGGTTTGGGTAGGCAGCGATGCCAAGGGCTACTGGGCTACCCGGGATGGGGAAGCGTCCGATCCCAAGGGTACCGCCCGCGAGGAGGGCATGATGTGCGATAGTAAATTTTGTGCGCCTCTTTGTGCATCCTCAATGGCTTTTTATAGGTTCTCCATGCCCTTTAAATTAAAAGATCCCGGAATCCATGCCAGTCTTGCCTCAACGGATCTCAATATTATGGAACTTAATTTAATGGGCAATTCCGGGGAGGAAGCAACTATGTTGGACATTACCTATGACGAAAAGATTGGTAGGGATCGATGGCGCTTTTATGTAGACCCTAAAGATCAGCTCATACACAAAATAGAGTACTACAACAAATCCGATAAGGGCGAAACCCGTCCCGAAGAAATCTATTGGACCGACCATAAAACGGAACGTGGCATCACCTTTAGTCATCGCTGGACACGCTATTGGCCGAACGGAAAAGTTATGGACGAATATATCTATTCGAATGTGGATTTTGAAACCGAGATAGCAGACAGCTTTTTTGATCGCCCCGCCAATGGAAAACTTGCCATGAACCAATAGGCATAATAAAAGAGAAATCTGCTAGCTGTTTTGCAGCGTTCCTGCAAAGTCTTCCAACGCCAGGACCACTTTGGCATTTTTATCGAAATCCATAATGGATACTCCTTTCAGATCGGCCTGCATCACCTGTTCATCAAAAGGAATCATCACTGCTACAGGCAAATTGATTTTTTCGCAATAATCACGTATGGCCTGTTCTTCTTCTTCATTCCTGACTTTATTGCCTATGGCTTCTACATTTTCAATTCCCAGTTCCCTTGCCATATCCGCAAAACGGGAAGCCGCTTCCAGCGAGCGATAATAAGGTTCGACCACGGTGAAAATTTTATCCACATATTTTGAGGTACCGCGTTTCATATGTTCCAGAGAGGCTTCGGTGTCTACAACCATAATTTTATTTTCCCCTGAAGCCAAAGCGGAATGGATCAGTTCCCTAACCACGGTGTGAGAGCCACACATACAGCCAGTTCCGGCTTTTTCAGGTTTCCCGACCATTAATAAGGTAACATTGTTAGGCGCTGTCTGCCCATAAGTCTCCAAGATTTCCTTAAAGGGCATCTTTACCTGAAAAGTCCATTTTCCGTCTTCTGTCTCTACGCGTTCAATAATATCGGTACTCAACGAGCGCGGCGCTCCAGTCGATTTATCAATACCCAGGACCATCGATAAATTTGGATTGGGATCCCCGTCTATAGCTAAGACCGCATTGCCATTACGGGCCAAAACACGACACAAAGTGCCACTTATGGTAGTTTTTCCTACTCCTCCTTTGCCTGCTATAGCAATTTTCATTTGCGGTGTTCTTCACTAATTAACCTATTCCGTGCCGTGCCCGAGTTCATCCAGTTCATCCATTCCTTGAAGAAAATCCATGGTGCGTTTGGCTTCCTCCTCATTAATTATGTTCAGGGCAACGCCCACATGAACCAACACATGGTCGCCTATTTCGGCTTCCGGAACCAGGCCCAAATTGATGTTTTTGGTAATTCCCCCGAAAGAAACTTTTCCAATTTTGAAGACACTTTCAATTTGTTTTTCAATCCCTATTATTTTTCCTGGTATGGCAAGGCACATATAGTGGTCTACTTCGTTAGAATTTCATTTGAAAATACTAAAATATTCCAACTAATGCTAAGTTTAGTAGTATTTTAACTGTGGAAGGATTAAAGCTTCGTATTCCATGTTTCCGGTTTCTGTAAATAAGGGGAGCAGTTGGTTCCAAACCACCGCCTTAAAGGCACCTTCATTTTCATTTTTATTTCCGCGCACTTTTTCCTGGGTAAGCCAAAAGGTGATAATGATCCAGATGGTCAACGCCGAATGCTGGTATTGGCTTTCGTGTTTTTCGGTCATCAATACTCCCTTTTCACTATTTAAAACCATCCAATTCTGGATCTGAAAGATCATTTTTTCAATATAATCTTTACGTTTTGCATGCAATTTCGGATAGGCACGCTCTATTTCGAGAACATCGAGAAAATAAAATGAAAACCGTTTTAGCAAATTATAATAACCAGACAGGTGATTATCGAAATCTATAAGATAGGGAAAATCCTGATCCACGTTAAGCACCGGCGTAATCTCATCTTCCAATTGTTGGTCGATAGCCATGACTATCGCCATTTTACTGTAATAGTGATAGGCAAGGTTCCCCACACTAATTCCGCAGTCGTCCGCAATATGTTGTAATCTTACATTTATCAAACCAATTTCATTGAAAAGTTTTATGGCAGAAGCAATTATATTTTCTTTCGTGTTACTCATTGTTCTCTATTGCTATATGTAAATAATTAGTTGGTTGGCGTTATTGCTTCAAAGGGTAAGTTATGTAAAATAATTAGTTCAATGCCAATATTATGAACATTTGACCTGGGGTGGTCCTTAAATTTTTTTAACCTGCGATCGTATTTCTTATGGCTACCCATTTGGTATAAATTTTAGAGGTCGGACAAAATTATTTAAATAATAGCAATTTGTTTTAAGGGGTTGCTGAAATGACCTCCCCCCTGCTCCATATTTCTTTAAGAATGTAATTATGGATTTCCTGAATCTTCGATTTTGAGCGCAATGAGCTGTTATTATTTCAATAAGTTGTTGCAATTTTGAATGAAATGTTTGAATACCCCTCTGTTATAACAGTATTTTTAGGATAAAATGGATAGTATGATACCACGGGATTTAAGCAAGGATGTTAAAATAAGGCTTCAGACCATTACCGGTCAACTCAATGGCCTTATTAAAATGTTGGATGGAGATACTGACCCCGATAAGATATTGGTCCAGTTCAAGGCTGCACAAAAGGGGTTGGATAAGGCGCATTTTCTCTTGATGGACGAAACCTACAGAAAAGCCTTAGCCATCAAAATATCGCAGACCCTTGAGGCCTGTCCCGGAAATTGTGGAAATGAAGACCGTATTGAATTCATTCGAAAACAATTTCCCGATCTGGAACAGGATACCCTTACCACACAAATGAAGGAAATTGATGCCCTTAGAAAAAAGATCGACAATAGTAACCCTGATAGGGAGGATTCGATATAGTTCTGTTTTCTGGCAAACCAGTCCCCCTCTAGCCAAATGAATTAAGGGCTTACCGAAAAGTAGGCCCTTATTTTTTGTTTTCATATGGAGACCTCCCTACCCGCCATCATACCTTTGGCGCGTTGCTTTGATCAACTAATAACAGAAAGGATTAATGAATACTAAAAAATGGGAGAAATGAAACGTCGGGTACCGCCAATTGTCCGGTATGTGACCGGTGGTCAGGATGATTGAGGAACTGGTTTGTGATGAATACGAGCTAACAACATACGATTTGTTAAAACAATGTGATGATCTTACCAGAATGAATGAGTATGGCATACATAAAATACCTGCCATCGTTGTAAATGGAGAATTGTTGAATTACCGTAAAGATTTGGCCATTACAGAGGAAGGATTGATGAAAGCGGGCTTAGACCAAAATTAAGAGGAATAGATAATAACTATGACCACTCTGAGTGTCGTAAATGGTTACGTAACCGCAAAATATGGAATTTATTGGGAAGCGGGCTATAATATAACAGGCAATAACCTTCCTGATAACCTCCTCTATAACATCGCCATTGGCCTTCCTTTATTGCCTCAAAAATACCCGCCCAATCAGTTGAATGTATTTTTGGAACTCAATGGGAGTTATATTTTTGAAGAGGTAGGCAACAATTTGTTTTTATCTCCGGGGATACAATATATAGCGGGGAGAAAACTACTGTTTTGGATTCCATAGTGGGGATAAAGCGACCAATGAACATTGATTTTAACAACAATGGGCTTTACGTTCCCGAATTTCTGACCGATTCAATTTGGTTTTAAAAACGGGAATAAAGCAACTTTGGCATTGAAAGCGAAAGTCCAGGCACCTGCAGGGGTTTTTGTAAGATCGATGCAGACACCTTGTATGTAGCAAATTTTAAGCAGAATTCAATTTCCGTTTTCAAAAAGAACTAAAGTTGAATCCGGGATTCTTAAATAGGGGTAATGAAATAGTAAGTAGCTTCCGCAAATGCTGATCTAAAATACACTTTTCTAAAAATAGGAATCTTCAGAACCATACCTAATTGGATTTTTTTTGAATTTTTATTTTAAGTCTTGAAGTTTTCACGTAATTGCATGTTTTCAGAACAAGATGTGCTAAACCATTGGAGTACAAAAAAGGTATAGATCTGAAATTATACGTCTCCCGTAGGGTTCATAAGGTGATTGTACTGAGAAAGATAAATTCAGACCACCGTCTGAAGAAGATGCACAAATGTCCTTCCATACAAAAAAGATTCGCTTTATAGGGTCCAAAAGGCTAAGGGGCACATGGTAAATTTCAAATTGAATTTACCCGTTATTTACCTCTCTTGTGCAAGGGGCGGAAGGAGTAACCAAGGGTAAAACACTTTATTGAATTGTAAATGGGACGAAACGAAAAATGAAGGAATATTTGGCCAGCACCGCTGACGTGCCTGCAAAAAGGAACAAGTGAAAGATCCCCTATTGGTAGAGGTTTTATCCAATAAGAATAAAAGATAAATATGTATGAATAGCATAGATCTTGTTGTATTCTTTGTTTATATTATCGGAATTGCAGTCTTTGGCGGGTCTTTCTTCAAAAAAAACAGGACATCCTCCTCTTACACCCTGGGAAATAAAGATATTCCGGGATGGGTGGTTACCATGTCAATATTCGCCACCTTCGTAAGTAGTATCAGCTATTTGGCTTTACCGGGAAGCGCGTTTCTGACAAATTGGAATGCTTTTGTGTTCAGTTTGTCGCTTCCTATCGCATCGTTGATCGCTGTAAAGTATTTTGTTCCTCTTTATAGAAAAATCAACAGCCCTTCCGCCTACACGTACATGGAACAAAGGTTTGGGCCATGGGCAAGGGTGTATGTTTCTTTGTGTTACCTGCTCACCCAGTTAATGCGCATCGGCACCATTCTTTATTTGCTGGCCCTGACCCTTAATGCGGTAATAGGGTGGGATATTGCTACCATCATCATATTTACGGGACTTATAGTCGCAGTGTATTCGATGCTGGGTGGTATCACAGCCGTGCTATGGACGGATGCCATACAGGGGATTATCCTGATTGCAGGTGCGCTGGTCTGTGTCGGTTTTATTCTTTTCGGTATGCCCGAAGGTCCTGTTCAGGTACTTGAAATAGCGAGCAAAAATGATAAATTTAGTCTGGGCAGTTTTGACCTGGATCTATCAAAGCCGACATTTTGGGTAGTATTGGTTTACGGTATATTTATTAATCTTCAAAATTACGGCATCGATCAAAACTATGTGCAGCGCTATATGGCCTCGAAGTCGGATAAAGATGCGCAACGTTCGGCGTTGATAGGTGGGCTGCTTTATGTGCCCATTTCCGCCCTTTTCCTTTTCATTGGTACGGCGCTTTTTGCCTACTACGATTCAGTTGCTACGCTGCCGTTAGCCCTGCAGGATATCAACAAAAGCGATCGTGTTTTCCCCTATTTTATCGTCAATGTCCTTCCGCCCGGTGTGAGCGGACTTTTGGTCGCTTCTATTTTTGCAGCGGGAATGAGTACCATCTCCACGAGCTTTAATAGTTCCGCTACTGTTTTTCTTACGGATTATTACAACAAATACTTCAAGAAATCCGCTTCGGATAAGGAGGGGATGCGCGTGTTGTACATTTCTTCGGCTATTATAAGCGTTATCGGAATCGGGATTGCCATAGCAATGATCAATGTAAAAAGTGCCCTGGATGCCTGGTGGAAACTTGCTTCCATATTTAGTGGAGGTATGTTGGGGCTCTTTCTTTTGGCCATTTTCTCGAAACATAAAAACGCTGTAGGTGCTATCTCAGGTGTCATTGCGGGTTTGATCGTCATCATGTGGCTGTCTCTCTCTAACGTCTTCTTGGGAGAAGAAGCAATTGGCAATGCGTTTCACGCCTATTTGACCATTGTCTTTGGCACCATGGCCATTTTTCTGGTTGGGTTTTTGGTCTCGCTCCTTCATTCTAAAAAAATACCCAAAACAAAGCTATAACTATGAAGCATATCCAAAAAAAATTTGCTATGCACACTCCTGTCCGTACAATGGTTATTTGCGCAAAATTCATCGGGCCGGGGTAATGTAATAAACCATAAACCAAAATCATCAGGCATTTCCTTGGGTTCCCCCAGTATTGTTGTTTTGCCTAATGGCGATTATCTGGTGTCCCATTCTATTGAAAAAAGGGACGAAGGAGACGGTCACAGGACGGCGGTTTTTAAATCGATCGACAAAGGCCTAACTTGGTATTTCGTAACCAGGATGGGCAATCAGCGATGGGCGAATGTATTCTTTCATGAGGCAGCACTTTATAAGCTGGGCGCTGATCGTGCATTCGGAAACATGGCGATAAGAAAGGCGCTTAACTGAGGCAAGACATGGACACTCCCAAAAGACGAAAACTACGGATTACTTGCCAAAGGCCGCTATCACTGTGCCACGGCGCCCGTGGCAATTCACAAAGGTCGGATATGGAGGGCAATGGAAGATGCGCTGGAAGGAAGGAATTTTGGGACATTCATGATGTCAGCACCTATGGATTCCAATTTGCCGCTTATTGGATAAAACCGGAAGTTACCCTATCAGGTTTTTTTGTTACATTTAAGACCATTTCATTCTTTAAATAACGTATCAATGCGATTAGTCCAGATAACACACGCAAACAATGGCCGTAGGGTGGCGCTGGTTGAAGAACCTGTTTTGAGAATTATTTCCGGCTTCGATTCCGTGTATTCCCTGGCGTCACAAGCCATAAAGAATAACGGGGACATAAGTGCACTTGTAATGCAGAATCTTTCCAGTACAAATATAGACTATAACGCCATTTACGAGGGAAGTTCAGATTGGAAATTACTTCCTTCATTTGATCATCCCCTGGATCCCCTGGCCCTCATGTTGTCCGGTACGGGCCTTACACACAAAGCCAGTGCTGAGAATCGCCAGAAAATGCACGAAGCCCAGCTCGAAAGCGAATTAACGGATAGCATGAAAATGTATATGATGGGTGCAGATGGGGGGCATCCAAAGGAAGGACAGATAGGTGTTCAGCCCGAGTGGTTTTATAAAGGGAATGGCACCGTACTAAAGGCCCATGGTGAATCTTTGGAAATACCTGCCTATGGTAATGATGGCGGGGAAGAACCTGAAATAGCGGCGGTGTATCTCAATGATATGGGGGGGAGGCCATGGCGGATTGGTTTTACTACCGCAAACGAGTTTTCGGACCATATTATGGAACGAAAAAATTATCTTTACCTGGCTCCTTCAAAAATACGCAATTGCTCCATTGGCCCGGAATTGGTAATTACTTCAGAATTTCAGGATATTTCCGGCAGGATACGCATTTTTCGCAAGAAAAATGTGCTCTGGGAAAGAGCGATAAAAACGGGCGAAAACAATATGGCGCACAGTGTGGCAAATCTTGAGTACCATCATTTTAAATATGGCAATCATGCTATACCCGGGCAGGCTCATATCCACTTTTTAGGGGCGGACGCTTTCAGCTTTGGGGAACAAATAAGCCTGAAGGAGGGAGATATAATGGAAATTTTATGGGTTGAAATGGGCAGGCCGCTTAGAAATGGAGTAAAAAAAGCCGGCAATACGGAAACAACGGTTAAAATCAATAACCTGGTTTAGCCGGAGCACAGGTATAAAACCACTATGCTATGATGCACTACCCGAAAGTTGGATCTTTATGAAAATTAAATTTACATTGGCGCTTTTGATACTGGGAACCGCGGTAGCCTGCACCCAAAAGAAAGATTCAAAGGTCCTTGTAGTTCCGGCTATTGAGTTTCAGGGCTATGCCGGTCTGTCACAGGTTTCTGAGCTTCTGGAAACGCAGGCAGAACTGCATCGGATCAATACCTTAAACTGGGAAGCTTTTCCATATCGGCCTGAGATTGCTTTTAGAATTGCCCATTGCAATAACGAGATCTGGCTAAAATACTATATAAAGGAGGACCATGTACTGGCAACCAGAACTGCCACCAATAGTGCAACCCACAGGGATAGCTGCCTCGAGTTTTTCCTGGATCCCAAAGGAGACGGAAACTACTATAATTTTGAAGTGAATGCCATAGGCACTACGCACCTGGCCTATGGGCCGAATAGAAAAGCTCGGACATTTATTGCACCAGAACTCATAGAAGAACAGCTCAGGGTGAGGTCGTCACTCGGGAAAGAACCTTTTGCCCAAAAAATTGGGCAACAAAGCTGGGAAATGACGCTGGTAATTCCTGCCGATATCCTCATATATGAAAAAGGGCTTACCCTTTCCGGTCTTCGGGCCAGGGCCAATTTTTATAAATGCGGGGATGATTCGGAGATCCCGCATTACCTCAGTTGGAACCCGGTGGAGACCGACCGACCTAATTTTCATACGCCTCAATTTTTCGGAACTTTAATTTTTGAATAGAAAAGATTCAATGTGCTCGAGCACGATTTATCCCCATCCCTTGTTTCCTACTAAAAAGAATTCTAACTTAACTGGGTAAATAATCGCCTAAGACCGCAATCAGGCAATACAACTAAATTCGGGCAATGCCAGAAGCGGTACTCCTATCCTGACTGGGAATTGTGCTGGCAGTTATTCCGGGAACATGCATGATAAACGCTTAAAATTTGTCTTTAATCTTGTCATTATATCCTTGCTGGCACAGTGCAGGCATGGCCCGGTGGACGGGGGTCTCTATCTGCCGAAGGATTTTAAATCCGTTGTGGTCATTGACAGCATTGAAGAAACCGTTCGGCATCTGGCGGTCACCGATGATGGCCTTCTTTATGCCAAACTTAGAAATGCAGGGGAAGAAGGTTCTATCGCGGTTCTGAAGGACGATGACAGTGATGGCCTGGCAGATATAGTAGAAAAGTTTGGTGCGTACGGCGGCAAGGACAAATGGAGCTATGCAACGGCCATGCGGATCTACAACGGATATCTCTATCACAGTTCGGATTTGGTGGTATACCGTTACAAATTAAAACCCGGTACCCTGATCCCTGAAGGTGAAATGGAAGTAGTGCTTACAGATGATCATGAACATGGGAAACACGAACATATAGGCAAGCCGCTTGCTTTTGACAACAAAGGAAACATGTATGTTCCTTTTGGGGCACCCTCCAACTCGTGTCAGGAGCCAAAGAGAACGCCAAGAGCACCAGGGATAGACCCCTGCCCCCAATTGGAGAATCATGGGGGTGTGTGGCGGTTCGATGCCAATAAACTGGGGCAAACTCAAAAGGACGGTTATAAATTTGCCTCCGGAATACGCAGTGTGGTCGCCATGGACTGGAATCCCATAGATGAGAATCTCTACATAGTTATGCATGGTAGGGATGATCTCCTGAGATTGTTCCCGAACATTTATTCGCCCTGGGAGAGCGCTATTTTTCCATCTGAAGAATTTATAAAAGTTACCGAAGGATCAAATTTTGGGTGGCCCTATTGCTATTATGATCAGGAACAGGGCAAAAAAGTACTTGCCCCTGAATATGGAGGTGATGGAAAAATAATTGGCCGTTGTGCTGAATATGATGATCCAATTATAGGTTTTCCGGGGCATTGGGCGCCAAACGATCTGGTTTTTTATCAGGGAGATCAGTACCCGGATCATTACAGAAACGGTGCCTTCGTAGCCTTTCATGGTTCTACCAACAGGGCCCCCTACCCCCAATCGGGTTATTTTGTTGGCTTCGTTCCCTTCAAAAACGGGAAACCTTCGGGTGACTGGGAAGTGTTTGCGGATGGCTTCGCAGGAGTAGATCCTATCATAAGCGTGAATGATGCGGTGTACCGGCCAATGGGAATTGCAGAGGGCCCCGATGGTTCTTTATATTTATCAGATTCTGTCAAAGGAAAAATATGGAAAATTACTTATGAGGGGGATAAAGGGAAATTTGGTCAGGCAGAGCTGTCGGAAATGGAAAAAAGAAAATTACTTTCCCATATACGTACTCCCGATGTTATTCAGGATAATCTGAAAAAGGAAGAGGAAACAGAAGGAGCGTCGATCTACTATAAATTCTGCAGTGCCTGTCATCAGGTAGACGGTAAAGGAGCCGGGGGGAGATTTCCTCCCCTGGCCGGGACCGATTGGGTTACGGGCGATAAAGACCGACTCATACAGATAATTCTGGAAGGTATGGAAGGCACTATCGAAGTAAATGGCACCCAATACAGTGGCCTTATGCCACAGCACAGTTTCCTGAGCGATTCCGAAATTGCCGATGTCCTGACCTACATTAGATCGGATTTTGGAAATAATGCAAGTGCAGTTGAGGCCGCGGAAGTTGCGAATTTGAGAAAAACCATTACAAAGGAAGCACAATGAAAAATCAGACGTTATGAGATATTATAATTCAGTTAAAGTCCTTTTAGCGCTCATGGTCCTCTTGAGCACAACTGCAACGGACGCCCAGAATTTTGATATACTGATCAAAGGCGGGCATCTAATAGATAGTAAAAACAATATTGACGGACCAATGGATGTCGCCATTCGCGAAGGGAAGATAGCCCAGGTCGCAGCCAATATACCTCTTGGACAGGCGGCTACCGTTGTAAATGCGGAAGGATTATTCGTATGCCCCGGGCTGCTCGACATTCATAGCCATAATTTTCACGGCACCGAACCCGACGCCTATTTAAGCAATAGTTACACGGCACTGCCTCCTGATGGATTTTCTTTCCGGAGCGGGGTAACTACCCTTGTGGATGTGGGGGGTGCCGGATGGCGGAATTTCCGGATTTTTAAAGAACAGACGATAGACCATTCGCAAACCAGGGTGCTGTCATTTTTAAATATAGTGGGTTCCGGAATGAAGGGGGGAGCTATAGAACAAAACCTGGCAGATATGGATCCAAAACTAACCGCTATGGTGGCCAGACAATTCCCGGATTTAATAGTAGGGGTTAAACTGGCTCATTATAATGGGTTCGACTGGACGCCCACCGAAAGAGCAGTAGAAGCAGGAAAGCTTGCAAGCGTACCGGTAATGATAGATTTTGGAGGAAGTGAGCCGGAATTGTCACTGGAGACATTGTTTATGGAGAAATTGCGTCCGGGAGATATCTTTACCCATACCTATGCCCACGTAGACGGGCGTACCCCAATAGTTGATGAGAATGGCAAGGTTCTGGATTATGCATTTGAAGCACAGAAAAGGGGAATTATTTTCGATGTAGGCCATGGCGGGGGCAGTTTTGTTTTTGAACAGGCCATTCCTGCCCTGAAGCAGGGGTTTAAACCGAATTCTATAAGCACGGATCTGCATACCGGGAGCATGAATGGGGGAATGAAAGATATCATAAATGTTATGTCTAAGTTTGTCAATATGGATATGCCCTTACGGGAGGTCATAGCCTGTGTAACCTGGAAGCCGGCGCAATATATAAAACGTACGGATCTTGGTCACCTTTCCGTGGGAGCAGTGGCAGATGTAACTTTGCTTAATCTGAGGGAAGGAACGTTTGGCTTTATTGATACCCAGGGAAAAAGAATGAACGGAACAAAAAAATTGGAGTGCGAACTTACGGTAAGGGACGGAAAGGTGGTTTGGGACCTTAACGGAATATCCAGACCTTCATGGAACGATTGAAAAATCCGCAGTTAAATGAAAAAAACCCTGGAGCGCGCATAGGCTTCATGGGACAGCAATGGCCTCATAACTAATAATGGAAATAAACACTGATAAATTTAAATACCATGGAAAAAACGACAAGAAGAACATCATTTAAAAAGATCGGAATGGCACTTGCAGCGCTATTCGGGGCAGGAACGGCGCATGCAATGAGCAAATACGGAAACCGAAAAAAGGAGGTGGTGGGAGAAATTATTCGGGACCAGGAGATCCCGCTTTTTTCCGGGGCGGTGAAACACGGGAACACCCTTTACATAGCAGGGAAGGGCGCGCATTTTGAAGGTGATATAAAGTCCCATACGGACCATGTCCTAAAAGAACTTCAGAAAGAACTGGAAAAGAACGGTTCTTCCATGGAAAAGGTTTTGAAAGTGAATGTGTATTTGGCCGATTTGGCGGATTATAAGGGTATGAATGAAGTATTCCGTGGCCGTTTTGGCGAAAATCCGCCGGTCAGGACCACTGTAGCCACCTATGGGGGCGTTCCCGGGGATTCCCTTGTGGAAATGGATTGTATAGCTGCTGTAGACTAGAAAATCTAAATATAAGGAATCATGATAAGCAGAAGAAAATTATTGAAAACGCTATCCAGCGTTCCCGTTTTGGGCGGGTTGGCGGGTACGGGGTTATTAATGCCCCAATTAGTAAGCGGGAAGGTGACCAGTGCTGTTGGGCGAAACTTTTTTAAGGAGCTCGGATTGCGCACTTTTATTAACGCGGCAGGCACCTATACATCCATGACGGGTTCTTTGATGCCTGAGGAGGTTACTTCGGCCATTACGTATGGCGCTACGGAGTATGTTGATCTGGATCAATTACACGACAAGGTTGGGGAACGGATCGCACATCTGCTCAACTGCGAATATGCGACGGTGTCCTCCGGAGCCTTCGGGGCAATGAGCATAGGTCTTGCGGGGGTAATGTGCGGTATGGACCAGGAAAAGGTTTCCCAATTACCCGATACAACCGGGATGAAAAATGAGGTGATCATTCAGGAAACTCATAATATAGGGTACACCCATGCGCTTACGAATACGGGGGCAAAACTTATTTGGGTGAAAACGGCTAAGGAACTGGAAAACGCGATCAGCAATAAGACCGCAATGCTTTGGTTTTTAAATGCCAATACCGAGGAGGGGGAGATAAAACGGGAAGAATTTGTAGCGTTAGGGAAAAAACACAACATTGTAACTTTTATAGATTGCGCTGCGGATGTGCCGCCTGTAGAAAATCTTTTTAAGTTTACGAAGATGGGATTCGATCTTGTGGCTTTTTCGGGAGGCAAAGGTATAAGAGGTCCTCAAAGTGCCGGCTTGTTGTTAGGGAATAGAAAATACATAGAAGCAGCCAGGTTGCATACCCCCCCCAGAGGTACGACAATTGCCAGGGGGATGAAGGTAAATAAGGAAGAAGTATTGGGCATGCTGGTTGCTCTGGAACTGTACCTGCGGAAAGATCATGAAAAAGAATGGGAATTGTGGGAAAACCAGATTAAGCTGATCAGCGATAGTGCCTTATCGGTTAAAGGGGTGGAAACGGAGATCCATGTACCGGCACATGCCAACCACGTACCTTCACTCCGCATAAAGTGGGATGAAGATGTTGTGAAGATAAGTCCGGCCGATGCAAGAAAAAAATTAATGGACGGGCATCCTGCTATTTCAACTGTGGGCAACGATGAAATGATCGGGATCACTACCTGGATGATGATGCCCGGGCAGGAGCGTATTGTGGCAAAAAGGGTAAAAGAAGTATTGGAAAATGCTTAAAATCGAAAATTGTATTATGGTCAAAAAATATTTGTTGGTGGGGGTTGTCCTTTTTGGAACCCTGTCGTGTAATTCGGTCAGGGAAGAGAAGAAAGAACCCGCTGTTGCGGAAACATCCCATGAAGATTACGATCCGGAAGCAAAACTCAGGGATTTGGGTATTACATTGAACACTCCTTCCTCGCCCGTCGCCAATTATGTAAACGCCGTTAGGACCGGTAACCTCCTCTTTCTGGCCGGTAAGGGTCCGCGCCAGGCCAATGGTGAAAATATTGTCGGTAAGCTTGGCGCAGATCTGACCATAGAGCAGGGCTATGAGGCTGCCAGGATCACCGGGATCAATCAGTTGTCGGTCTTAAAAGCGGAACTCGGCAACCTTAATAAGGTAAAGCGAATTGTAAAGGTGAAAGGGATGGTCAATGCCGTGCCGGATTTTACAGATCATCCAAAAGTAATTAACGGCTATTCCGACCTGATGGTAGAAGTGTTCGGGGAGAAAGGGAAACATGCACGGGCCGCCGTAGGTATGGGCTCCCTTCCGAGCAATATTGCAGTTGAGATCGAAATGATCGTAGAAGTGGAGGATTAATGGGCGCTAAATACAAAATCATCATCTTTATTTTCACACTGGGAACGCTACATGCTACTTCCCAGGGTATATCGTATGCAACCGCAGAGAATTTAGCCTACTATGATGAATCCCCGCAAGAGGAGGACCCCTATATCAGAGCGCGGTGCAAACTGGATGTGTATTATCCAAAGGACACCACTAACGTGTCAGCGGTAGTTTGGTTTCATGGGGGTGGACTCGAATCAGGTAATAAGCACATTCCGGAAGGGTTGCTGGAAAAAGGTGTTGCAGTGGTAACCGTAAATTATCGCTTACATCCAAAAGTAGAACACCCTGTGTATATTGAAGATGCCGCCGCCGCAGTAGCCTGGACCTTCAGAAATATTGAGAAATATAACGGTAACTCAAAAAAGATTTTTATCTCCGGACATTCTGCAGGGGGCTATTTGGCCAGTATGGTAGGCCTGGACAAAAGTTATCTTGCCCCTTATGGCATCGATACCAATGACATAGCCGGCTTGATCCTCTTTAGCGGGCATACCATCACCCATTTTACCATTCGGAAGGAAATGGGGATTGAGGGTACGCAACCTGTGATCGATAAATATGCACCCTTGTTCCATGTTCGAAAGGATGCACCATCCACCTTGTTAATTACAGGCAACCGTGAACTGGAACTTTTGGGGCGGTATGAAGAAAATGCCTATTTCTACAGGATGATGAAAGTGGTAGGCCATCAGGATATTGAATTGATGGAATTGGATGGTTATGGACATGATATGGTCTACCCCGCCATCCCATTATTATTAAATTTTATCGAGAAAACTGCCAATAAGGTGCAGATTGCCGAGTAATTCGGTCTTCCATTAAAAATCGCACCGGTCGCAAAAACCAGATACTTCTTAGATGCGATGTAATTTTAATCTAAGTAATTCCCCTATGGCTCTGCCTTGAGGATAGTCGCCCGCCAGAGGCGGGTAAACTTTCAAGAATTTTTTTATTGTAGAATAATTTCTAATCGACTTAATTTTATTTTTGCGGAGGGTATTTGGAAGCGATCCAGGCTTCTCCGGCGGACCAAACGGCAACTGCCAAAAAAATCATATCCTTTGCCAGGAACTGCCCAGGCATAGGCGAGGGGCTGGGGAAACCATATCCTTCCTGCCAGGCTGCCGGTGTTGTCAATAGAAAGCTTAAGGTTATTGAGAACATTATTATAGCCCCTGCACTCCCTATTGCAGATAGCATAGGCGCAAAATATCTTAATGCAATAAACAGGCCTAAAATAATTTCAATAATACCAATTGCGATAGAAAACCCCTGGACACTCATAAGGTCATAGGCCCATGATAACAGTTCGCTGTTTTCCACAAGAGGTTTAATTGCCTTGGCTTCATAGGCAGTAAATTTCAATGCCCCTACCCAGAATAAAATAATAACAAGACCGTAGCGCATCATGATTTCGCCAACTTTTACTACTTTGAAGCCGGCAGTATGTGTATTGTTCATTTCAGATTATTTAGTATTAGGAATGATTCAGTAATTTGTTAAGGCTGCACCTGTGTGCAGCCCTTTAAACATAAAGTAACTTCTATGGTTCCTGTTGTTCCAGGTCAAAACCAACTAATCCGAGAAAATTGAAGGCTCCCGGTTGCCCAAGTCCTCCCTGGGTCGTTTGCAGCACCACCTGCTCTCTGTAATCAAGTCCGCTATCAGTAATATCAAAGATATTCAAAGAAAAGGATTGGAATGCTCCAAGATTATACAGGTATTTATTATCTGAGGTAACCAATATGTCTTTGGTATCTGCAGGAGGGGCGTTATCACCGCGGGCCTCAAATGGAAGTGTTCCGGTGATACTGGAACCACTTAGTGAAAATGGTGTAATTACGTTTGCACTAAAACTGGAAACGTAAAGTCTGTCGTTTGAAGGACTAAATGCCGTCCAACAAGCTTCATCCAGATCGTCCGCTTCACTCGTTGCGAAGTTAGCCGTCTTTGTAACCACTGACCCGTCGTCCTCCAGAACAATTAAACTATTGTCGGTTTTTGCCACAGTAGTATTAAAATTTGTAACAAAAAGCGTGGAATTACTGTCCGGTGCCCATTTAAATCCGATCGCCCCGGCAACACCTTCCTCCTCAAAGAAACGCTCATTGGATACCTCTCCCTCATTAAAATCGTAGACATAGACCCTACTGGGATGTTGTTCATCCAGAGAGGGACTTACCGAAGCAAAATGGGTTATTCCCCACAGGGTTACGGCCAGTTTACTGCCGTCAGGAGAAAATTCAACTTTAACGGGTCCGCCGTTCTCACGAACATAGGTGTCCAACCTTTTCAGACAGACCAAACTGCCATCGGCGGTATCAAAAGTAAACAGGTGAATATTCCTGTCCAGGTCTGAAGGGTCTGACTTGGTTAGGTCCATATTATGAAACTCATCATTGGGGAAGCGCCTCAGTTCTTCTCCGTCACCCTGTACGTTGGGATTGTTCCACTGACATCCCACTACTACCCAAAATTTGGTAGTGCTGCCGCTCATTGGGGTGGCGGTTATACTTACGGGTCGCGTACCTAATACGGCCGTATTCCCCAACAGGCTCAGATCCCCGTTGCTTTTATCTAAAGAAAAAACCGAAACTGTATTTCCACCAGCATTTACGTTCAATAAATAATCCCCGATGATCTGAATGGCTCCTTCAGAATCAAAATCCCCAAAGGCGTCGCCCCCCGCGGTAATATCCGCGCCTCCGTCACTTTCGGTGGAGTAAGCCGTTTCATCTGAAACAGAACCGTCTTCGTGGCGGGAAAACCGAACGATCTGATTGGTGGATTCCCCGTTTGTAGACGTGTACAGGTATCCCACAACATCATTACTTCCGTCGGACGGTGATTCAGGATTTGCAGGAGTTTCTCCCGTGTTAATGGCTGTTTCATCAGAACAAGCCACAAAGGTCATTGGTGCCCCGAAAAGCAAGAGTAAAAGAATCTTTTTCATATTGTTTATTTTTTAGTTAAAATAATGGGACAGGTTGCATTTTTTAATTGAAAGGGAGAACTCCCATTTTAATTCCCCATTTGGTTATCGTTAGTCGACAGAAACAAAATACCTGTCGGCCAATTTGAACTCTTTTGCGGGCATTCTTAACGCAAATCATAAAGGTAGGAAGTAACTCTTTGTTTTGCAGCTTGATAGTTTCAAAGAGTAAAAACTCCTGACCATTTTTTAGAATTGACACCCACCTCGTCCCGATAATTATCAGAATCAGCTTTTATCCAAGCTTCGGGATTTCAGGGAGGGGTATTTTGCGGAATATCCTTTCTTTGTCGCTGTAAAAAGTTTTATTTTTGCCTTCCAACTTTGGCCTCATAGTTCAACGGATAGAATAGAAGTTTCCTAAACTTTAGATCCAGGTTCGATTCCTGGTGAGGCTACGAAGTAGGCTCAGCCCAAGTGCGCAGCACTTGTAAAGCGGAGCTTTGGAATAAAAGTTTACCCTGAGAAGGACCGAAAGGGATTCCTGGTGAGGCTACGAAGTAGGCTCAGCCCAAGTGCGCAGCACTTGTAAAGCGGAGCTTTGGAATAAAAGTTTACCCTGAGAAGGACCGAAAGGGATTCCTGGTGAGGCTACGAAGTAG
>JBGTNL010000105.1:0-38975 GCA_041743085.1 Flavobacteriaceae bacterium
AAAATCGGTGCCTTTTGGCAATTCGTTAAAACCTAAGGTCATACCCCCGCAATCCGTAATGGCGCGCATAATGGTGTTGGGAGCTTGCATGGTAATGGGAATGTCTTCTTTTCTGATTTTCATGATTTTAGTTTTTGCCCCCATCATATGGGGAGTTAATATATTCATTCGCTATTTTTAGGCTTGATATTCTGATTGACCCTAAATAGGTTTTGCGGATCATATCTGGTTTTGATTTCTACCAGGCGAGGATAGTTGTGCCTATAGCTGGCCTTCACACGGTCTTGCCCTTCATCCATCATAAAGTTTGAATAGGCCCCTCCAGAGGAAAAGGGATGCAATGCCGTCCAATAGTCCTTGCACCAGTTGGTGATTTTATCCGCATTTTTGGGATCCGGGTCAACACCGACGATTACGCCCGCATATTCGGCATCACGATAGGCCCAAGGGGTTTTATCCGCAGCTACCCTGCCCGCAGCCCCACTTATGGGATATAAATGCATTTGGGATAATGGGGTGGGAATGTTCGAGCCAAATTTCAGATGCTGAGCGCTTATTTCCGGCCCCAGTCCGTCAAAAAAATCCGCTCTCCAATACCAGTGCATGTGCGGTGGAAACAAACCATCAAATAACGATTGCATCGTTGGATAGGGCATTTCGCCTACATGCTCGAATACCGGTTTCTTTTCCAAAACAGGTTTGAACACCTCCTTGGCTTTGTCCATATCACCTGTATAGCACCAGACTATTCCACAAAATTGCTTCTTGTGCAAATGCTCCGGAAACGGCGGCCCGGGAATGACCATGGTTGCTATAAAGCCGTTCAGTTCATCCGGGGCATTGCTTAGAAATCCGTCATACCATTCCATTATTTCTTCCGTCAGTTCGATGGGCCATAAGGTGGGTCCACCAAAAACGGTCTTTACGGGATGTGCCTGAAATTTAAAGGAGGTTACGATTCCGAAATTCCCGCCACCACCGCGAATGGCCCAAAACAGGTCCGGATACTGGTCGGCGTTTACCGTTACCAAGGAGCCATCGGCCAAGACCATATCCGCTTCCAAGAGGTTGTCTATGGTCAATCCGTATTTCCGGGAAAGATGTCCCACTCCCCCGCCCAGCGTTAGTCCCCCCACCCCTGTTGAAGAAACGATGCCCGCTGGAACGGCCAGGCCGAACGCGTGCGTTGCATGGTCTACTTCGCGCCAGAGGTTTCCGCCACCTACGCGGACCGTGTTGTCGGAAGTATCCACCCGAACATATTTGATTCCGGACAGGTCTATGACCAGGCCTTCGTTGCAAATACCCAAACCGCCACCATTGTGGCCGCCACCCCGGATGGCTACCAACAGGTTGTTTTCCCTCCCAAAGTTTACGGCATTAACAACATCGGCAACATCCAAACACTTTACGATCATTCCAGGATGTTTATCGATCATGCCATTATAGACCTTTCGGGCCTCGGTATAGTCGGCATCCGTTGGCATAACTATTTTACCTTGCAACTTTGCGGCAAGAGCCTCTATTTTCTGGTTACCCAATTCTTTTACTATTACTGTCATGTCCTTCTATATTAAAGTTACTTCTTGTGATTATTGTGATATGATCATACCCTTTAAAGACCACAGAATGGCCAGGACATCCTTTTTGGTTTCTTGGGTAACGTCGTTTTTATCCAGTGCCAAAAAAATATCATCGACGACATGCATATATTCCTCAGGACTAATGTTCATCCCGGTATGGGTGGTAACCATATCCCTTCCCGTATAGGCTACCCGACCTCCGCTACCTGCACTAAAAAAGTCAACGGTATGTTTTTTAAGGATTGCCAAACGTTCCGGTTGTTCCTTATAGGGAAGGAAACGGGCATTTATAGCCAAATTGTTCATATGTGCCTCGACGGTGTCATCGACTATTAAGGAGATACCTTGGGTTCCCCCCAGTCTTTCAAAAAGTGTGCTTTCCATGATTTTTTCCATTTATGGGTGTGCTCCAAAACTATACAGATCTTTTACTGCACACCGCTAAGTTTGGTTCAAATACTTACAATTTTGAACGGTCTGTCAAAAATGGGCTGCAATGGAAATCAATAAAGATACTGTAGGGCATATTTCGAAGGAAGGATGCCGAATTTGTCCGAAAAACATTTTGAAAAATAGGCCGGGCTATTAAAACCCGTTTCAAAGGCAACTTCTGAAATATTTTCTGTTTTTTTCTCCAATAATTTCAGTGCCTTATCCAATCTATAATCGTGTATGAAAGCATTGGGCGCCTTCCCAGTTGTGGCCATCATTTTTCGATAGAGCTGCGATTTGCTGTACCCTAGGCCTTTACAAAAGTTATCGACGCTTAAAGTGTTGTTCTGCCATTCCCGCTCGGTAAAGTCCATCAAAAAATTAAGGAAACTTTCATTGGCCGGACTTAATGTATCGACCAATTGCTTATCCAATGTCGTATTCAAATTCTCGCTTTCGTACAAGTCCCTGACATCCGATGAGATCGTAATTTTATCCTGGGCAATAGTACTAATGCGTTCGGCCGATTTAATGGTATCTTCGAATATGCCATCCTTCTCGGTTACGGGAGCGCCGGCACTTAGACCAATATTTAATTTTAAGTGGGCACCATAGAGTCTATGGAGAGTCTGTTCAAGTTTTGCATTGATGGCAATGGCGCATAGAACGGCATTGGTGACGGAATCAAAGGAAGTCAAGCAATAATCCGTTTCTTGTCTGACAATCCTTCCCTTATGGCTATGGACGGTTTTGGACATCGCCCGATTATGGTCCTGAACAGCACTATGTAATTCCTTGACCGTTGATTTTTTAAATGATAATCTTTTGACCGTGGTTACCATAATGGTCCTAAAGGCCGGATCGTTGATAATGTTCAATGTGGTATTTTGCGATTTTTTAGGATCTTCGATACGGCCCAAGAACGATTCCACAATTTGGCCGTCCACTTCTATTATTCTATTGGCAACTTCGCCATGTGCATCGTTGTGCATCGTCTGGATCGCTTCTTTGTTGGGGGCTTCGACCAAACAAAAAGCGGTCTTTCGTTTGTCATCGAACCAATAGGTAAGCCCCCTACAGTTATATTTATGCTGGATCTTTAAATCTTCGTGGTGCAATTGTGCCACGATTTTTGCGGTTACTTCTTCTGAAACGTCGTGGCGATCCATATAGATTGGCATAGCTTGGGAATTACGGGATTGGCGGGGCATTGAATTTACTCAAAAATAATCACTTTATCCCTTTGTGAACCCCCTCGTTAGGAAATTTCCGGGTTTATTAAATTTTTATGGGCAACTCGTTTGCACGAAATCAGAAAGAAAGCTGCTTTCGTATATGCGTTATTGGTATCCTTTAGTTGGGGAATCCTATATATGAAATTGTTATTACCGCCTTTAACTAATTCCCGTTATGAAATATACAAAATAAATGGAGCCATATAACTAACGTTTTTCGGGACACAGTATACTTCTATTCTTCCAAAATGTTTTGAGTCCCAAATCCTTACCCAAAAACTTTGCGCGTGGATCCTGTCGGGTTTTTGTAGTGTTCCCGCAGATAAACGTCAAGCAAAACCCGAGAGGGCGCATTCTACTTTCTGTTTTCAAAATTCTGCTCACGGAGTGGAAGAATTTGAGAAGCAAGAGGGTAACGGGCTAAAGCCCGTTACGATTTTTAATGAATTGATTTACAGCAATTTAAAAAATAACCCAAACTTATTTTTACTCTAATTTTAGTAAAAAGCTTTGGGAGATCCCATTATCAGGGCTTTTTTTTAGTAAAAATTAGAGTAAAAACCAAAAATTACCTCGCAAGCAGATTAGTTTGGCAAGTTTTGGGACTTGCAGCGCGAAACAACATTTCGCTCGCTTTTTCTGACCAATGAATGACAGTTTTTGCCTTAGAGTATTTTCCTTTTGCAACCGCTGGGAGCAAAGCAAGATTGTCACGACTATAAGGCATCTTGAATTCCATTTTTCCGTGAAAAATTTGCCGTAAAATGGGAGCTGCGAAGGTTTTTACTTTAAAAATGGTGAATGAAAATTTGAATGAAATGTACATTAATATGAAATTCCGTTGTTTATAAAACAAAATACCACATAGGCCCGCGCGCCAGCTCGCTGCTCACTATAAATGATCTACCAGATCTTTTATGGCCGGTCAGCCGCCTCTGGCTTCTGCCGAACTATTAAAAATTAGCTAAAACTTTGGGATATGCATGAACATTAGATAATACGTTGCTCATATAAAATTGACTAAAATATACCAATAATCATTCAGTAAAACGGATGTTTAGCCAACTTAGGGATTGTAAAATTATTGGATGAAAATAAAAATACATAAGAATTAGGATAGATCAAGGCTAAAAACGTCTGTGATGTCTTCAAATAGGCGAAATATATATAATATATGGTTATTGACACATAATTCTAGTTTAAGTATTAAAAATTCTTATATCTTTAAATTTCTGCAAAACTAGCAGTCCATGATTTATCTACCGGTACACCAGCTTGAGATAAGATATTCTCATCTATTAGGATTTCCTAATTGTATCTATTCTACTATTTCACCATTTGTTAAATTAGCAAGTGGAATACGAATTGAAAATGAGAATACACACAATGCAGTCATTCATCTGTTTTTTAAAGACTCTTTTGACACCATCTCAGTGAGATGGGATAGACTAATTTACAAAAGCGAAAGCCATAAGCAAGATTTGACTGCAAGTAACCAATTTATTCAAGAGCCATTTTTTAATTTATTCGGAAAAATAGAAGAAACCGAGGGGTTTGGCGTTATTACTAACGTATTGTACTATTCTATATTTACAAGAATTAAGAGTACTTCGGAAATGGAATCAATCCGATCGGATTTTGAAAAGAGATTTTTTTTGGATGGTTTTGATAAAATAATACCGGACAAAACTGATGTTGGAGTTATTATTGAAAGACATAATCCAGAAAAACAACTTACAATCAATATAGGGCCCTATACCGGACCACAAGAGATTGAAAAACACGGAAGAGGTAATTTTAACATTGACGACCCTGAAACACTATCAAAAATTTCATCAATAGGTGAAATGATGACATTAAATTTACTTCATTTTACAAATAAATTTAATTTCAGCGATTTCAAAAATTTGCATAAAGAAGCTTTAAGCTTAGTTAAACAAAATTGGAAAGATGAATAACAGTAATTTTACATCGGTTCGAGAATTTGTCGGCGAAACTAAGGAATTATTTACTGAACATGTCTTTAGGGAAACTGCCGGGGAAAATATTAGTACAGATTTGATAATTGGGTTTGGAACAACTGAATTGAATCCATTTGTAAGTACTGGAATTGAGCAGAAAATGGAACATAGTCTTACAGGTCAAGATTTTATCAGAGGGGGATTTTTGGCCTCTGAGTCTTGGACTAAAGTAGAATCATTTCAAGCTCGAATAATAGAAATTGATAAAAATATAGTTGTTTGTGAATGTATAATAGATAAAGAGAATAAAGAATTTGAAATTAGAGAGTTTAGGAGAGAACTTTTTAATCATCTTGGGGAGTTAAAAGTAAATATGCCCCTAATACTAATCTGTAAGGAGCGAGCGGGGTCTGCGAGAATTGATATTAAATCTGGAAAAAATATAGTTGATATGAATTTCTTTGAATTAAAAGAGTTATATAATGGGCTTGAAAATTCCGCATTAACTCAACCCTTTAAATAATTCATTATTTGTTGACAATTACTTTCAAAAATGTTGGGCAAGGTGACTCCATAATTCTTGAATGGGGCGAATCTAACCAAAGTGGCATTGGGATCATAGATTGTAATCAAAATAACGGTAACCCAATCCTTAATTACATACAAAGAACAAATCCCCATTCAATAGAATTCATAATTTTATCGCATCCTCATTATGACCATTTCTCTGGAATGTTGGAGCTTGTTAAATATTGCCACGATAATAACATTTGGATAAAATATTTTCTGCAAACAAGCAGCCACTTTAGCTCGGATTTTATAAGAGCCGCCTTAAACACTGCCAAATCTGAGCGATTGTGGATTTCCCTAATGCAATATGTGAATGATACTTATCAAATACAAAATACAAAAGTAGGTTTGATTCAAGCAGACGGTCTCTCTACACATTTATCATTGGGCAACCAAAGCAAATTAACTTTTTTATCTCCGAAGTACGAGGATTTCCTGAGGTTTATTAGAAAAGAAAAATACAAGTTTGATGAAGAAGAATCTCATAATAATCCATTAGCAAACATTTTGTCTGCAATTTGTAGAATTGAGACCAAGGACGGATACATATTACTTACAGCCGATACCTCTAAAAATCAGCTTGACAGAATTTCCAAAATCTTAAATGGCAAACTATTACTGGGTCAAAGTCCTCACCATGGCTCAGGTAACAATCATGCTAGTAATTTTTGGCATGGAATTAAGAGGTTTCCAAAAACACCAATTGTTTTTTCTGTAGGAGTAAACAGATATGGGCACCCTTCAAGAAAGGCTATAGATTCATTTATAAAAAATGATTATGAAATTTTTTCAACCAATAGGGTTGGTTGGTTAGCTGATTCACAAATTGCTCAAAAAAAATCGAATATCATGAATGCTTTTAGTACACTAAGAACGACACATAGCAAATCAAACTTTTCTGGAGACAAGAAATTTACGTTTGCCTTATAATTAATATGTAGAGATAAATAACAGATAACAAAATTTTCTTCCGGATCGACTTACCTTTTGGAAACTAATCAAAGTTGATTACCTTTAGAAAGTGCATCAAAAATCTTACATATCTACACCATCTCCAATAATACGTCTTTTGGGATTTGGATATGAGTAAGTCGAATCCAAAAAGTGATGTAGACCTCATCACCTCTAGAGCATTATTAGCCACAGCCCAAGTTACATTTAATGTGAATTAGCTGCAGTATAGATCTAATGCCGAAAAATTATTTCGTTTTGAATTGTGAATATTAGTATTTAGAAAGAATTGTTTAAGAATATGATTTATAACAATATAACGGATTTTAAATTCTTTATGTTAAACTTTAGTTAAATCGGTGTCCCTTTCGGAGTCACCTGAATTTTGACCCCCTGAAAAGGCCTTAAAAGAGGGCATTGTTCCAATCCCGGCCAGACCCTCTTCCTCCGCAAATAAAACCCTGTCGTTCCCGTCAGGGTTTTATTATTCCCGAAAGCGTACAAACCCTGTTTGTAAAGCCTAAAAGAGTAAAAAAAAGATCATCCCGACAGGGATGGGGGGTTCTTTGCAGAGATTGCAGCCGCATCGGCTGACCCCTGTAATAAAAGAAAAAAACGTTGTACGCATTGCCTATGCCAACGATTGGATCACCAAAGATCCCTTTGCCAATTGGAAGGTTCGACTCAAAAATAAAACCTTAATTAGTGGGGCAATTAAAAAAGACCAAGAAAAGGACACTCTAGGAAAAGTCTTGCGCTCTTGCAAAGGTGTATCATTAAACGGCCATTTTATAGTTAGACGAATAATTGTAATTAGTTTCTGCCGTTTTAATTTAACCGTGGCCATCGTGAACCTATCTGACCCATCACCCAACGTTATATATATGCCAGGTGAAAACATGGTTATTTTACTCCAATCGATTTCTGTACTCGGTTGGGGTAGAACCCAAAACATTTTTTACATACCGTGTGAAAAACGACCGACTTGAAAACCCCATTTTATCGGCGATTTCTGTAATGTTCAGGTCTTTGTTCTGCAAAAAAAGTATGATACGTTCCTTGGCGTATCGTTGGATCCATTCGGACGCTGTGACGCCTGAGTTCTGCTTGCACACATAATTCAAATATTTAGAGGTAACGCTAAGTTTATTGGCATAATACCGTACTTCCCTTTCGTTCATACAATACTCTTGGACCAAATGAACGAATCGCTCATACAATGATCCGCTTTGTAAAGTACGTTTTCTGCGTTCGTATTCGTTCGCAAATGTGTGCCACATTTCAAGAATGAACAACCGCATTTGCAGTCTCAAAGCCTCTTCATAAAAACGATGTTCCCTATCTTGGAATTTATCGTGCAACAATCGAAAATTCGATAAGACCCTTTGCCTGTCATCCTTATTGTTCAACTGTTTGACAGGGTATTGACGGGAATGCAAAATGGAATCAATACTCCAGCTTTGATCAGGGATGTTATCGTTTAAAAAATGGTTCTCAACCAGCAAAACAGTTGCTTTAAAGGATTTCGAAAACACCAAATCCTTCAATTGACTTTGAGCGAACCAAAACAAAAATTCACCGCCTTCACATTTCATTTTTTTGTTGTTGAAGAAAAAAGAAATGCTTCCATAGTGACAAAACAAATGGGTGTGGTAATATTTATTGAAATCTATCGGAAATCCCTTTTCCTTCGACATTTCAAACAGCATAATGCGCGGCTCATTTTTCCCTGTCTCCTTCAATTCAAATAAGGTTTTGATCAAAATAGGTAATATTTGACAATATGTGCGTAATCGGTGTAACAAATGTAATTCATGGATTTTTATTTTTGTGCTATAAAAAACAAACTGGAGGCTATTTTCCCAAGACAGATGCTGATTATTACATATGGGTCGGCTACCACCAGATTGAGGGGAAGCCCATTGAAACCATCTAAAAAAGGGAGGTGGTAAGATGCCCGCCCAAAATATGGCATTGGCACGATGCAAGTCCGGGTGTGGAGTTACGGCAACGGTAGGTCGTTCCTAATATCGAAAAGGGAATGATTGATTGCCCGGAGCTGGTAAGCTTTGAGCAATTTAGGAAGAAGTAAAAAACAACAGTAAAATGGCGATGGAAACTTAGTACTTGATGAAATCCCACGATATTAAAATTTGAAAAAATCGAACTTTTAATGAAAACCTGTTCTCGTACCATGAAATATCTGATGGTACTACTGATTATTTTTCTATACAGTTTTAACGCAAGGGCGCAAGAAGAAACTGAACCGTTCCTAGATGATTTTAGAGGAACAGCAAGTGTTACCCATAACGGAATTTCGTTAGTGCCCTCTTTTTCTTTGGGAGATCCGGCCCTTTTATTTGATTTAAAATTTACCAAGGGAAAATTAAGTTTTGAACCAGATATGCGCTTTGCGTTGGAGGGCAAGCCTTGGTCTTTTCTTTTCTGGTTTCGGTATAAGGCGATAGAAAATGAACGATTTTCGTTGCGTCTTGGGGCGCACCCTGCCCTGAACTTTAGGACGGTCAATATTGTTAGAAATGGGCAACCCGAGGAGCTTTTGGAGTCACTATAAGATTTCGGACAAAGTGGGGCTAGGTGTTTACTACCTGTATGGCCGTGGTTTTGATGAAGGGGTAAAAAACACCCACTTTATGGTATTGAATTCATCCTTTAACAACCTGTATATTTCCGAAAATTTGTATTTTAATATATCCCCCAGGCCTATTATTTGGTTACGGACGATTTAAAGGGTTTTTATATCGTGGGCTTTGTTTCCTTGGTAAAAAGAGATTTCCCTATTTTCGTTTCGGCCATACTCAATAAGGCTATCGATACCGAAATAGTACCAGAAGATGATTTCACATGGAATATCTCCCTGGTTTACAGCTTTGGCGGTACTAACAGGCGAATGTCGAAACGAAAAATATGAAGGCCATTATAAATAGTGTAAATTATAAAAATGGATAAAGTAGAAAACCAAAAAAAACAAAATAGTTCCCGTCCGGCAGATAGGGACATTTTTGAGAGACTAAAAGCGGGGGAAAGAATTCGAATGGATGACCCCCAATATCCAAGGATATTCGAGATGGTTTCCAAGACCATTGAATTGTCCGTAGCGTTGAATACATCCACGGATATAGACCAGATACGCGATCGATTGAGTGAAATAATCGGATGCCGAATTGATAACAGTACCACCGTTTTTACACCTTTCCATACCAATTTTGGAAAGTTTATTACACTCGGGAAAAATGTATTTATCAACAATGCCTGTACCTTTTTGGATATGGGCGGAATAACCATAGCCGATGATGTTTTGATCGGTCCGAAAATCACCCGGTGCGACCCTCGGAACGAAAAATGCTGGTGGTGAGCCCGATTGTCATTGAAAGCAATGTTTGGATCGGTGCCGGGGCAACGATCTTGCCGGGTGTAACCATTGGCGAAAATTCGGTAGTGGCGGCAGGTGCCGTTGTTACGAAAGACGTTCCGCCAAATACGATCGTGGGCGGTGTTCCTGCAAAGTTTATCAAGAATGTAAATGACTAATATCCAAAGATCATGAAAATCATATCCACCTTCTTTTTTCTCTTGATATGTATTCAAAATAACAATGAAATTGAACAGGTAAATCCTAACTGCCAAATCGAAAATACCCAAGCCATGAAACTAAAAATAACTATAGGCAAAGACACGTTTACCGCCACACTTTTAGATAATGAAACGGCCGTCGCTTTTAAGGCACTATTGCCTATGACGATTACAATGACCGAATTGAACGGCAATGAAAAATACTATGACTTGCCAAAGAAGATTCCAACCAAATCCTCAAATCCCGGAACCATACAAAATGGTGATTTAATGATTTATGGTTCAAATACCTTGGTGCTGTTCTATAAATCATTTTCAACTACCTACAGTTATACAATGATAGGAAGCATCGATGACCCTACAGGGCTTTCAGAGGTTTTAGGCTCCAGCGGGGTTACGGTCACTTTGGAAAGCAATTAAAAGTTTAAATAGAAATACTATGGAAATCTTAAAAAATGGATCTCAGGCATCTGTAAAAGGCCCGGAAGATTGGTTCACAGGGGAAGTACGAATAGACCCTTTGTTCTCAAAAAAAGAAACCACGAAAGCAGCTGGGGCACTGGTCACATTTGAACCGGGAGCCAGAACAGCCTGGCATACCCATCCTGCCGGCCAAACACTTATAATTATATCAGGCATGGGTTGGGTACAACACGAAGGTGATACTATTAAGGAAATCCATCCCGGGGATGTCGTTTGGATCGCTCCAAATGAAAAGCACTGGCACGGAGCATCACCGAACAAAGCGATGAGCCATATTGCGATTCATGAAGAAATAGACGGTGAAGTTGTAACTTGGATGGAGAAGGTAAGTAATAGTGAGTATTTAAAATATAAAAAGTAGTCAAAATACGTAAGGTGAGGCCGTAGTTTCTCGATGGGAGTCCTGTAAAACGAACCTTTTTTGAGACGCTGAAGTTTTACATTATCAATCCTGATTGTGCGTCCCAAATCCTTACCCTTAAACTTTGCGCATGGATCCTGTTTCGATTTTATAGTGTTCTTTAAGAACATTACCAAGGTCCGTTTAGTCTGCAAAATTATTTAAACTAAATTTTGGTGTAGTTACTATAGATAATGAAAATAGAACTACTCATACCACAATGGATACAGACTGTACAAAATTTCCTAATCGCAATTGATAAAATGCTAAATTGGTAGATTAAATTCTTTGAGCATATTTCATGTATGTCCACGCAAAGAAAGTATCCTAACTCCAAAGGCCATGAAAACCCAAAATATCAAGTTGCCCCTCTTTTTTTGGCTATTGATGGGATGCCTGTCTTTACAGGCGCAGAACACTAACCAAATTGACAGTCTAAAAAATTTATTGAAAACTACCAACGTTGGCTCTGACAAAACCAACCTCTATGGGCAGATAAGCTGGGCGTATATAAACAATTCTCAACTGGAACCGGCAACTAACTATGCAGACAGCATTAGGTTGTTAGGGGAAAATATAAAAGATGAGAAGGAAATCGCGTATGCCCAGTTTTATTATGGGGTAATTGCAAGACATCAAGGACAAAATAGCAGGGCACTGGAACACCTGAATACTTTTATTAATTATAATGCTTTGGTTGGTGATTCCGCAAAAGTAGCGCACGGCTTATTTCAAGTTGGGTCCATTAACGCAAGGATCGGTAATTACGAACCCAGCTTAAAGGCACTATACCGGGCACTCAAAATACATGAAAGCCGGGAGGAACAATCCAGTATCAATTTTGCCCTTAATAGCATTGGAGTGGTTTTGAGAGCTGCAAAAAGATATGATGATGCCTTAGAGGTGTATCAAAAAGTTTTGAACACCGATAGCCTTAACGCTATGGTATTGCTAAATGTCGGGAATATATTTTTAGTAAAAAATGAATTAAATAAAGCTGAGACCAATTACCGGAGGGCATTAAAAATTGACGAATCCAGGGGTGATATCGTAGGAATGGCATATGACCTCGAAAACTTGGGCAATCTTTACAACGTTATGAATAGACATGACGAGGCATTGGTTTATCACACCCGTGCGATGAAGATACGCGAAGGACTTCCTGATAATGTTGATGAAGGGGTGAGTCTAAGACAGATAGGCGTCACTCATAGAAAACTGAAAAATTATGCCGTTTCCATAATCCAGATAAAATGCTTACATTAAGTGAAAGAAAATTTTTACAATGGATGCGAACAAGGATTTTTTAATTGTGCTTGCCGATGACGACCAAGATGACAAGGAAACTTTCGAGGACGCTGTCGCCTCTCTGGTAACGGATGTCGATGTGGTCACTTTCGAGGACGGGGAAAAACTACTTCATTATCTCCTCGAGCCCGAAAGCCAGATCCCTGACCTTCTTTTTCTCGACATGAATATGCCGTGCAAAGACGGTCTTCAGGTTCTAAAGGAAATTAAGGGGAGTAAAAAACTGAAGGATATATTCACTGTAATGTATTCCACCTCCGATAATCCTTTATTTGTCAACAGGTCTTACAAGCTGAAGGCCGACGGCTTTATCAAAAAAACACCGGACACCAAAGATTTGAAAAGGTTGCTCCAAAAATCCATTTAGCCCCCTCGTTGTCGAGAAAGACACCATTGGCATTGGCAAAAAAACCATAGTATTTCCGGGTTTGCACCATGTGATCAGCGTAGGTCACTGAGCCCCTTGATCTTGAACAGGTCCACCTCGATGCGCATCTTGTGCTTTCTGATCAGCTGGTAGATCGTAAAAGGAAGTTTATTTCCCTCTAATAGCTTTCCATATGTTTTTACGGCCGCCCGGTCTCCCTGCATGGATATTTGGAGCATGGACGCATCACTGTCCGAGGAAGAGAGGGCAGCGGTATCCAACCACGTGTCTTTTATGTGTCCCGGGAGGTCATTGACAGCCGCCAATGCAGGAAAGGCAACGGCAATCTCGTGTTTTAAGGATGCTCCGAATTTTTTCCACTGCTCGCTCCTTCGCCTGAAAAAGGAACTAAGGCCTGAATTTCCCACCCGGTCGGAGGCCCCGCGATAGGAATTTTCAGCTTCCTTGTTCCTTTTTATGATTTCCCCGAGTTTTTTCTGTGTCCTGCCTTCAATTATTTCCTTGTCCATCATATCCATCCTCAATAATCGTTATTATTGGTAAATTTAACGAAACGCTGTGGCCGGATTTGACCCTACCGGGAAAATTGTTGATGCTAACGGTCGGAAAAGGAACTGTTTTTTGTAACCCCTTCACTACAGCAACGACCGTTCTGGGCCAAGTTGATGAAGATCGGGATATTTTGGCCAATTATCGAAAGTTCCAACCACTAAAAGAAATAGTTGCCCGGTGGCCTAAGGCTTTATGCATTGCCGGCCGCCATTTTCTTAGAGGACAGGAATATAGATATCAAATCTCGCCCCCCGATCTAATTCGCTGTCCACGGTAATTCTTCCATTATGGTTCTCCACTATCCTTTTTACGGTGGCAAGGCCTATGCCGGTGCCTTGGTAGGCATCTTTCCCATGAAGCCTTTTGAATACCTCGAATATTTGGTCGCCGTATTCGGGCTTGAAGCCGATGCCGTTGTCCTCCACGGTGATCCGGCAATACTTTTTGTCCGGTGCAAGCTCCTTGTTGTGGAGTTGGTTTCCTTTGGCAATTTTACTTTCTATGGCAATATGTGGAGGAGTATCGGGCCTGGAGAATTTTAGCGCATTGCCGATCAGGTTCTGTATAAGCTGACGAAATTGGAAAGGAATTACCTTTACCTTGGGCATTTCATCGAATGTTATCGTGGCCTTTTGTGCATCAATGGCCGTTTTAAATTCCTTTATGACGTCCCCGGTTATTTTACCAAGGTCGGTCTTTACGAATTTTCTTTCGGCCGAACCCAGGCGTGAGAAATCAAGGAGGTCCTCGATTAGTTTTCGCATCTGTTCGGATACCTCATATACCCTTTGGAAATAGCCTTTGCCCTTCTCTGTAAGGCCCTGGCCCTCCCCGTCCGAAATACGTCCTACGAAGGTCTGTATCTTGCGCAACGGCTCCTGCAGGTCGTGGCTGGCCACATAGGTGAACGCTTCCAGTTCCTTGTTCAGCCTTTTCAGTTCTTCGTTCCTCTCCAGAAGTTCGTTGTTGGCCTCCTTGAGCTCCACCGTACGTTGTGCCACTTGTTCTTCCAGTTCATCGGAGTGTTTTTTGTAGGTCTCCAGGTTGCTTTTTCTGGTCCTTATCTGCTCGGTAATATCCGTGGTAACGCCGATCCACATTTTAAAGTTGCCGTTCTCGTCCGTTATCGGGGATGCGATGTTCAAATGCCATACATAGTCCCCGTCCTTGTTCATGAACCGCATTTCCATTTCCAGATCGGTCCCGGTTTCCAATGCGCTTTGAAGACGTTCCCCGAATTCCTCCATCTCCTCGGGATGCATGATCTTGTGGTAGCCCAGTTCCTTTAATTCCTCGAAATCCAATCCGGTAAAGTCCAGCCAGTTTTGGTTAAAATAAATGACCTTGCCGGCTATATCGGCATTGCTGATCTTTGCGGGCATCAGGTCTGCCATCTGGCGGAAATGGGACTCGCTTTCCCGTAATTTTTTATGCAATATGGCCTGTGGGGTAACTTCATTGGCTATAATAGCCACGCCTTCTATTTCGCCCTGTAGATCGCGTTGTGCCTGGTACACAAAAGTGTAATATTCCAGCTTTGGTTTTCCTTTACGAACCCATGTGGTCGGGGCTTCGTAGGCATAAACAGGCTCGCCCGTTCTGTAAACGCTCAATAAAAGTTTGTCGAAGCCTTGTTCGGCAGCTTCTGGCAGTGCTTCGAACAGCGATTTGCCGACAATGTCCTTGCCCTTGCCCCACGATTCCAAAATGGCATCGTTGGCGATCTCGATGACCATGTTTTCCCCTTTAAGGATGGAAATCAGGGAAGGGGAGGTATGGATCATGTTGTGGTAGCGGAACTCGTTTTCCTCCACCCGCTTTCGGGCAAGCACCTGCTCCGTTACCTCGGTTGCGACGACCATGATACCTGTTGCTTCGTTTTGATCATCATGAATGGGATGGTACACAAAATTATAATAGCCCTTTTCCCTTTTTTCCTTCCT
Organism: Flavobacteriaceae bacterium; assembly: GCA_041743085.1. GTDB lineage: Bacteria > Bacteroidota > Bacteroidia > Flavobacteriales > Flavobacteriaceae > JAFMPW01. The sequence goes on from JBGTNL010000105.1 coordinate 15,401, forward strand.
GAGCATCATGACTTTCAGTTCGTTGCCATGGCACGGAACACCGCTACCTATCACCCCGTCCAGAAGCTCCCTGATGCCCTGGGGCTCCAGTTCTGGCAACGATTCAAAGAGGGGCCTCCCTATAAAATCGGTATCTTTTTCTACTATCCCCAAATACGCGTCGTTGGCCAGCTCCACCACATAATTGGGCCCTTTTAGGACCATAATGGCCACCGGGGCCTGTAACAGCAGCTTCTCGAACCTGTCCAGAAGTTCTTTTTCCTTCTGGCGCAGCCTTGCTCTTTCGGTAACGTCCTCGATGGCCAGGAGGATCGATTTTTCTTCCTCCTTGCCCCTTTTCAGCTCCCGGCCGTTCAACCGCATGGTCCGTTCCCCGATGTTGGGAAAATTCCGGGCTACCTCAAAATTCTCAAAGGCCGACTTATTGGGCAGAACGTCTTCCAACAGGGTTCGCAAGGCGGGAATATCCCATTGTTTGTTCCCCAATTGAAAGATCAATTTATCTTCCGTATCCTTCTCGTTTACCTCGAAGGTTTTAAAATAGGCTTTGTTGGCGGATTTCACCCTTAGGTTCCCGTCGAGCACCACTAAGGGTTCGTGGACGGTGTCAACGATGCCTTCGGCATAGTCCCTTGCGGCGATCAACTCTTCGTTAAGGCCGACCGTTTCCTGGTGCACCACCATGAGTTCCTCATTGGTGCTCTGCAGCTCTTCCTTGCTGGTCTCCATTTCCTCATTGAGGCTCTGTAGTTCCTCGCTTCCGCTCAGCAGTTCCTCGTTGGCGCTCTGCAGTTCCTCGTTCGCGGCCTCCTGTTCTTCGGTAATACTGCGCATATCCTCCCGGGTCTGGGCAAGTTCCCGTTCCAACTGTTGTATGCGGAGGTCCTTTTCGTCCTTTTTTGTTTTTCCGCCCGTACTGCAGCCCGCCACCCAGGCACGGGTAGCTCCGCCGGAAGTTTTGTTTTCTACGATCCTTGGGAAAACGGTGGTATTCAGTTTATCGAAGGTTTCCGGGTCCCTGAAAAAATCCGTCACGGGGATCAACAGGTCCATATACAGCACATCCTGCTCCTGTTTGTCCCGTCTTAGCTGTTTTAGATAGGCGGCCGGTTCCCCGGCCCTGGTAATGGCCATCCTGCGGAGTATCCTTCTGCGTATAGTGGTCTGTTTGTAGTAGGTGAAATCGGTACCCTTGCGTACCCGCAACAACGAGAAGATCTGTTTGAAGATCGCATCTTCTTCCTTTTGCCCGGAATTTTCCGTGCCATTGCCGTTGACGATATTGGCCACCTCCAAAAGCTTTTTCGGTATGTCCCCGGGGGGAAGTACAAAGTCCACCACTCCCGCCTGTACCGCATTATGGGGCATGCCGCTATATGCCGCCGATGCTTCGTCCTGCGCAAAGGTGATACCGCCATGGTCTTTGATGGCCTTCAGGCCCAACGTGCCATCGGTAGCGGTTCCGGAAAGGACCACCCCGATCGAATGCGATTGGTGTACTTCGGCCAGCGACCTGAAAAAAAGGTCGATGGGCATATTGCGCTCGTTTTTGTTTTTTGCCGGGCGGGGACTCAGTTCCAGAACGCCGTCATTGGCGATCATCATCCTGTTGCTGGGGATGATATAGATATGGTCTGGCGCTACTTTTGTATCATCCGTAACCTCCAGAACGGGTATGGGGGTCGTTTTTTGAAGCAGTTCCTGCAAAAGGCTTTCGTGGCTCGGATCCAGGTGCTGCACCAGCACATAGGCCATTCCGGAAGACTCGGGAATGGCCTTCAACAGTTGTTTAAAGGCATCGAGGCCCCCGGCAGAAGCGCCGATCCCCACTACGGGGAAAGCGTTGTCCGATTTTGTGAGCGTCTTTTTGGTTTTTTTCATCTTGCTTTCCTATATGCTATAATCCATGTACAAGGGGTCGACTGTTTTCTTGATCGTTATTAAAGGTAATAAAAAATGGATCGGAATCGATGGTGCCTATCGGGCAGATCACTTGCCCATAAAGTGATTGTTGACGGCCTGGGATATTTTGGCCTAAATTCCTATAATATGCTACTTCTTCCCTAAGCAGGGAAAATTACCTGATGAAGGTTTAAGAAATTTTAAATTTTCCCTAATGTATCCGGCGCTTTTGTTATTGTATCCTTTAAAGTTTCGGATCAAGCCGACCCTCGCGAGCCAAACAAAATGTTCACCGGTACAAAATTGGTTGTAGGCAGGGCCGCCGTTTCGATTGACATAAACGTTTCCGCAAATTTTATGCTGCCCTTGTTCCCCAGTGTTGGGATTTCTAAGTTGGCTTACTAAATTTAGCGATCACCACACCAGTGCTTGCCCGCTTTTCCCAATACCTTATTTTTTTAACCACTAATGTCCGGTTAAAGACGTAAGACCGCTGCGCTACGAGACAGAAGACGAAAGACTTGATCGTGACCAACTGAAATCATATACCAAAGGTACGTTCATACTTGTTGGCAATGTATGAAAAGCAATCTCTTGGATATGGGAACGTCCCATATCCTTGCAGTTAAAAAGTTTTACCGGAAACATCAAATGCGGAGTACAAAATTTTCTTTTTCGTGCAGTGGCATATTTTCCTTCTTTATAAGCCTGATTGCCATGGCGATCAGTTCCTGAAGATTTGAAAACCGAATAGGTTTTCGAATGTAGTAGGATGCGCCGTTTTGGTACAGCCTGTCCGCCACGGTACGGTCTAAGGAGGTGGAAATGATGACTACCGGGATCTTATTGAGCCTCCCATTATTCTTTATTTCCGTTAGGCACTGGAACCCGTTTTTTCGGGGCATGTTCAAATCCAGGAAAAGGGCATCGGGAAGATTTTCGCCTTTGTTTGAAAGCAATTGCATGAGTTCCTCCCCATCATTGACTACGGTGAGACGGGTAGATAATGGCAATGCTTCCAAAGCTTCCCTGAAAAACAGGCAATCGTCCATGTCGTCGTCTGCAAGGAGAATGTAGGTTTTTTTTTTCAATTTTAAAGTTTTGAATAATTGGGATAAGTTGAATATTGATTGGTTTTATGCGGATAAATATAATCAAATTTCTTGGGTTTTACCGGTCATGGGATTCTATGAACGACAAATTTCCCAAAATCCAACAATTTGGAAAACATTCGTCAGACCCCTCCCTAACCCTCCCACCAAGGGGAGGGAACTTGTTTTCGTTGCAATGAAAGTGTCCATTTCTTGCTATATTTGCTCCCCTTCTTCTTGGAGGGGGCCGGGGGAGGTCGGGCTGTAAGGGAGGATATGAGGGATCAGTTGATTGTTCTCCAAGAAAGGGGAAATTTGTCGTACTCCCCCTTAATCCTCTGGTAAATACTTCTTATCCGTTTACTATAAAAGCATGTATAACCCCTGGCAACCAACCTATCAGGGTCAATACGATACTGATCAAAAGGGTACTGCCCACCCCGTGTTTCATGAAAACAGCGACCGGCGGCAATAGAATATTTAGTATGATGGTTAAGATTGACATTTTTTTGATGTTTTAGTTATGTATTCCTTTTTTTGGATTATCAAAATCCCAGATGTAAATAACGGGATTGCCCGCCGATAGGCTTGACGTTAAAACCGAAAACCTTAACACAAAAGGGATCACATGAAAGTGTTCTACCATCCATTACATTACTTACGTCTAAAGATTAGCTTTACTTAAAAATGGGAAAAGATGGATCAGGAGCACCTCGGAAAAGCTTCGGATTGAAAATCAGCCTAACCTACACAGGAAGATAGACCATAAATGTCGCCCCTTTATTTTCAGTTCCCGTGGCCGTTATAAACCCGTGGTGATTCTCAACGATCTTTTTACAGAGCGCCAAACCGATTCCCGTACCGGACGTTCCGCCTGGCTAGCCTTCGGTTCAGATCTTCGAGCTTTTGGGAGGCCAATCTTTCGGCGGTATTGTCCCTGGAGGTCAACGTAAGTCCATTCCTATGTTTTATGACCGTACTCTCAAATGTTTTTTGTTGCCCCAAGAAGTTATAAGTATGCTCGAATGTCCGGGTCTTTCCGTGTTCTACGCATTCCACCATGACCGCGAACAACCCGTTTTCGAACAAAAAAGGATATACTTCGCTGATGGGCCTACCTTTTATTTCTGAGGGGATATGGCCAGTTGCAGCTACAATTTTCTCGTTGGTATAGGCAATCCCAAAGTCCTTGATCGTAGGTAAGGCGATGGTATCTCTCCCTACCCCGGCTGTTCAACGGGCAGTATAACATGAAATGCCGCACCCTTGCCTTCCTCCGATACGGTATAAATCGCCCCATGGTGGTTCTCGGTAATTTTTTTGACGAGCGAAAGGCCAATGCCGGCACCTTTCTGTTCCCTCGACTGGCGCAAGCGTTGGAAGATCATGAATATTTGATCTTGGTATTTCGGGTTAAAACCAATGCCGTTATCGCTTACGATGATTTCACAATAGTTCACTTTGGTGGAAAGCGAAGGATGTTTTTCAATATCTTTTTGTGGAAAAGCGCGTGAAGATACCTTGACTATCGGCGCAACGCCCTTTTTTGAGAATTTGAGCGCATTGCCGATAAGGTTGGCGATCAACTGGTTCATTTGTATAGGTACGGCCTCTATTTCCGGTAGCTGCCCTATTTCTACCTTGGCCTGCTTTTCTTCTATGAGCAGTTCAAAATCGGATAGGATATTCTTTAATATTTTGTTCAGGTCCGCAGGTTCGAACAGATCGCCGTGGTGCGCAACACGGGAATAATCGAGAAGGCCCCTGACCAGGCCCGACATCCTTTCTGCCGAAGACGCGATCTTTTTCAGGGTTTCCATTTGCTTTGCAGGCACAATATCCCCCTCTTCTATCAAAAGGTCCGAAAAGATCATTATTTTCCGTAGCGGCTCTTGCAGGTCATGGCTGGCCACATGTACGTACCGGTCTAATTGTTCGTTGGTCTTTTCGAGCTCCGCAATGATTTTCTTATAGCTTTCCGTCATCTTTCTTTCCGTAATGTCCTCCATAGATAACAGGATCAGTTTTTCGGAATCCTTTTTACGTAAGATCTCCCTTGCGTTGAACATAAACGACTTTTTGTTGCCCGAAGGGAAATCGATAACGATTTCTTCGTCAAGGATACGTTCTTTTTCGGGAAGTATTTTTTGCAGCAGTTTACGCAGTTCGGCATTGTTCCACAATTCGTGCTGCATCCAGAAAAAGTGTTTGCCCTCAATTTGCGTTTTGTCCTCATCGAATTTTTTGTAGAAGGAAGCGTTGGCGATCTGTACCCGAAAGCCTTTTTCCAGTATCAAAAAGGGCTCGCGCAGGTTGGCGATGATCGCCTCGAGATAGTCCATGGTATGGTTCAGTTCGCCCTGCTTCTCCAACAGTTCCCGGTTTACGATGATGAGCTCTTCGTTGGTGGACTGCAGTTCTTCCTTAGAGGTTTCCAGTTCTTCGTTGAGGCTCTGCATCTCTTCGTTGCTACTGAGCAGTTCTTCGTTGGCGCTCTGCAGTTCCTCGTTGAGGCCCTCCTGGTCCTCGCTGATTCGGCGCATGTCCTCGCGGGCCTGTTCCAGTTCCCTTTCCAGGGCGTTATTGCGCTGCCGTACATGATTTTTTTCCGAGGCCGTAAAAGTAGGTTTCAATTTTTTCCAGGCCTTCTCCCAAAAAGAGGTGCTTGGGGCCTTTTTCCGAAAGAGGATCATATAGTGCGGATCCACGGTATCGGTCAACGGCACGATCTCGATGCTGGCCGAGAACCGTTCCCCGTTGTACTTTACCGGAATACCTTCCTTGAGTACTGCTTCTTGGGATGCTTTGGCCTTGTGCAGGGCGTTGCGCAGTTCAAAGGCCAGTTCCTTCCGGGCCATTTTCATCAGTTCGTGCGTAGGCTTGCCCGACGACGGTTCCAAGAAAGGGGCGATGTTGCCGCTGATATGTACGATTTCCCAATGTTCGTCAACGATCGCACTTGCCGGGGTATATTTGGAGATCAGGACGGATTCCGCGCTTTTTCTATAATCCGTTCCGGAAATCCTTTGTGAAGGAACCGGTTTTATCGGGTGTCTTAAATTGTTCTTCCCCTCTTTGTCGGAAACCTGAAAAAAACTGCCGGAACCGGGCTTGCGCATAAAGATTTTCCCGGGTTTGGAAAAGGGTACGAACAGGTCCGACGAGGGTTCCGTGGTCTCCGATTTGCCGAGCAGCAAAAATCCGTTTTCCTTGAGCGCATAGTGTAAGGTAGCGAGGACTTTCTTTTGCAGAAAGGGATCCATATAGATCAATACGTTGCGGCAGCTGACGATATCTACTTTTCCGAAGGGCGGGTCCTTGAGAAAATTATGCACGGCGAACACGATGGTATCGCGAATGGGCTTAACCACCTTGTAGCTGCCATCGGTCCTGGTAAAATACTGTTCCCGTTGTCTTTCCGAAAGTGGTTCCACCTCGGTAACCGTGTAAATGCCGGTCCGCGCCTTGTTGATCGCGACCTCCGAAATATCCGATGCGAATATCTGGATCTTGGTCCGGTGCATGTTGTGTCCCGCGGTAAGCCCGCCCAGCACATCGAACAGGGCGATGGCCAAGGAGTAGGCCTCCTCCCCGGTAGCACAGGCCGTTACCCAGATGCGGATGGGCTTGTCCGCCACCTGGTCCGCCAGAAGCTGGGGAAAGACCTTCTCGGCCAATTCCTCGAAAATTTCCGGATCGCGGAAAAAGGCCGTGACCTTGATCAATAGGTCTTGGAGCAGGGCATCCTGTTCGGCCCTGCTTTCCCCGAGAAATTCCAGATAATCGGGATGGCCCCCTATCTGGTTTATCGCCATTCTACGGTCTATACGCCTTATCATGGTAGGTCGTTTGTAATAGCTAAAATCTACCCCGCTGTTCTGCCGGACCAGGGAGAGGATTTTAGTAAGGTCGTCCCCGTTGGTTTTTTTTGTTCCAACCATACCCTGCTCGGCACCATTTGTTTCGTAGGCGGCATGGGCGTTTATGAGTTTAAAGGGAATTTGCTCGGCGGGCAGGACAAAATCGACCACCCCCGCCTCAATAGCACTTCTCGGCATCCCGTCCCATGCCGCGGTATCGGGATCCTCGGCAAAGGTAATGCCCCCGTGTTCCCTGATGTCCCTTAGGCCCACCGTGCCGTCACGTGCAGTACCGGAGAGCACTACGCCTATTGCCAAGCTCTGGTGTACTTTGGCAAGGGAGGTAAAGAAAACGTCTATGGGCATATTGGGGGAGTTCTTGTCACGGGGCAAAAGTTTAAACGCATGGTCCGTTACCTTCAGCATTCTGTTTTCCGGTATCACGTAGATATGATCAGGCTCTATCTGGCAATCGTCGGTAATTTCCACCACGGGGATACTGGTTGTCCTAGAAAGGATTTCGGGAAGGCGGCTTTCATGCGATGGGGCGAGATGCTGCACAAGTATATAGGCCATTCCGGAGTTTTCGGGAACGGCTCCCAAGAATCTTTTAAAGGAATCGATGCCCCCGGCCGATGCCCCGATGCCGACCAAGGGAAATTTTTCTTTGGGTTTTTTTGTTGCCATTTTTATCTCTATTGGAACTCATCCTGGGCTCATTGAAAGGTATCGATTAATTTCAAGGCAAAGAAGAACTTTTCATTTTATAATCGATTGGAAATTCAATAGGGCTAACCCTAGCATAAGCGATCGTTTTCTTGCTATTTGATACGGCAGACTTTCTTTTGGTTTGGGAGGTCTTTGCTTTGGCCGTACCGCCTTTTGGGGAAGTGCTCTTGGTTTTGGGCACGGCTTTGGTCGTTTTTTTTGCGACGGGTTCATGGTAATACCTAATGCCACGGACAGCGCAGTCAGTACAAATTGCAAGGCAAGAGCGAGGAGTACCCCTGCGACTATGGCGACAAAAAACCGTGGGGAGATAGGGGCATCATAGGTCACGATGGTGCCCTGGGCATTTGCCGTTGCACAAAAAACCAATGCCAGTGCCGTAATAGTGAAATTCTTCATCGTTTTAACATTTTGGTTGGTTTAATGGTTAATCTGCTTCGCAAACTAACTCGATTGGGAGTTGAGATCGGCTTTGTCCGAAATATTACCTTCGGGAATATTCTTAAAAAATTCGGCCAGCTCTAGATTTGCCGATGGTCCATAGCCCATTAACAAGGTTCCTTTGGAACCGTCCTCGGTTTCCAGCACATAGAGGATGGAGAGGTCGGAGGGATTGCTCATACCTTCGAAGCGATGTTCGGCAACTATGTAGATCTCTTCAGGGCTATATGAATTACCGGTATCGGTATCCACAAGCTTTTCGTTTTGAAAATGATAACTATGGTTGTATCCTTTATCCTGATATTTACGGATCAAATCTTTTTCGTGCTTTGGGTAATTTTCCATGAATGGGTGCTATCAATTTTTGGTATCTCCTTTATCTCAATCGCCTGATGCTATTTCCCGCCTTTGTAGGTCCGCTATTTCATCTTTGGGGTTCAGATCTTTTTTTAAGTTGTCTCAGAATTGGGTTCCAATTTATGATTCTGAACGCGGCCGACGTTATCAGCATACCCATCAAGATCAAAAAATAGCGCAGGGATATTTTTAGATGTCTCATAATATTAGCTTGTCCTGTTCTTTTTTTCTTCCCTTTTTCTTCCTCTTAATAAGGAGATGACAATAGCGATCAACGAAATCACCAATAGTACCTTTGCCATATCCTGGGCTCCTTCCACGATATTTCCGAAAACAAGTATGGCCGCGGCGATCGCTAGAATAATGAATGAATGAAAGAGTCCACCTGAACATACGTATATCTCAATATTATTATTTGATCGCCCACACGTTGCAGTGTCTTACCAAAATTCGGGTATCCCTAAAAAAGGCCCCGACAAAATCATATCGAGACCTTTATCAAACAACTAACCACCTTACCTTGAGTAGATTACCTTGTAATCACCTATTTTATTTTTTAGCTCGTTCAAATCGTTCACATAGGTGTGCCGCCTATTAAAGACCCGATCCGGACGTTGACCAACCACGTAGTATTTTACGTTCAGGTCGGCCGAGTTCAAAGTAACCTGATCCGAAACTCTCATCTTTTTGTCGCCTATACTTTTACCAGTGGACTTCAATTCTGAAACCACGTACGAATTCTTTCCATTTGCCCAAATTTCCTTAATTTCCATGGTGTGCCCTTCATCGGAAACCTCGGCTTCGATCAAAAGCGTGCGTTCTTCCTTTTCGCCTCCATTGGGCATATCAACATCGAGATAGGGAATCTCTACTTCCTCCTCTTCCATAACCACTACCACTTTGGGTATTTCGACCGTTTCTGTCCGCGTACCGACGTTCACATCCGCCCGATCTACACCGTCCTCCGGCAGAGCCCCAGCCTCGGCATCCACGTCTACATCGAGATCGGGGAGTGCCCCTTCTTCCGTTTTCTTAAAATCGCTGCCCGATATTCCTGATATTAAGGTCTACGTTACCACTGTAAAAATCATTCTTTTGATCATGTTCTAGTTTTAAGATTAAATCGGGAAAATTACTATTACCGTATTTTGATATTTTGATCTTCGATTCCTTTACATAATATATGTTATAAAGTATCAGACCTGTCTAACAATAATCCCTGGATTAAATGTCTTCCCGCAATATACGGCCTCATAGCACCAGAGATGTGCTGTAAAAGGCTATAGTTTGACCTCAAAAGGATTCCCTGCCGCTAAAGAAACACGGTACTATGCTAAAAAATAAAGAATTTCTTAAAAGTTTACCCGCCTCTGGCGGGCAACTATCCCTGCTGCCGGCAGGCCCGGAGCAAGCTACAGGGGTATACCTCGAGAGGCCCGGCACGGGTTTCGCCGGTTTCATTTTGGCCTCTGGGCCAAAAACCGAAATTTTATATTTTGCCCCGCCCGGAATTGCGAAAAGGCAATTCCGACCTTGTGCATTCCTCTCTCTCTGTTCGTCGGATGCAAGAGGGGAGGTAGATTCGGAAACCCCGCCCGTACCGAACGGTACGTTCGGGCGGGCCCTAGGCAGGGCCATCGGGGAATTATTTAGATTAAAAGCCAAATTTAGGAGCTATAACTAAAATAGTACCACGGGAAGCGGAACAAACAATCTTCTTGTGGTTCCACAAGCACAAATGATCTAAAAAGAAATGGCCGTTACTGTACAAATTTCTTTCTTTCTTTCTTTCTAGACTGTAGATTAGAAGCCGAAACTTCTTATTTTCCTTTAACCCACTCCACGCTATTCTTCAAAATAGCCTTATAAGCCTTATGGTCGTGTGCCCTTTCATCATGGCCTAAAGTATTCCCAACAATTTTAGCCTTCGGATGTTTTACGATCCAGACCGATGGATACTCTTCGCCTGATTCCAACCCCTTACTTACCGCTAGAACCTCAATCTCGGCATCGGGATCTTTTTCCCAGCGGTAGAGTTCGTCAACGATCCTGAATTTGGCCGGAACGCCCTTCATGATAGGATGGTCCGGTTTTACTACCGTTACCTCAAATTCTTGCAGATCCTCGTGAGAGCGTGAACCTCCGCCAACTAGCTCCTTATTGTACTCCGGCCAATCTTTCCAGTTGTACCAGGTGCTGGGATGGTAGATGAGCAGGTTCAGCTTTCCATCGTTCACCTGCGAAAAAATAGCCTTTTTTGCCGCGGTATCCAAGGGCTGGTTGTTGGTCAACATCAGTATATCCACTGCCGGCACCAAGGCACCTATTTCTTCAACATCTTCGGAGTAGATTGCCGTGTTCTTACCGTCTTCGCTAAGGATTTCCCCATCAGCGATACCGAAGAACTTTAGGAAATCGTGCGAGCCGCCACCGCCCGTTACGGCTATTCTGGTCGCATTCTTGTCATCGGAAACAAAATGCCCGGCGGATTTATCGGTATCGTACTCTTTTGGTAATTTTTGGGCCTTGCAGCCAAATGTCGTTCCAAATACCACTAATACAATTGCTATTTTTTTCATGTCCTATTTTATTTAAGGTTGTATGATTTTTCATGTTCAATAGTGACCTCAAGCATCGGTATCCCCCAAATGACCCGATTCCGGTGCCGTAACGATAATCACGCCCTGCATAAAGCGCCAATGCCCGGGAAAGGTACAGACAAAGGGATAGGTACCAGGCGTATCGGGCAATTTGAACACCACCGATCCGGACTCGTTCGGATCCAACATCTTGGTAGCGCCCAAAACGTATCTGGATTTTGGTACATACCCCATCTTTTCCGCATGGGGACTGGTTACAAAACTATCTACCAAAGACCCGAAGACATCCAAGCTTCCAGGCGTTATTACTACCAGGTTATGGGGCATCTGGTCCGGGTTGTTCAGTTTGATCTCTACTGTTTGTCCGGCCTTTGCCCGTAAGGTGGTCTTATCGAAGGCCATTTCTTGACTGACCGTGTTGATGGTAAAGGTAACATCGGCCTTGACCTCCCCGATCTTGCCGATGCCCAGATCGATATGCTGTCCGCCGCCGGTATTTTTGCAATGGACCGCAATCATGTTTTTGCCTTTTTTGAACAGCTTCCCTTTTTCTTCGTTCAGCCTCAAATATTTGTATTCGCCGCTTGCGCCCGCTTCGGCGACCAAGGGCTGCCCGTTGACAAAAATCTCGTAATCGTCGTCGTTGGTTATTTTTACCACGGGTTCGGTCAGTTCTTCGTTGACCGTAATCTGCCTGCGCATCCAAATATCGTCTTTGCTCCATTCCGTTTTTGCTTTCTCATAATCCTTGTCGCCGAACGGTGCCTCCCCTTTTTTCCACGAAGCATCGTCGAAATCGGCCGCTATCCAGGTATCGGCGGGTTTTTCCATGGAATAGCTCCATATGGATTTCCTTTCTTCGGCGGATGGCACTAACATTTCAACGGTGGAAGCATCGACTTCCTCGTAGTTCAATTCCCTAAAATAGACCTTGATAGCGGCATTCAGCCATTTGTCGGAAGTATTGGAAGTCTCTTTGGCCAATTTTTCCATTTCGGAATACAGTCCGCTGTTTTCGGGCAATTCGCCTGCCCTGACTATGGCGGCCAATCGGACCTGCGGGTCGGCGGTCGTTAGGAGTCCTGATTTGACCAAACTTTCGCTGCCCGCCGTTGTGGTCGGCAAGAGAGCCAATGCCGCCTTTTTGACCGCATAGGAATCATTGGACAATGCCTTGTCGACCGCCCCGTTCGCCTGTGCGTTGTTTCCTTTTAAGGTGCCTAGGCCGTCAAGGGTCCAAAGCGCATGCAGTGCAGGGGCATTCAAGCCGTTTTTATCTATTTTACTATTGTCGCCCGCCAATTTTATGAGGTCGGGAATCAAGGCGGTTTTATTTCCTTCCACGATCAAACGTTGGGCGGTGGTCCTCCAAAAAAGGTTATCACTTTGCAATGCGCTCAACAAGGCCTTGTCATCAGTAGGATCCAGCGATGTGATATCCGATCTATCGTTGTCATCGTATCTGATGATGTAGATCCTGCCGTGCCTGTAATCCCGGAACTTGTTGATATGGGCATTGCCCTCTCCTTTATCGGCATTCCAAATCTGGTTGTCCATACCTCTTTTATCGGGATTGTGCTGGATTACGGGATTGTACCAATCCGCTACCCATAGATTGCCATCGGGCCCGGTTTCGGCAAAGACTGGAGCCGTCCACGCATCGGTACTGGCAAAGATGTTCCCGCCATCGACTTCCTTGTAGCCCGCACCATCTTTTACGATGTTGGCGGTATGTACCAAATGGCCGGTAGGTTCCGCAACATACATTTGATTTTGATATTTTTCGGGATAGTTTCTGGCCGTATAAAAATTCGCTCCCGCAGCCGCGGTAAAACCTCCGCGCACATCCACCTGTTGTAGGGGAACGGTATCGACCGGATGTATTTCATAATGCCCTTGGATAAAATCGGCATTGAGCGCCCAGGAAGGCATTTTTTCCAAATACCCATAATTTTTTAAGGGGATGCCGACATAACAGGCGTGGTTGTTGTTGGCCGTTGACCCGAAGATTTCGAAATTTTCGTTGTAGCCCATGCCCCAGGTATTATTGTCGAATTGGCCAACAGGCTCTAAATAGGAACCGTCTTTTCCAAACCGGTATACGCCCCGTTCAAATTTTACCAACTTGCCTTGAAATTGATTTTCAAAACCAGAATATCCGACCGACCCCCAAATGGCGTTATCGATGCCGTACCGTAAACTCGAAGGTCCGGCATGGGTGTCGAACGTACCGAACCCGCTAAACAATACGGTTCTTTTGTCCATTTTATCGTCGCCATCGGTATCTTCCAGAAATACCATATCGGGGGCTTGGGATACGATCACGCCGCCTTTCACCACGGCAATTCCCGTAGAGAGACTTTGTTTGGTGGCGAAATCGGTGAATCTATCGGCCTTTCCGTCGCCATTGATATCCTCGCAAATCGTAATCCGGTCTCCGCCCACGTCGTTGGCCAGCTCGTGCGGATAGTCGTGGGACTGTACCACCCAAAGCCTGCCTTTCTCGTCCCAAGCGAATGCGATGGGATTGATGATGTTGGGTTCGGCGGCAAAGAGTTCGGCACTAAAACCTTCGGGAAGCTGTATGTGTTTTTGGGAATCCTCCGGACTCAACGGAACTTGCACGCGTGGATTCTCCCCGATATAGGCTAAGGCAGGGGGCGGTTCTTTTTCGCCTTTACAAGCCGTAAAAAGCAGTATCCCAAACGACACCAACATAAGGGGTAATCTCAACTTTTTCATTTTCTTGGATTTTTATTTTTTCAATTATTGCGACAAGGGGATTGGTTCAGATGTCATTGCAATTACAGATTATTTGGATCGATAACTCGAATAGGGTGCTGATTGGCTTACATCCAACGTACCGGCCTCCCAGCCTTCGGGCGGGGATAGGATGGCGAGGAATTCCAGCACACCTTCACCAGCATTGAAGGTGGCATGTACCACATCGGCATCGATATAGACGGAATCGCCTACTTCCAGAAATTGCATTTCGTCTTCGATCCATTGCTCTGCCGTTCCTTTTAATATGTATAGGATTTCGTGCATTTTCGGGTGTCGATGGAAATTATGTCCATCCCCTTCCGGAACCGCCACCTTAACCATATAGGATTCCGCCCCCTTGATAATTTCCGGATGGTAATGCCAGTAATGGTCGCGCCCGAAGACCTTTTCGAACATCATGTCCTTTTCTTTGACGAATTTCCAGTTCTTTGACATTTTAGAAACAGGTTTAAAAATACACTACTCAATTATACTGACTTATTAGATCTGTCGAAACCTAAGTTTTTAGCTCCTCACTTTCCCCAAGATAAAGAGGGGTGTCCGTTTTGCGGACGGGAACCTGCAAACTTGCTCAGGTACGTCTTCATTTTGGTCTTTTCAGAATTGAATCATAAAGACTTAATCCCTCCGTCAGCAAGCAGACACCTCCCTTTGGAAAGGGAAGGAGCTTTTCACCTTGTCCACAAAAAAAACAACCCTATTCAAAGGACATATGCGCAATGAACTACAAGGTCAACGCTTTAAATTTTTTGGTCAAATTGGTCAAAGATGCCTCTACGCCCATCCTTTCCAACGAGGATGCACCCACAAAACCGTGAAGCCCCGTAGTATGATCCAGTGTATATCTTACATCTTCAGGCGTATTTATAGGGCCCCCATGTGCCAAGAAAAAGGTGTCATGATTCGCCTTTTTGACCGCATCTATGATTTTTTGGGTGCGTTCAAGCGCTGCATCCATGTTAACCGTGGCATCGGTCACGCCGATCGATCCACCTACCGTGGTACCTACGTGTGCAATCACCGCATCGGCACCGGCATCGGCCATTTGCAAGGCTTCTTCGGGTTTGGCGACATACACGATGGAGAACATATCCATTTTAGTGGCCAAGTAGACCATTTCGACTTCCTTTTGAAAGCTCATTCCTGTTTCTTCCAATACATTTCTGAAATGGCCATCGATGATGCAATGTGTCGGGAAATTGTTCACGCCCGAAAAGCCCATATCTTTAACCTTACCCAAAAAATGCCACATTCTTCTACGGGGGTCACTACCATGAACACCGCAGATTACGGGAATTTCCCTTACCACCGGCAACACCTCAAACTCCCCGATTTCCATGGCCACAGCATTGGCGTCGCCGTAGGCCATCATTCCGGCAGTCGAACCGTGACCAGACATCCTAAACCTACCTGAGTTGTAAATAATGATAAGGTCGGCACCGCCTTTTTCGATGAATTTGGCACTGATCCCAGTACCTGCCCCGGCAGCGATAATAGCTTTCTTTTGGTCTACGACCTTTTGCAATCGGTCCCTGACTTCTTGTTTTGTGTAGGGATTTCCTTTCCCCGTCCATTTATTTGGCATTGTTTTCTATGTATTTAGTTGTTGAATTATTCTTTGATCCCCTCTTCCCTCTTCCCTAACCGACTCCAGAAGCGAAAATGGTAGAAAAACTTGCCCAGAGCAATCGGCGTCTATTGATACTACTGTTTTCCATGGTCGATTGTTCTTGTTTCTACTTTTTAAACCGTTCTTTCAAGTTTCCATCAAATTCAAGAGCGCTTTTACTGCTTGTTCCGCGAAATCAGGAGTGTTGATATTCGCAGGGACTTCTTGAATGGTGATGGTGTTATTGACATTTTCCCTTATAGAATCGAACAACACCTTGTCGATTTCAGGATTATGAAATATTTCGCCCTCTCCCCCGATCTTGGATAGCCCGCCAAGGGGCAATAATACGGTCACCGGGCCTTTTGATGCGTTGATTTTCTCCGCTATCAATTCACCTAAAACTTTGTTCTCTTCCTTACTGGTGCGCATCAAGGTAACATCGGGCGCCCAGCTGAACAACTGCCTATTTTTGTACTTTTCGGGTACCGTTGCCATGGGCCCAAAGTTGACCATATCAATGCATCCCGGCACTACAACTTGAGGGATCCCTATCTGCCCGGCAGCGGTCAGACGGTCGGGGCCCGCACTACAGACCCCGCCACAGAGTTCATCGGCCAATTCGGTAACGGTCAAATCGAGTATGGCATCAAAAACGCCTTCCGAAGTCAGGGCTTCCATGGTCGCACCACCCGTGCCGACCGCATGAAAAGCAAGTACCTCATAGCCTTTTGACTTCAGTAATTCTGTGCATGTATTGGCAGAAACAGCGATATTTCCGAAAACACTGATGGCGATGCTACCCTTGACATTCTGGTCTTGTTGAACCGTTGTTTCCATCATTCCAAGGATGGCTCCGGCCGCCTGAGCGATCAGCACGCGACTGATGGAATTGAGTCCCGCCACATCCACGATTGAGGCCATCAAAACAATATCCTTGTTCCCTATTTTAGCGGAGAGATCCTTGGTCGCCAACGTACTCAAACATAATTTCGGAATACCGAAGGGCACGGCCTGCATCGCTGCCAAGGTCATGTAGGTGCCGCCGCCGCCGCCCATACCGATGACACCGTCTACCCTGCCCTGGGCCACTAGTTCGGCGACAACTTTTGCCGCACCTTTTCCCATGAGTTCCAACGCAGGGCCACGGTCATTGTTTTCACGTATCTTAAAAAGCTCAGAACCTGCCGCGAACGCAACGGTTTCGGCCTCAAAATTGATGGGAAAAAGATTTGTTGTTCCCAGTACACCCACATTTATTGTGGTAACATGAACGCCTTTCTGAATCAAGGAGGCGTGGAGATATTCGAAATCCTCGCCCTTGGTGTCAAAACAGCCCACCATAATCACATTGAGGTTTTTCGAAACATGAAGGGGGGTTGTTCGGTTCATTTCAATAGCTTTCTAGAAGTTTTTACGTTTAATCATTCGGTTTCGCGATCAAGTTATCCAATTCCAAATATTTTTCATTTATTGTACCTAAGGCAACTTGACTTGAGGAAATCCCAAATCCCAAACCTGCCTGTCCTTTAGCAGGTTCCAAAATCTTTCCCTTTAAACTTCGCACCTCGTACTTAGAGACTGTTTAAGGGGTAGGCACTGCCTACTGCCAATGCCCATTGCCCACTTTTACCCTCGGCATTCAGTTTTTTGATCAGGGCCACCTCATCCTTACGGTAGGGCATACCATCTTTTTTAAAGCCTTCGGGGTCTACCTTGTAGGCCAAGCTGTGCAGGTATACCCGCATGGTGTTAAAGCCGATGCCCTCGGCATAGCCCAGTTCACGGTCTATGGTTTTGGGATCGAAGGTGTCTTTTTGCCACATTTCCAATTGGTTGATGGCCGTGCTTGGATTAAAGTTGGCCCCTGTTATCCATTTTTGCCGGGCGTACCATTCATGGGCCTTTTCCCTTGACCATTGGTTTTTTTCGAGTAGGTTTTCCTGGGCGGTGCCTATCAAGGCGGCAACTAGGAAAAGACCTGTTAGTATTGATTTTTTCATATGTTCTAGATATTACATTTAGGTTTAAAAAATTAATTTCACATTCGCTTAAGTTGTCCCCCTTTCCCGTTTTCCCCAAAAGGGGAAAAGATAATAGGTATGCCAAATAAAGAATTTCTTGAAAGTTTACCCGCCTCTGGCGGGCAACTACCCCTGCCTGCCGGATACAGGCAGGCCCAGAGCAAGCTACAGCGGTATACCTCGACAGGCTCGGCACAGGTTTCGCCGGTTTTATTAGTGAAACCCCATTTTAATAATCCCGCTTTTTAGCGGGAGCGGTTAAAATGGATGGTTGAACTAACCCCGCTTTTTCAGCGGGGTCCAGGTTTAATACCTCGACCCTTGGGTCGATTCCTTCTATTGGGCCCAGGCCTTGCCCTGGGGTTTAATGCCATTTATTTCGACCTAAAGCTCCAAAAACGAAATTCCGTCATTTAGATTCTGTTAATCTAAAATGGTCTTCACCTTTTTCGGAAGGATACTAAAGATTTTAAGACCTATACCAAAAAGGATGGTTTTCCCCAGCAAATGTATTCTATTCTATGTTGAGGATGATAAAAACCGATTATGGATCAGCTCCTCAAACGGCTTGCTCGAATTCACCCCTACAGTAAAAATCCACCTTCTTAGAAGGTGTCTTTCAGGCCGCCCCCATAGGGGACGGCAAGCTCAGAATTCAAACTACTTTTGTTGGTCCTCGACCTTACGTTCTTCCTTTTCCTGATATACGACATATCGTCGGATCATGTCCCCATCCAGACCGACCGTGTTCACAAAATAGCCCCGCGCCCATGAAAGAGTCGCCCCCGCCAACACTATCTACGATATCGGTTATTTGATATTCCCTTGTAATGAAAAGGTTCTTTCCGTCATATAAAACCCCCGCCCAAGTATTATGCGAGGCCGATATGGATCCCCTCAAAGTAGTAATGATTTTTTTTGGCATTGGGAAATTTCTTAATCATCTGTTGGCAGACCGATAAAAAGGCTTCTGTCTTGGCATCATGCCCTTGGGTAGTAATGTCCTATCCTTTGTATAGATTAAAAATTGACTGTTGCCTTTATTACCCCGTTCGCCGGATCCAACCAATTGTCAAAATTGGCGATCATATCTTTGAAATCCACATTGTGGGTTACGAAGGAATCCGTTGGAAAGTTTCCCTGTTGCAAAACATCGATAACATTTTCAAAATCTTCCAAAGTAGCATTTCTGCTGCACATGATCGTGGTTTCTTTCGCGTGTATCGCAGGATGCGTAAAGGTTAGTTCCCCTTTTGACAGGCCTACCAGAACATACCTACCGCCGTGCGACATATAATTCGGCCCGGCTTCCAGCGCTCCTTTATGGCCCGTGGCATCGAAAACCACGGTGCACATATCGCCATTCGTGATTTTTGAGATTTTGTCCACTGCATCCGGGCCGCCCATAACGGTCTGTCCCACCCCGATTTTCTCCTTGGCATAATCTAGACGTTGTTGGTTCATATCAATGGCGATCACATTTGCACCGGCAAGCTGCGCCAATTTCATAATTCCTATCCCGATGGGACCACAGCCGATAACCACAATGGTTTCCCCCGCTTTCAACCCGGACCTTTTGATGGCATGGGCACCGATTGCAAGGGGTTCGACAATGGCCATTTCATCATCGCTCAACTGTTGTGCGGGAAGCAACAGATCAATGGGAACCGCTATTTTCTCCTGCATTCCGCCATCCATGTGGATTCCCAGCACTTTCATTTGGGTACAACAATTGGTCTTTCCGGCCGTACAGGCGATACAGTTGCCGCAACTTAAATATGGTATGACCACTACATTGTCGCCGTTTTTGATTCCTTTATCGTTATCACCGATTTCCACCACCTGGGTCGCCAATTCGTGCCCCAGTATTCTCGGATAGGTAAAAAATGCCTGATTGCCCGAATAGGCATGCAGGTCCGTGCCACAAATACCCACCTTTTTAACTTTTAAAATGGCTTCTTTGTCACTTTTAATTGGCTCCTCCTTTTGCTTGACAACAAATTGGCCTGGGGTTTCACATACGATATACTGCATCTTTTAAAATTTAAATAAAAGAATTCTTGAAATTTTGTATTTTACCTCACCCAGAACTGCCGAAAATGACAGTTCTGACCCTGTGCATTCCTCTCTCTTCGTTCGTCGGATGCAAGAGGAGAGGTAAATAGGAAACCCCGCCCGTACCGAATGGTACGTCCGGGCGGGCCCGGGGAGTTTTCCGCGCTCCAGGTCGTAGATTACGATTCCTTCGGGAAAAGCTTCATGTCCAAAATTCTTATCGTTGATGAACACTTCCTTGCCCCATTC
This sequence comes from Flavobacteriaceae bacterium, assembly GCA_041743085.1. Taxonomy (GTDB): domain Bacteria; phylum Bacteroidota; class Bacteroidia; order Flavobacteriales; family Flavobacteriaceae; genus JAFMPW01. The sequence goes on from JBGTNL010000105.1 coordinate 35,102, forward strand.
TTCTCCCTTATTATAGTAGTAGGCGGCCAATTTTGGTCGCAATTCGGCAAAATCATCGATATCTACATAAAAATCAAAGTACAGTATGTCGGGCCGATAATTATCTACCATATCTATGGTCCTGCCCCACGTCTTTTTGTGATGCAGATATGTGAGGTTGGGGCCCTTCCTGCCCAGATCCATTTGAGCCGAAAAAGTCGCGGTATCCATATACATTTGTCTTGGGGACCATTCCAAGCCAAAGGCGGGTACAGCATAGGCTCCCAAATGTATAAAAATGCCGAATTTATCGTCACTGAACCACTTTGGATCTTTGTAATTTTTTTTGATGGATTCCCAATTGGGTTCAAATTTGGGGATGGAATCGGCAACGGTAGCCAATTCCTCTTTTTTGTTCTTATCGGTTTTACATGCTGCCAACAAAAGAATGGAGCATATTGTTATACAGGTTAAATTTCTAAATGCCATATTTTATTTTCATTAGTGCATTGCTAAATTCGGTTTTTAATATCGCTCCCGACCCACGGGTGTTCTAATCTGTGCGACATATGGTTATTTCTCCTTTTTATACGCTTGTAAAGTTTCATAGTAACTAATGGTAATGGCTATTATGTAAATACCCTTGCGTACTTTTTCTGGTAAACCAAAGGCGAGCAGCCCATAAATTTTTTGAATTGCCTATAAAAGAACGGGAGACTTTCATAACCACATTCAAAGGCGATTTCAGAAACCTGTTTGTTCGATTCAATCAGTAGTTTGCAGGCCAGTTTAATCTTGTATTCATTTAGAAAGGTAAAAAATGATTTATTGAACGTACGTTTAAAGAACCGGCAGAACGTTTCTTCGCTCATTGCCGTTAAATCGGAAACTTGCCCTAGGGTAATATTGTCCCTATAGTGTTCCGCAACAAAGTTTTGAATGCGATCGATATTCTTGCTCGCATTGCGGTTCAATTTTGGCGCAAAATTGTCGGCGGAGAGAAATTCATAGTTTTTAGAAGCGGCCAACCGGTTCAATATGCTCAACAGTGTTAACATTCTTTCAAAAGGTGAAAGCTCTGGCATTGTGTCCAATGCCCGCACAACCTCCGTATTATTCGGGGTATCGAACCGAATACCGCGGGAAGCCGATTCCAATAGCGTTTTAATAGGTAAGAATTCGCTGGTATCCAACCATCCATCGCCAAGTAAATCGTTTTTCCATTGAACAACGATTGATTCAGCAGTTTGAATTTGCTGCTCCATATTTTTCCAACAATGTGGAAGGTTGGCCCCGAGAAGTACCAGATCTCCATTTTCAAATTCTTTGACACTATCGCCCACAAAACGAATTCCGTTACTTTGGACGATATAGGTAAGTTCATATTCTGGATGAAAGTGCCACGGGGCATCAAAACGCTCTCCTCTGTAGCGGAACGCTTTAAAGGAACGGTGTAAAGGGCTGCTGATTTTTTCAAGTTGTGCTTTCATGGTCAAAAGATATGTGATTTTTTAATTTAAGGGCCATAAACAAGCTATAAATAGACAAAATAAGGTATTAATCTGTTAGTTTAGGTTAGATAGCTTGAACCAAAAAGTAGTAGTTTTAAGTCCTTTGGTATAGAAATTATCCCATGAAAAACTCAAAAAAGTGTAGGGCCGCCGTTGCCGATGGCAGCGGCGGGTTTAAAATTGATGTGATAACGGTTTACGAACCAAAAGAAGACGAGGTATTGATCAAAATGAAAGCGGCAGGTCTGTGCCATACCGATTATGATTCATTACAGTGGGGAAAACCAATAGTTTTGGGGCATGAAGGAGCTGGAGTAGTGGAAATGGTGGGTGCCGGCGTTAAGCAAGTGGCCGTCGGTGACGAAGTAATCCTGAATTGGGCAACACCCTGTAAGTTATGTTTTCAATGCAAATTAGGCAATGAGCATATCTGCGAAAAGAATTCGCCCGTTGTGGCCGGCGCAAACGGATATACCGGTGGGCATGCCCATTTAGGGGGAACAACCTGGAACGGTAATCCCATTGAACGCTCCTTTAATATTGGAACCTTTTCCGAATACACTCTGGTAAAGGTCTCTGCCCTGGTAAAGAAATCCTCAAAAAAAATGCCCTTTAGTGCGGCCAGTATTATTAGTTGCGGGGTGATGACGGGTTTCGGGTCCGTGGTAAATTCCGCTAAAGTCAGGTCAGGTTCTTCGGTAGTGGTTTTAGGTACTGGTGGGGTAGGATTAAGCGTGATTCAGGGCGCAAAGATCAGCATGGCCACCAAGATCATTGCTATCGATATTAATGTAAAGCGGTTGGAGATGGCCAAACTATTTGGCGCAACCCATACGATAAAAGCGGAGAAGAATGATGTAGGACTGTTAAAAGCCGCAGAAAAAGTGAAAGCAATGACCGAGAACAGGGGAGCTGATTACAAATACCTATCCACTTAATGGTTTACACCGGGCTTTTGATGATATGCTGGCTGGAAAAAATGCAAAGGGAGTGATTGTTTTCAATGCTTAAATGGCAAAGAAAGACAAAAAAGCAAGGGCAAAGGTCATAAAAGATGCAGGACTTAGGACAAATTCTATTCAGAATAGAATTCATATTTTAATTATGGCTAAACCAAATACCAAAAAAATCGCAGCAAGCAGCAACGGGAGGTAAACCAGGGACCGCCTCGCAATATTCGAACCTAGTGTTAAGTTATGTCTTAGCCGACGAATAATCCATATACAACCCTTCTAAAATGTTTAGAACGACCGAGATATCCAATCCCGAATTCGAGAGTGATAATCTTCGCTTTATAACGGTCAAGACACCGAACCTCAAAGGGCGCGGTGATATCTGTGTTTTTGTGCCCCCGATTGAAAATCCCAAAGATGTTCCGCTGATAACTTTACTCCATGGGGTTTATGGCAGTGCATGGGTATGGTCCCGGAAGGGCGGTGTACATGTAACGGCATCGAAAATGATGGAAAATGGCGAGATTCCTCCAATGGTCATTGCTATGCCATCCGATGGTTTATGGGGCGATGGATCAGGCTACTTGAATCACGATGGATTTGATTTCGAGAAATGGATCATTGAGGATGTACCTGCCGCCGTTATGGAAAACATTCCTGAAGTAGGTAAAATATCGGATAGGTTTATATCTGGATTATCAATGGGTGGTTTTGGAGCTATGCGATTGGGCATTAAATATCCAAAACAGTTTAAGGCAATTTCTGTGCATTCGGCCATAACCGATATAGCACAAATGTCACTGTTTGTGGAAGAAGCTTTACCTCACTATTTACAAAAAGATAAAAAGCAGAATTCCGTATACGGCATGTTACAGTGGCAAAGCGGTAATTTGCCAAGATTACGGTTCGACTGCGGTACCGAAGACCTTTTGATAACACACAACCGTAAGCTTCACGAACAACTGGTAAAAGCAAAAATAGAGCATGTGTACCAAGAATTTCCAGGAGGGCACGAGTGGTCCTATTGGCAGGAACATATAAAGAACACCCTTCGATTTTTTGCTGCAGCACTATAAATTTATACCTTATTTTAAAAATAAAAAATTTCTTGAAAGTTTACCCGCCTCTGGCGGGCGACTATCCCTGCCTGCGGCAGGCAGGCCCGAGGCAGAGCCATAGGGGAATTACTTAGATTAAAACGATATAAAGTTCAAAATGGTCAAAATAAGTTAGTAAACGTACAATATCAACTAATTATTCAATGGTATCCTATACTACCTTTACAACCGTAAAATAAAAAATTTCTTGAAACCGACTATCCTCAAGGCAGAGCCATAGAGGTATTTCGCCGGTTTCATTTTGGCCTTGGGTCCAAAAACCGAAATTTTGTATTTTGCCCCGCCCGGAATTGCGAAAAGGCAATTCCGACCT
>JBGTNL010000106.1:0-125995 GCA_041743085.1 Flavobacteriaceae bacterium
TGAACTCAATGAAGAGCAATTACAGGCAGTATCCGGCGGGGTTTACGGTGATGGTTGTACCCGGGGTTTGCCAAAACCCTTTAATCCTTTAAAGGACATAACTTTTCAATAAACTTAACAATCGAATAAAATGAAAATTACGCAAGAACAACAGAAACAAGGCCAAGAACTTTATGGGCAAATTGTATCCAAGGCATGGGAGGATGCCAGTTTTAAAGAACAACTAATCACTTCGCCTGTTGAAACCATCAAAACCTTTACCGACGGCAGAATAAATTTTCCAAATGAGGTTTCAATCGTAGTCGAAGATCAAATGGATGCTTCAACGATTTACGTTAATATTCCAAAAAAAATAGATTTAGAGAACTTGGAGCTTAGCGAGGAACAACTTGAACTAATTGCTGGCGGATGGGTAAATACCGAAAAAAACATCTTTTATGACATTGGATATAATTTTGGGCTCTGGTTGTGTGAGAATAAGGTAGACTTAAGATAAAAAATATAGCTTTTAAATGACAATAAAAAAATATAATTATTATGGAACCACAAAAAATACAGAATGCACAAGAATTTTTGAAAGACTTAACCGCTAACTGCCGGAAAAACAAAAACTTTAAAAACCAGCTATTGAATAATCCCAAAACTACAATAGAAGAATTTATAGGAAAAAAGATTAGTCTGCCGGAAGGTAAAGTGTTGATGGTTGAAGATCAAACAGATAACAGTTTTGTTTATCTTAACATACCAAGAAAGCCAGATTTGGATAATCTCGAACTAACCGATGAACAGTTGGAAAATGTTGCCGGAGGTGCATTTCCCTATGGTCCGATTGCGCTTGCAATAGCCGTTATTAGAGCTGTAGATGATATTTGTCAGGGAGCTTATGATGCTGGCGCTCAATGTAAAATGTAAGTCATAGATCTCTATAATGTTTATCTTTGGCTAATCATTAAAATTTTATAACTTTTAATGGAATATTTCTAAGTTTGATGTACCAAAAAATAATGACTTATGGTCAATAAATATGTATATTTAGTTGTTTGTATTATTTCATTTTTAACCATTATATATGCCACGACTCCTATTTTTGGGACTGAGACTGATTATAATACATGGAAGGCAAAGGACATAATTCACGTGGTCTTTTGGACAGCGATTTTTTCAATTACTTTTATATATACATTGAAAGCTTTTAAAAAGAAGAAATAGAGAATAATTTCTGACGAGTGACTTGTTACAAACGGAATGTAAGTAGTCGTTTATGAGTAGGTTTGGAATTTTAAAAAACCTCACATTTTTGAGTAAAATGTGAGGTTTTTGCTTTTGTGTAAAGCACTTGTTCACTTCTCTTTTTTATCAACAAAATATTTCCCTGCAAGCTTCCTGCAATACACCTCATTATCTTGATAATACAATTAAAGGCCGTCGGTTTTGACAGTGTATCGGTCGGTTTTATACTTCGGACCATCACTAGTTTTATCAGTGGAAGGATAAAGGGAATACCAATGAACAATCGAACCAATAGCATAGACTGGAGTTCCCCAGATATCGTGTTGGAGATTATGAATGGTATTAAAAATCCCCTGGAATCCATAATTACGGCAAATGATCGGGTGGTCAAACAACTTTTCGGTGATTCATCGAAACAAAACGTGGCCGAAATAACCCTGGAGAACAGCAAAATAATTGCCGAGCTTATTCAGGAAGTGATTAAAAAAGCTTCCGTAAATAAAAGTAAATTATCACAACCGCTGATTTTTGGGATGTACGAAACCAATCCCCACGTTAAGGCCATGTGCAACGGGGAAATTGACCCTAAAAAGATTTCACAGACCGACAAAGCCTGGCTTGTAGATTTGGAAAAGGTGGTACTGACCGAAGCTAACCCGGATCAGTTGAGCCTTTTTGCACTTGCTTTTGAGGTGTCGGTCAGCGAACGGCAATTGCATCGCAACATAAAAAAATTCCTCTCGCTTACTCCTAACAAATACGTTCGGATACTAAAATTGCACAAAGCGAAAAAATTATTGGAGGAATACGCCTACCGTACGATTTCGGAAGTGGCCTATGCCGTGGGCTTTCACGACGCCCATTATTTCTCAAAATTGTTCTATAGACAATATGGCTCCATGCCCAAGGAACTATTGCCTTCCTGACAACCTTTCCTGGTGTGGTGATTGCTAAATTCACTCACTGTTTTCCCCACTCCTTTTCCTTTCTTCGGCGTTAAAATTTTTAACCGTAGCGCTGCTATGCTTGCAAATTTCGCCTTGCACAAAGAAAAAATAGCAACAAAAATTTAGTAAGCCACCTGAGCAATCACCACACTGGCGATGCAAAATATACTATTCAGTTTATTTGTCAGAAATATCCGGGATTCCCCAAATAACTTTGTCTTGTAGAAGCACAAATGAAAACCAAGGCCTTGAAATTAACGAAAGAACAACAACAAGCACAAAAACTGATCAATCTTCTCATACAGGCCTGTTGGGAAAATGAAAAGTTTAAAAGGGAGTTTATTCAAAACCCAATAGAAACCATCGAGAAGGTTACGGGCATTCCCCATAAGTTGCCAACTGGCTGCAAGGTAAAAGTAGAAGACCAATCGGGGGACGCTATTATTTATTTAAACATTCCTGCAAAACCTAAAAAGCTTTAGCTCCTCTGTCAGTTTTATCCGTTCTCATGACAGTTTTACACTTATTTCCCGGGTTATATTTGATAAAGCACAAAATAAAATCAAAATGTAAAAAACCATACCATGAAGCGAGTACTTTTTTTATTGGGTCACCTAAACGATATGGATATTGAATGGATGATCAACAACGGACACAGGGAAGCCATCAAAACCGGAGATATATTAATACACCGCAATGAAGAAATTGAAAACCTCTACATCATTTTATCAGGGCGCCTTTCCATTCGCGATGGTATTGCGAACATTACTGAAATTGCCCTAATAGGTACCGGGGAAATTTTAGGTGAGATGTCTTTTCTAGAATCCAGGCCTCCTTCGGTTTCAGTGACTGCCACGGATCCCTGTGAAATTTTTGTCATCTCCAAGGAACTTATAAAAAGCCGTATGCAGCAAGATATCCAGTTCCAGGCCAACTTTTATTACGCACTGGCACTATTTCTGTCTGACAGATTGCGGAAGACAACCAACCAACTCGGCTATGGAACCTTGGAAGATTTAGATGCCATTGACAACAATGTCTTGGCGGGAATTTCACAAGCGGGGGCAAGATTTGGCCAAATACTCAAGAAATTCTCGGAAGTTTAAGCTCCTATGGTATGGTGAAAAGGGCACATATATTCTTTTATGTATTCTTACTGTTTTCAACGATGGAATTGTTGGGGCAGTCAGAAATTGATGGGGATCTCAAAATCCTATCCGAGTTGACCCTTCTCAAAAGCCCGCTCATTCAAAGAAATAAGCTGGAAACTGACCGGGCCGAGGCAGATTACAGGACACAAAGAAGCGCCTTCGATTATCAACTATCCGCCGGGGCGAATATCACTAAGAGCGAGCTTACGCTTTTTGATGCCGATCCAGGAAACCAGGTTCTTTTTGGTGATTTGGAAACAAAAAACACCGATTTCGGTATTGGCCTACAAAAAAGGTTCAGGACCGGCCTTGTAGCCGACATAAGCTCAAGCTACTCTGGCTTATCCGACAACTTTCCGATAAACAGGTTTAATGAAGAGGTAGGTCCGCACATATCAGACCATACCGCTTCCGCTACCCTCTCCCTAACGCAACCCTTACTTCGTAATAACGGCATAAAAGTAACTACGGCTTTTGAAAAATCCTCCGTGTTGGCAATAGAAAGCGCCAACCTCAACTTTGAGCTCAATGTGGCATTTGAAATTTTACAGCTAGGAAAAGCCTATTGGCAATATTTAGGAGCATATAAAAGCCTGGGAGTTTTTAAAGAGAATGAAAACAGGGTGCGCAACGTGCTCGAGATTACCGAAGAACTTGTAAAAGCGGACAAAAAACCGGAAAGCGATCTGGTCCAGATCAAGGCGGATCTGGCCCAACAGGAAAGGCAGACCACAACGGCCCAACAAAATTTATTTACGGCACGCATCAATTTGGGAAGGGTCATCGGTACGGATGAAGTTGAAAGCCGGAATATCGGTGATCCGGCGAATGAATTTCCCACAATCTTACAGGCCAAATTCAATGCGGAAAAGAACCTCGGTACCATGGTCGCCTTGGCCAGAAACTACCGAACAGATATCAAAGCCATTGAAAACAACAACAAAGGACTGGAACTACAATTATTTTCTGCCAAAAATGCTGTCCTGCCACAATTAGACCTGACCGGATTTGTAACCTACGGCGGCGCTGCAACGGGTGGTGGAATAGGGCGGTATCTGGATGCGTTTGGGAATCGCCAGGGCCGCAATCATACCATAGGCCTAGGGCTTACGTTTTCTTTTCCTTTGAACAACAATCTTGCAAAGGCCAATTTTGCCAAGAGCAAAATCGCTTTGACAGATCAACGATTATCTTATGAAAATTTGATTCGGAACATTGATTTAAACGTCAGCATTGCGTTCACTAATCTTGAAAATAGCGTAGTGATTCTGAATAAGGCCAAAGAAACCCTGGCATATTACCAGGAGGTCTTCCATAATGAACGGGTAAAATTTCAGAACGGCCTGACCACTTTGTTAAATTTAATTTTGTTCCAGGAACGTTTGACATTTGCCCAATTGGAACACCTGCGGGCACAAGAACAATTCGCCACCGCCATTTTGGATCTACGCTTTGAAACGGGAACCTTGATTTCAATGGGAGAAAACGAAACCTTGACATCAGTTGACAAACTGATGTTTTACACTTTACCGGGTATTAATTAATCATCAGTAGACATGCCTCCTACATTTTTCAGAAAAGCAGCATTGGAAAAACTCTCGACCCCCGAGAAATTAGATCAACTCATTAAGGTCACCGGGCCAAAAGCCTGGATTGCCCTCGCTACGATAATCGTGGCACTTGTTACGGCCATTGCCTGGTCTTTTTGGGGGAATGTAAAGACGAGGTTGAACGTAACGGGGGTGCTTTTGGGAGGTGAAATACATGAGGTGGTCTCTACCTCGCAGGGCCAGTTGGTAAATTTAATGGTCAGTATAGGGGATGAGGTAAAAGACGGGGATATCATTGCGGTAATAGAACAGCCTCAATTGACACAGCAAATCGAGGAAGCCAAAGCACTTTTGGCAGAACGTAAATTTGAACTGGAACAACTAAAGTCGTTCGGGTCCCAGGATACTAGATTGCAGGGAGAGTTTATCGGCCAGCAGCGCTTGAGCCTACACTTACAGATAGGCGCCCTGGAGAAGACCCTTGCCTTTTTAGGGAATCAGCTCGAAACCGAAAAAGAGTTACAGAAAAAAGGGTTGATCACAACTTCCCAGATGGTAAATACAGAACAAGGGATTGAAGGTGCTATAAATCAAATTGAAAGCCTCAAAGCACAAATAGCACAGACCTCATCACAGAAACTGAACCTTGATTTTGATTCGGGACAAAAAGTTAATCTCCTAAAACAACGTATAGCGCAGGCCAAAAGAAATTTGGAACAGTTGACCGAGCGGTATGACATTCAATCCAATATAAAAAGTCCGTACAGCGGTGAAGTCGTTGAGGTACTTACAGATGCCGGCATCATTGTGGGCCAGGGTACGCCCTTGTTCAAATTAAAGAATTACGACGGGGTCGCCGGGGATCTGCGGGGAGTGCTTTATATCCCTTCCCAAGACGGAAAAAAGATAAAAGTGGGTATGGAAGCCTTGGTAGCCCCTTCTACGGTGCAGCCCCAGGAATTTGGTTTTATGAAAGGCGAAGTGACCTATGTATCCGATTTTCCGATAACACAAAAAGGAATGATGACCTCGGTAAAAAACGATCAGTTGGTACAGGGTCTTTTAGGGATGGGTGCACCCTTTGAGGTGCACGTAAAATTTCAAAAAGATCCCGAATCGTTCAGTGGATTTGAATGGACCTCTGCGCAAGGCCCGGATGTTTTGATCAATGAAGGCACTTCGTGCTTCGGAAAGGTGACGGTAAAATCTGAACCTCCGATAACGATTGTTGTTCCTGCCTTAAAAAAATTCTTTGACTTGTATTAACCCTGCCAAAATGACGGTTACGAACATTTTTAATTCCGACAAGAATAGCAATAGGGTCAAAACACCTACGGTCTTACAGATGGAAGGTGTTGAGTGTGGTGCCGCAGCTTTGAGCATAATGTTGGGCTATTTCGGAAAGTTCGTTCCTTTGGAGAAGTTAAGGGTCTCTTGTGGGGTCTCAAGGGATGGCTTAAAAGCGACGAATATCCTAAAGGCCGCCCGTGAATATGGCCTGGAAGCCAAAGGGTATGCCAAATCCATCGAAAAATTGAAGGAGATGGAAATGCCCGCCATTATCTTTTGGAACTTTAATCACTTTCTGGTCATTGAAGGCTTTACAAATAGCCGGGTGTATTTGAGCGATCCCGCCCAAGGCAGATACCACGTAAGCCATCAGGAGTTTGACGAAGCCTTTACCGGCGTGGTCATGACCTTTAAGCCTAACGAAAAATTTGAAAAAGGGAATGAAAAAACTGGCCTGATCCGTTCATTGCTTACGAGAATTACCAGTTCCAGACTAAGTGTTGTTTTCATTGTGTTGGCCAGCGTGTTCCTGGTTATTCCAGGACTTGTCATTCCCTCTTTTACCCAGGTTTTCATCGATAAATATCTGATCAATCAGGTTTCCGGGTTTTTAATGCCGCTATTACTGGTCATGGCGGGCGTCTTGTTGATTAACTCTGCCCTGATATATATTCAACAATATTATTTGTTGCGGTTAGAGACAAAACTTGCACTTACTACTTCTAGCAAGTTCTTATGGCACGTATTTCATTTGCCGATTGCTTTTTTCTCCCAGAGATATAGTGGAGAAATAGGTAGCAGAGTTACCTTAAATGATAAAGTCGCCCGGCTACTGAGCGGTGAATTGGCCAATGCCCTTTTGAACGTAATAGTCGTCATCTTTTATGCGATGCTGATGTTTACTTATGACATACTCTTAACCAGTATCGGTATTGCCATGGCAGCAATTAATGTAATTGCCCTACAGTTCGTATCCACTGCGCGTAAGGACGGCAATCGCCGCCTTATCAACGAGAGCGGTAAACTGTTGGGTACTACTACTTCAGGAATAAGCATGATAGAAACCTTAAAGGCCTCCGGACGGGAAAATGATTTCTTTATGAATTGGTCCGGTTATTTGGCAAAGGTCATCAATGCCCAACAAGAGCTGGGCTGGCTCACGGTACGTTTAAATGTAATTCCCCCGCTTTTAATGTCGCTCAACACGACCATTATTTTAGGTCTCGGGGCAATGCGGGTGATGGATGGGCAAATGACTTTGGGCATGCTGGTTGCCTTCCTGTATCTTATGAACAATTTTATGCGGCCGGTAAACCAATTGGTTTCCGTAGGGAGTTTATTGCAGGAAACCGATGGCGATATGAACCGCATAGATGATGTCCTGAACTATGAGACCTCGGATGAGTTTGAGCAGGAGGAAACATTGGTTACAACGCAGGACGATCAAGAATTTGTAGAATCCGAAGAAGTGCCTGTTACTAAACTGATCGGACATTTGGAAATAAAGAATATTTCGTTCGGGTATAGTACAGCAATGCCTGCATTGATAGAGGATTTTAGTCTAAGCCTAAAGCCCGGAAGCAGGCTTGCCCTGGTTGGGGGATCAGGCAGCGGTAAATCTACAATATCCAAATTGGCAGCAGGGCTTTATGAACCCTGGACAGGGGATATTTTGTTCGATGGTATTTCAAGAAAGGATATTCCACGCCATGTCATAAACGAATCTGTAGCCGTAATCGATCAGGAAGTCCTGATTTTTAAAGGAACGATAGAGCAGAATATTTCATTTTGGGACCACAGGGTGCCCAAAAGCGAGATCATAAAATCCGCACATGATGCCGAAATACACGACACCATAGCCGAACGGATCCACGCCTACGAAAGTGAAGTAACGGAAAGAGGGGCAAATTTCAGTGGAGGACAACGTCAAAGGCTGGAGATTGCGAGGGCATTGACCTTGAATCCTTCCATTTTGATCATGGACGAAGCTACAAGTGCCCTGGATCCGAAATCGGAAAAGTTGGTTATGGACAATATCAAAAGAAGGGGCTGTACCTGCTTGATTGTGGCGCACCGATTAAGCACTATAAAGGATTGTGATGAAATCATCGTTCTAAAATTCGGAAAGATCGTAGAGCGGGGTACACACAGCGAACTCATGAAAAGTAACGGGCTTTATGCAGATCTGATAAGTTCCAAATAAAAGAGACATTATGCCAGATAATAGAAAAATCAGTTTAGGGGCAAACAGGCCTATAATTCTGGATAGCCATGACAACTTCTGGATGGTCATAGCCGGAGAAGTCGATGTCTACAATGTTGAAATCGCACAGGATGGAACGTATACAAGCCAACTAAACCATTTATGCAAGGCAGGGAAAGGGGAGCTATTGTTCAGTTTGCTGAATTCTCCTGTAAAGTCCGGGATAAAGCTTTTGGTTGTCAGTTCGCAAGCCCGACTGCTGGAATTGAATCAAAATAATTTAATGGATATAGACCCTATCTTCCTTAAATACTATGTAAATAAATGGATTTCCAAATTGGCTAAAGAGCTATACACGGAAAAACTACCACGAATTTATAAGGTTATCGGGGATGAACATGAATTTTCTTTGGATGAAGGCGAAGTTGCATACCCTTACAAAGATCTTTTATGGTGCAGCCTTATTGAAGGCGATGTCTCTAAATATGCCGATTCGGTTTCTCATAATTTTGTGGCAAAATATCCGTATCCGTTTCCCGTTAGCGGTAAACTTTGGCTGAAGTCATTGACCAAGGATACCAAACTAAAAGTACTATCTACCAAGGAAGTATTGAAAGATGATATTTTCTTTATGCTTTCATTGAAAGATATACAAAAACACTTTTATGAAAAAATAATTGACAATCACAGAGATTTAAGGTTAAAGGAAAAGGCCCGGATAGAATATAAAATAAATACGGACGGGGAAAGACTCCATGCTACATTGCAGGAACTCGGGGCTATAGTTTCCAACAAATCCAATGCTGTGGACCGGCTAGCCAACAAGTTACATGTAGATTCCAATAACCTGCTGTTAGCGACATGCCAACTCATTGGTAACGAGGTGGGTTTTAGCTTCATTGCCCCCAAATTTATGGAAAGCTATAACGACAGCACAAACAATCAACTTTTTGCGATTGGGCAGGCTTCCAACGTAAGGATACGAAAAGTAATTTTAAGAGGTAGCTGGTGGAAGGAGGAAAACGGATATATGTTGGCTTTTTCGAAAGAGGGGAAAAGACCACTTGCACTCTTACAAAAAGATGCCAAAACGTATGTAATTAAAGATATCGAAACAAATACAGAAGAAAGCGTAACCCGTGAAATAGCGGAGAATTTAGAACCTATTGCCTATATGTTCTTTTTTGCTTTTGATCGTAAAATGACCTCCCTTAAGAAAATAATGGGTTTTGCGATCCAGGGGGTAAAACGTGATGCCAAATATTTGATATTAGCGGCATTCGCTGGCAGCTTACTTGGGTTATTGGTGCCCGTATTGTCGGGAGTGATGTTCGACGATGTTATTCCGACTGCGGACCGGAGTATGTTGTTCGAGGTCTTCGGAATAATGTTGATTATAGGTGTGGTTACTGCGCTGCTACAACTTATTCAGGGTGTTTTACAGCTGCGCGTAGAGACCAAATCGAATGTGAACCTTCAGGGAGGATTAATGGACCATCTTCTTAGATTGCCGGTATCCTTTTATAAAAAATATACTGCCGGGGATCTCACGAACAGGGCTTTGAGCGTAAACGCTATTCGGCAAATCCTCTCAGGCACTTTAATGACTGCGGTATTGAGTGGGGCCTTTTCGGCGGTCAATTTGTTGCTTTTGTTCTATTACGACTCAAGTTTGGCCTGGGTAGGTGTTGGACTTGCCTTTGTGGCCGTATTATTTATTGTGGGTATCGGATGGCTCAAGTTAAAATATGATCGGGATATTTCCGATGAACAAGGCAACATTCAGGGTTTTTTGTTTGAATTCTTGTCGGGAATCACGAAAATTAGAATTACGGGAGCCGAAAAACGCATATTCACGCTTTGGGCCGAAAAATTCGCAAATCTAAAAAAACTTGCCTTTAGGTCTGGAAGCTATCAAAATTATATTGAGGTTTTCAACGGTTCCTACCCGTTACTGACGAACATTTTTTTCTTCTCATTTATCTACTATACCGTTACCACCACAACTACTGCCGAAGTAGGGTTAATTTCAGTTGGCGCTTTCATGGCATTCATCAGCGCGTTTAACCAATTTTTAAATGATTCATTGAAAATGAGCATGGCATTGATATCATCGCTCAACATTGTAACGCTTTATGAACGGGTCAAACCCATCTTGGAGGAAACTCCCGAATCCACCCACGATAGTACCGATCCTGGTGAATTAAGTGGTGAGATAGAGCTAAATGGAGTTTCCTTTAGATATAACGAAGACCAACCTTTGGTGTTAAAAAATATTTCGCTTAAAATCAAAGCTGGGGAGATGGTGGCGCTTATAGGGCCTTCGGGATCCGGCAAATCTACCGTCATGCGGATCCTGTTGGGTTTTGAGGAACCTGAGGCCGGTTCGGTATATTATGATGGTAATGCCTTTGATTCCATGAACAAAGACCTTGTTCGTCGGCAAATCGGGGTTGTACTTCAGAATGGGGCGTTAATGTCTGGCAGTATCTATAAGAACTTAGTGGGCAATTCGGAATTGAATCTTGACGATGCCTGGGAAGCAGCACGCATGGCGGGCATGGAGGAGGACATTAAACAGATGCCCATGGAAATGCATACGATGGTGAGTGAGGGAGCGGGCACTTTTTCCGGGGGGCAAAGACAACGCTTGATGATAGCAAGGGCCATAGTACACAAGCCAAGGCTCCTATTTATGGACGAGGCCACTAGTGCGCTGGACAACCGTACCCAGAATATTGTTTCGGAAAGTTTGGACAATTTACAGGCAACCCGAATAGTTATCGCACATCGACTGAGCACCATAATCAATACCGACAGAATTTATGTTATGGATAAAGGCGAGATAGTGGAGTCCGGCACTTATGATGAATTGATCAAAAACAACGGGCTTTTCTCGCATCTGGCCAAAAGACAGCTTACTTAAAATATAATCTTTATGGCGGAGGCACAAAGTAGATATGATTTACTGAGAAAGTTTACATCTAATTATGATGTCATCAAAGAGCTTTTGGATTATACCTCCAACAAATTTGTTCCCGCGGATAATTTAAACAACCTATCGGCTAAAACCTTTTCTGACGAAATGTTTATTTCTACTTGGAAGGATTATTCAAAGGAACCAAAGACAAATGGGGTCTTTGATACGCTGCGATCCTGTAGATGTATTGGAAATGGCATCTGAAAAGGGAGCGGTAAAAATGATTTTCAACTATACCGAAAGCAAATTCAAAAAGTGGGTTGAACAGTATGAAGTATAAAAGATTGCTACAAGAAGTAGGTGCTGTTTTGGAGCATGTTTCCCTTGCCTTGGATGTCGAGCGGAGTTCTTTTTTTTTGTTGGATAAGGAATCGATGTTGTTGGAAAGTATAGTAGCCCAAGGTGTTGAGAACATGATTTTTTCAATCCCTTTGGGAAAAGGTATAGCAGGGGCTGTTGCGCAAAGGGATGTAGCAATCATTGAGAATGACGTACAAAATTCAAGTTTGTTCGATCCTTCCTACGACAGGCAGTTAAATTTTTTGACCAAATCGACCCTATGTCAACCTGTTCATAACGAAAACGGCCAAGTGATAGGAGCGATACAATGCCTCAATAAGAAGCAGGGGCTTTTTCAGGACAAAGATTTGGCGGTATTGAACGGATTTGCCGCCACTATTTCCCTAATAGTAAAAAACACGACATTATATTTAGCCAGTGAGCGCATAAAAAACAATTTTTCCACCCTACTTGATGTTTTCGGTACGGTTACCTCGGAATTGGATCTGGATAGTTTGATACAACTTATCATGATCAAAGCGGCCGAAATAACCCAGGCAGATCGCAGTTCCCTTTTTTTTATGGACGAGGGAAGCAATGAACTGTGGACCAAATATGCCAAAGGGCTGGAGGCCGAAACCATTAGAACGAATAAGGGCATCGTAGCTATGGTTGCAAAAAACAAAGAGCCATACATTGTAAATGACCCTTATAAACATCCCCATTTTGATCCGTCCATAGACATTAAGACAAACTATAAAACGAAATCAATATTAAGCGTTCCCATTTTCAGCTCGTCGCATCGGATTCTAGGCGTTATTCAGGTAATTAACAAAATAAAGAGCGACTTCGACGAAAGTGATTTAGCAATACTTCAAGGGTTTGCCATCCAAATAAGAATTGCCATTGAAAATGCGCAACTTTTCAACCAGATAAACGGAATGAAAAATTATCTGAACGTTTTGGTGGAAAACTTGGATAACGGCATAGTCACCATTGATAAATCCAATAAAGTTCAAACCGCGAACCGTACTTTTTATCGGATATTTGATTTAGACAATCGACAAATTTTAAACAATACGTTTTTACGCGACTTGAATCCAAAATTGATTTCCTTACTTCAATACGGGGAACAAACCGTACGAACAGGGAATAAGCATTACGAGTATGGTGTGGAGTTTAAAACGGAAAAGTCCAGGAAAGTGGTCGCCAATTTAAGCGTTCTTCCCATGGCGGATTCCACCGGTGATATTATTGGTTCGGTAAGTGTCTTTCATGATGTAACCAGGGAAAAAAGAATACGGGCCAATTTAAGCAGGTATATTCCCCAACACTTGGTCAATGAGGTCCTGAACAAAGATGATCTTTCAATCCTGCAAAGTAGAAATCGAAGATGTAGTATTTTGTTTTCAGATATCCGGAATTTCACAAAACTCACGGAAGAATTGGGAGCCGTTCAGATTGTTGAGCTTTTGAACAAATATTTTGATTCTATGGTGACCTCTTTGCACAACCACAATGGAATACTGGACAAGTTTATCGGGGATGCCGTTATGGGCGTGTTTGGCTTGCCGTATACCAATACCAGCGATTCAATCAATGCTGTAAAATGTGCCCTGGATATGTTCAAAATGTTGGAGGATTTAAATAACGGAAAAAATTTGAACGTTAACCTCAAAATAGGTATAGGTATTAGCACAGGTAATGTTGTTTCCGGAAATATAGGATCGGAAAAACGGTTTGAGTACACGGTCATCGGTGATCCGGTTAATCTGGCCGCACGACTTGAAAGCGAAACGAAAAAATACAATGCGAAAATATTGATATGTGAGAATACATACCGAAATGTTTCCGAAAATTTTAATTGTCGGGAACTAGACTCCGTACTAATAAGGGGAAAGCAAAATGAGGTTAAAATATACTCTGTAGATAGCAAGGTGGGTGCCGAATCTACTAATGAATATAAAACGTTTTGCAATTATTTCTCGGAGGGTTTGAAGGCGTTCCAAAACAAGGAATTTAAAATGGCCAAGAAAAAATTTGAACGGGCGGCCTTAATTAGTAAGAGCGATGGGCCTACCAAATTATTTTTGAGCCGTTGCGAGGCTATTACAGGGAATAGTGAAAAAAACATTTTGCCGGGATTTTAGAGGTGCCCAGAACACTATACTTCGGTAAATTTTCATGAATTCTCCCAATATATAAAATATCATGCCGACACTCCTTGTTTTAACCGGAAAAACAATACGGATCACGAAGGCCAGGGTGAAAATAGATATCAAAGGACATATCGAGAAAGCGCATCAAGATGATAAGTTATAACATCGCTTGTTTGGACGGATACAAGAATTACCGATGCAATATTCTATAGTTTTTTCAATTACTTTTGTTGCCTATGAAGCTGCTCGCGATACTTCTGGCTACGCGATTCACCTGATGAACGATTTTAAATCACTTCTTTTGAAATTCCGATTTTTCACTCTGAATGCAGTCAAAACTATCTGCATTCCTATCTTAATTTTAAACAAATCCAAAGTCATGAGATTTATTTTTCTATTCACCCTACTTACATTCATAACAACAACCCAGGCCCAGAATAGCTATGAGGCAACCCTTAAAGACAAAAGCAATCAAGAGCCTCTAATTGGAGTTACCGCCCTTATTCCGTCCCTAAAGAAAGGAGCAATATCCGATGAAAACGGCCGCGTAAGTATCACAGGCATTCCCAATGGTACTTTCACGGTTCAATTTAGCTACCTGGGCTATAAGTCGCAGGACATTTTATTGAATTTCCCCCTGGATGCAGAACAACCAACACAACTAATATATTTGATTCCGTTTGCCGAACAGATGGAAGAAGTGACCTTGATCTCAACGCGCAATAGCCGGACCATAGAGGACATCCCCACCCGGATCGAGTTTATTGCAGGGGAGGAACTTTCCGAAAAAGGAAATATGAAACCGGGGGATATCCGTATGCTACTGAATGAAAGTACGGGGATCCGCACCCAACAAACCTCTGCCACCAGCTACAACTCAAGTATACGCATCCAGGGGCTGGATGGGAAGTATACTCAGTTACTCAGGGATGGATTCCCACTTTATTCAGGATTCTCGGGAGGTCTAAGCCTGATGCAAATTGCCCCGCTCGATCTGAAACAGGTGGAGGTTATTAAAGGATCCAGTTCTACTCTTTATGGTGGAGGGGCAATTGCAGGCCTGGTTAATCTGATCTCCAAGACACCGGAAGATGAGCCGGAGTTGAGTTTTATGTTTAACGGCACCTCGGCATTTGGATTGGATGTTAGCGGGTTTTATTCGGGGCGTAATCCTAAAATCGGGGCTACAGTGTTCGCATCCTATAATATAGGGACGCCTTATGATCCGGCAGATCTCGGTTTAACCGCCATCCCCGAATTTGATCGATTTACCCTTAATCCCAAATTTTATTGGTATATCCGGGATCGGACGGAATTAATGGTAGGGGTAAACACCGTCCTGGAAAAACGTTTAGGCGGAAATATTGAATACGTAAAGGGAGACACCTCGAGCAATGCCTATTTTGAAGAAAATGATACGGAACGAATTTCCACACAAGTGGCATTTACCCACAATCTCAGCGCGACTTCCAAATTGGAATTGAAAAACAGCTTTAGTTTCTATAACAGAAACATTAATGTACCTCAATTTGAATTTTCCGGCAACCAGATATCTTCGTTCAGCGAACTAAACATTTTACTCATGGGTGATACCACGGAGTGGGTTGCAGGCCTCAATTTATGGACAGAGGATTTTGATCAGCTCAACGAGATTCCCTCAGGATCGCTGGATCAGCGAAATAACACCTTCGGCCTATTTGTCCAGAATTCCTGGACCATCAGCGATGCCTGGGCCGTTGAATCCGGTTTTAGAGCTGATTATCATTCGGATTACGGTTTTTTTTCGCTCCCAAGAATGGCCTTATTGTACAAACCGCGGGAGGCCTTAACTTTCCGTTTGGGGGGTGGATTGGGCTACAAGACACCTACTATTTTCACCGAGGATGCGGAACGCCTTCAATTTGAGAATCTACTGCCTATTGCCGAAGCTAATACGGAGGCCGAACGCTCCATTGGCGGGAATTTTGATGTGAATTACAAATTTGCCTTATCACCAGAGCTAAGCGTATCGATGAATTCCCTTCTCTTTTATACGCAAATTGTGGATCCCTTAACGTTGAATCTCAATAATAACGGGTTTTACGAATTTCAACAGCCGGATGGTTATGTCGATACAAAAGGAATGGAAATAAATCTCAAGTTCAACTACCTTGATTTTAAGTTGTTTTCAGGGTATACACATGCGAATGTAAAACAACATCAGAACGGGATAAAATCAGACTTCCCCTTAGTCGCAAAACACAGACTTAATAACGTGCTCATGTATGAAAAGGAAGATAACCTATGGATAGGTTTGGAAGCCTATTTTTACAGTCCCCAGAAACTGGGGGATGGGGCTTCGGGGCAATCCTTTTGGATACTGGGATTGATGAGTGAAAAAAAGTTGGGAAAGAACCTATCCATATTTCTGAATTTCGAGAATTTTCTGGATACGCGACAAACAAGGTTCGATACTATCTTTACAGGAAGTATCGATGATCCGCAATTTCGTGACATTTATGCTCCCCTGGATGGATTTGTAATCAACGGAGGTTTTAAACTCGGAATTTAACGATGGCGCTGTTGTATGTGGCATTTTTGCCATAAAATTACAGGACAAAATCCTTCATTGGTCTCAACGTTAGTTGAAACCCTGCCTGCGCTGGCAGGTATCCACATTAGTGCAAGACTTCCCCCCGACGGTTCGGGGCTAAAAACTCTTTTCGAATAGGTTGATAGTTATTGGTTAACCGTTAAGCGTATAAGATTAACGATTAACATTTAACCAAAGCGGTTTAGTTCACTGTTTCAAGAACCTTCAATATTTTTTTAAACACCTCATTGTTTTCATAAACGCCCTGAAATTCATATGATCTGGGGCCATAGGCAAATATGGGCACCATGGTACCCGTATGGTCATCCGTGGTAAAATCACCTTCAATTACATTGTTTTCAACATTTCCCTGGGGAATGCTGAACCCTGAAGTTTCATGGTCCGCGGTAACAATGACCAAAGTATTCCCCGAGGCATCCGCAAATTTAATAGCTTCGGTTACCGCCCGGTCAAAATCTATTCCCTCGGATACAATCCCGGCGACGTCGTTCAGATGCCCGTAACTGTCGATCTTGGCGCCCTCCACCATCAAAAAGAACCGTTTATTTTTTGAATTCAAGAATTCCAAACCATTTTTGGTGGCTTCGGCCAAAACTTTTTCACGGCCGTCCAACGCACTCGGCACCTGCGTTTTCGAAATAAAATGACCGACTCTGTTTTCCTTGCTCTGCCCAATGCTTTCTACACTTTCCAATATTGTAAAACCCATTGCTGTCCGATTCTCTTCAAGCGCTTCCGAACCTCCTCCAACGATCAGGGAAAGCTTACTTTTTGATATATCCGAAAGGATTCCCGCCGTGTCATCCCTGTCTTTTCTATGTGCATAAAAAGCAGCCGGAGTTGCACCGGTTACCTGGTCCGTTGTAATGCATCCCGATACAAAACCTTTGTAATGAAGAAGTTCTGTAATAGTCACCAGGGGGTTGCCCAAAGTATCCACTCCTATTGAACGGTTGCTGGTCTTTACACCGGTAGCCAATGCGGTCCCCGCAGCGGCCGAATCTGTTGTAAAGTCATCCGCAGACTGTGTTTTTAAAAAACCGATGCTTTTTAACCGGGTAAGGGTCAGATCTCTGCCGTTGGCCAGCACCGCTGAGGAAATTTGCGTTAAGCCATTGCCGTCACCAATAAGCAGAATCACATTTTTGACTTCGGAATCCTTTTGGTCCGACTCATAACTTGGGGTATAGACCTCCGAAAAAATGGTATTGCGGTAAACACGCCGCTCCAGGGTATTCAAATACGAGGCCGATCCATAAGGCATATCGGTATTGATAAAGTCGACCCCCAGATCCTTAAACGCCTTCCATGCGGTTTTGGAATCCGGGGCGGCCCAAAACCGAAAGGGCTTTCCATAAGCATGGGCTTTATCGATCACCGCTTTTACCTTTTCATAATCATCCGCGGTTAATCTTCCTTTTCCGTTCCAATTCGAAAACATTTTAAAATTCAGGCTGAGCAAAGCCACTTTGTCCCAAACCTTATTATCTTCCGGAGGCTCAAGACTTTGGTAGTCGAACTTAACGTAATTCGGGTAATCTGAATATGCGTTGGCCGGCGGCCGATTTCCGGAGATGACGATAGAAATGGTATTATTCTGAATAATATCGGGATACCGTTCCAGGACTGCAATCAATTTATCCAGGGTGGTAACGGCCTCGGATTTTATATCTACCAACAGCTGTAATCCCTGACCTTTTCCCAACTGTAATGACATCGCTTGCCTGATTGGCCGTAAATACAGATTCTCAATTGTCCGGTCCTCCCGGATCTCTGATTCTCCGTGGGTTGCATATAGCATACCATCCTTTAAATAAATATCGACTTCAATGGAATTAAGTCCATTGGCGTAGGCGTTCCAGAAAGGGACATTCTGCAAGTAGTCATTATGAGAGTGAATTTTAATTTGTTGCGCCTTCAAATATTGAACGGTAAAAGCAACCAGAAGAATGAGGAAATAGCATTTTTTAAACATCATGATCGGTTAAATTGTTAAACTTTTTTGCATCTTGTATCGGGTATTGAAAGTACCCGTGCAAATACGAATATAAGATTACTATAAATGACTGTGACGGAATTTGGTATGCAAACCTTTGCATAGACTTTTGGTTGCAAATAATTCCGAACATCGTTTTTTTATTGTTATTTGGTTAGCAAATTGACTAATTTAAACAACCAAACATGAAGAAAATTAAATTTTTACTTATGATTTTCTTGCTCGGAATTACTTCGGTTTCATGGGCACAGACCACGGTAACCGGTACGGTAACAGACACAGAGAACGTTCCCCTGCCCGGGGCAACGGTTCTTGAGAAAGGAACAGCAAACGGTACCACAACGGACTTTGAGGGTAATTTCACCATTAACATTGCGGATGATGCGATCCTTAATATTTCTTATTTGGGCTACACTACCCAGGAAATTGCGGTTCAAGGGCGTACTGCAGTTTCGGTTCAATTAGTGGAAGATGCAACGCAGTTAGAAGATGTAGTTGTGGTAGGTTACGGTACTCAGAGAAAGTCGGATGTAACAGGCGCTATCGCTTCCTTGAAAAGTGAAAGTTTCAATCAAGGGGTAGTTACGAACCCTGGCCAACTTCTGCAAGGTAAATTAGCGGGGGTCAATGTTACTTCGGTAAGCGGAGAGCCCGGTGCTTCGCAAAACATCATTATTCGTGGTGTGGGGAGTTTGCGATCTGGTACAACACCCCTTTTCGTGGTCGATGGCTTTGTGATAGACAACGCCAGTACCGGCGTTGCCTCCAACCCTTTAAATTTTATTAATCCACAGGATATAGCCTCTATCGACGTATTGAAAGATGCTTCAGCGGCAGCTATCTATGGCGCGCGTGCGGCCAATGGAGTCATTGTAATTACTACCAAAAAAGGACAATCGGGGAAGACAGAAATGAATCTGTCAGTATCTACGGCATTTTCTACCCAAGCAAATCCTATGGATGTATTCACTGCCAGTGAATTTAGGGATCAGGTGGTTGCGGTCGGGGGCTTATTATTTGATGCGGGTGGGAATACCGATTGGCAGAATGAATTGACAAGAACCGGTATTTCCAAAAATGTCAATTTTTCTATGAGCGGGGGTCTTAGCGATAAGTCTTCTTATTTTGTTTCCGCGGGTGTGGATGATCAGCAAGGTACTTTCGATAACAGCACTTTAAAACGACATTCCGGTCGGGTGAATTTGACCCAAAAAGCGTTCCACGGGCGTTTTAATGTTGACTTGAACCTAACCGCTTCCCGGACAGTAAATGAACGGCCGGACGCATTAGCAACAGTAACGGATATCCTGCAATTGAATCCTACGATACCTTTATTCACAAATGGAGAACCTACTTTTTTGGATGAACGGTTAAATCCTCTCACCCGTAATCGGATTTATACGGATGAAGCCGTTAGCAATCGTATCCTGGCCAATATTTTACCTTCATTCGAAATTGTTAAAGGGCTGACTTATAAATTGAATCTTGGAGTAGATTATGCTTCCACAAATCGAGATGAACAACGCACTCCTTATACCCTATTAGAAGGTTTTGAGGACGGTTTTTTGAACACAACTTCCACAATAAACAGCAATATTTTAGTTGAAAATACCCTGACCTATAACTATAGTCAAGAGAAACACAACCTAACCGTTTTGGCAGGGCATTCCTATCAGGAAACGATGTTCGAACAAAAGAGATTTGAATTGGATGGATTTGCTGACAACGGAATAGATCCCAGGTATCAGGATCAGATCAGTACTGAGGTGCTACCCACTACATTAAACGCTGTAGCTTTTAAAAATGAACTACAATCTTTTTTCGGCAGGCTAAATTATGCGTATGCCGATAAATACTTGTTAACGGCAACAATGCGTGCAGATGGTTCCTCAAGGTTTGGTGCCAACAACAAATACGGGTATTTCCCATCCGTAGCATTAGGATGGAATATTAGCAACGAAGGTTTTATGGCCGATAATGCTGTGTTCAGCAACCTAAAGTTGCGTGCAAGTTGGGGCCAGACCGGTAATCAGGACGGGATAGATCCTAAGGTAAGTTTAGCGAGTTTTCTTGATTCAAAGGTGGAAAATGACACCTATCCCCTGGATCCAAACGCCACTACATTAGATGGTTATCCCTTTGGGACGATTGCCGCACGCACTGCTTTTCCCGACCTTAAATGGGAGGTTTCAACACAAACGAACTTTGGGGTAGACTTTGGGATGTTTGGAAACAGGGTGACAGGGACATTGGACTACTTTAATAAAGTGGTCACTGATGTAGTGCTATTTGCCAATAGAATAGATCCCATACAACCTACAGAAAAGTTTTGGACCAATATACCTGATATGGAAATCAAAAATACCGGAGTTGAAGTTGCGCTGGATTACAGGGGTAATTTCAGCGAGGATTTTACCTTCAATGTTGGTGGAAACATATCCTATACGGACAATAAGGTGGTAAACTCGCAATTTGAAGTCATTACAACGGGTGCTGCCCAGGGTGCCGGGCAAACAGGTGCCACCATCAATGGTTACATCAATAATGAGCCGATAGGTGCCTTCTTTATGAAAGAATTTATTGGGATAGGTGCCGATGGGTTAAATCAATTTAGAGACATTGTGCCTGATGGGGAGTCTCTGGACAATGACAGGATTGTGGTAGGTAGCGCATTACCGGATATTATTTACGCGTTTTATTTGAAGTTCAATTACAAAGATTTTGATTTAGGCCTTAACTTTAATGGTGTTTCCGGCAATAAGATTTATAATCATACAGCGATGTCATTATTTACAAGGGGTCAACTTAGCAGAAGTTTAAATACCACTGATTTTGCTGTTCAATTTCCTAATGAAGAGCTCAGCAACTCCAATGAGGTTTCTACCCGGTATTTGGAAGATGGTAGTTACCTGCGATTGAACAATGCTACCCTGGGGTATAGCCTAAATCCGCAAAAAGCCGGATTAGGAGATTGGATAAGCAATATCCGTTTTACGGTTACGGGGCAAAACCTGTTTGTGATCACGGATTATTCAGGTTTCGATCCGGAGGTAAATACCGGTAGTGAAACAGATGGTATTCAAACGTTCGGTATTGACCGTTTTACATATCCATCCCCAAGAACATTGTTATTGGGCTTAAACGTATCATTTTAATCAAAAAATTGTGTCAAAAATGAAGAATAAAATTTTAATTGTATTACTGGCAATGGGCTCCTTGTTAAGTTGGAATTGTACCGATCTACAGGAAGAAAGACTTGATGAATCAGAATTCGGTGGCCAGGCAGAAATCATTAGTGGGGCTATAGCACCTGCCTATGGGTATGTTTCCTGGGTCTGGAGGCATACGAACTATTACGGATTACAACTTATTCCTTCGGACGAGGCGATGCTACCGTTTCGAGGTGGAACGGATTGGTTTGACGGCGGTAAGTTTTTGGCGACCCACGCACATACCTTTACGCCAACGAATGATCTGGTCGCTGATGGCTGGAACGAGCTTACCACGAATATTTCAAGGACATTGGCCGCCATTGAGGTGTTGACCCCCTTGTCAGAAGCGGGAGATGGAGAAGCTACTTCGGCCTTGCACGAAATGAGGGCGTTAAGGGCGTACTTAAACATGTTGATGTTGGACAGTTGGGGCCTTGTTCTTAAAAAAGAATCATCGGACCAACTTTCAGAGGTCCTTAGGACCCAGGATGCAATAGATTACATTGAAAATGAACTATTGGCCGTGGTCGGTGATATCAATACCGATCTGGGACCTGGTAGAATTACCCGGGCAGCGGTTTGGGGCTTTTTGGCAAGACTATACCTAAACGCTGCTGTATATCGAGACCCTTATGGGACGCCAAACTTTACCCAGGAAGACATGAACCTCGTAATACAGTATACGGACAACATCATTAATTCTGGCGCGTTCGCCTTATCTCCTGAATATTTTGATCTGTTCGATGATGAAAACAATAGCAACGCTGAGTTAATATTTGCTTTGGATCAGCGGGGTGTTTTAGAGAGAGAGCACAGTCGGTGGGCATATTGGTCAATTGCGGGTTCTATGTTCCCCCGACCCGAACATCCCAGTGCGGACGGCACTGATGGCCCGGCCATAACAACAGACTTTTACCAAACATGGGTTGATGCTTATGGTCCGGTTGATCCTGCCGAAGCCGATGCCAGATTCTATAAAATGAATACAATAATTCCTGAGCAACAATTGCAAGACCTTGAGGGTCGTGCAAAAGAAGTTGCAACTGAAACTGAAAATAGTTATTACTGCATTGAACCTAATGCATTTGAGATGGATCGGGGAATCCTGCGTGACATTCAATGGGGACCCAGAAAAGGGGATGATGGTGCGTTTTTAACTTGTGATGGCGGGGTTAGAATTTATCCTGTACAACAAGGAAAAGGGAATGGACCCGATAGGGATGTAGGCTATGTGGATCATACGCTGCAAATTGACTTCAGCAATGAAGGCTCCTTACATAACACAGGGTATCGCGTTTCTAAATACCAGTTTAGTCGTACTTCCCCTAATGGCAACAATTTTAGCAGTGTGGACCTTGTATTGATGCGCCTGGCGGAAATTTATTTAATGCGCGCCGAAGCCAAATTAAAAAATGGAGATGCAGGGGGAGCTTTGACAGACGTTAATACGGTTAGAACATCGAGGACAGCCCGCCCGGACCAAACTCCGGAAGCATTGGCTTCAATTGATTTGGATATCCTGTTCCGTGAGCGTGGTTTTGAACTATACTGGGAAGGGTTTAGACGGGGCGACCAAATACGTTTTGGTAAATACGAAGATTCCTGGACAAACAAGACCGATACCGATATAAACCATAGATTGTTCCCAATTCCTCAAAGTGCTGTTGATGCCGCTTCGGGTATAGACGGTTTCCTGGAGCAGAATCAAGGATATTAATAAGCATAGTTGAGAGCAGGGATGGATGTTTAATGATCCCCGTCTTTGCTTGTCATTCAATTTAAAATAGAATTTACAAAAGCATGGTACACGGGTATTTTTGCTAGTTTTTCTTAACTGGTTTGTTTGAGTTAGTTTAGCAAGGGGCAGGCAATTATTTGTCTGCCTTTTTTATGTAATACAAACTTTAAACAGGGAATACGGGAAGTCTGCAATTGGTTTCGTTCATGTATTACGGAAATATGTCCCGAAAAAATTAATTTTCGAAATTGGATTGGTTCTCTACCTTAGCTATCCTCAAACACCATTTATGACTAAAAATAAAATGAGACCGTCCAAAGTTCTGGTAACCCGAATTTTAATGGGACTTTTAGTGTTGTGGTCAGCCGCATCCTGTTGCAAAAAACATCTAAGACAATCCGCAACTACTAATTCTTCAAATCTTGTCGATCTGGTGTATCCGCAATTGGATACCGATAACTCCCGATGGTTTTTGTTTTCGTCGGCCAGCCGACCTTTCGGCATGGTAAACCTTAGTCCCGACACCCAAATTGGTGGTGCATGGGGCAGCGGATATCGTTATCAAACAGATACCGTAAAAGGGTTCAGCCATATCCATGGCTCGCAGATTTCGGGGCTTTCCGTTATGCCGGTTACGGTTTCCAGAGCAAATAAGGATGCCGTTTTTACCGATTTTTATTCTGAATTTTCACATGAGACGGAAAGGATCTCCCCGGGATACCATCTTGTGGTATTAAAAAAGTACGGTATAACCGCGGAATTAACAAGCACAAAAAGGGTGGGTCTCCACAAATATACCTTTCCCGCCAATAAAAAGCCGGGTATGAACACAATACCTCGCTGGGAGGCGGCCTTAAACATTATCTTGAAAAAGGATTTGTTCCGTACCCCATTCCGGAAGGAAAATTCGGAGGACATCAGGACGGGGCCGGTATGACATTGGAATATGCCTATCAGGATTGGGCCCTGGCACAGCTCGCAAAAAAATTGGGTTACCGGGAGGATGCTCAGTATTTTATCAATCGATCAAAGAATTACCAGCACCTTTTTGACCAGGAATCCGGTTGGATGCGTCCAAAAGACGCTGATGGCAACTGGATGGAAAGCTTTGACCCATTCTTTTATGAAAATGGCTTCATCGAAGCTAACGGGGCACAGGCCACCTGGTTTGTACCTCATGATATTTTGGGCCTTGCCGGATTAATGGGAGGAACCGGAAAAGCGGTTGAAAAATTGAATTTACAATTTAAGACCGCCGGGAAGCTTGGTTTTACCTCCGGGAGCTCACACGATGTTGAGATGCATCCTGAATATAGTCGGATTCCCATCAATTACGGGAACCAACCTTCCATTCAAACCGCCTATATCTTTAATCAGCTTCGCAGGCCCGATTTAACGCAATATTGGTCGCGCAAAGGGGTCGACTCCGTTTTCAGCGGTTTGGGTCCATCAACAGGTTATAACGGAGATGAGGACCAGGGGCTAATGGGCAGCTGGGCCATGCACTGCTGAATGGCATAGCGATTAAAAAAATGGCTATCCCTCATTCGCAAATCGTGAAAGGAGGGGAATTGACCCTGGAATTCAAAGAACCGGATTAAGGATTTTTAGTTCGGTAATGTTTTCCTTGAAACTTCAAAAGCAATTCATTCCTTAATTAGCGAAACCCCATTTTAATAATCCCGTTTTTTAGCGGGAGCTGTTAAAATGAATGGTTGAACTAACCCCGATTTTTCGGCGGGGTCTAGGTTTAATACCTCGACCCTTGGGTCGATTCCTTCTATTGGGTCCGGTCCCGATAGCTATCGGGATACCCTGGGGTTTAATGCCGTTTATTTCCTTTGTGAAAATGCTAACGTAATTTTTTGTACTTTTCTGGGAGGTTCCTAATAACCTTTAGGAGAGATCTTAGATTAGATAGGAACATGCTAAAGTATGCTGAATAAAAAAATTTCTTGAAAGTTTACCCGCCTCTGGCGGGCAACTATCCCTGCCTGCAGGCAGGCAGGCTCGAGGCAGAGCCATCAGGGAATTATTTAGATTAAAGGAATTAACTAATGGTTTAAAACCTCCGATAATGAAAAAGGGAAGGGTTACTATCACGGATATTGCCCGGGAGCTTAATGTTTCACCTTCTACGGTTTCCAGGGCACTGAACGACCATCCGGCCCTTAAGAGGGAAACCAAGGAGACAGTACGGGCCTTGGCCGAGAAATTGGATTATCAGCCCAATCTTTTGGCTTTAAACCTTTTGCGGAAAAAATCGAATACCATAGGAGTTATCGTCCCCGAGATTACAAGCCACTTCTTTTCGGCTATAATAACTGGCATACAGGATGTGATTGGCGCTTCGGAGTATAATATTATGATCTGCCTTTCGAACGAATCCTATGAGGAAGAAGCTGTAATCATCAAAAAATTGTTAAAAATACAAGTGGATGGGGTCTTGGTATCTCCGGCCTCGGCTACCAAGAACTTTGATCATTTCCGTACCCTCCAAAAGAACGGTATTCCCGTTGTGGTGTTCGACAGGGACTGCCCGGGACTGGATGCGGACAAGGTGCTTGTGGATGATTATGGCGGGGCATTTCAGGCGGTGCAATATCTGATCAGATCGGGCTGTAAGAAAATTGCCCATTTAGGAGGGCCTTTAAACCTTAGTACTACCAAGCACCGGCTTCAGGGATATTTGGACGCTTTGGAAGACGGCAACCTTCCTATCCGGCAGGAGTATATCGCCCATGTTCATGGCTTTTCGCATGACGATGGCCTGAAGCCCGCCAAAAAACTATTAAAACTTCAGGATTTGCCCGATGCCGTCTTCGCCATGAACGACAGTATTGCTATTTCCGCAATGTACGTAGCCAAAAAAATGGCCTTGAAGGTCCCCGAGGACCTGTCTATTATTGGTTTTGACGACGAACCTCATTCCCCATACTTTACACCTTCACTCTCTACGGTCTGGCAGCCTGTTTATAGCCTGGGTATACTTTCTGCCCGAATAGTACTGAACCGGATAAATGATGATGATAACCAAAAGGAGTTCCGACAAGAGGTTTTTAAGCCTGAACTCGTCATAAGGGCATCGTCCCGGGAATGCCTGGCCAATTCATTTGGCTAGCACACGGCATAACTTAAGGGCACCTCTAAAAACCTTACTTTGGTTGCTAACAAAGTTATTAGAGGCGCCCTTAATGCAAACCTTTGCATTAGGTTTTAACCCGGAAATCTTCCAAACATCAATTTTTTATCGTTTTTTTATGGTAATTGGATACCACATAACGCTGATCAACTGACTAATATGGTTGTTTCACCAAATGTTTTCTTTAAAAAATGTTATGGTAAATATGCCATCGCGGCAGTAAATGTCTTTACCATGGAACAGGTACTCGGCCTATTTAGCGCGGGGGAAAGGGCGAACGCCCCCTTTTTGGTGCAGATTACCCCGGTAGCAAGAAATTATGCAAACACCCGAATATTGACGGCAATGGTAGAAGCGGCCTCTAAAATTTATCCGAAAGCAACCTATGCGGTACATTTGGACCACGGTAATGAAGAGCATGCCCTTGATGCCATAACTTCAAATACTTATAACTCCGTTATGATCGATGCCTCGCATGATGAATTCGACAAAAATGTGGAAAGGACGAAAGCGATAGTTCTGAAAGCACATAAGAAAAACATAGCCGTAGAAGCCGAGTTGGGCATCTTGAGTGGCGTTGAGGACGATATTGACATTGACATAAAACAGGCCCGATACACCAGCTCGGCAGAGGCCCGATCCTTTGTGGAGCAGACAAACTGTGACAGCCTTGCTGTGGCGGTGGGCACTAGTCACGGTGCCTATAAGTTTTCTGGCAACCAACGCATACAATTCGATATTTTGGAAGAAATTCAACAGGAGCTCCCCAATTTTCCCATAGTCCTCCATGGTGGATCCGCGGTAAATGAAGGGGAAATCAAAAGGATAAATGCGGCGGGTGGCAGATTGACCGAAAATGCTTCCGGGGTAGTTTCCGAAGAAATCGTAAAAGCGATAAAATACGGGGTGTGTAAAATAAATATCGCTACGGATACCAGGCTCCTTTGGACAAGGGTGCACCGGGAATTCTTCAGGGATAGCCCGGAACTTTTTGATCCCATCATTCCGGGAAAACAGTACATGGAGGCCTATGAAGAATTTATGCTTAACAAATTCGACCTTTTTGGAGCCACGGGCAAGGCGACAGATATGATTTAAAAAATAAGCGCATGAGCAAACAATCTCCTTTACTTGTAAACCCAAAACCCGATAAGGGAATATACCATAGCATATCCCCGGAATCTGCCAATTGGCACTACCTGTATTTTGAGGCCCGAATGATGGATGACGGGGAGGTGTGGGAACACGATACCGGCTCCAATGAAATGGTCATCGTTTTGTTGAGCGGGAATTTCAAAGTTGAAAGCGATAAGGGAAACTGGGAAACCAGAAATGGGCGTAAAGACGTTTTTAACGGGGTTGCGCATACCTTATACCTGCCCAGGCACACAAGGTTTAAATTGACTTCTCTGGCCGACCAGCTGGATATTGCCTATGGTTGGTGCAAAGCGGAAGAGGATTTCCCTCCCAAATTTGTCACCCCGGAAGAAACCCCCGTCGTTATTTTTGGTGGCGACAATGCAACCCGGCAGTTCAACGACCTGGTGCCTCCCGGCTTTGGATGCCACAGTATTGTAGTACGGGAAGTTTATACCCCGTCTGGCAACTGGAGTTCTTTTCCCGCCCATAAGCATGATGAAAGAATAGTCGATGCCGACGGCAAGGTCCTGGAACCTATTCAGGAAGAAACCTATTTCTATAAATTTCAAAAACCGGAAGCCTATGCCATTCAGCAGGTCTATACCAAAGACCGGTCCTTGGATGAAATTGTGAGGCCTCAGCACAATGATGTGGTAATGATCCCCAGAGGCTTTCATCCCGTGGTCGCGGAACATGGTTTTCATTGCTACTACCTGAACTTTTTGGCTGGGACGGACCAATGTCTGGCCAATACGACGGATCCGGACCACGAGTGGATCTACGATTCGTGGACTTCAAAAGACCAACGGTTGCCTTTGGTAACCGCTGAAATGAACCAGAACTAAAGAAATCGTCAGAATGGGAACTAAAAAATATGATGTCATTACCTTCGGAAGATCATCGATCGATTTATATTCCCAGAATATTGGTTCCGCTTTTAATGATATACAGGGGTTTGATGCCTTTGTAGGTGGATCTCCCTTGAATATTGCCGTAGGCTGTGCGAGATTAGGGGTCAATGCCAGTCTTTTAACAGCGGTGGGAAATGATAAGGTAGGCGAGTTCATTTTGAACTTTTTGAATAAGGAGGGAGTTAATACACATTGTATTCCTGTTAAGAATGGCACCAGGAGCAGCGCCGTGGTCCTCGGGATTGAACCACCTGATAAATTCCCTTTGGTCTATTATCGCGATAATGCCGCCGATAGCCAGGTGGACATCGATGATGTGGACAAGGCCAATATTTCGGAATATCGGATTTTGTTGATCAACGGCACTGCGATGAATATAGAACCCACAAGAAGCGCCACCTTTTATGCCGCCGAAATTGCCGGCAAAAACAATGTAGATGTAGTTCTTGATCTGGATTTCCGGGCGGACCAATGGCACGATTACCGCGCTTACGGGATAACCATGCGCGCTGTTCTCCCACGCGTCAAAATTGCCATCGGCACCGAAGAGGAAATATTGGCAGCGACTATGGAAAACGCTTCCCAAGTCACCATTAAGGACCAGCAAATATCTGCCCCGGAAATTATCGGAAACATTGACGAGTCCATAGAACGTTTATTGGCCACAGGGATCGAAACCTTAATAGTAAAAAGGGGCAAGGATGGCGCCAGCATCTGTAAAAAAGATGGGGCTATAAAAAATGTCCCCGGATTTCCGGTAGATATCCTGAACATCCTCGGGGCCGGCGATGCCTTTGCCAGCGGCTTTCTTTACGGCATATTGCAAGGCTGGGATCTTTACAAGTCATGCCGGATGGGAAATGCCAGCGGGGCACATGTAGTGACGCAAAAAGGGTGCGCCAACTTTATGCCGACTTTGGAGGAATCCCTGGCATTTATTAAAGCAAAGGGCGGATTTTAAATACAGATAGCAATGAAAACAAAAAGACTAACCGTAGGCCAGGCCACTATAGCTTATCTGAAGAACCAGTATGTGGAACGGGATGGTGTCCAAAACAAATTTTTTGCGGGTTGTTTTGGGATTCTGGGTCATGGAAACGTCGCCGGAATAGGGCAGGCGCTTCATCAAAACCCCGATTTTCCCTTTTATGTGGCGCGAAACGAACAAGCTATGGTGCACACTGCCGCTGCCTATGCCAAAGTTAAAAACCGTTTGCAAACCTTTGTGTGTACTTCCTCCATCGGTCCCGGAGCCACCAATATGATTACCGGAGCAGCCGCGGCGACAATCAACAGGATCCCCGTACTCCTCATTCCCGGAGATATTTTTGCCACCAGGCATGTCGCCCCCGTATTGCAGCAATTGGAATCCAATGTAACACAGGACATCTCCGTAAACGATTGTTTTAGACCCGTATCCAAATATTGGGACCGGATCAATCGGCCCGAACAATTGATCACTGCCCTGCCCGAGGTAATGCGGGTACTGACCTCCCAGGCAAATACTGGGACGGTTACCTTAAGTATACCACAAGACGTGCAGGCCGAGGCCCATGACTTTCCCGGGGAGCTATTCCAAAAGCGGGTCTGGCACATCGGAAGGACCATGCCGGACCGAACCCTTTTGGACAGGGCCATATCCCAAATAAAGGAGAGCAAGAGACCCCTGATCATCTCAGGTGGGGGTACTATCTATAGCGGCGCTACGGACGTACTTAAAGATCTGGTTAACCGAACCGGGATACCCGTGGTCGAAACCTTTGCGGGTAAAGGCTCGCTAAAGTACGATGAGCCTCAAAATTTAGGGGCTGCCGGGGTAACGGGGACCCCGGGGGCTATTGAAATTGCAAAAGACGCCGATCTGATTATAGGGTTGGGTACGCGATACAGCGATTTTACCACCATCTCCAAATCGGCCTTCCAGAATCCCGATGTGAAGTTCATCAATATTAATATTACGGAATTCGATTCCTTCAAGCATGGGGCGCTGCCCTTAGTGGGAGACGCCAGGGCTATCCTGGAAACTATAAACGAACAGCTGTCCGATTTAAAAGTTAACCCGGATTACCGTAAAAAGGTAGAAGGATTGAACAAAAGCTGGGATGATTTCGTTTCCGGCATCTATGCCGAAAAGAACGAAGTACCTGCTTTTCAGGGAGCGGTTATCGGTATAGTAAATACATTTTCGGAGCCAGGCGATATAATGATTTGTGCCGCGGGAAGTCTTCCCGGCGACCTTCATAAGTTATGGCGCACGAGAGACCCTAAAGGCTTCCATCTGGAATACGGCTATTCCTGTATGGGTTATGAAATTGCCGGCGGGCTGGGTGCCAAAATGGCAAGGCCCGATAGTGAGATTTATGTGCTGGTGGGGGATGGGAGTTATCTGATGATGTCCCAGGAAATTGTGACCTCCATCCAGGAACGGCAGAAATTGACCATTGTTTTATTGAACAATGATGGCTACTCCAGTATAGGGGGGTTATCCGCTTCTTTGGGCAGCGAAGGTTTCGGAACCTATTATCGCTACCGGAACGAGGAAACGAACCAACTGGACGGGGACTTGCTGCCAGTGGATTATGCAGCAAATGCAGCCAGTATGGGCGCATTTGTAATAAAGGTCGCCAATACAGAAGAACTAACGGCTGCACTTAAAAAGGCAAAGACCATGGACCACACCACGCTGATCTATATTGAGGTAGATCGTAAAAAGGGGGTTCCGGGATTTGCCTGGTGGGACGTTGCTGTAGCCGAGGTATCCGAGAAAAAAGCGGTGACTGAATCCTATGAGGCCTATCAAAAGAATAAGAAAACGCAAAAATACTATCTCTAAACAAAACCGGCCATATGGATACCGACCTGATAATTACGCTGGCCTCTTTCATCCTTTTTACGGGGGGGGTTGCCTTTTTTACCTGGTATAGCCTGCGTAAAACAGATCTGGGCTCTTCGGATGGCTATTTTTTGGGAGGAAGAAGTTTAACAGGGACTGTAATTGCAGGATCCATGTTGCTGACCAATATCTCTTCGGAACATCTCATTGGGATGAACGGCAATTCTTATGTCAATGGTTTTATAGTGATCGCCTGGGAGGTCACATCGTCCATAGCATTGGTTATAGCGGCTATATTTTTCGTTCCCAAATACCTGAAAATGGGCCTGACTACAATTCCACAATTTTTGGAAAACAGGTTTGACGGGATTACCAGGACCATGGTGTCGGCCATCCTGATATTTTCCTTTGTAGTTACTTTATTGCCCATTGTGCTGTACTCCGGGGCCATCGGGATCGAAAGCCTGTTTGGTATTTCAGAACTGCTGGGGGTAGACAAGACCGAAGGTCTATGGATTACGGTGGTGGTTATCGGGGCCATAGGCTCTCTTTATGCAATTTTCGGAGGCTTAAAGGCCGTGGCTTTTTCAGACACCATTAATGGTTTTGGCCTCTTGCTAGGGGGGTTGTTGATTCCCATTCTCGCACTGATGGCCATTGGCGACAACAATATTGTAGACGGGTTGGTAAAAGTGTATGAGTTTGCCCCGCAGAAATTTAATGTAATTGGCGCGCCGGATTCCGTTTTGCCTTTTGAAGTGCTGTTCACCGGCCTTATCATTAACCAACTCTACTTTTGGGGAATGAACCAGACCATCATCCAAAGAGCATTGGGAGCCAAAAATCTGAAGGAGGCGCAAAAGGGGCTGTTATTAACCGGGCTTTTTAAAGTATTGATCCCCTTGATAATTGTCCTCCCGGGTGTAATTTGCTATTATTATTTTCAGGAGACGTATTTTGATCAGCAAGATTCCGTTTATCCGCATTTGGTAAAAAAAGTATTGCCAATATGGTTGGTAGGTTTCTTTGCTGCGGTGATCATGGGAGCCGTTTTAAGCACTTTTAATTCTGTTCTAAATTCAGTCGCTACACTGTTTAGCGTGGATATTTACAAGAAGCATATAGCAAAAAGTGCAGGCGATGCAAAACTTGTAAAAATCGGTAAGGCAACCTCTGCCATTCTGGCGGTGGTAGCTATTTTTGCGGCACCGATGGTCGCCAATGCGTCCGATGGATTATACCAGTTGTTACAGGAATTAAACGGAATTTTCTTTATCCCGATAGCCTCTATCCTGTTGGCTGGTTTCTTTATGAAAAAGGTTTCGGCCCTGGGCGCCAAGGCCGCATTGACCTTCGGACTTTTCTTTTACATTTTCATGACGTGGGGATATACGGATCATGGTATCCACTTCGTGCATCTTTGGGGTATCGAATTTGTACTGAACGTAGCCATTATGTATTTGGTATCCTATTTCTACCCGAGAAGGAATATGTATGAGATCACGGATGTTGGAGCGGTAAATCTGGTGGCCTGGAAATATACCAGATCCATGTCTATTGGCCTGTGCGTTGTTACGGTGTTGATCTATGTTTTACTCGGGAGCAACAGTTGAGGGAACACATTTTTATAAATAATTCAAGTATTCAAAAAAATGGACATTTTAAAAAATTACATGAACGGAAGTTGGACAAACAGTGCTTCCAAAGAGACAATAGCGGTGCTGAATCCGGCCAGTCAACAGGTTTTGGCAAAAGTACCTTACGGCGCCGATACCAAAAAGGATGTGGAACAGGCGACACTTGCAGCCCAGAATGCCTATATGGAATGGAGCAAAGTTCCCGTTATGAAACGAGTTCAGGTGCTGTACCATTTGAAATCCCTTTTGGAAAGGGATATGGAAGCGCTGGCGGAAATCATTACCAATGAATCCGGCAAGACCAAAGCAGAGTCTTTAGGGGAGATCCAGAGGGCCATCGAAAATGTAGAAGTCGCCTGCGGGACCCCCATACTAATGGCGGGTGATGTCATTGAGGACATCGCGACAGGAATAGACGAGATGATGGTGAGGCAGCCACTTGGGGTTACCGCCTGTATCACGCCCTTTAATTTTCCAAGCATGATCGTATTTTGGTTTTTGCCCTATGCGATCGCCACAGGGAATGCCTTTATTGTAAAGCCTTCGGAAAAAGTGCCCCTGACCATGATGAAATTGTTTGAATTCATCGATCAGCTCGATATTCCGAAAGGGCTGGTGAATTTAGTTCACGGGGGCAAAGAAACCGTGGATGCTATTTTGGAACACCCTGGTATCAGAGCTGTTAGTTTTGTAGGAAGCACACCCGTGGCAAAGTATATTTATTCAAAGGGGACGGCAAACGGAAAAAGGGTGCAGGCACAGGGGGGAGCAAAAAACCCAGTGGTTATTTTACCTGATTCGGACATAGAAATGTCCTCGAAAATTATAGCAGATGCCGTTTACGGTTGTGCCGGTCAGCGGTGTCTTGCCGCTTCCACAATTATTGCCGTAGACGACCAAAAAAGACAAATCAAAGATGCACTTTACGAAACCGTAAAATCCAGGACCATCGGATATGGTTGGGACGATAGCATAAGTATGGGGCCGGTCATTACCCAACACAGCAAAACCAGAATTGAAGGGTTGATACAGAAAGGGATAGATGAAGGGGCGGAAGTACTTCTGGATGGTAGAAATGCTTCTGTTTCCGGCTATGAAAAAGGCAATTTTATAAAGCCAACTATTCTGGAAAACGTAGCTCTGGACAAAGAACTTATTAAAACGGAAATTTTTGGTCCGGTTATGAGCCTGGTTTCCATGAAAAACATTGATGAAGCCTTGCAATTTGTGAACAGTGGGAATTATGGCAATATGGCCTGTTTGTTTACGGGTAGCGGAGCCAATGCAAGGAAATTCAGGAATGAAGCCGATGCGGGCAATATCGGTATCAACATTGGTGTCGCGGCTCCAATGGCGCAGTTCCCTTTTAGCGGTTGGAAGGACAGTTTCTTTGGTGACCTTCACGGACAGGGAAAACACGCCATAGAATTTTTTACCCAAACAAAAGTGATCATTGAAAGGTGGCCTAACGTGTGGTCCAGAAAATTTTAAAAAATTTCAGGATGATTAAAGTAGCAAATGCACCTTGCTCCTGGGGGGCTCTGGAATTCGACCTGGAGGAAAAATCCGAGGAAATCGGGTTTGAACAGGTATTGGACGAAATCAGGGAAACCGGATATACAGGCACCGAACTCGGGGACTGGGGCTATATGCCTACGACCTCGGCCCTTTTACGGGAAGAGATCGCTAAGAGGGAATTGGATTTGGTGGGGGCTTTTGTTCCGGTAGCTTTGGCCGATAAAAATAAACATGAAATAGGAGTTAACGCTGCATTGAAGGTGGCAGGTTTGATGTATAACGCCGGTTATAAAAATGCCTTTATCGTTTTGGCCGATGACAATGGTGCTGTTCCGTTGCGCACGCAGCATGCAGGAAGAATAACCCCTGAGATGGGCCTCTCCGAAGAGCAATGGAAGACCTACGCGGCGGGAGCGGAAAAAGTAGCTAAAGCGGTTAGGGATGCATATGGTATCCGAACCGTTTTTCATCATCATTGTGCGGGCTATGTGGAAACACCTGAAGAGGTAGGCAAACTGATGGCCTTAACGGACCCTGGGTTATTGGGGCTCTGTTTGGATATGGGGCATTATGCCTTTGGCGGCGGGGATCCCGTTATGGCCTTAAAACAATATTACAATAGAATCTGGCATGTGCATTTTAAGGATTTCGATCCGGCTAGTGCCAGGGCTTCACGCAAGGCAAACGGCGATTATTTTGATGCGATAAAAAGGGGGGTTTTCTGTGAACTGGGTAAGGGGACGATAGATTTTAAGACTATAGTAAACGTGCTGAATGAAAAGGGGTATCAGAATTGGATCGTTGTGGAACAGGATATACTTCCCGGTATGGGGGAGCCTAAAAAATGCGCACAAGCCAACAGGGATTTTATAAGAACGTTAAGACTCTAATTAATCGATTTTAAATGACAAAATTAAGATTTGCCATTGCCGGATTGGGAAGGATCGGAAAGATTCATTTGGATAATTTACTTCAAACACCAAAGGTGGAGGTGGTTGCTGCAACCGACCCTGACGAGGAGTGCCTGCATTACGCCAGGGATAAAGGTATTCCAAATACATTCGGCACTTTTAAGGAAATGCTGGGCACCGCCAAAATCGATGCGGTCCTCATCTGCTCCCCCACGGATACGCATGCAGATTATGTGGAAATGGCGGCCAGGGCAGGAATACATGTTTTCTGTGAAAAGCCGTTAGACCTTTCTTTGCACAGGGTTCTGGAAGTATTGAAGGTGATTGAAGATTCCAACATAAAATTGATGCTCGGTTTTAACAGAAGATTCGATAAGGAATTTCGAAAAGTCCGTGAGCTCGTTAAAAATGAAGCCGTAGGCCTGTCACATCTGGTAAAAATTACAAGCCGTGATCCCGGGGCTCCTCCGATAAGTTATATTGAAAAATCCGGAGGGCTTTTTTTGGACATGACCATCCATGATTTTGATATGGCACGTTTTGTTGTTGACAAGGAAATTGAAGAAGTATATGCCAAAGGTGCCGTATTGGTGGATCCTGCCATTGGGACGGCAGGCGATATTGACACAGCGGTGGTTACACTTACTTATACCGATGGCACCATGGCAATCATAGATAACAGCAGGGAAGCATCCTACGGATATGATCAGCGCGTGGAAGTATTTGGCTCAAAGGGGATGGTACAGTCCAATAACAACTTTCACGATTCGCATAAATTGTACAATAAAAATGGTATACACGCAGCTTTACCCCTGCATTTTTTTCTTGAACGCTACCAGGAGGCGTATAAAACTGAAATGAGGGATTTCATCAGTGGTCTCGAAAACGGCACAATGATGCCTGTTGATGGAAATGACGGGCTGCAGTCTTTAAAAATAGGACTTGCGGCAATTAAATCGCTTAAAGAGAACAGACCGGTAAAGATCTCTGAGATCCGTTAATTTCAATTTCGGATTTTAAGATGGACCAGCCGGGCAAATATGTATCATTTGAAAAAAAGTATCTTCTGTAAAATCCAATATGATTTCGTGGTACTGGCCGCTGCCTTTTTCCTGATGGCAGAAGCCGTTTTTTCCCAGGGATCTGAGATTAAATTTCCGTCCTGGGAAGAAGGTGTTCTGGAAATTCATCATATTAACACCGGCCGGGGTGATGCCGCATTTTTCATTCTGCCCGATGCGACCACCCTTTTGGTAGATGCCGGTGATATGTCCGAAACCCGCCCTAGAACGCTTTCGGCGCGAAATGCGGTTAAAAGACCTGATAATACCAAAACGACACCGGCCTGGATCGTAGATTACATCCTCCGGTTTTTTCCGCGCAACAAACCAAAACAACTGGACTACGCCCTCATCACCCACTATCATGGAGATCATTTTGGCGAAATGGATGCAAACCGTAAAATGGCAAAACAGGGGGGCTATTACTTAACGGGAATTACTGAAATAGGAGACCTGCTGCCCATAAAAATACTTATAGACAGGGGAAGTGATTTCCCTGT
This sequence comes from Flavobacteriaceae bacterium, assembly GCA_041743085.1. Taxonomy (GTDB): domain Bacteria; phylum Bacteroidota; class Bacteroidia; order Flavobacteriales; family Flavobacteriaceae; genus JAFMPW01. The sequence goes on from JBGTNL010000106.1 coordinate 36,982, forward strand.
TGATCTAAAGGAAAAAAAAGTACAAACCGAAATGGGTTGGGACAATGAACACAGTATGATTGCAGCCCTTAATAATTATTGGAAGTTTATTGAATATAAAAGTGAAAGGGACGGCTTGCGGCATGAAACTCTGGAGGCGGGTGCCGACTATCAAATCAAACTAAAAAAAGCACCACAGGACTATCCTGATTTTCGGGTTCGGAATATTGCCGTAAACGGTAAAATATGGACCGGGGTAAATAATGATACCTATCCGCTGTTTACGAAAGGGGAATATCCGGGGGAAAATCCCTTAAGCACGTGCATAAAATTAACCTATGGTAAGTTCGACTATTTTAGCGGAGGAGATATTAGTGGGATCGATGCCTTTGGGGCAACCGACCTGAATTCTGTTGAATCCCATATTGCTCCTGTTGTCCAGGCTGTAGATGTTGCCACACTTAATCACCACGGAAATCGCGATTCCCAGAATGCATATTACGTCAGGACCCTAAGGCCCCGGGTCTGGATCCAGCAAAACTGGTCGTCGGATCACCCCGGGGAGGAGGTTTTACGAAGAATTAGTTCCGAAAGCCTGTATCCCGGCGAAAGGGACATATTTTCTACCGTTATGCTACAGGCCAATAGGGATGTGCTAGGGGAAAGATTGAATTCATATAAAAGCCAGCAAGGTCATATTGTGGTACGGGTGTATAACGGTGGTTCAAACTATGAGATATTCATATTAGACGATACGTCGGAAAAAAGGAAAGTTTTGGCAAAACATGGACCCTATAAATCCAAATAATACCCTAAAACTGGTTTTAGACCATTAGTACCCCACTGTCCTGCGCATTCCCCTCTTATTTGTCTCCAAAAGATTATTAGAGAAAATTACTACCCGTTAGGGCTGGGAATTAGAATTTTCGACTCAAAAAAGCGTAACCATTATTTACTTTTAACATACTTTTCCTCAAATCTCATTTTCCAGGTCTTTCCATTATCCCTTCAATGTTCATGTTCACTTGTTCTTCTCATTGTTTTATCATCCTCAAAATAAATGCCTGACGAGACAATACTTCCTTATCAATACTTCCTCATCAATAATAAAAGTTTTACGATGCGGTCGACTATTTACTAAAGTCCATAGCTTTTCCCCGATTTTTAAAGGGAGTTTCAAAGGCATCCCAAGTGATCAGTACGGAAGGATCTCTAAAAAACGACAATAACAAAGAAGGACAAACCGATAAAACCATCTATTATATAAAAAGTGGTCCGCAATTACATAAGCTCCGTATAAATGATATTCTCTATCTGGAGAAGGAAGGCAATTACCTGATCTTTCATACAAAACATAAAAAAATGCTCTCGAGGCAAAATATGAAAGACATTTTTGAAGTGCTTGATCGGGAGCATTTTAGCAGGGTTCACAAATCCTTTGTCGTCGCAACAAGACATATTGAGATCATTGAAGCACATCGGATCAGATTAGGCAACTTAAAAATACCGGTCGGTAGAAATTACAGGGAGGATTTGATGAAAATTATTGGAAAATAGAAAAATATTCAGTTTCGAGCTGCTTAAGAACAGGGCATCCCTATTGGAGCTGTGTAGACTTACAGCGCCAATATGGGCCCGATCTTTAATCCTCAACGGGCCTGGTTTTAGGGCTATCCGTTGAAATACAGGATCATCTTCAAACTGACTATTGATGCTGTTGCTGGTGGCCGTATACAAGCTTGTAGCTGTGTTTCAAAAGTCTTAAACGGCCTTCCGAAAAGAAATCCGAATCCCTATTTCTGCATTTTTAAATAATAATCCGTGGAGTGTTTTCCCGAGCCATAAGCCACAAAGAAAAGACAGACAAAAAAGACCACCAGGGCCAGAATCAGATTGGTCACGTTCATTTCGCCAAGGAAATTAACCAGAATCGCACCTATCAGAATGGGAATTTGCGCTAAAACAGACCAACGGGTAAATAACCCAACGATAATCAGAAAACCCCCGATAAAATGCGCTGCTACCACATAGTGCATAATTAACCAGCTGCCGGGAATATTTTTAAAGGGTTCCATAACCTCCACCAGCACATCAAGATTTGACATAAAATTAATTCCTTTGACGATCAGAAAAACTCCCAGGGAAACCCTTACAAGATCCAAGAGATAATAGGTATGGGCATTGGCCCATTTGTTTAAAGTCTTGATTGTTCCCATGACAAAAGATTTTCTTATTGATTAGACCATTCCTAAGATACTCATTTTTAAATATAATAAAAAAAACTTGAGTACTTCAGAGGGCGTACCCTGAAACCGCTATACGGCTAACCAGGCAATTTTACCAACCTCGCCCGCACATTTTTGAGGTGCTTAGCGCTGTATAATACCTTCTCAATAATCTCTGGCTTCAGCTTGAGGCAGCTTTTTGTTTTTGTATCTTACCCATCCGTATACAAACCCAAAGTTGGCAAATTGATTAAGGAAAATGAGAGCAAATCATATCTGCTTAACTGCCCTGATACTAGTGCCGTTTTGGCTCTGGAGTCAAAATCTAATGCCTCCCATACAAAATTATAAGAGTTTCGAATACAATGCCGCCAGTAAAAATTGGGATCTCTCAGTTGATTTGGAAGGAGAGCTATACGTAGCCAATGACAAGGGTTTGCTGCATTTTAATGGGGAACAGTGGGTATTGTACAAATTACCGAATAAAACTACAATACGCTCTGTGGCCTATATTGGAGATAAAATCTATACAGGTTCCTATGAAGAATTTGGATACTGGAAAAAGAACGATGTAGGACTTTTGGAATACACCTCGTTGACCCATCTAATTAATGGCCATCCCTTCTCCAGCGAAGAGTTTTGGCAAATTTTAGCGTTCGAGGGGTCAATATTCTTCCGGTCCTTTTCAAAGATCTATAAGTATGGAAATGATAGGATTACAGTAATTGACCCGCATTTTGTAGTTACCAATCTGTCCATTTTTGACAACAAGATCTTGGCAGCGGGAGGCCCCGCAGGGCTATCCTGGATATTAGAAGATAAAATGGCACCCCTTAAAGGGGCTGAAGCTTTGAATGATAAAATAATTGAGGACATGGATTCCACCGGGGAAGGTCTATTGATCGGAACCAAAAACAATGGGTGTTACGTGTTCACAAATGATGAGCTAAAGCCGTTCGAAGCAAAGATCAACGCGGAATTAAAGGAGTACCAACTAAACAAAATTTTGCCCCTGAACCACGGAAAAGTAGCATTTGGCACAATCAAGAACGGAATTTATATCTATGATATAGGGCATAACACCTGCCAAAAGTTAAACAGGGGGGTCGGGCTGCAAAACAATACCGTGCTGTCGATGCTTGAGTACAAGGATCAATTGTGGGTGGGATTGGATAATGGAATCGACAGGATTCAAATGAACAATGCACTTTCCTACTATACCGATTATTCAGGCGCTGTCGGTACAGTATATGATCTAGCCGTTCATGAAGGAGTGATCTATGCGGGAAGTAACACAGGCATCTATTATTTTCAAGATTATGACCTGCGCTTTGTAGAAGGATCCCAGGGCCATGTATGGGATTTGGAAATTATAGAAGGCGAACTTTTTTGTGGACACAATACAGGTACTTACAAAGTTAAGAAAGATGTGCTCCAAAAAGTATCCTCCATTTCCGGCGGATACCAGATTGTCAAGGTTCCCGAAACCAGATCTACTTTTTTACAAGGTACTTATAATGGACTCTCCAAATTCCGTAAAATGGACAACGGCTCTTGGACGGTTTCCCAACTTAACGGAATTGATTTTCCTATAAAATATTTGTGCTTCGAGGATCCTAAAACAATGTGGGTAGCGCATCCCTACAAGGGCGTTTATAGAGTTAAAATAGATGATAATTATAATCGTGTACTGGAAATTCAAGAATTTGGAACAGAGGCCATTCCAAATAACTACAACATAAAACTATTCAATATTAAAAATCAGATTGTGTTGCGCAGTGAAGGGATCTGGTATAAATACGATCCCATACCGGGTGAAATTACCCAATTTGATGAGTTTCAGCCCTATAACAACAAAGACCTTATTTACTACGATGACGACTACTTTTGGTTTATTGATAATGAAGGGTCGAAGGAAGTGCTGCAAACCAACCTGAAGGAAAATCACTTTGTTCTTGATGATGAGCAATTGAGAAAGCGCCTTGCCCCGGAAGGAGAGAACATTATAAAACTGAATGATTCTATCTATATGTTCACCCTTATAGACGGATTCGGAAAGCTTAATCTCTCGAAATTCCAAAAACAGGTAAAACAATTTGAGCTACCTACGCCCAAACTCGGTTCCTTCATGGATGAAGAAAAGAAATATCCTTTAAAAGACACCTCTTTTAGTATTCCCAACAATAAAGCCCAGTATATTACAATCAGCGTGTCGTCGCCAAGTTTAGTACAGCCAAGGTACTATTATGAGTTAAAAGGAACGGCAGGGCAGTCGGGCAATTTGCCTGGTGGCACCCTACATCTTCAAAATTTACCCTTTGGGAACTATGAACTTGCTGTGTCAACAGTAAGTATAAATAATGAGCGCTCCCCTCCCCTGGAGCTAACTCTTGATATTGCTCCCCCGTGGTATTTGTCTAAATGGAGTCTGGGAGTTTATTTTCTGGGATTGATAGGGATCGTATTCCTGGTACGCGGGTTCAATAAAAGAAAGCTTGAAAGAAAACACAGCAAGCTTAGGGAACAATTGCAAAGAGAGCAGGCAGAACGGCTGGCTCAGTTGGAAAAGGATGAATTGGCAAAAGAAATTAAACTTAAACAAAAGGAATTGGCCAGCACCACTATGAATGTGGCAAAGAAAAATGAATTGATCCTGGAATTGAAAAATTTATTGCTGATGAACAAGGACAAGTTTCAGAATCAACAGCGCTACAGGTCCTTTATTAAAAAATTAAACAGTTCTATCAACGATGATGAAGACTGGAGACATTTTGAAGTGAATTTTAAAGAATTACATGAAGATTTTTTCGAGGTGCTTTTAGAGCGATATCGAAGTCTTACTCCAAAGGACCTCAAGTTATGTGCGTATCTGAAAATGAATCTTTCCTCCAAGGAGATCGCACCTCTGATGGGAATAACCACAAGAGGCGTCGAAATACACCGTTACCGTCTCAGAAAGAAACTTAATATTGACAGCTCACGGAATATCTCTAACTTCCTGATTACTTTGAGATAAATTTTGTACCTTATTGATCCTTAATCCTACATCGGCCATGAGAACGGAATTCATCATTCCTACATCACTATGTTAAAATTTAGACAGATTTAAAAGATATGACTACTGCAAATATCGTGAAAGTGGGGGTTTTACGGCTTTAGTTTTGTGATGTAGTTTTTATGTACTTCTTTCTCCCTGGCTAACCGGGGCGGTTTTAATATTTTAGTAAAAATCTAACTCAAGCATTGAACACTTATGAAAATTCAAAACAAATTTTTGTTGATTTGCCTGTTTTTGGCCCACTTTGTTACACATGCGCAACAAGACATAGCTGTCACGGGACTGATAACGGATGGCGACGGAGAGCCGCTTCCGGGAGCAAGCGTGGTACTACAGGGAACCACTACAGGAACTCAGACCGATTTCGATGGAAATTATACCCTCGACAATATACCCTCTGACGGCATACTGGTTGTCAGCTATATTGGCTTTACAACGCAGGAAATTCCTGTCGACGGGCAAACGACGATCAATGTAACCTTACAGGAAGATGCCCAGGCCCTGGATGAGGTAGTTGTAATTGGTTATGGTGAAATGAAATCGAAAGACCTTACCTCGGCCATCACTACTGTAAAGGCAGAGGAATTGGAAGCAACCCCAACCGGCCAGGCCATGCAGGCACTTCAGGGAAAGGTAGCAGGCCTTCAGATCGTCAGCAGCGGTGCCCCGGGGGCCTCTCCTATAGTAAGGGTCCGGGGAGTTGGATCATATAACACAGGCGCATCGGGCCCATTATTTGTTGTAGACGGCGCATTTTTTAATGATATTGATTTCCTTAATCCATCAGACATCGCATCAATTTCAATATTAAAGGATGCATCCGCAGCTGCGATCTATGGCGTTCGCGCGGCGAATGGAGTGGTGCTGATAGAAACTAAATCGGGCAGTTACAATCAAAAACCGGAAATTACATATAGCGGTTACAGTGGATATCAGGTGGCCCAAAACGTTTTAAAGCTTGCAAACGCTGAACAGTTTACAACGATTGCCCTGGAATCCGGCTCGGCACCGGACGCCCAATTTATTCAAAATGCTATGCAACGGTATGGCCGAAGCCGGATCAATCCTAATGTGCCCGCGGTGAACACGGATTGGTACAATGAAATCATGAGGAGTGCGCTCATTCAGAACCACAGTATCAATGTCACAGGGGGAGGGGAGAGTGCTACTTATGCCATTGGCGCCAATTATTTTGCTCAGGACGGACTACTAAAAACAAAAAATGAATACGAACGGTTTAATCTGCGGAGTAAGATCGATTTTAAGGTCAATGACAGAATTAAGATCGGAGGAAATGTTGTCATAAGCAATGCCACCAGGTTCGATGCCGAAGGCTCTGCCTGGCGGGTGGCCTATTTTGCGGTACCCATCCTTCCTGTTTTTGATCCCTTGCTGCTTAATGACCCCAACGTTTTTCCGACAAATTATGCAAATGCGCAGGATCTGGGGTACAGGGGCGGACAGAATCCTTTTCCCTTACTCGATTTTAGTGAAAACAGAATTAAACTAAGAAGTATTTTGGCCAACTTTTATGCAGAAATAGATATTGTGCCCGAGAAACTCAAATTTAAGACGGCCTATAACCACAATTTTGAAACGGCGGACAGAAGAGAGGTGCGACTACCTTATTTTATAGGTAATAATTTTCAACGTGAAGATGCCAATTTATTTAAACGCGCTGAGACCGTTTCTAATCAGATCTGGGATAACACACTGACTTATACAGATACCTTTGGAAAACATGACCTTACCATACTTGGAGGCGCATCCTTTAGAGACGAAGCTTTTGATCAACTCAGAGCTCGGGGATTAAATTTCCCCTTATCGGGGGAAGAGGCTTATTTCCTTGACCAGGCACAGACCATTGTGGAGGAAGATGTAGGAGATAATGGACGCCGGGAATACGGACTGTCCTTCTTTGGGAGGGTATCTTATAACTACGATGATCGCTATTTGCTCTACGGGACCTACCGGGCAGACGGGACCAACAAATACCAGGAAAAATGGGGCTACTTCCCTACCGTTGGCTTGGGATGGGTAGTGTCTGAGGAGAATTTTATGGAGAACAACGGCATTTTTGATTTCTTAAAGTTGCGTGGCAGTTGGGGCAAATTGGGAAATGACAAGGTTCCTTCAAGTGAGGGCTCTATTACCTCAGATGTTGTTACTACCGCATTGGGCGATGTATTATTCAGCGGTGTAAGTACAAGTAGTGATTTTACCTCATTAAAATGGGAAGTTACCGAGGAGATCAACGGGGGTATTTCAGCCCGGCTATTTGATAATAATTTATCCCTGGAAGCAGATTATTATGTCAGGGAGACCAAGGATGCCGTAATCCCTGTAGAAAGGCCTTTAATACCGGGATCTACAAGGCAGAACATAGGAGAGATAAGAAATAGTGGATTTGAGATAGCACTGGGTTGGGACAAACTGGTTTCAGACAATTTCAGTTATAATATTGGTGCCAATTTCGCTACTCTTAAGAATGAAGTATTGGATGTTGGCGGACAGCCATTTCTTGATGCGGGAACCGCAGAGTTCAGGCAACGCTCAATAGTTGGAAAACCCATCTTTGCGTTCTTTGGCCGGGAAGTTGCAGGGGTGTACCAGAACGATGCGGAGATCCAGGCCGATCCTGTAGCTGTGGCTAACGATCTGGCTCCCGGAGACCTTAAATACCGCGATATTAACGGAGACGGGGATATTACCGATGATGACAGGACAGTAATTGGCTCATTTTTGCCTTCTTACACCTTCGGATTGAACATCGGGTTTAATTATAAGGCTTTTGATCTTTCAGCCAGTGCTCAGGGCCAGGGCGGAAACAAGATCCTGAACAGAAAACGTGGAGAAGTGATCTTTACGAATGATACCAATTTAGACCGGGATTTTGCGATAAACCGTTGGCACGGGGAAGGGACTTCCAACAGTTACCCCTCAGCAGCGGGGATACGCAAAGGGTGGAATCAGCGCCTGAGTACTTATTTTGTGGAGGACGGAGACTTTTTTAGGATACAAAACATTACCTTGGGGTATACCATCAATAAAAAAGGGGAAAATAAAGGAATCCCGGAAACCCGGATATTCGTTACAGCAGAGAAACCCTTAACCGTATTCAAATATAACGGGTTTAATCCAGAAGTAAACAATACGAACGATCCCGGGGTGGATAATCAGACCTACCCTATACCTGCAGTGTATACAGTCGGAGTGAATATTAAAATTTAAAATTAAAAAAAGCTACTATGAAACAGTTTAAGAAAATCACATTTTTAATTTTCACGGCCTCACTGGTCCTGGGAATTTTAGGATGTACAGACAAATTAGATGAACCGCAACTGAACAACAATTTTGCCGGAGGAACGGATTTCACGGATCCTTCGGGCATGCTACTCTCCATAGTGGGAGTTTATGAAGCATTTCAGAACAGGGGATGGGAGCAACCCCTCCTGATTGCCGTACGCGGAGATGATGTTAATTCAGGGGGTCTGGGAGACCAGCAGGATTACACGGAAACCGATCTTTTTAATTACAACAAGGACTATTGGATGTACAACTCCCTGTGGGAGAATTTATATGCAGATATTATTTCAGCCCATACGGCAATGGAACAGATAGCCAGGTTCCAGGAGTTTGCAGACGATGCCAACATTGCTAAGGGAAATCAATATATAGGGGAAGCCAAAGTACTTAGGGCCATGATGCTTTTTCAACTTTCGCAGGTATACGGCGGGATATTTATTCCTGAGTCTTCGGATACCGAGCAACTGTTAGCCGTGGAGTCGCTTCCTACCAAGGATGAGGTGATGCAGCATATTTCCAATCAAATGGATGAAGCCATACCCTTACTTCCCAATATGCGCCCCAATGAACGTACGGACCTTCCCGGAGGCGTAACCAGATATACGGCTTTGGCAATTAAAGCCCTGGCGAACCAGGAACTGAAAAACTACCAGGTGGTTGCGGATGCAGCAGGGCAAATCATCAGCTCCGGTGAATTCAGCTTGTTTCCTGATTTTTACGAGCTATTCAAAACCCCGGGGAAATTAAGTGATGAAAGTATACTGGAATTACAATACTCTGATTTTGGACAAGGCGAAGGTGACAGTGAAGCGCATTTATACGCTCCCTATGGGCCTCAGAACTGGACTCCTGCTGTTGAAGGCGCAGCTAGTGGTTGGGGATTTTACGAACCCAGTCTGAAATTCATTAAGTTTATGCTGGACAGGGGCGAGACGGTTAGACTAGAGACCAGCGTCCTTTTCACTGACAGAGGTATTTCAGAGATTCAGGCAGACCCTGCCTATGCCACATTACCCGCTTTCGTCTCCAATACCACACGCGATGGGGATAGGATAAACGACTATGCCCGGGCACTTTTCGCCAGCGGAAAGCACTACTTGCCCTCCAACCAATTGATCCCCGGCAGAATAGACTACGGAAGTAACAAGAATTACAATGTTATTCGCTATGCTGAAATTTTATTAATGTATGCCGAGGCACTTTTACAAGGCGCCAGTGCCTCTGCCATAAGTGCAGACCAGGCTGTGAATCTGGTCCGTGCAAGAGCGGGATTACCTGCCTTGTCAGGGGTTACCCTTGATCAGGTCATTGATGAAAAGTACGCAGAACTAAGTATGGAATGGGGGAAACGTTATTACGATCTTATCAGATTGGGCAGATTTAGCGAGTTGAGTTATGATGGCAGGACTTTTTCGGAAGATAAAACCTTCCTTCCCTATCCTCAGGGCCAGGTAGACCAGTTCCCTATATTGAGCCAGGATGGACCAAATTAAGAAAGGCAAAAAAAAACTCATGAAGAAAATGAAATATATACTCACTTGTATTATTGCCGCTGTACTTCTTTATAGCTGCGACCAGGGCATTGACCCTATAACTAAGGTAGAACCGGGGGCAGATGCAACGGCACCGGTGGTCACTATCAATTATCCGACGGAAGGGGTGAAGATAAAAGTGCTGGAGGTCGTTACTTCCATTACCCTTGATTTTGAGGTTACGGATGATATAGAAATAGCAAAGGTAGATGTTGTCCTGGACGGGAAAAATATCAGAACCTTAGACAATTTTAAAGATTACCGCCGGGTACTCATAGATGATCTTGTATATGACAAGCTAACTGATGGTACTCACGAGTTGGTTGTGACCGCCACTGATCTGGATGGAAAAACAACCTCGTCCACCGTAAATTTTGAAAAGGAACCTGCTTACACTCCGATTTATGCCGGGGAAATCCTTTATATGCCTTTTGATGGCGATTATTTTGAATTGGTAAACATATCACCTGCTACAGTAGTAGGTACACCGGGGTTCGCCGGAGAAGGATTTGTTGGTCTAAATGCGTATGCCGGGGCTACAGATTCGTATCTTACCTTGCCTACTGACGGCCTTTTAGGCGAAGAACTAACTGCTGTCTTCTGGTTTAAGGTAAACGCAGATCCGAACCGAGCCGGGATACTTGTTGCGGGGCCCCCGGATGAGGCGAATCCGGATGCACCAAATAACCGCAATAGCGGATTTAGATTTTTCAGGGAGGATGCCGGAGGGGCACAACGTTTTAAATTAAATGTAGGCCTCGGAGACGGAGAATCCTGGTTCGATGGCGGCGAAGCGGCCGACATTTCCGCGGATGCCGGCTGGACCCATATGGCGTTTTCAATTTCAGGCACGCAAGCAACGGTCTATATTAATGGAGAAATTGTGAGTCAGGGCGACCTGGTTGGTGGCGTTGACTGGACAGGGGTTGATATTTTGTCGATCATGTCCGGTGCTCCCCGTTTTGTTGGCTGGGACCATCTTTCTGATTTAAGTAACATGGATGAACTGCGACTTTTTAACAGGACACTTTCTCAGGAGGAGATACAAGGTATTATGACCAATGAGGCCGGCGGTTTTGTCGGGTCTTTTGATGGTGAAATGTTCTACATGCCCTTTGATGGTGACAATAAAGATCTTTTTAGCAACTTAGATGCCACGATGGTAGGTACCACCGGATTTGCAGGAGAAAGCGTTGCCGGCGATGATGCCTTTGCGGGTGTCGCAGATTCGTACCTCACCTTCCCTTCGAATGGATTGACCACCGAGGAATTCAGTGCAACCCTCTGGTATAAAATGAATGCAGATCCCGATCGTAATGGCATTTTGGTGATGGGTCCGGAGGATACGGAGCGACCAGAATTCCCGGACATACAAAATTTGCGAACCAACGGATTTCGGTTTTTCCGAGAGGCAGGGGGTGATGGGCAGGTTTTCAAACTGAATGTGGGGAACGGCACTGCGGATGGCTGGTTTGATGGTGGCGCAGCGGCTTCGATACCGACCACCGCACCTGACTGGGTGCACTTGGCCTTTACAATTTCGAACACGGAATGTATTGTTTATATTGATGGGGAAGTGGTATCTCAAGGCGCATTTCCCGGAGTGGACTGGACTGGTTGTGACCTGCTTTCCATAGCTTCGGGCGCTCCACGGTTTACAGAATGGGGACATTTATCAGACCAGAGCTTTATAGATGAATTGCGACTGTACAATAAAGCTTTAACCCAGGAGGAGGTACAGAGTGTAAGAAATTCCGATTTATAACATAGTTTTTGAGTTCCGTATTTTATGAGGTTAGTTTTAATTATGGTTTTATGGGCTGTTGTATCTCTAGTAGCGGGATGCAACAGCCGTAAAACTTCAGAAAAATCAGAAACACAGGAAACGAAAGCGATGGCCGAGGTTTCCGATGAGGAATTGCTGGATATAGTACAGCGACAGACCTTCGATTATTTCTGGGACGGCGCAGAACCCACTTCGGGCCTGGCCAGGGAACGAATTCATTTAGACAGCATTTATCCAACCCACGATAAGGATATTATCACAATCGGGGGTTCCGGTTTTGGTCTTATGGCGATATTGGTTGGGGTACAGAGAGGTTTTATTACCCGGGAACAGGCATTGGAACGTTATGAACGGGCTGTCGATTTTTTGGGAAAAGCCGATCGCTTTCACGGAGCATGGCCGCATTGGCTGATGCCGGATGGGAAGACCGCACCATTTAGTGCCAAAGATGACGGCGGGGATCTCGTGGAAACCGCATTCCTTATTCAGGGGCTTTTAACGGTAAAGGAATATTTTGAGGATGGAAACGAAAAAGAACAACTGCTTGCGCAAAAAATTCAGAAGCTTTGGGAAGACGTAGAATGGGATTGGTACACCAAAAACGGGGAGAATGTCCTGTACTGGCATTGGTCGCCTAACCACGCCTGGGATATGAACTTTCCTGTGGGAGGCTACAATGAAGCGCTTATAATGTATATTCTGGCAGCGGCCTCTCCCACCCATCCTGTAAAGAAAGAAGTGTATGAACAAGGATGGGCCCGCGGAGGCGCAATAACCAGGGATACTGTGTTCTATGGATTGGAAACCGAATTAGACCACTATGAAAATGATAAGAGTCCGGTTGGGCCCATGTTCTGGGCACACTATTCCTACCTCGGGCTAAATCCGAAAGAGTTAAAAGACCAATATGCAGATTATTGGAAACTTAATGTGAACCATGCTCAAATTCAGTATAAGTACTGTGTTGACAATCCTTCAGATTATGAAGGTTATGGTGAAAACTGCTGGGGTTTAACTTCCAGTTATTCCATGAAGGGGTATGCGGGCCACAGGCCCGACAAAGACCTGGGGGTAATTTCACCAACCGCAGCACTCTCCTCTATGCCCTATACTCCGGATGAGAGTAAAAGATTTTTAAAGTTTATGTACACGCAGCAGGATTCTTTGATTGGAAAGTATGGCCCGTATGATGCCTTCAGCTTAGAGCACAAATGGCATTTGCCAAGGTATCTGGCCATTGATCAGGGACCCATCCCGGTGATGATCGAAAATTACAGATCGGGGATGTTTTGGGAACTGTTTATGAAAAATAAAGACGTGCAAAGCGGGTTAAACAAGCTTGGGTTCAGCCATGCAGATCCCCTTTGAAAATGAAGAAGCTCTTTCTTGCAATCCTTATCGGCGCCGTTTTGGGGGCATGTTCTTCGGAAAATGGGGGCCAGGGACCGGTGGGAGAATCTCAGATACCGGATGACGAGCCTATGGATAACCCACCCCCTGAAGATGAGCCGGCAATTTCGGACGAGGAATTACTTGATCTGACCCAACGAGAAACTTTTAAATATTTCCGGGATTTTGCCGAGCCCAACTCCGGTTGCGCCAAAGAACGCTACCATCCAAATGATCCATCACGCGACGAAAATGTAGTAACGACCGGGGGCACGGGTTTTGGCCTGATGGCCCTGGTGGTTGGAATAGAAAGAGGATATGTGACCAGGGAACAAGGCTTGGAGCAACTTTCAAATATCCTGGATTTTCTGGAGACAGCGGACCGTTTTCATGGAGCCTGGCCCCACTGGATAAACGGCACTAACGGAAATGTAATTCCCTTTAGCGGTATGGATAACGGCGGCGATCTTGTGGAGACTGCCTTTCTGGCTCAGGGACTTATCTGCGTAAAAGAATATTTAAAAGATGGATCTGCTTTGGAAAAGGAATTGGCCAATAAAGCAGATGCGCTTTGGAAGGGCATAGAATGGAATTGGTACACTCAAAATGAAGAGGTACTCTACTGGCATTGGAGCCCTGACTTCGGGTTCGCTATTGATTTACAACTCAAAGGATATAATGAGGTACTGATAACCTATGCGCTGGCTGCCGCATCACCGGATTTTCCCATTACCAGGGAAGTTTATACCAATGGCTGGGCGTCCAATGGCGGCATCAAATCTGACAATACTAAATATAATGTTCCCCTGTTAGTCCGGCATGCGGGATCTCCGGAATACGGAGGTCCCCTGTTCTGGGCGCATTATTCGTATCTGGGTTTGGATCCAAACGGGCTGGCAGATGAATTTGTTGATTATGGAAAGGTCAATGAAAATCATGCTAGAATAAATTACAGCTATTGCGTGGAAAATCCAGGGGGATTTGCAGCGTACGGAGAGGATTGCTGGGGCCTTACGGCAAGTTATACCAGAAATAGTGACGGTAGCATTGGCTATTCAGCTCATAAACCTGGCGATGATACCGGGGTGGTTTCACCTACCGCTGCCATAAGTTCTATAGTCTATACGCCTGTAGAATCACTGAAGGCCCTTCATTATTTTTATAGGAACAAAGATAAACTCCTGGGGCCTGCAGGCTTCTATGATGCCTTTAGCCCTGAGTATAACTTTTGGGTGGCTGAAGCTTATCTGGCCATTGACCAGGGTCCTCAGATAATTATGATCGAAAATCACAGAACCGGTCTGCTCTGGGATCTTTTTATGCAGAATGAAGATGTACAGAGGGGATTGGATTTGTTGGGATTTACGTACTGATCAATAAATACGCTGGAAATTTGACCGTTAAGATGAAAAATGACTCTCGAAAGATTTTAGGACTTACTCTAATACTAATAGCATGGATGGGGGTGGCTATGCTTCATGCACAGCAAAAAACCTATTGCAATCCTATAAATATAGATTATACCTACATGATCTATAATGCCCATAAAAATCTTTCATATCGCTCGGGGGCGGATCCGGCAGTAGTGAAATTCCGGGACACGTATTATATGTTCGTTACCCGTTCCATGGGTTACTGGCATTCGGATGACCTGAGTCACTGGAGTTTTATCCGTCCGCAAAAATGGTATTTCCAGGGTTCCAATGCGCCTGCCGCTTTTAATTACAAAGATTCTGTTCTCTATGCGGCAGGAAATCCGTCGGGGAATGGTAGTATTCTTTTCACCGACGATCCAAAAAAGGGCGATTGGCAGGCAACGCCTTCTATAGTACATGGACTACAGGATCCTGCTCTGTTTATAGACGATGACGGACAGTCCTTTTTGTACTGGGGTTCGTCTAATACCTTTCCCGTTCGTGCGAATAAACTCGACAGGAATGCCCGTTTTAAGCCATCGGAGAAAACCTATGAACTCTTTAAGCTTCAACCAGAAAAACACGGATGGGAGCGCTTTGGAGAAAATCATTCCGATACGTTGCTGGCAGGTTATATAGAAGGTCCATGGATGACCAAATATAAGAACAAGTATTATCTGCAATACGCTGCTCCGGGTACCGAATTTAACGTTTATGGTGATGGGGCGTATATTGGGGATTCACCTTTGGGACCTTTCGAGTATCTGCCCAACAATCCATTCTCCTATAAACCGGGAGGCTTTATCAACGGGGCAGGACATGGAAGTACTGTTTTAGGGCCCGGAGAGATATTCTGGCACTTTTCTACCATGGCTGTCAATGTCAACATCGGCTGGGAGAGGCGGATAGGAATGTTTCCCACTTTCTTTGACGATGAGGGCCTTATACATAGCAATACGCGATTTGGGGACTACCCGCATTTTGCACCCTCAATTCCCGAAAAGAAAGGAGCGTTTGCCGACTGGATGCTCTTGTCCTATAAAAAACCGGTTAGTGTCTCTTCTCAGTTAGAGGAATATAATGCACAAAACATGGTCGATGAAAATATAAAAACGTTCTGGGTCGCCGAGGATAATGACGACAGACAATGGATCGAAATAGATCTGATTAATCAGGGTCTCGTTCATGCAATTCAGGTAAATTATAACGACTTCCAATCCGATATGTACGGAAAGATTCCGGGTTTGTATCATCAATATATCATTGAAGGTTCATCGAATGGCCAAAATTGGGATATTTTAATAGATCGAAGCTCTAATGCCAGGGACGTTCCGAATGACTATGTGGAACTTCGGGCTCCAAAAAAGACCAGGTTCATCCGATATAAAAATATACATGTCCCAACCCCCTATCTGTCTATTTCCGATATCCGGGTTTTTGGCACGGGTAACAAAAAGCCTCCGAAAACAGTAAAGGAATTAGCTGTAGACAGAAATCAGGATCGACGGGATGTTTTAATCAATTGGAGTTCAGTGAAGGATGCGCAAGGGTACAACCTGCTTTGGGGAATAGCTCCTGATAAATTATACAGCTCATGGCTGGTGTATGGTCAAAATTCACTTGAATTAAAATCCCTGAATACGGATCAGGCGTATTACTTCGCCATCGAAGCCTTTAATGAAAACGGCATTTCCGAAAGATCTGAAGTTGTTAATGTGGAATAACTGGAATAACTAATAGAATACTCATGAAAATCAAAAAAAGGCATAGCGCATTGTTCGTTTTTCTACTCGGAGCGGCCTTGGTTCAAGGGCAAAATGACATTCCGGAAGTGGAAGACCTATTAAAGGAAATGACCCTGGAAGAAAAGATAGGGCAATTAAACCTGCTCACCCCGGGTGGCGGAGTAGCAACGGGCTCCGTGGTCAGCGAGAATGTGGAAGCCAAAATAAAAGCCGGGGAGGTAGGCGGACTTTTCGGAGTTTCGGGTCCCGAAAAGGTAAGGCAGGCACAGGATATTGCCATTAAAAATTCGCGCCTGAAAATACCCCTTCTAATAGGATCTGATGTCATTCACGGGTATAAAACAACCTACCCTATTCCTTTGGGCCTTTCGTGCAGTTGGGACATGGCCCTTGTGGAAAGGGCGGCGAGGATGGCTGCAAAAGAGGCTACAGCCGATGGTATTAACTGGAATTTTTCACCTATGGTAGATATTGCCCGGGATCCGAGATGGGGCCGTATTTCTGAAGGTGCAGGGGAAGACCCGTATTTGGGTTCGGCAATTGCGAAAGCAATGGTAAGAGGATATCAGGGAAACGACCTTAAGGAACCAAATACCATGATGGCTTGTGTAAAACACCTTGCGCTTTATGGTGCTTCAGAGGCCGGGCGCGATTATCACAGTGTGGATATGAGCAAGGTAAAAATGTTTAATCAATACTTGCCACCATACAAAGCGGCCGTTGATGCCGGCGTGGGGAGCGCCATGACCTCCTTTAATGATATCGACGGGATACCGGCGTCCGGGAATAAATGGCTTATTACGGATTTATTACGGGAGAGGTGGGGATTTAAGGGATTTGTGGTCTCGGATTATACTTCGGTCAATGAAATGATTGCCCATGGCCTGGGAGATTTACAGGCGGTATCTGCCCTTGCCCTGAATGCCGGTCTTGATATGGATATGGTAGGGGAAGGCTTTTTAACTACGCTCAAAAAATCGATTGATGAGGGTAAGGTTAGCGAAGAAAATATTACCAAAGCGGTAAGGCGTATTCTGGAGGCGAAGCACCAACTGGGCCTTTTTGAAGATCCCTATCGCTACTCGGATGCCAACAGGCCGGCCACCGATATACTTAGCAGTGAAAACAGGCAACTTGCCAGGGAACTGGCAGCAAGATCCTTCGTATTACTGAAAAATCACAACGGCGTACTACCGCTGAAAAAGGAGGCCAAAGTGGCGCTTGTAGGCCCATTGGCCAACAATCAAAATAACATGCTGGGTACCTGGGCACCCACAGGGGATTTTAAACTCTCCGTTCCCGTACTGGATGGATTTAAGAATGCGGCCCCAAATAGTACCGTACAATACGCCAAAGGAGCTAACATTACAAACGATACCATTATGGCCAAAAACGTAAATGTCTTCGGCCCCAGAATACAGATCGATAAGCGTTCCCCCGAAACCTTATTGAAGGAAGCCATTGATCTGGCTAACTCTTCGGACCTTGTAGTTGCCGTGGTAGGGGAAGCCACGGAAATGAGCGGGGAAGCCGCGAGCAGAACAGATCTTTCCATTCCGCAGAGTCAGAAAGAATTGATTAAAGCATTGGTAAAAACAGGAAAACCGGTGGTATTGGTGCTTATGAGTGGTCGCCCCTTGACCATAGCTGAAGAATTTGCACTTCCGGTGAGTATATTGCAGGTCTGGCACCCGGGGGTTGAGGCGGGTAATGCTATTGCGGATGTGCTCTACAATAACTATAATCCATCCGGAAAATTGACGGCCACGTGGCCCAGGAACGTGGGCCAGATTCCTATTTATCACAGCGTTAAAAATACAGGAAGACCGGCCCCATCCGGGGAATTTCAAAAGTTTACATCCAACTATCTCGACGTCCCCAACAGCCCGTTATTGCCTTTCGGATATGGGCTGAGCTATACTACCTTCTCGTATTCCGATCTTATCTTGGATAAAACAGAAATAAATGCCGGAGATACAATAAACATTACCGTAACTGTAAAGAATACCGGTGAATATGACGGGGAAGAGGTGGTACAATTATACCTGAGAGATATGGTGCGAAGTATTACGCCTCCGGTAAAACAATTGAAGGGTTTTAAGAAGGTGCTTATTGTGAAAGGTCAGTCAAAGAACGTAACCCTCACGCTTACGCCGGAGGATTTGAAATTCTATAACAGTTCATTGGAGTTCGTTGCCGAACCAGGGGAATTTGAGGTTTTTGTTGGAACCGACTCTACGGCTGACCTGAAAACCTCTTTTGTGCTTAAATAACAGTATGAAAATTGCTTTTAAGACCAAATTACACTAAAAATTTGCCATAAATGCGACATATTATTTTTCTGATCGGAATATCGCTGTTATCCGCATGCAAAGAAAAAGTACCGGAGACCACTCCCCCAAATATCCTTTTTATCATGGCCGATGATCATGCATTTCAGGCCATTAGCGCTTACGGTCATCCATTGAGTAAACTGGCTCCAACCCCGAACATAGACCGGATAGCCAAAAATGGCGCATTGTTCAATAACAGTTTTTGTACCAATTCGATCTGCGGCCCCAGCCGCGCCGTGATACTGACAGGCAAACATAGCCATATCAATGGCTTTAGAATGAATGGAGACCGCTTTGACGGGAGTCAGCCTACGCTTCCCAAATTCCTTCAGAAGAAGGGCTATAAAACCGCTATTGTTGGAAAATGGCACCTGCACGGGGAACCCATAGGATTTGATTATTGGGATATTCTTAAGGATCAGGGGAATTACTATAACCCCGACTTCATCCAAAGGAAGGATACGACCATAGTCCAGGGCTATGCGACCGATATTATTACGGATAAGGGCCTAAACTGGTTAAAGCAAAATACCGGCCCGGAAAAGCCATTTTTTTTAATGGTACATCATAAAGCACCCCACCGGAACTGGATGCCTGCATTACGTCATGTAAATAAATATGACAGCGTTACTTTTCCACTTCCCGAAACGTATTTCCCTGACTTTGAAGATCAACAGGCTGCCAGGGAACAATTGCAAACCATTTATAAAGATATGTATGAAGGACATGATCTTAAAATGACAAAGCGTTTGGGAAGTAATGAACTGGCACACAATCCCTGGAAAACGGATTTTGACCGTATGACCCCGGAACAGCGTTCAGCTTGGGACAAAGCCTATCAGCCAAAGAATGATGCAATGCACAGGGCAAATCCGAAGGGGAAGGAACTGGCCATTTGGAAAGGACAACGCTACCTGCGGGACTACCTGGGGACCATAGCCGCGGTAGACGAAGGCGTTGGAAGAATCCTGGATTATCTGGAAGAAACAGGACTAGACAAAAACACCTTGGTGGTTTATACCTCTGACCAGGGATTTTACCTGGGTGAACACGGTTGGTTCGATAAACGATTCATGTACGAAGAATCTCTGAGGATGCCATTGCTGATGCAACTACCGGGAATAATTGAAGCGGGAAGCACTGTGGATGCTATGGTCCAGAATTTGGATTTTGCCCAGACTTTTTTAGATTTCGCCGGAGATACGGAGTTTACTGATGAAATGCAGGGAAGATCATTCAAAGGCGTGCTCGATGGCAGCCTGGACGGAGATGCTTTCAGGGAGGTGGTATACTATCATTACTATGATTTTCCGGCCTTTCATATGGTTAAAAAACAATATGGAATTAGGACAAAACGCTATAAATTAATACATTTCTATGACGATATTGATGCATGGGAATTCTATGATATGGAGAAAGACCCCGGGGAATTGCATAATGCTATAGATGATAGTTCCTATTCCGGGATAATTTCCCGGATGCACCAAAAACTTGATAGTGTTCAAAAGCACTATCAGGTCACCGAAAAGGAATTTCAAAAGGCACCCAAAGAAAGGATTGATAACGCCTATAGGGATTTTAAAAGACTAAGAGGAACTCCCGTTGAATGAAAAAAGCAATACTGTTTTTAGGAATAATTATCGGCACCGGAACAATAAACTTATCCGGGCAAACACTGGGCGTACTCACTTACAATATCCGGTATGACAATCCGGGGGACAGCCTGAACAATTGGAACAATCGAAAAGAGTTCCTGATCTCCCAACTTAATTTTTATCAGCCTGCTATTTTTGGCACACAGGAAGGCCTCCTACACCAGCTTAAGGATATGGAAAAAGGACTGGAAAGCTATGCTTTCTTTGGCAAAGGGCGGGACGACGGCGCAGAGGCCGGCGAGTTTTCAGCAATTTTTTATGACAAGAACAGTGTGCAACTCCTTAAAGAAAATACCTTTTGGCTCTCCGAAACCCCTGAGGTCCCGTCCAAAGGGTGGGACGCTGCAATAAAAAGGGTTTGTACCTATGGCTTGTTCAGGGCAAAAAAAGATCAGGCCGTTTTCTGGGTATTTAACACACATTTTGATCACGTTGGGGAGCAGGCCCGAAAAGAAAGCATCAACCTGATTTTAAAAAAAATAGAGGGGATCAATACGGAACATTTTCCGGTAATACTTATGGGAGATCTAAATCTTGAACCTGGGCACCCAGGTATTCAGTTCCTGTCCGAAAAAATGGAAGACACCCATACCATGGCCGGTGACAAGGCTTTTGGCCCGGCAGGCACCTTCAACGGATTTAAATTCAATGAACCTGTTACCCGCCGCATAGATTATATCTTTACTTCCGGGGATGATTTTCAATTGTTGAAATACGGGATCCTAAGCGATTCCAGGGATTGCAGATATCCCTCGGACCATTTGCCGGTGTATGTCAAGTTAAGGTTTAAGGGGGAGTAACCTTTTTGAATTAATTTCACCAACTTGATTATGGGATGGAATAATTCCGTAGGCGAACAGAATAGCCCGCTGCTAACCACTGCTGCCATCCGTATCTATGCCGGCAGTAGAGAATATATTGATAATCAGGTCTATTTCCTTATCATCAACCTTGCCATCTGCATTCGCCATTTCCTGTAGGATAACCGCCAGGGCCTGCTTTTTGTTCTCCGGCATTCCGCTGAGGATCAAAAGACCTTCTTTGGCCGTAATTTTTCTTGCCTCCTGTATGATTTGTGTATCGATTTTAAGAACGCGCATTAAACCATTCATAAAGGAAACTTCACCCTGATTTACCTGTCCGTCAACAAGTATTACTTCATCAATAGCTTTAATGATTGCTAATTTTTCGGCTAAATTAAATGTCATGTCTATCCTTTTTAATATGGGTTTAATTTCGGTATTATCCTGCAGTTTAAAAAAGAAATTCAAAATTTGAAAGACTACAAGCCTATAGATACAAGGTACTATTACTACTTAACACAATTAAAAATAATGAGTGTGTTTAAAACACGTACAATTTAGCTAAATTTAGCTAAATTTCGCCAAGTATGGTTGGTTATTTATTATTTTTTGACCTGACAATCAATGCATTTGTATAACTATCCGGGCAGTACTATCCAGGCTTAACAATCAGGGCATCCTTGCTGCGCAAAACCTGCCTCGCCGACAGGCAGGTCTCCCGACTTTGAGCCTTACTACACTGCAGCCTTGAATCAACTTTAAAAAATTATGACGCGCTTCTTTTTGAATGTGTTTAACAATAGCGTTTCCAGCACAATGTGAGACTAGCCCGCGCAGCGATAATATTGTTTACTGTTTACCGCTTACAGTTCGCTACTCGAATTGCGCTGACCTCGTACCTCGTACCTCGTACCTCGTATCTCATACCTCGTACCTCGATCACTGCACGTCCAACATTTGCTCTTTTATTCTATCTGTCTTAATTTAACGCACGAGGATCAACACCGCTCCGGCAGCGGTTAATATAAGAATCAGCCTCCGATAAAAGTCTTCCTTGATGATCTTTACCATTTTAATTCCAAAAAAGACACCAATCACTACTCCGGGAATGAGCTTCAGATCAATTAGCAGTGTCTCCCGGGTTATTGTTTCCCATGACCAGATATGAAAAGGTAATTTAAATGCGTTGATGAACAGGAAGAGCCAGGCAGCGGTACCTATAAACTCGTTTTTAGGCAACCGCATGGCCAGAAAATAAATATTACTGAATGCCCCGGCAAGGTTGCCGATCATGGTGGTGATTCCTGCAATGATACCTATAATGCCGGCAAAGAGCCAATGTGTTGGGACGGCTTGGGATATTCTCCGGTCCCACCAGTACATCATCCCTACACTTACAAGGATAATCACTGCCATGGCTATTTTAAAGGTTTCCTCGGGCAGGTCATTACCTATCAGGACCCCAAGGAGAATGCCTAAGAGCATCCACGGCAAAAAACGGATAATATAATACCAGCGTGCGTGCCTGTTGTAATAGATTACGGCAAAAATATCACCTGCCACCAATAATGGTACAACCACCCCCGTAGACTCCCTGGCACCAAAAGCCAGTGCCATAAGGGTAACATTAATAATGGCGATGCCCTTGATACCCGCTTTTGACACCCCAATTACAAATGCTGCCGCAAATGCCAGTGCCCAGGCCGCAATTGAAATTTCAGAAGTAAGGGATGGTGTCAGAACGGATGTTTAGTTAACAAAAAACAAATGTATCCTAAAAAATAATATCTTTAGTGACCCTTAATTTTGAATAGTGCGGGAACAATAGGATTTTTTTGGTTTGGATAATGATGAAAATCTAAGCCCAGTCGTAGCCATGGTTCTATTTCAGGAAGAAATAGAAGCAAAAGGATTGCCTGTACTATTTCCATGTTAAAAGGGTGCATTTTGCAACCAAAACCAAACTATGGAACTCAGTACGCTAGATTACAGCTTCATTATTGTATTCTTCTCGATCGTTTTAGGAATCGGAATCTATGTCTCTAAAAAATCCGGTAAAAATTCCACTGAATATTTTCTTTCCGGCAGAACCATGCCATGGTGGTTATTGGGGCTCTCCATGGTGGCGACCACTTTCTCTACGGATACTCCTAACCTGGTAACAAATATTGTCCGGACCGATGGCGTCTCAGGCAACTGGGTATGGTGGTGCTTTTTGCTAACGGGGTTACTGACCGTTTTTGTATATGCGAAACTCTGGAGAAAATCGAATGTAAATACCGATCTGGAATTTTACGAATTGAGATATGGAGGTGCGCCTGCCCGATTTTTAAGAAAATTTCGCGCTATTTATCTCGGGATATTGTTTAACGTAATCACAATGGCCGCGGTGACCCTGGCCGCAATAAAGATAGGAGGCGTTATGCTGGGGCTAGAGCCTTTGGAGACAGTTATAGGCGCAGGTTTGATCACTGTGATATTTAGTGCCTTGGGTGGGTTTAAGGGAGTAGTCTACACCGACTTCCTGTTGTTCTTTGTGGCGATGTCCGGTGCAATCGGGGCGGCATATTATTTAGTAAACATTCCCGAAGTAGGAGGGATAGAGGCAATGATGGCAAACGAATTGGTCACCTCAAAACTCAACATCCTACCGGATTTCAGCGACAAAAAGGCCCTAATTATGTTGTTGATAATACCGCTGGCCGTACAATGGTGGAGTTCCTGGTATCCCGGGGGCGAACCGGGGGGTGGCGGTTATATCGCACAGCGAATGCTGGCGGCTAAAGATGAGAATCATGCCATTGGGGCAACCTTCTTTTTCAATATTATGCATTATGCCTTGCGGCCCTGGCCATGGATCCTTGTAGCCTTGGCCTCCTTGGTGGTATATCCCGACGTAGCCAGTATACATGAAGCGTTTCCAAATGTACCCGAAAGCAAATTAGGTCACGATCTGGCCTATTCGGCCATGTTGACCAAACTCCCGAGCGGTTTGTTGGGGTTGGTACTGGCGTCCTTAATTGCGGCTTATATGAGTACCATCTCCACCCAATTGAATTGGGGGTCGTCGTATATCGTGTTCGATTTTTACAAGCAACAAGTAAACCCAAAGGCAACGGAGAAACAAATGGTAGCCGTGGGGAGGCTATCTACGGTGCTTTTAATGGTATTAAGCGCAATATTGGCCCTTGCACTGGAGAATGCCTTTCAGGTTTTTGATCTTCTGATAACTTTTGGCGCCGGGACCGGACTCATTTTTATTTTGCGGTGGTTCTGGTGGCGTATCAATGCGTGGAGTGAAATTACCGCCATGTTCACTTCAGGAATTATATCTATATTATTAAAAACAACGACTCTGGGTCCAATACTTTTTGACACCGATACGGGCATGTTTCCGGATTGGGCTCAATATCCCTTCGTAGTCGTGGTTACAACTACTATCTGGTTGCTTGCAACTTATATGACCCAACCGGAGTCCAAAGAAGTGCTTCGCTCATTTTACCGAAAGATACAACCCGGGGGCCCGGGTTGGTCAAAAGTGGTAGAAGAAGCAAAATCCGAGAATGTGGAAATTGTAAAAACCAGGGGAAAATGGAGTGTGCCATCGGGAATAACCGCAATGCTGATTGGCTGCGTCCTGATTTACTCCATTATGTTTGCAACAGGGTATTGGATTTACGGGCGGACCACTCCGGCGCTGGTGCTGACACTGGTCGCCGGTATTTCCGGCTTTTTGCTGATTAAAGCATGGAACAGGATGAAGGGGGATATTTTATAAAAAAGTTCAGTTAAACGCGCTGTCAGCGTATCAGAATTTGTTAGCATATAAAAAGAAAAAATAGAAGCAGGAGTATGGATCCAGACGCATAGAATTAATAAACTTTATGAGCTACGTTTTATCTTATTTTAAAATTTCACTAATGTCCGGTTAAAGACGTAAGACCGCTGCGCTACAAGACATAAGACGTAAGACTTGATTGTAGCCAACCGAAAATCATATAGTTGATTTCAGGTGCTTGTTGGCAATGTATGAAAAGCAAGCCCTTGGATAACAAATATAATGGGAACGCCCCCATATACTTGCAGTTTTGGTATTACCGGACAACAATAATAAAATTTGAATTTATGAAGGAACGAATCATTTCAGTAGACATCTTCAGAGGGCTGACCATTGTTCTTATGATCCTGGTAAACACCCCGGGAACCTGGTCTGATGTGTACGCGCCGTTTTTGCATGCGAAGTGGCACGGATATACGCCTACAGATCTGGTATTCCCTTTTTTCCTTTTTATCGTAGGGACTTCTATAGTTTTTGCATATAAAAACAAGCCAATCAACACGGCTACCTATAAGAAGATTATTATCAGAAGTTTAAAACTTGTTGGCCTCGGACTTTTCCTTGGGGCATTTACGATCTATTTCCCCTTCATTAAAGACTTTGAAGAAATCCGTTTTCCGGGGGTGCTGCAACGTATCGGGCTAGTGTTCTTCTTTGCGGCAATTTTGTTTATTAATGTTAATTGGAAAACGCTTGTTGGCATTTCTGTTTTCTTACTGATAGGATATTGGTTGCTCATGGGATTTGTTCCCGTAAATGGTATGGAATCTACTTTTGAAAGGGCTCCGAATAATCTGGCAAACTACGTGGACGTTCAGGTTTTTGGAACCCACAACTATAAACCGGATTACGATCCTGAGGGATTGCTGAGTACCATTCCGGCCATTGTTTCGGCTTTGCTGGGGATATTCACCGGCTTGATATTGACTTCCAAACTGCCCAAAAAAGCAACTATTTTGGTGGGGCTTGGCGGTGTCATGTTGATTTTTGGGTCGCTTTGGGACCTGGTATTCCCCATCAACAAAGCGTTATGGACAAGTAGTTTTGTCCTCGTGACCGCCGGCTGGGCCAATCTTTTGCTGGCTTTGATTTATTACATGACAGACGTAAAAGGCATCCGGTTTGGAAGTATTTTCAAATATGCCGGAGCCAATGCGATTACCATCTATTTTTTATCGAGTTTTATTACGAAGATCTTTTATTCCATCAAGGTTGATGAGGAAACTTCGCTGCACGCCTGGCTCTTTGAAAACATCTATGTTCACGATTTTATGCCGCCAAAGTTTTCATCCCTCCTGTATGGTCTTACAGTGACGGCCTTCTATGTGTTTTTGGCTTATGTGATGTATAAAAGGAAAATCTTTATCAAGATATAACGGGTTTCGGGGGCTACTGCAACTTTTTCTGAAAAGCCCATTTTATAAACCGGGGAAAAATTCTTCCCCAGGTAGTAAGATCGTGTTTTCCGCCTTCCAGTTCAACATATGAGATATCGCCCGGATAGGAATATCCTTTTTGTTGAAGCTCTTTTATGACTTCCAAAGTGTCGTCTATGGCGTCAATGAGCCCATTGTTATTTCGGTCGGCCAGTTCGTCGTCTGTACCGCATTGGAACCAGAATTTAAGGTGAGGGTAATGCACAGCATTCTTTATAACATCCAAAACGATACGGCTCCTGTCTTTCTGGTCTTTTTTTATATAGGGTTTATTCCGCCACCAGAATGAACCGCTAAAGACGCCGATCTTTCCAAACAGTTCCGGATTATTATAGGCAATATCAAAGGCCGAGAGTCCTCCCAACGACATGCCGCAAAAGACCCAGTCACTGGCAGGAGGGGACACTTTAAATTCCTTCTTTAAAAAAGGAATGAATTCTTCGGTAATAAAATTAGCATATTGCTTTGCTCTGTTTCCCCTGCCTTTGTAATCGGAAGAGGAAGCAATCCCATATTCGTGAATTCGGTTTTCGTTGGTTTCAATCCCAACATAAATGAAAGGAACAATAGATTTATCCGCAAAAACGGCAGCCAACGTTTTTTCCAGACCCATACTTACAAAATCCTGGCCATCGTTCATCAGCAAAACAGGGAACGGTCTTGGTGAATCCTTATATCCGGGAGGAGCTACCCATCGGAACTTTACACTCCGATCCAGACTTTTGGAGAAAAAGCTTCCCTTTAAACTTATAAAATCGATCTGAAACGGCATGTATTGACGTATAGATTTGCAAGTATAACGAATCCCTAAAATAATAGTATACGTGTTTGAAAATAAATTAATTTTGCCGGCCGTTATTGGTTGGCAAATCAAGATATTTAAGTTACATTTAAAGAGATGGCCACTGTTCAACACATACCCTATTATTCAAATATATTAAGCCGAAATATCAACCTTGAAATTACTGGTCACTGGGGACACCCCATCTTAATGTTCCCTTCATCCGGGGGGCAATTTACCCAGAATACTGATTTTGGCCTTAACGGTTCCGTTATGCATTTTGTGGAGGAAGGTCGCGTTAAGCTATACAACGTGGAGACAATTGACATGATGTCTTTTTACGACGATACCATGGCATCGGAAGTAAAGATCCATAACTATGAGCTCTACATGCAGTTTTTGAAAGATGAAATGATACCCTACATCCAGGACCAATGTAATTCGCACAGACTTGGGGTTGCCGGGGTAAGTTTTGGGGGCTTTCATGCAGCCAATACCGCTTTCCGCTTTCCGGATCTGATTTCACATCTTTTTTCTATGAGCGGGGTTTTTAATGTCCGCAACATGACCCCCCTTTCTGACGATATGCGCATTTACCTTAATTGTCCGGACGAATTTATGCATAATGAGGAAGGTTGGAAATACCATCATATGGACATTGTCCTGAGCACCTCCGATTGGGACAGTTGCAAACCAAAGAACAAGCACATGGCAGGTATTCTGGAGGCCAAGGGAATATCCCACTGGTACAATGAGAAAAAATGGATAGATCATGACTGGCCGCTGTGGAGAATGGTTTTTCCGGAATACATTGGGCGTTATTTTTAATTTTCAAGAAACAAGTAATTATATAATATTATGGTAAAAAAAATAGGGATATTATTTGGGATGGAAGACACCTTCCCATGGGCATTTATCGACAGGGTTAACCAAATGGGCGATGGTAAAGTGATCGCCGAACCAGTTAGTATTGACAAAGTACAACAAGGCATAGATTATGGCTATCATGTGATCATAGATCGTATCTCCCAAGAAGTTCCTTTCTATCGCGCATATTTAAAGAACGCATCCTTGATGGGCACGGCGGTGATCAATAATCCGTTTTGGTGGAGTGCGGATGAGAAATTTTTTAATAATTGCCTGTCTGTTCAGTTGGGAATACCTGTGCCCAAGACCATTTTATTGCCTTCAAAAGAGCGGCCTGATGACACCACAGAGAAATCGTTCCGCAACTTGAAAGCACCTTTGGATTGGGACTATATTTTTAATTATATAGGATTTCCGGCCTATATGAAACCTCATTCAGGAGGCGGATGGAAGAGCGTCTATAAAGTGGAAAATCCGGATGACCTTTTTGCCAAACATGAAGAAACGGGTCAGTTGGTCATGATGCTGCAGGAAGAAATTGTATTCGAGGATTATTACCGGGTATATTGCCTTGGGCAAAAATATGTGCATATTATGCCGTATGAGCCGAGAAACGCTTTCCACGAACGTTATGCCACGGAACCTAAAACCACCGGCGAGGAACATAAAAAACTCATGAAGACCATCCATGATTCTACCATAAAATTGAACAAGGCACTTGGGTATGATTTTAATACGGTTGAATTTGCCGTACGCAACGGTACCCCTTACGCTATAGACTTCTGTAATCCTGCGCCGGATGCCGATGTACATTCTGTTGGCCAGTATAATTTTGACTGGATTGTTGAACATTCAGCCAAATTTGCCATGGAAAAAGCCAATTCCCATAAGGACAAACAGAACAACAGTTCCTGGGGGAACTTTATACAAACCGCCGTTGCTCCGGCAAAACCAAAGTCCCCCAAGGTGAATTTAAAAACCGCTTCCAAGGCGAAGAAAACCGCGGTTAAAAAACCTGTCGCACCAAAAACGGCAGCAAAATCAAAGGAAATCCCCGACAAAAAAATAACTTTGGTAAAATCCAAAAGCGCGGCCGCCACACCAAAAGGAAAGGTGTCGAACAAAGCTCCAAAGGCTGCGGCTACTGTCAAAAAAGACAAGACCGGGGCTACCGCTTCAACGAAATCTGCCAAAGCTAAAGCGGTTGCGGGTAAGTCGAAACCCGCAGCAAAGCCTAAAAGCCCCTCAAAAAAGTCAAAGTAACCAGCTACCTTTTAAACCGATACTTCGGAGATGAAAAAATTCACGATTGGCATAGAAGAGGAATTTCAAATTCTGGATAGCGATACCTTACAACTTCGTTCCCAGATGTCGAAAATTGTGGACGGGGGAAAGGTGCTTCTCAAAGAGCGAATAAAAGAAGAAATGCACCAGTCGGTCGTGGAGATGGGTACAAACATTTGTGAAAACATCCAACAGGCGAGGGATGAAGTATCGTATTTAAGGCAGCAGGTGATTGAACTTGCCGCCAGGGAAGATCTGAAAGTCGCTGCAGCAGGGACACACCCATTTTCTACATGGATGGATCAGCAAATTACGCCTAACCCCCGCTACGATCAGTTGATCGAAGAAATGAAAGATGTAGCACGCTCCAACTTAATTTTTGGCATGCACGTTCACGTGGGGATCCCCAATCGGGAAGAAGGGCTTCAAATCATGAATGTGGCACGGTACTTTCTGCCACATCTGTACGCGCTCTCCACCAATTCCCCCTTCTGGGAGAACAGGGAAACGGGGTTTAAATCGTATCGCTCCAAGATCTTCGATAAATTTCCAAGAACAGGTATTCCCCCTTATTTTGCCAGCGTCGGGGAATATGACAAGTTTATTGAGGTGCTGGTTAAAACGAATTGTATAGATAATGGCAAGAAAATCTGGTGGGATCTGCGGCTACATCCATTCTATCCAACGGTGGAGTTCCGGATATGTGATATGGTCATGACCGTAGATGAGGTTATCTGTATCGCCGCCCTTATGCAGTGCATCATTGCCAAATTGCATCAATTACATCAAAAAAACCAAAGCTTCAGATCCTATAGGCGTGTTCTTATTAACGAAAATAAATGGCGGGCAGCCCGTTGGGGGATGGAGGCGAAGCTAATAGATTTCGGCAAGGAAGAGGAAACCCCTTTCGAACTTTTAATACAGGAGCTCCTGGAATTTATTGATGACGTTGTGGATGATCTCGAATGCCGGAAAGAAGTAAATTATGTATATCAGATGTTGCAGCAGGGTTCGGGGGCCGACAGGCAACTCAAAGTTTTTAAAGACACCAATGATCTCAGGGAGGTGGTAAAGTATATAGTTGGAGAGACGGCTAAAGGATTGTAAGTGATGACGTCTCAGGAAAAGGATATGAAATTGTCGCTTCCAACGTTTTAAAGTATGGCACCCGTATTGGAATGATACAAAACAATTATAATATTGCGGTCTTAGATATGAATGCAGGAGAGCCTAATGAAGGTATGCGCTGTATTAAGATGCTTGTGGAGCAGTTTTTGGCCCGGGATCAGATACATGGTAATTACGACGTTTTCGACATCAGGGTAAAGGCCGAAATTCCCGAAGTGGCGGACTATGATATTTTCATTTCTTCAGGAGGTCCCGGCTCCCCGTTGATTTCAGGGGAACCTTGGGAAACACCATACTTCGGATTTTTGGATGGTCTTTTGCATCATAATTTGATGCAACCCGTAAAAAAACATTTGTTTCTTATTTGCCATTCTTTTCAGCTTGCGTGCCTCCATTGGGATTTGGCAAAAGTGACGAGGCGGAGATCTACCTCCTTCGGAATTTATCCGATTTTTAAAACAAAAAGCGGGGAATTGGAGCCCTTATTTCAGGGTCTGGACAATCCTTTCTACGCGGTAGACTCCAGGGATTATCAGGTAGTTGGGCCGCACGAGTGGAAACTGGATACTTTGGATGGAAAGGTACTCTGCAGGGAGAAAATCAGAGCGCATGTATCCCTGGAAAGAGCCGTTATGGCCATCCGGTTTTCCCATGAAATATTTGGGGTACAGTTTCATCCGGAAGCTGATTCCGTTGGCATGATGCACTATTATCTTCAGGAAGATAAACGAAAACTGATCATAAAATTATTTGGTAAGAAAAGGTATGAGGATATGTTGGAACATTTAGACGATGATGACAAGATCATGAAAACCAACCATACTATCATTCCCCTTTTCCTGCAACAGGCCGCTGACGCCATTGACAGCGCTAAATTAGTGTCCATATGATACCCGGGGCAAGGAAAAACTTTAATCGCAATTTTAAACAGGAGTATTATGAAAACCTTCAAATTGATATTGCGAAGACCTTCGGGGAACCCTGTGCGTTTAGGATTTCTGAAACACCGGTTTTTATAAGCGCTGAGGTAGAACGGAAAGTTTTTGATGCATGTAATGCTATTCTGGAACAACTGTGGCAATTAAACATGGAAGCTATTGGTAACAGGTTTGTGCCCGGGCCACTCAAATCCTACAACCCCACCGGCAAACCTCATTTTTTAGCAATTGATTTTGGGCTCTGTTTTGATAAGGACGGGGCCGTTGTTCCTCAATTAATAGAACTACAGGCTTTTCCCTCCCTTATGTATTATCAACCTTTTTTGGGGAGCGCATTTTTACGTAATTATCCAAACCTTAAGAAGGAGGGGTTTCATTATTTTTTCAGTGGCCTGGATGAAGCAAGTTACCTGCAAGAAGTAAAGAATGTAATTCTGGGTGATGCGCGTCCCGAGAATGTTATTCTTATGGAATTGTTCCCCGAGAAGCAAAAAACACGGATCGATTTTTGGGCAACTAAAAAAGCCCTGGGAATAGAAGTGGTCTGTATGACCAAGGTAATTAAAGAAGGCAGGAAGCTGTTTTATCAAAAGGCAGATAAGAAAATCCCCGTTCACCGTATCTACAACAGGGTTATCTTTGATGAATTACAACGCATCCCTCATTTAAAAACCGACTTCAATCTTTTCGATGAGGTAGATGCGGAGTGGATTACCCATCCAAATTGGTTCTTTTTAATTTCCAAAAGCATTATGCCCTTATTGCAGCACGATTATGTTCCAAAGTCATACTATCTAAATGACATTCCCGCAAATCTTGACTTTAAGAACTATGTTTTAAAACCGCTTTTTTCCTTTGCAGGGAAGGGCATTGATCTGAATCCGACCCAGGAGACAATAAATAAGATCAAGGACAAGCACAATTATCTTCTTCAAAGCAAGGTGGAGTACGCTCCGCTGATAAAAACGAATACAGAAAAGAATTCAAAAGTAGAGCTAAGGATATTGTATGTTTTGGATGCTGAAACGGATCAATTAAAACCGGTGATCAATCTTACCAGAATGGGCAAGGGTGGACTTATTAACGTATCCCATTTAACCGATGACACCTGGATCGGCTCCTCGATAAGTTTCTTTGAAGATAATTAATCATTTTGAAACCCCTTCTGTTCCATCAACCTTGCCACATATTTTCCTATCACATCAAACTCCAGATTTACAATTGTACCTACCTCATAGTGCCTAAACCGGGTATTTTCAAAAGTATAAGGAATAATGGCCACTGAGAAATTATTTTTATCCGAGTCTACAACCGTTAAACTCACTCCGTCTATGGTTATAGAACCTTTTTGTATAGTCACGTTGTGAAGAGATGCATCATAATCAAATTTGAAAATCCAACTACCGTCCCTTTTATCGATAGATATACATTTTCCTTGTTGATCCACATGCCCCTGAACTATATGTCCGTCCAGCCGTGAACCCAGCTGCATACCTCGTTCCAGGTTTATCTTATCGCCCGCTTGGAGCAGCCCAAGATTGGTTCTTTTCAGCGTTTCTTCGACGGCAGTGACGGTATACCGGTCATCATGTATGGAGACAACCGTAAGGCAAACACCGTTATGGGAGACACTTTGATCGATTTTAAGCTCGGACGTAATGGCTGAGCCTATCGTAAGGTGAAGATTTCCACCTTCTTTTTTAAGGTGATTCACCTCCCCCATAGTCTCGATTATCCCGGTAAACATATATCGCCTAAATTAAGAAACTCCTTAATATATTTATAATTGGAAATTATATGATCTATTTTTGAGGCAGTACAGGGCAAAATTGATGCTAATAGCCGGGCTATCTAGAGAGATTTCGATAAGGTAATGCGTCAAAAGAAACATATAAAAACTATTAATGCTATTTAGGGCGTTTCTGGTTAGTTTTGTGCTTTGGACAGGATACAAAGGTAAAGATATAATGAAGGAAAAGGGAAAAATAAAGGTTGGGATTTCTATTGGAGATCTCAACGGAATAGGATGCGAGGTTGTCCTCAGGACCTTTGAAGACACCCGTATGTTGGATTTCTGCACCCCTGTTATTTTCGCTTCCACCAAAACTATTTCCCAACAGAAAAACGAGTTGAAAATAGACATTGCCTATCATGGGATACAAGAAGCTTCCAAGGCTGTTGAGAACAAGGTAAATATTGTAAATATCTGGAAGGATACCCCTCAACTGAATTACGGAGAGGCTACAAAGGAAGCCGGTGATCTGGCCATAAAATCTTTGAAGGCAGCGGTAAAGGCACTGAAAAGCGAAGAGATAGATGTCCTGGTCACTGCACCTATCAATAAAAAGAACATCCAAACAGAGACTTTTCATTTTCCCGGACATACGGATTATCTGGCTCAGGAGTTGGCAGGAGAAAGCCTTATGTTCATGGTCACGGAGGATCTAAAGGTGGGCTTGCTTACAGATCATGTTGCCGTAAAGGATGTAGCCAGTACCATAAGCGCAATTCTCGTACGGAATAAAGTAACCCTCATGGAGAAATCCCTGAAAATGGATTTCGGCATACGGAGACCTAAAATTGCGCTACTCGGCATCAACCCCCATAGCGGAGACAATGGAGTAATTGGCAGGGAGGACGAGGAAATCCTAAAACCCGTCATTAGAGAAATGTCCAATGCAGGGCACCTTGTGTATGGGCCATATGCTGCGGATAGTTTTTTTGGTTCCGATTCCTATAAAAATTTTGATGCAGTTTTAGCGGCATATCACGATCAGGGATTAATTCCTTTCAAAACGCTCTCCTTTGGAAGTGGCGTTAATTTTACAGCAGGCTTGTCCAAAGTACGGACTTCCCCCGATCACGGAACGGCTTACGAGATTGCCGGAAAGGGAAAAGCAGATCACAGTTCTTTTAAAGAGGCGGTATTTACCGCGATAAAGATTTTTAAAAACAGGCGGGAGTATAGGAAATTGACCAAAAACGTCCTTCAGAAACAAAAAATGAGCAGCTAGTTCTTTTACAAACCGAAGTGATTTAAACTTTTTGAATTGAAGCGAAAATTGATGGTTTTGTGCCCAGGTGAAGGCTTTTTTGAGCTGCATAGCAGGGCTACGGAGAAAGAAAAAGACAAGATATGGGCGTAAAACGGTAATTTTTTAGCCAATTTGTAAAAGTTTAAATCACTTCACCAAGAAGGCGGATATTGCCTTTGTCTCAGGGAAATATATTCCTGTTTTGATTGGCTTTTTGGAAAAAAAAAGTATCTTTGCACCCCTTAAACCAGTGTATAGGATGATGAAGCATAAGGAATACTGTATTCCTTTTTCAGGACTTAAAGAAGGGAAGCACGAGTTTAATTACAGGATTGGGAATGCGTTCTTTGAATCTTTTGGTTACGATGAATTTAACGATGCAAAAATTGATCTGCGGCTGCAATTAAATAAATTGAGTACCCTGCTGGAGTTGGAACTGAAAGCGAAAGGCACCTTAAATGTGGATTGTGATCTTACGGGCGAGGCCTATGATCAACCCATTGAGGCGAACCTTCAGCTCGTTGTTAAATTTGGAGACGAATTTAATAATGAGGACGATGAGATCCTTGTTATTCCACATGGGGAACATCAGATCAATGTAGGGCAGTATATTTATGAAATGCTGGTATTGTCAGTTCCTTCCAAACGGGTACATCCGGGGGTTTTAGACGGAACACTTAAATCCGATATTCTGAAAAAGCTGGAAGAATTGCAACCAAAGGAGACCATTGACAATAAAGATAAAACCGATCCCAGATGGGATGCACTTAAAAATTTACTAACGGATAAATAGATTTCATAATGGCACATCCTAAAAGGAAAATATCCAAGACCAGAAGAGATAAAAGAAGGACTCATTATAAGGCTGTCGCCCCTACTCTGGCAAAAGATCCCACTACCGGCGAGCTACATTTGTACCACAGGGCTCACTGGCACGAAGGAAAATTGTATTATAGAGGTCAGGTGGTCATAGATAAAACGGAGGACGCATCTGCTTAACATAGAAACAACAAAAAGGAGCTCCCACTTCAATCGAGTGGGAGTTTTTAATGGAGTTTACAGTGCAAATAGTACCCGGAGATTTTGTGATGATCAAGGGGTGCTATTTGTTGTATCCATAACCTAACCCCGCTAAAAAGGCGGGGAATTTTTTTACATTTTTCAAAGAAGGCAAAAAACCTTCAAAAATTCAATTTTGGCACAGAAAGTCGCAAAAAATCCTTAATTTTCACAAATTTTGGAGCATTTTTCAAGTTTCTTGATAAAAAACCAAATTTAACATGAGCAAGATATCGGCAGCCATTACGGCTGTAGGGGCTTACGTTCCAGACTTTAGACTTACCAATAAGGTTTTGGAAACCATGGTAGATACCAATGATGAGTGGATCACTACCAGAACAGGAATTAAAGAGAGAAGAATACTTAAAGATAAAGACAAGGGAACATCTTATCTTGCAATTAAGGCAGTTGAGGATTTACTGAGGAAAACCAAGGTTGATCCTAAAGAGATAGATCTGGTAATATTAGGCACAGCAACTCCGGATTTGCCGGTGGCATCGACAGCGGTATACGTGGCCACGGAAATTGGTGCCACCAACGCTTTTGCCTATGACCTGCAGGCAGCTTGCTCCAACTTTTTGTATGGGATGTCGACGGCTGCCAGCTATATAGAAGCTGGTCGCTATAAAAAAGTTCTTTTGATCGGAGCCGATAAAATGTCATCTGTTCTCGACTATACAGATAGAACCACCTGTATCATTTTTGGAGATGGGGCCGGAGCAGTACTTTTTGAACCAAATACAGAAGGGCTTGGACTGCAGGATGAGTTTTTGAGATCCGATGGTGCCGGGAGGCCATTTTTAAAGATCGAAGCAGGAGGGTCATTGCTGCCGGCATCCGAGGAAACAGTAAAAAACAAGCAACATTATGTTTACCAGGATGGAAAGGCGGTTTTTAAGTTTGCCGTTTCCAATATGGCCGAAGTAGCAGCCCTGATAATGGAACGTAACAATCTCACCCACGATGACGTAGACTGGTTGGTCCCACACCAGGCAAATAAGCGGATAATAGACGCAACGGCGAATAGAATGGGACTTGATGGTGATAAGGTAATGATCAATATACAGAAGTATGGTAATACAACTTCTGCGACCCTGCCATTGTTGTTGGCGGATTATGAGCAACAACTGAAAAAAGGAGACAATTTGGTGTTCGCTGCCTTTGGCGGAGGATTCACCTGGGGGGCAATCTATTTAAGATGGGCGTACAATAGCTAATAAAGGACCAACTAAACAAAACCTAAAATACCATGGATATTAAAGAGATTCAGAGCTTAATAAAGTTTGTGGCAAAGTCCGGAGCCAGTGAGGTAAAGCTGGAGACAGAGGATATAAAGATCACTATCAGAACCGGAAGTGCGGGTAACGCTGCGGAGACAACATATGTACAGCAAATTCCTATGACCTCTGCCTCTATGGTACCGGCGGCACCTCAAGATACCGCACCACAAACGGAAACCCCGGCAAAAACCGAAACTAAAGACGATTCAAAATATATTACCATAAAATCCCCGATAATAGGAACTTTCTACAGAAAATCTTCACCGGATAAATCTCCTTTTGTTGAAGTTGGGGATACTATATCCAAAGGAGATGTACTGTGCGTGATTGAGGCTATGAAACTCTTCAATGATATTGAATCCGAAGTCTCCGGAAAAATCGTTAAAGTATTTGCTGAAGATTCTTCTCCTGTGGAGTTTGACCAGCCGTTGTTTCTTATAGATCCGTCATAGGTTAAGTCCCAAACCGTCCTGATAAATAACAGGAGCTATTGGGCCCATGCACCAACATCCGATTTTCGGGAATTTAGAATTAGAAATTTTGAGCGGTTATGTTTAAAAAAATACTTATTGCAAACAGAGGGGAGATAGCATTGCGCATCATTCGTACCTGTAAAGAGATGGGGATTAAAACGGTAGCGGTTTATTCCAAAGCCGATGAGGAGAGCCTTCATGTTCGGTTTGCAGACGAAGCAGTTTGTATTGGGCCTCCACCGAGCAGTGAATCCTATTTGAAAATTCCAAACATAATTGCAGCCGCAGAGATCACCAATGCAGATGCAATACATCCCGGATATGGGTTTTTATCCGAAAACTCCAAATTTTCAAGAATTTGTGCTGAGCACGAAATTAAATTTATTGGCGCATCGGGGGATCAAATTGATAAGATGGGAGATAAGGCAACTGCCAAGGAAACCATGAAAAAAGCAGGGGTACCAACTATCCCGGGATCCGAGGGGTTGTTGAAAGATGTGGCCGATGCCAAGAAAGTAGCTAAAAAAATGGGGTATCCCGTGATGATCAAAGCAACCGCGGGTGGCGGGGGAAAAGGAATGCGTGCCGTGATGAAGGAGGAAGATATGGAGGATCACTTTGATGATGCGGTAAAAGAAGCAACAGCAGCGTTTGGCAATGGAGGTATGTACATGGAGAAGCTGATTGAAGAACCCAGGCATATCGAAATTCAGATTGTAGGGGATCAGTATGGGAAAGCCTGCCATCTTTCAGAAAGGGATTGTTCCATACAACGCCGTCATCAGAAACTTACTGAAGAAACCCCTTCCCCCTTTATGACAGATAAGCTCAGGGACGCTATGGGGCTTGCGGCCGTAAAGGCTGCCGAATATATTAAGTATGAAGGGGCAGGCACAGTAGAATTCCTGGTGGATAAACACCGGAATTTCTACTTTATGGAGATGAACACCCGGATACAGGTAGAGCATCCGATTACAGAACAGGTGATCGACTATGACTTGATCCGCGAACAGATTCTGGTTGCCGGAGGGGTGCCTATTTCAGGTAAAAACTATACGCCTAAACTGCATTCCATAGAATGCCGGATCAACGCCGAGGATCCTTACAACGGATTCAGGCCATCACCCGGAAAAATAACAACCCTGCATACCCCGGGTGGACACGGCATACGGTTAGACACCCATGTCTACAGCGGCTATACCATTCCGAGTAACTACGATTCAATGATCGCCAAACTGATCACCTCTGCCCAAACCAGGGAGGAAGCCATAAATAAAATGAAACGTGCATTGGATGAATTCGTTATTGAGGGAGTTAAAACCACAATTCCTTTTCACAGGCAATTAATGGATCATCCGGATTATTTGGCAGGGAACTACACCACCGCTTTCATGAATGATTTTGTAATGGAACCTCAAAAAGAAGATTAGCGTTTCCCCTCTTACGACCTGCAAGTTGCAAACTAGCTTATTTTTAAATGAATCTCAGCTATTGGGAATATAAAACCTGGTTGTCCAATATTGACTTTACAATTATTGGGAGTGGTATCGTTGGATTAAATTGTGCTCTTCAGCTAAGGCATTACCATCCATCGGCAAAGATCCTTGTTCTGGAAAAAGGGATATTACCCCAGGGAGCGAGTACCAAGAATGCCGGATTTGCCTGCTTTGGAAGCATTTCCGAAATACTTGCCGATCTTAAGAGTCACCCGGAAGAGGAGGTGCTACAACTGGTTCGCAGGCGCATGGAAGGAATACAATTGCTCCGTAAGTCCCTGGGAGATGTCCAAATTGGATTTCAAAACCACGGAGGGCATGAACTCTTTCTGGAGGAACAGGAAGGGAGTTACGAACACTGTATGGAAAACCTGGACAGGATCAATTCCCTTTTGCAACCCGTCTATAATGAACCGGCTTTTTCAGTATCACCTAATTCCTTTCATTTCAATAAAATTTGTAAAAACTATATCACTAACATCTTTGAAGGACAGATCGATACTGGCCAGATGATGGCCAACTTACTTTTGAAAGTCCAGAATAAAGGTGTTATAATATTGAATTCCATAACCGTCCGGGAATTTTCGGAAACCCCGGATCTGGTGTCCATTAGAACGGATCATTTTGAATTTGATACGAAAAGATTATTTATCGCTACCAATGGTTTCGCCTCTCAATTAGTGAAGGAAGAAGTAAAACCGGCCAGGGCCCAGGTATTGATCACGAAGCCCATTCAAAATTTATCTGTCAAAGGCACGTTTCATCTCGAAGAAGGATATTATTATTTCAGGAATATTGATAACCGCATATTGTTGGGAGGCGGCCGGCATTTGGATTTTAGAACGGAAGAAACGGCAGAGTTTGGTGAAACCAGAAAAATACAGGACAGATTGGAAATCCTTTTGACGGAAATTATTCTTCATAACACTCCCTTTAAAGTTGAACGGCGCTGGAGCGGAATAATGGGTGTAGGTAAGAAAAAACAACCCATAATCAAACAACTTTCAGAACGTGTTTATTGCGGGGTCCGTTTAGGGGGTATGGGTATTGCCATCGGCAGTTTTGTGGGGAAGGAACTGGCCGATTTAATGCCTCATTAAAGAAATTTAGTCACGGACTTTGCAAAAAGCAAGGAAATTCGCGAGTGGTGCATGTTGGTATCCCCACTAAATTCTTTTGCATATAAAAGGGCAACCTGTAGCCTTCATAACAGTAATTAAACTTAACGGGCCATGCTGACCGGTTCCTTTAAAACAATTTCATGAATGATCTTAAATCCGAACTGTATGAATTTTGCCGGGATCATGTGAGTTCCCGGTTGTCCCGGATCCAGGATCAAATGAGAAGCCTGCAGGAATCCCTGGATACGGAAACCAAGAGTAGCGCCGGCGACAAATATGAAACCGGAAGAGCCATGCTACAGCTGGAGCGGGAAAAATTGGGACAACAACTTTTGGAAGTTGAAAAAGTAGCGGAAGTGTTGAAAAAGGTATCCCTG
Organism: Flavobacteriaceae bacterium; assembly: GCA_041743085.1. Classification (GTDB taxonomy): domain Bacteria; phylum Bacteroidota; class Bacteroidia; order Flavobacteriales; family Flavobacteriaceae; genus JAFMPW01. The sequence goes on from JBGTNL010000106.1 coordinate 77,321, forward strand.
ACGAAAAGATCTGCTAATGTAGGCCTTGGCAGTTTGGTCCGCACCACCACAAATGATTATTTTATCTCCATTTCGGCGGGAGAATTTATAAAAAATGATATTCGGATATATTGCATTTCACCCCAAACCCCAGTGGGTAAATTAGTATTTGGCAAGGTTAAAGGAGACATTCTCACCTTTAATCACATGACCTTCAGGATAATTGACATTATTTAAAGCAAATGATTGAGCATAAAATAAAATCGATTTTTTTCCATAATTTAAGCTCCTGATCCATCTGATATGAAAGTTTACAAGGTAAAAAGCGGAATTATTATTGAAAATGACGGGAAATTTCATTTGTTCCAAGGTGAGGATTGGGATCGGTTCATCAATGACGATGACATCTATAAAAATACCGGGCAAAGGCTGACCGATGCTTCCGTAATTGAGAATGCAGCCACATACTTCACCAATGAGCTGGAGGCCCCGGTAAAGAATCAGGAGATATGGGCCAGTGGCGTCACCTATTATAACAGTAAATTAGGGAGGGAGGAAGAATCCAAGGAGGCGGGAGGAAGTGATTTTTATGCAAGGGTATATGAAGCGGACAGACCGGAACTGTTTTTCAAAGCCATGGGCCACCGGGCGATACCTCCTGGAGGAAAGGTGCGAAAACGCACGGATTCTACCTGGGACGTTCCTGAGCCCGAATTAACGCTTTGCATTACATCGTCCGGAAAAATTATCGGATATACCATTGGTAATGACATGAGTTCCAGAAGTATTGAGGGCGAGAATCCCTTATACCTTCCTCAGGCCAAATGTTATGACGGTTCCACGGCTTTAGGCCCCTGTATTTTTATTACTGGGGAGCCCCTGCCACGAACCACTAAAATCGGTATCACAATAATACGGGGCGGTGCTTCTGCATTTTCCGGAGAAATAGGGGTTGATCAGATCAAGCGCAGATTTGAAGACCTGGTCGAATATCTGTATCGGGAATGCTCCTTCCCGAAAGGAAGCCTGTTAATGACAGGCACGGGGATAGTTCCAACGACTGAATTCAATTTGCAGGGCGGGGATGAGATCCGTATTACGATTGACGGCATCGGGGAACTTATCAATACGGTAGCTTAGGAACACAGGCAATTTCAAAAGCTATTCGGGATCCGGCTTTTGACGGTTCGCTTTTTTCAGGGCATCCTTGCGTTTGGATCTTAGTCTTTTTTCAACGGCTGCCCTAGTGGGTTTCGTTTTCCTGCGTCTTCTCGGGACTTTAAGCGCTTCTTTAAGGACATCTAAAAATCGAGCTATAACCTCTTCCTTATTTTTATGCTGGCTTCTGTTGGCGTCACATTGCAAAAGTAAAACGTTTTCTTTGGTCAATCGGGTGTTCAGCTTTTTGCCTATTCTTGCTTTCTCTTTTTCCGACAGGGCGGTTGAGTTTTCCAGATCAAAAATTAACTCCACTTTAGAAGACACTTTATTTACATGCTGTCCTCCGGCACCACTGCTTCTAATTGCTTTAAATTTTAACTCTTGTATGATCCGCTCTTTGTCCAAAATGGAGAATTTTAAATGCCCAAACGCTTGTTGAGGGTTTCCAGGGAAACATTTAAATAGACCTTCTTATCGGGCTCCAATAGCTTGTCTGAGTTAAAATACACTTTTTGGTCCTCCACCAATCCCTCCACTAAATAATATCCCCCCATTAAATACGATTTTTTCACCACGACCTCGAGTCCGGAGTTCTGTGAAACCTTGAACTCATGGGCATACACAATAATTCTGCGCTTGGTGTCCGCATACGATTTTACAATGTTTATAGGAATTTTGTTGGCTTCTCCAAAAAGGGAAGCAATATAGAGTTCCCTGGGCCTTTCATAAAGCGCGAGGGTCTCTTCATCGGCGATTATATGCTTGTCTTTAAGGACAATGATCCGGTCGGCAAAGGGCAGTACATCATTATGGTCATGCGTTGCCGTTAAACAGGTGATTTCTTTTTCCTTTAGGTAAGCAAAAACATTCCTGCGTAAACCGTTTTTGCTAAAATTATCAATATGGCTGAAGGGCTCATCCAATAACAGCACCTCCGGTTCCTGGGCAAGGACCCGTGCAAGTGCCGCACGTTGCTGTTGCCCTCCGCTGAGGTTACGCACCTTGACATCGGCTAAATCGGATAATTCTATCATTTCCAACAGTTCCGCGGTACGACTTTGAAGTTCCTCGGGCTTAAAAGCCGACAGATACCCGCTAATATTTTCCCGGACCGAGGTAAAAGGCATTAGATCAAAATCCTGAGAGAGGTACTTCATATTAGGTTCCCCGGGAACCAAACTGTAACGGGGTCCTTTGATCTGGTTTTCATCCCAGTAGACCTCTCCAATAGTAACGTCCAGGAGGCCATAGATGATTTTTAACAAAGTGCTCTTTCCGCATCCGCTTTCCCCTATGACGGATACATGTTCTCCTTTCCTGACCTTAAGATTGATATCCTCCAAAACAAGATCCTTATCATAGGCAAAAGAAACATGGTCTACCTGAAGCATTTTCACATTTTTTTTGATTGAACAAAAAAACCGCCTCAGTAAAGGAAACGGCTTTGTTTGAAAAATATTGATCCTTTCGCCATAATTAGTCCCTAAATTCTTTGAGTACTGCCGTATTGGGTAATTTTTCGTAACCCATATTATAAAAGGTAAATCCGAAAATATCCGCGTATTGTTCAATGGTCTTATTGACAGGGGTTCCTGCACCATGGCCTGCATTGGTCTCAATGCGTATCAGAGCCGGTCTATCGCCCGCCTGTTTTTCTTGCAACACGGCGGCAAATTTAAAGCTGTGGGCCGGTACCACCCTGTCATCGTGGTCTCCGGTGGTTATCAGAGTGGCAGGATATTGAACATCCTCACGCACATTGTGTACCGGGGAATATCCCTTTAAATAGGCAAACATTTCTTCACTTTCTTCTGCCGTACCATAATCATAGGCCCATCCTGCTCCCGCTGTAAACGTATGATAGCGCAACATGTCCATAACCCCAACGGCAGGAAGGGCAACCTGTATAAGGTCCGGCCTCTGAGTCATTGTGGCACCCACAAGCAACCCGCCGTTAGAACCGCCCCTTATGGCCAAATAATCGGGTGAAGTGTACTTGTTATCAATAAGGAATTCTGCTGCGGCTATAAAATCATCAAAGACGTTCTGTTTTTTGGTCTTAATACCGGCCTTGTGCCATTTTTTTCCATACTCACCCCCACCGCGCAAGTTGGGAACGGCATATATTCCGCCCTGCTCCATCCAAACCGCATTGACAATACTGAAAGAAGGAGTAAGGCTAATGTTAAATCCTCCGTATCCGTAAAGTATAGTAGGGTTTTTCCCGTTGAGTTCCAGCCCTTTTTTATGAGTGATGATCATAGGTATCCTGGTGCCATCCTTGGAATTATAAAACACCTGATCAGACTCATAATCCTCCGGATTAAAATCGATCTCGGGTTTCCAATATGATTCATAATCCCCTGAGGCCACATCGTATTTATAAATAGAGCCGGGAGTATTGTAATTGGTAAAGGAAAAATAGAATTCTTTCTCCTCTTTTTTACCGCCAAATCCACCGGCACTACCCACCCCGGGAAGTTTCACTTCCCGGACCAGCTTACCGTCATAGTCGTATTGAAGCACCTTGGAAATGGCATCTACCATATATTCAGTAAAGAAGTAACCTCCGCCGGTGCTGGGAATCAACACGTTTTCGGTTTCCGGGATAAGGTCAACCCAATTCTCAGGTGTGGGACTGGAAGCATCTACGGTCACAATTTTCTTATTAGGCGCGTCCATATTGGTCACTATGTACAACTTGGCGCCCACATTATCCATAATATAACTGTCTGTATTGGTATGATCAAGAATAGTGGTCATCTTACTTTCGGGTCTTGTCAGATCTTTTATATAAAGTTTATTGCCCGATGTGGAAACGGCTGCAGAAATGATCAAATACCTTTCGTCTTCCGTCAGATTTGCGCTAATATACCTATGCTTTTCATCAGGGGTGCCACCAAAGATCAAGTGATCATTCCTTTGGTCAGTGCCCAATTTGTGATAATACACTTTGTGCTGATCTGTTTTGGCGGAAAGTTCACTTCCTTCAGGTTTGTCATAACTGGAATAATAAAAACCATCATTTCCCTTCCAGGAAATTCCGCTGAATTTTATGTCGGTGAGCGTGTCTTCGATAATCTCCCTGGAACCTGTTTTTATTACAATTGCCTTGCGCCAATCACTACCTCCTTCTGAAATTAAATAGGCCGCCAGAGATCCGTCTTTTGTAAAACCCAGACCGGACAATGATGTGGTTCCATCTTCCGAAAATGTATTGGGATCAAGGAAGACCTCGGGCTCACTGCCTTCCTGTTTTCTATAGACAACGTACTGGTTCTGAAGTCCGTCATTTTTGTAGAAGTAGGTATAATCACCTTCCTTGAAAGGAGCACTCAATTTTTCATAATTCCATAGTTGTTCCAGGCGTTTTTTCAATTCCTTTCTAAGGGGTATCTGCTCCAGATAACCAAAGGTTATTTTATTTTGTGCTTTTACCCATGCTTCTGTTTCAGGGCTCCGGTCGTCTTCAAGCCATCGGTAAGGATCCCTTACTTCAGTTCCAAAATAGGTGTCAACGGAGTCAACCTTAAGGGTTTGTGGATAATTCACAGCAATAGGCGCTTTTTTGATCTTATTCTCACAGGATAAAACGAAGGGTATCGCGAGCAAAAATAAGAAGGTATTTTTCATGTCGATTTATATTGGATCGGGGCCAAAAATACCATAAATTTAGAAATGCTGTTCAGACTAAATTATGGGCTACCAGATATTCTGCGATCTGCACTGCGTTTGTAGCCGCCCCTTTTCTGAGGTTGTCAGCAACTATCCACATATTCAGGCTATGGCGTTGGGTTTCATCCCTGCGTAAGCGGCCAACAAAAACGTCATCTTTTTCATGAGCGTATACTGGCATGGGATAGGTGTTCGTATCCGGATTATCCTGAACCACTACCCCGGGGGTGTTATTGAGAAGGTCCCGGATTTCGTTGAGATCAAAATCATTGTAAAATTCTACATTTACAGATTCCGAATGCCCTCCCGAAGTAGGGATCCTTACGGCTGTTGCAGTAATGGAAAAAGTGCGGTCATCCAATATTTTCTGCGGCTCCCTGGCCAATTTCATTTCTTCTTTGGTATAGCCGTTCTCCATAAAAACATCACAATGCGGTAGGGCATTCCTGCTTATGGGATAAGGATATGCCATTTCTCCCTTTACTCCGGCTATTTCGTTTTCCAGTTGCTGAACCGCTTTCGCCCCTGTTCCCGAAACAGATTGATAAGTGGACACTACCACACGTTTCAATTTATATTTCTCGTGAAGCGGGGCAAGTACCATTACCAATTGTATTGTGGAACAGTTAGGGTTTGCAATTATTTTATCTTCTTTGGTCAATTGCCGGGCATTTATTTCCGGGACGACTAATTTTTTGGAGGGATCCATGCGCCAGGCGGATGAGTTATCAATCACCGTAGTGCCGGCTTCGGCAAACTTCGGCGCCCACTCCAACGAGGTATCACTTCCAGCAGAAAATATGGCCAGATCCGGCCGTGCAGCCACAGCATCGGCAAGGCCGATTATAGCATACTCCCTTCCGGAAAATGTTATTTTTTTCCCTATAGAGCGCTCCGAAGCTACAGGCAATAACTCAGAAACGGGAAAATTGCGCTCTTTCAGCACTTTCAGCATTACTTCGCCTACCATTCCCGTGGCACCAACAACGGCTATTTTCATTTTTTTTATAATTGGAACAGCAAAAATACCGCAACGACCCGTACCTCACAAGTTATTTGTCGAGTTTTAAAAAAATATAACAAATAGTTATGTTTAACACAAAAATAACCGCCAACTGTCTTTGTTAACGAGTTGGCGGTTTAGGAATATATGTAACCAAGCGGTCTGCGCTCTATAAGAGGGCCAATTTACTTCTTTTTTAACAGATCTCTTATTTCCGCCAAAAGATCCACTTCTGTGGGGCCTGCGGGAGCCGCTTCGGGTTCGGGCTTGCGCACTTTATTGTAAGACTTAACGATCATAAACAAGACAAAGCCCACAATAACAAGGTTGATCAGCGTGTTTATCCAGGCGCCGTAACGTATTGCACTCTCTGGTTTTTCAATGGTGCCGTCAGCGGCAACTACCGCTTCGGATAATACGATCTGCATATCTGAAAAATCTACTCCTCCGGTGAAGTAGCCCACGATGGGCATCATAATATCATTTACAAATCCGTTGACAACAAGCCCCACAGCTCCGGCCAATAAAACGGCAACGGCCAGATCTATGACGTTGCCGGTCATAATAAAAGCTTTAAATTCCTTCCACATGGTTTAAGTGATTAAATAATTATTTAGTTGATTATACCACAAAGTAATTAAAAATTAGATTGCTAACAAAATGTTAATTAACATTTTACGAGGCTATAAAGACCCGTTTTACCCGTTGTGAAATTCCGGTAAGTATCTCATAGGAAATTGTTTTAACCGATGATGCAAATTCCTCTGCGGAGTATTCTGATCCGAAAATAATGACCTCGTCTCCCTCCTTGCAATCGATATCCGTAATATCTATCATGATCATATCCATACATATATTTCCTATAATCGGCGCTTTTTTTCCGCAAAGAAGCACATAAGCCTTGCCATTGCCATAATGTCTGCTAATTCCATCGGCATGGCCTATTGGGAGTGTAGCTATCACCCTGAAACCTGTTGCTTTATAAGCCCTGTTGTAGCCAATACTTTCGTTCGGCGCTATTTTATGAATTTGGGAAATGATCGTTTTTAACGTCGCCACAGGTTTTAGCTGTGTATCCACCTCGGCTTCGTTCCCATAGCCGTACAATCCGATGCCACTGCGGACCATGTTGAATTGTGCCTGGGGGAAATTGATGATCCCGGAAGTATTCAACAGATGTTGGAAAGGGGTGTAGCCTAATTTTTTTTCCACATCTTCAACTATTGTCCCGTACGTTGCTATCTGGGTATTTGTAAAGTCGATCTCTTTTTTGTCCTCAGAAGCTGCAAGATGTGAAAATACGGAAATGACTTTGATCTCATCCCTACCCCGTAACTGATCGGTGATATGGTCTACATCCTTTGCCCTAAAGCCCAATCTGTTAAGTCCCGTATTGAATTTTAAATGTACCGGATACTGTTTTTGGTCTTGCTCCCTGGCACGCCTTAGAAATTCCCTGAGGATTTTGGGAGAATACAAACTGGGCTCCAAACAGCGTTCAATTAGAGATCCGAAGTTTACCGGCTGGGGGTGTAGCACCAGTATGGGTGTAGCGATTCCCGCGTCTCTCAAGGCGATGCCCTCTCTCACATAGGCAACTGCAAAATAATCCACGCCCAGGGTTTCCAGTTTTTGGGCAATTTTCACAGCATCACTTCCATATGCAAAAGCTTTTACCACGGCCATGAATTTTGTGGTGGGTCTAATCTTTGAACTGAGATAGTGGTAATTATGTTCGAGAGCCGTAAGATCAATTTCCAGAACGGTTTCCGTGGCTTTAGGCATTCGTATCTTAATGAGGCCCGATTTTGAAGTTTTTCAAAATTGCAGACCGAATTAATCCCGCTATACAGCCGGATCTAATCAATTCTTTTTTTAATCCGTTTTTGAGCCCCCCCTACTTGTAATCTCCCAACCACTTCTTCGGCATATACATCCATCTGATTTATCTTCTCTTTCAACATGGCTTTGTAAAAGGCAGCACGGCTAAGTGGCTCGTACTCTTCCGTTTCTCCCAGGAGCACTAGTTTATCATTGTCGGATTTTCTGAAACTATAATTGGCTAAATTTCCTGTCCTGGTACAGATAGCATGTACCTTGGTGACATATTCGGCCGTTGCCATTAATGCCGGCATTGGGCCAAAAGGATTGCCTTTAAAATCCATATCCAAGCCGGCGATCACAACACGAACACCCCTGTTTGCCAGGTCATTGCATACTGTGACTATTCCATCGTCAAAGAATTGCGCTTCATCAATGCCTACAACATCACAATCATCCGCAAGGAGTCTGATATTCGCTGCGGCCGGAACCGGGGTAGAGCGGATCTCGTTTTCATCATGAGAAACTACCCTATCTTCGTGGTACCGGGTATCCACAATCGGTTTAAAAATCTCCACCTTCTGCCTCGCGAACTTGGCCCGTTTCAATCTTCGGATAAGTTCCTCGGTTTTCCCGGAAAACATGGATCCGCAGATGACTTCGATCCAGCCGAATTGTTCCTTGTGATTAACAGTGTTTTCGAGAAACATTTTGTAATTTTAGACGAAACTAAAGGGTTTCTTCGTTCTTATTTATACAGAACTATAAAAGTATTAAAAAAGAAGCACCTTTACGGAAGTGGTAAAACAAAAAGAAATGAAGAGAAAATTGAAAGAGGAATTAGTGAAGATGTCGACGGACATAATTACCTCCCGGGGATTAACTGAGATCCCTGAGTTGTACGAAGCAGCCAAAAACTTGTATGAAAAGTTGGCCGTGCTTAAGTTTATCGATGAGAAATTGAACGATGTAGAAATTGATGTTTCAAAAAATGCGATTGCCTCAAAATTTGAAAAGATGGCTAACGCAGTCATGAACGAGAACAAATCTGTGCCGGAGAGCAATCCTCATGAGGAAGATATCATAATTCCAGGCATAGACACCATTAAGGACATGGTTTCAGAAATGCCTACCGAAGCCGAAGTTGATCAGGTATTTGCAGAATTTGTTGCAAAACCTGAATATCTTAAGAATGATAAGGAACTGGTTACTCCCGATATTAGAACCGGGCACAGGGAAGAAGCAAAATCCAAATCCCTTAATGACAAACTCGTAAAAAGGGAACTATCCGTAGGGTTAAACGACAGGCTTGCTTTTGTTAAGCATCTTTTTAACAATAGCACAGAAGATTTCAACAGGGTAATTTCCCAATTAAGCACCATAGATACCGAAGAGCGTTCCATTGCATTCATTGAGAATATGGTAAAGCCGGACTATAACCAATGGACAGGTAAGGAAGAGTATGAGGCTCGTTTCATGTTTCTTATTACCCGTCGATTCTCCTAGAGTTCACAAAAGGGTGTTATTTTAGTATCTTTAATTCCCTGCGGTTAAAGAACAACATAAAATGAACCTGCAAAAGATATTGTACTGGCTTTCCACGGCATTGCTTACGGCGATAATGCTTTTTTCCGTTTACCACTATTTCTTTAATCACGAGGGTATTGCAGGCCGTTTCGAATACTTTGGATATCCTTCTTATTTGGTTTATCCGTTGGCGATTGCCAAACTCCTGGGATTGCTTGCCATCTGGGGAAATTTCTCAAAGTTCTTAAAAGATTGGGCTTATGCGGGTTTCTTTTTTGACACTTTACTGGCATTCTTTGCACATTATATGACCGATGAATATGGCTATCTACTCTCCCTTTTCGCGCTTGTTGCAACCCTGGTTTCCTATTTTACGGCAAAAAAAGCCAGACCTTAAGCGCAAACTATGGGCAAATTATATATAGTTCCTACCCCCATAGGTAATCTGGAAGATATTACGTTACGGGCTATTCGGATCCTAAAGGAGGTGGACCTTATTTTGGCAGAAGATACCAGGACCAGTGCCAAGCTTTTGCAACACTACACTATTCAAACAGCAATGCAAAGCCACCATATGCACAATGAGCACAAAACCTTAAATGGCATTATCAATCGACTCGGCAAAGGCGAAACTGTTGCTCTAATTTCTGATGCAGGGACCCCGGGGATTTCAGATCCGGGGTTTTTGCTGACAAGGGCTTGCCTTGAAAATGATATCCCTGTGGAATGCCTTCCGGGGGCAACAGCCTTTGTTCCGGCTCTCGTGAACAGCGGGTTGCCTAATGACAGATTCCTGTTTGAAGGTTTTCTTCCCTTAAAAAAAGGACGCCAGACCAGGCTGATGCAACTGGCCGATGAATCGCGCACTATGATATTTTACGAATCACCCCATAAATTACTAAAAACACTGTCTCAGTTTGCGGAACATTTTGGAGAGGAACGACTCATTTCCGTTTCAAGAGAGTTGACCAAAATGTACGAAGAAAATGTGAGAGGTACCATTGCGGAAGTTTTAGAACGGTTCACGGACAAAGCCCCCAGGGGAGAGATCGTTATTGTAGTTGCAGGTAAAAAATAATGTACTTTTTACCAAGAATTAAGTTAATTTGGGGCGATGATAATTCCCTGGATAATTTCGGCCTTTACAGTAATTGCCGTCTACTTTTTGGATCGATGGGAGAACAAACACATAAAGTCGCTCTTTGATTGGGTGCCTGCCATACTGCTTGCCTATATCATACCGGCCATCATCTCTTATATCCTCAATGCGGATTATTCGCTGGCGGATATTCATAATTTTAGCCGTGACTATTTTATCCCTCTGGCCATTATTGCAGTAATGAGTAGTTTGTCCCTGGGGCAGTTGAGTTCCATCGGATGGAAACCGATAGCGGTTTTTGCTGCAGGTTCTGTCTTTATCGCCATTTTCCCCGTCCTTTTGGGCCTGAGCCTGTTAGACACTCACCTGGTTTCAGAAACCCTGGTATCCCAGGGATATTGGAAGGGGATCCCGCCCATGGTAGGCAGTTGGATCGGGGGAAGCACCAGTCAGTTGGTATTGAAGGAGTTGGTAGAATGTCCTGAAAACATATTCCTCTCTGTTCTTGTCATGGATAATATATTGGTGAATATCTGGACCATCTTAATGTTTCAATGTATAAAGAAGAGCAATTTTCTAAACAACCTGTTTAAAATTTCGGATATCAGCATGCCGGACGAGATCAGAAAGGAGACTACCGGCGTACTGCCTTCATGGATCTGTATTTTGGTGCTGGTTGGTTTGGTACTCCTTTGTAATTGGGCATTGGATAGTTTTGTAGCAAAAATTGTGGCGCTTTCGCTCCTGGGGTTGGCTCTGAGCAATCTATGGCCAGGCTGGAAAATCCGGAGACCTGCCACCGAGACCGGAATGTGCGCCCCTATGGCATGAAGCTCTTATACAGAAAATGCCGGAACTGGAATTGATCGTAGTGATAGGCACCTATGCCCATGGATATTATTTAAAAGGACGCGTCAAAAAGAATCTAACGGAAACCGTGAAGGCGTTCAGCGATTATCTGCCCAGGTATTTTCCCCTGCCACATCCGTCGCCCCGCAACCGGTTTTGGTTATCAAAAAACCCCTGGTTTGAGAAAGAGGTGGTCCCGGAATTACAGCGAATGGTTTCGGACTTACTTAAAATATAATATGCTATTTGCCTACCCCAACAAACCCAAACTTCTTCCCGCTGAACAGCCCTTTATCGGAAAGTTTAAGATCGGGGATTACCAATAAAGCCATAAAAGAGAGGGTCATAAAAGGAGCGCTCAGCGTGCTTCCAAGGTTTTTAGCCATAGCGTCTACCTTTTGGTAGGCCTTTCCGGTTTCCCAACCATCCCTATCACTCATAATCCCGGCTACAGGTAATGCGAGCACCCTCTCAGAGGATTCATCTGTGGCACAAATGCCGCCCTTGTTGCGGATGATCAGGTTAACGGCTTTGCATAACATTGCGTCCGAGGTCCCGACTGCAATTACATTATGCGAGTCGTGTGCAACGGAACTGGCTATTGCCCCTCTTTTCAGTCCGAAACTTTTGATAAAGGCAATGGCCGGTGGGGTGTCTGTATACCGGTTAACTACAGTCATTTTGAGGACGTCATTTTCTACCTTCGAAACTAAGTTTCCGTCTTTGAGTTTAGCCTCATCAAATAATTCCCTGGTGATCAATTCCCCGTCCAATGCTTCAATGACCCTTACCGTTTCAGAGGTAGCACTGAGGCGAAAGTCTCCGGGCTTTTTTTCTTGTATGTTGAATTTATTAGGAGTGTTGAACAGGACCGGAGAAATAAAGGAGTGCCCTTTTTCAGCCACCAGTTTGCCATCTATGTAGGTCTGTAACACCTTAAAGTTCTGTAGGTCCTCAACTACAATAAAGTCGGCCGCATCATCCTTAACCAAAAGTCCGACATTCATCCCATAGTGATATACCGGATTAACGCATGCAACTTGCAGCACTTTAAAGACGTCAATCCCCCTGGCAACCGCCCTGACACAAAGCTGGTTGATATGGCCCAGAACAAGGTCGTCCGGATGTTGGTCATCCGAACAGAACATCATATTCCCATAGTGCTCCGGAAGCAGTGAAATAAGCGCATTAAAATTCTTTGCGGCGCTACCCTCACGAATGATCACCTTCATCCCCAGCTCCAGTTTTTCTTTGGCTTCTTCATATGTAGTACATTCATGATCTGTGGAAATTCCTGCTTCACTGTATTTCTTTGCCTCAGCCCCCCGCAAGCCGGGGGCATTGCCGTCAATTGGTTTGCCAAGGTCTTTTGCAACTGCCAGTTTTTTGCGGACTTCTTCGTCCCCAAAAAGGACACCCGGATAGTTCATCATTTCGGCCAGATAATAAATATCCGGGGAAGACAGTAACGCTGCAACGGCTGTACCATCTATAGCAGCGCCCGAAGTTTCGAAATTGGTAGCCGGGACACAGGAGGGTGCGCCGAAGTGAAATTTCAGGGGAACCTGCTTCCCGTTTTCGATCATGAATTGTACGCCTTTCACGCCCAGCACATTGGCTATTTCATGGGGATCGGATACGGTGCCGATCGTTCCGTGGCGTACTGCCAATCTTGCGAATTCTGACGGCACAAGCATGGAACTTTCTATATGGATATGTGCATCTATAAATCCCGGAAGGATAAAATGTTTTGCAGTAATTTCTTTTTCAATCAGGGAAACGATTTTACCTGCCTCAACGGTAATTTCACCCTTATAAATGCGGCATGCACGTATATCTACTATTTGCCCTTCAATTTTCATATTCTTGTCTATTGCCCTAGCGGCGGTGCAATGAATTGCCCCTACCTGTGTTTTCCTTTCTCCCAGCCGTGTTTACCCAGATAGTGTTCTCCGCTTTCCACTGCCCCGACTTCGATTGTGGTTCCCATAGAATCGTTCCATCGGTTTAAATATCCGAAGAGGGAGATTACACCGAGCATTTCTACGATCTCTCCTTCGTTCCAGTGCTGATAAAGTCGCTCCTTAATTTCATCATCCACTGCATTGGGTATCCGGGAAGCGGCAAGGGAAAAGTCTAAAGCTGTACGTTCTGCTTCCGAAAAGGAGGGGTGGGTTCGGTACTCCCAGATATTATCCAATTGTTGCTGCTCTGCGCCATAACGTTCCGCAGCGCGTATGGCATGGGCCTGGCAATAACGACAGCCGGTGGCATTGCTACTCACCCATGCGATCATTCGCTTCAGGGCGGAAGTCACCCTGCCCTCATTAGCCATCACTGCCTTGTTGAGATTAATAAATGCCTTGGAGATCGCCGGCCTGTATTGCATGGTAAGGACTGAATTTGGGCAGAATCCCAGCGTTTCATTGAAAAACTCCGCAAGTTTTTCGGTTTCGGAATCATGGTCTGCGTTCAGGGGTTGTACCAGTGGCATATTTCTGTATTTTTGGTGGAGAATCAGATTTCTAAGTAGCTACAAGAAACGAAAAATTATGGGCACAACAAATCATATCAGTACCAAATGGTTAGGCAACATGGCTTTTGAGAGCAATAACCCGTCCGGATTGAATCTAACTATAGATGCAAGCCCCGAAGATGGCGGCAAAGGGAACGGTCTGCGCCCAAAAGCACTGATGCTTTCCAGTTTGGCAGGTTGTTCCGGCCTGGATATCGCTGCCCTGATCAAGAAAATGAAATTGGAGGTAGATGAATTCACCATTGAGACCATTGCGAACCTTACCGATGAGCATCCAAAGTACTACGATTCGGTGATCGTTGAGTTTCATTTCCATGGCAGTAATCTGAAGGAAGAAAAATTACGACGCGCTGTTGACCTCTCCGTTGAGAAATACTGCGGGGTAATGGAGATGTTCCGAAGGTTTGCAGAACTGGAGATCAGAACAATTTTTCATAAGCAATAGCGGCGTGGCATTCTATGCGCTACTGCAATTAAAATGCGGACAAAGTACGTATCTTATCGAAAATCTCAAATGCAAATTCAAATGTCAGGCTCAAACCCGGTAGTGCCTGTTAAAAGATTTGACCTGAGAAAGCAATTGGTTGAATTTGCCGGTACAACCGCTTTTTTTTGCCAGGATCTGTCTTATAATATATTATTAAGAAATATTGATGTCCGGTAGTACCAAAACTGCAAGTATATTGGGCGTTCCCATTATATTTGTTATCCAGGGGCTTGCTTTTCATACATTGCCAACACGTTTGAACGTACCTTTGGCACCTGAAATCAACTATACGATTTTCAGTTGGTCACGATCAAGTCTTACGTCTTATGTCTTGTAGCGCAGCTGTCTTACGTCTTTAACCGGACATTAGTGATTAAGAATAAAAGGTAATTAAAAGCATACACTTCCTGAATATGAACTTTATTTTTGAACCTGAACGTTGAATAATTCATGCGCTGGACCCTAAAACCAAAACCTGAACAACACCAGATCAATTCCCTGTCGAAAGCGCTAGGGGTAGACGGCCTGGTTGCACAGCTGTTGCTTCAACGGGGGATTACAACCTATGAGGAGGCGAAGCGGTTTTTTCGCCCCCAACTCTCACACCTGCATGATCCTTTTTTAATGAAGGACATGGATCTTGCCGTGGACCGGATCGAAAGTGCGGTCGCGAACAACGAAAATATTTTGGTTTTTGGTGACTACGATGTGGACGGGACTACGGCAGTAGCTTTGGTATCCTCTTATCTTTTAGAATGGTATCCAAATGTTGCGACATATATCCCGGACAGATATACGGAAGGGTATGGCATTTCCTATCAGGGAATCGACTTTGCGGAAGATAACCGGTTCTCGCTAATTATTGCACTGGACTGCGGTGTTAAGGCACTGGATAAGGTTGCCTATGCCAAGGAAAAAGGAATCGATTTTATCATTTGCGATCATCACAGACCTGGAAAAGAGCTGCCGGAAGCGGTGGCGGTTCTGGACCCAAAAAGGGAAGATTGTACGTATCCCTACGATGAACTCTGTGGTTGCGGTGTTGGGTTTAAATTAATTCAGGCCCTTGCTTCAAAAAGAGGAGAGGCTATAAATGACCTGCTTCTATATCTGGATCTGGTGGCAACCGCCATTGGTGCGGATATTGTTCCCATAACCGGGGAGAACAGGGTGTTGGCTTATTACGGATTGGAAGTTATTAATTCAAATCCGAGAATTGGATTTAGGGCGATCATCGATCAGATTAAGAAAAAATCGCTAACCATTATGGACGTGGTGTTTATCATTGCACCCCGCATTAATGCCGCAGGGCGTATGGAACACGGGCAACATGCCGTCAATCTGCTTACAGAAACCAATATGGGGCAGGCAGCACAGTTTGCCGCTGAGATTGAGCGATTTAATTCGGACAGGAAAGAATTAGATCAGGAAATTACGCTTGAAGCCCTGGCCCAGATCCGTGATAATCGGGAAGAAGAAAGATTCACATCGGTGGTGTACAAGGATACCTGGCACAAAGGAGTTATAGGAATCGTTGCTTCCAGGCTCACGGAGACTTATTACCGCCCAACTCTTGTTTTTACGAAAAGCGGGGACAAATTGGCGGCATCCGCAAGATCAATTTCCGGCTTTGATGTCTACAATGCATTGCAAGGCTGTTCGGAATGCATTGAGCAATTCGGGGGTCATAAGTATGCGGCCGGACTTACACTTTTGGAGGAGCAATATGAAACCTTTAAAAGCCAGTTTGAAAAAGTAGTTTCAGAAACCATAGATCCTGCGCTGCTCACCCCTGAGATAAAAATAGATGTTCAAATCGGATTGGAAGAAATAACTCCCAAACTTATGCGGATACTAAATCAGTTTGCCCCGTTTGGTCCGGGAAACATGGCTCCGGTCTTTATGGTTGAGCACCTTCGGGATACGGGATACGCAAAGGCTGTGGGGGAGGACGGAAGACATCTAAAACTTTCTGTTACCCAAAATGCTGTTGTCCCCATAGGAGGCATAGGATTCAATCTTGGAGAAAAGTTGAGCATAGTAGCCGATAGGAGACCCTTCTCGGCAATTTTTTCCCTTGACGAAAATGAATGGCAGGGGAACGTCAGCCTGCAATTGAAATTACGCGATTTGCGATCATCGTAAGAAGAAGAGCCGGTTTTGGGGCCAAAAATGACGTCGGGATTTCTGAGTTCAAAGTCATTGTAATAAGTAATACCTTTGGTCCTGATTTTTTCGTGAATTTTTAAGATGGATCCCTACGCGGCCCTGCGGTACAGAGAATTTAATGTTTTTTTAGGAGTACGCTTTGCGATGGTTTTTGCCTGGTCCATGCAATTTGTGGTCATTGAATGGCAGGTATATTCATTGACCAAAGATCCCTTGTCCTTGGGTATCATAGGTCTTGTGGAAGTCATTCCCGCCGTTTCCATGGCCTTGTTTGCAGGTCATATTGTAGACCAGAAGGAAAAAAGAAACCTCCTGGTCAAATGTATTGTGGGGTTTTCAATTATCAGCCTGGGACTTTTTGTCTTGAGCCTGCCTTCACTTGCACCGCACCTTGCCACCAACAGTATCATTTACCCCATTTATTTTCTGGTTTTTTTAGGTGGAATAGTGAGGGCATTCCTGGGGCCGACCGTTTTCTCCCTGATAGCGCTGATCGTTCCTAAAAAAGTATATCCAAATGCGGCTACCTGGAGTAGTTCCACCTGGCAAATGGCATCGGTTTTGGGACCGGCCCTGGCAGGATTTTCTATTAGTTGGATAGGAATTCATTGGTCTATGTGCCTCATTTTTGCATTTTCTATCGCAGCGTTAATAGGCCTGCTACAGATTTCGAGGAAACCCATTTTGAACCCCAAACTAGGCGAACCCATTGCTCAGAGCCTTAAGGACGGATTAAGATTTGTCTTTAGGACGAAGGCAATTTTTGGCGCTCTTACGCTCGATATGATTGCCGTGCTCTTTGGAGGGGCGATGGCACTTTTACCCATATTTGCCCAGGATATTTTACACGTTGGTGCGGAAGGTTTTGGAATTTTAAGGGCTGCTCCGGCGGTAGGTGCCCTCATTACGTTGATGGCCTCAACGCGCTTCCCTTTGCATAAATCTGCCGGCAGGAAATTGTTATTGGCAGTCTCCGGTTTTGGTATCTGTATGGTTGTCTTTGGATTGTCTACCCTGTTTTGGCTATCCGTAACAGCCTTGTTTTTCAGCGGTGCCCTGGACGGGATCTCAATGGTTATTCGTCAGACCATTTTACAACTAAAAACACCGGACTCAATGCGAGGCAGAGTGGCCTCGGTCAATTCTATTTTTGTTGGCTCTTCCAACGAACTGGGGGCATTTGAAAGCGGGGTCACGGCTAAACTTATGGGGACGGTCACCGCAGTGGTCTTTGGAGGTTGTATGACCTTACTAACAGTGGGCTTAACGGGTATAGTTTCGCCAAGCTTCAGAAGGTTGGATTTGCAAAAAGATATCGAAATGCACGAGGCAGCAAATTAGCGATGGGTTTTAAGGCGCAGCGTTTCTCCATCAAACACCCCGTAAGTAAAATAAGTGATCCAATCGCCGAGGTTTATATATTTGGATGAATTGCCCAGATTAATTTCCAAAGGAAGGTGCCTATGCCCGAAAACAAAATAATCATAATGTTGTTCCCCGAGTTTTTGTTTGGAATACTGAACCAGCCACTCCTTTTCTTCTCCCAGGAATTTAATATCCTCATCCCCTGAAATCATTTTATTATTTACCGAAAAATACCTTGCCAGCCTAACTCCCCAATCCGGGTGAACCCACCTGTAGAGCCACTTTGCAACAGGATTCGTAAATACCTTTTTCATACGCTTGTATCCCTTGTCACCGGGACCCAGGCCGTCGCCATGACCAATAAAAAAAGTGGTGTAATTGAACGTAAATTGCTGCGGGCCATGGAATACCGGGATGCTTAATTCTTCTTCAAAATATCCGCTCATCCAAAGATCGTGGTTGCCCACGAAATAATACACCGGGATTCCGGAATCGGTTATTTCGGCGAGTTTCCCCAGGGTCCTTGTGAAGCCTTTAGGAACTACCGTCTTGTATTCCATCCAGAAATCGAATAGGTCTCCCAGCAAAAATATGGCCGCTGCATCTTGCTTAATGTCATCGAGCCAGGCCACAAATATTTTTTCCCTTGCCCTGCTATGTTCCATGGTTGGGGCTCCCAAATGGTTATCACTGGCAAAATAGACCTTTTTGCCTTCCGGAATGGTGAGGTGCTTCATTTGGGATAAAGATAAGGAAAGTACCACTATTGAATTTTTCCAAAAAAAGTAATATGCACCGGCCATCTGCTATCCCCATGGCAAATATGGAGTCGGACATCCTATTCAATGACGGAATTAATTGTCCGCCGCGTGCCATTCCGCAAACGCGGTTTCGGTTTCACGAAGCTGAAGGGAATGCAGTTGTATATTTTTTGGCAGTCGCCCCATGATTTTAGCGGCAAAATCGATCACCATATTTTCGCTGGTGGGCTGGTAATTGGCCAGGATCACCTTGTGGCCCCTGTCCTGAAGTTCCCTTGCCAATTCAATATGGGGAGTGTTTTTATTAAATACAGTGGCGTGGTCAAAAGGATCTACAATTTCCTCCTTAACTATCCTTTTAAGATCCCCGAAATCAATGACCATACCCAATTTTACGTCCTCCTTAACTGTAATGGGTCGGCCAATTACAGTTACCGAAAGTTTATAGCTATGACCGTGCACGTTGCGGCATTTTCCATCATAACCGTAGAGTGCATGCCCGGTTTCAAAAGTAAATTGTTTGGTGATCCTAATGGTACTCATAAAAACGATTTGCTGTTAAGGTATGAATTCTTCAGAATAATAATTCCCTTGGTTTCCATGAGCACAGCTATTTTATAAACTGCTACAGGATACGGGTTGGGTCCATGCCATTTCATATAACATATTTTCCACCGGATTGTCCTGTAATTTAGAAGATGTGATCTTACACCTCACAAATAAAATATCGTTTGTGAGCTCAAAGCTGGCCTTGTTATCTGCGATCGCTTTCAATTCCCTTGTCCCGGAATCTCCCTTTTTACAGCCTATAAAACTTATGGTGTGGGTAATACCGGGCTCCCGGACTACTTCAACGGAAAGCACATTTTCCTCAAAGCTTAATTTTTCTAAGGTAACTCCTGTACTGGCATAGAAATCCCCGGCTTCCAGCGACTTTATCAGGGAGTTGGGAGAAAGCGTGTCGGCCTCTACCATAACCCAGCCTCTTCCGGCATTGCTCCACTCCTTTCCCTTTTTGTGGTAATGATGAGAATCGTCAGTTGCCAGACCATACATAACGGGTTTGTTGTTTTCAATGTAGGAAATATTGATGAGGTCCCACATTTCCTCCGTTGAGATGTGGGTAGAGTCGCCCAGGTTGTGTACCATCGGATGGCCATTGTAAACCTCAAAAAAGCGTTCTCCATCCAGGGCCAACATATCATCGAGTGTCACGCTGTAGAAAAAGTTGGGATGGTTTATATGCGGCATTATCGGGACACCCGTTCTTTCCCGTTGTAAAAGTACCTGGTTCAAATTGTTTTGCAGAACCTCAAACACACTATTCCCCCCTTGGGGATCTATTTTCTCCCGTATATTGGTGGCATTCATATGTATGTGTTTATCTTCAAATTTATCTGTGATCTCTTCCGACTGTATGACTACAAATTTACCTTCCTGTTCAGTCAGTTTCCGATATTCATCAAATGTTTTCAGCTTCACATAGGTTTTTCCGGAATCGGATTTATAAGTCACCCAGTCCGGCCCAAATTGTTCCAAATATGCCTTGAAGGCATTTTGGTAGATAGCATCTCCCGATACCTCTTTCCATTTCTCGCCTTCGGCCAGGGTATTGTGGTCCGACAAAGCAATAAAATGGTACCCTTTGGATTTGTACCAATTGAGGATCACCTCCGGAAATTCGTCACCGTCACTCCAGTACGAATGGGTATGCAAATTCCCTTTATACCATTGCTTTTTCGAAGTCTTTTCAGGAACTGTTCTATCGTTTTCACAATACCCAATTCCTGTCAGGACCAAAAGGATGATAAAAATGTTCAATGTGCTCACGTTTTTCCTTTTTATAGCATTAGCGCTTAAACTTCCTTTTCGACCTAATTCGATTGATAATGTAAACGATCACTACAAAAAGTGCCAGTAGAAGGAACACGATATCCCCGCTCAGATAGTCGAGAATGTTCATAATAATTATTTTTTATATTTCTTCAGTGCCTGCCTGGCATTGTCTGATAGGGCTAGCTTTCCGGATCTTTCGGCCCGTTCCAATAACAGGGTATCCCAATTCTCAGAACCTTCCCAAAGTACCTTTTTCATTTCCCGTAGCGCTTCGGGATTATAGGAGGCCAGTTTTTCTGTAAAAAAGAAAAGTTCTTTGTCCATAGTCTTCGCATCGTCAAAAACTTTCGCAAAAAGCCCTTTTTCCTTGGCCCAATAAGCATTCTTCCATTCGGTTGGCGCCAGCGCCATTTCGGCAAGCGCCGCCTTACCCATTTTCCGTTCTACAGATGGTGCAATTACCAGGGGTGCTATACCAATAGTGAGTTCGGACAATCGTATGGCTGCAGCTTCCGTGGCAAATACATAATCACATGCCGAAATAAGACCCACCCCGCCACCAACTGCCTTTCCCTGCACCCTGCCCACTATAGGCTTTGCACATTTTCTCATAGCATTAATGACATTGGCGAAGCCGCTGAAAAAGCTTTTGCCTTCCTCCATATTGGAAATAGCGACCAATTCATCAAAAGAAGCGCCTGCACAAAAAGTACTATCTCCTTCCGATTTTAAGAGGATGACAGTCACTTTCTCATTATCAGAAAGGTCCTCGATCTCATTTCTCAAGCGATCCAATAGTCCGGCAACAAAAGAATTGCTTGCGGGATGGCCAAATTCTACAATGGCTACCTTATTTTCAATTTTGCTGTAAAGACTTCCATTTGGCCGGTCAGTACTCATACAACCTTATTTTATTCAAAATTAAACCTTTTGTAATAGGGGACGAAATTTTCGCCTGAACTTCCATACCAAAGCGCCCCCGCGAATGGCCATCCAAACCACAAATGAGATCCAAATACCATATAACCCCCAATGCATAAGTTTCCCTAAAAATAAAGTGGGTACAAATCCCAGAAACGTGGCGCTGAGCAGTACATTTCGTAAGTATTTCATTTCACCCAGTCCTTTAAAAAGTCCATCCAGGACAAAAGCTACCGTATTCATCGGCAGCCCCAGGATTACGATAAAGAATACGGAATAAAAGGTGTTCAGCACTGTGGCTTCATTAGAGAAAACTTGTCCTATAGGCCTGTAGAATGTAAAGCCAATAGCCATAAGAAGCACGCTGACGATTAAGCCGTATAAAATAATTTTCTTTGCCAATGACCACAAGCCATTGTAATCCGCGGCTCCCAGCAGCCTTCCTCCCATGATGTTACCCGCTGCGCCATAACCGTCTATAAAAAAAGCTGCAAAGAGCCATAGATTTATGGCAATGGTATGGGCCCCTATATATTTATCGCCCAGGGCAGTGGCTTCCCGAACGGCCAGGATCAGAGCGGCATTTAAAGCCAGGGCACGCACGAATAAATTGAGGCTCATAACGACCAGGCGGCCCAATTCCGGGTGGAAAGGAAATTTTAGTCTGAGGCTTATATCTGTTTTAAGCAGCAGCAGTACAAAGGCCATGACAGCCATAACTCCCTGGGATATAAGACTTGCCCAGGCCGCACCTTCGAGATACATGGGCTGTAAAACGTCGGCAATGCCATAGACCAGAATAAAATCGAGCAGCACATTGAGAAGGGCTCCCACTATAGCAATGAGCATAGGCCAAAAGGTATTTTGTAACCCTCTGAAAATTCCCATAACGGCAAAGACAAATAGCGTTAAAGGAAATCCCCAAACCCTTATGGCATAATATGAAATACAATACTGCAGTATTTTACCAGAAGCGTTTAACAAAACAAAAATTTCCTCGATCACAAAAATGGTGGAAAGCAATATGAGTACGCTCAACCCGACATTAAAAAAAATAGCCTGTGCGGGAAGGGTTTTCACATCATCCAACCTGCCCGCACCAAGATATTGCGAGATGATCGCGGAAATGGCACTTCGGGTCTGGCCCAGGATCCAGATGAGCATGGATAGAAAAGAACCTACGATTCCTACCGCGGCCAAAGATTCAAGACTGTTTTCTGGTATGTTGCCGACGATGGCGGTATCCGTAATTGATAAAATGGGTTCGGCTATTCCGGCAATTGTTGCAGGAATGGCCAGATTGTTAATGGTTTTAAGGTTGATGGGTGTTTTCAAATAATTTTGAGTTAAAACACTTGTTCATAGCAATGGAAAGGATGGTCGCTTTGTTTGGGAAAATGGATGACATCTAACTTTTGATACCCCCTCTGCCCATAAAATTTTTGATTTCCTTTATTTTGACTAAAGGTATCGAGGCGAACCGATTGAAAGCCATTGTCCCTGGCGTGGCTTTCGGCATAATCCATCAATTTCTGCGCATAACCCTTGCCCTGTTGGGCAGGGTGCACGGCCAATCTGTGAATATATATTGCATTATTGCCACCGGTCAACCAATTTACAGGGGCATATTCCTCATCCATAAGCGTCGTGATAGCAATTACGCCGGCAATAGATTTGCCCGGTTCCAAAACGTACAATTCCTTACGCCTCACATCCTTTTCAAATACTTCTCTTGAAGGATAATGCTCGTTCCACTGAAAAATACCCATTTTTATCATATAAGCGGTACAGGCCTTTGTTACCTCCAGAATGTCGGGTATTTCAAGTATATTTGCTCGTCTAATCATCTGATGGAATTCAATAAAGACGTAAATTTATAGTATAAAATCGTAACGTTATGAAGAATATATTGGTGCCAATAGGAACGTCTCCGGATTCACATGAAACCCTTCAGTACGCCGTCGATTTTGCCTGGGAATTCAAAGCCAGGATTTATATCATGGAGGTCTTTAGTGTTGCGGTGGGAGTAGGGAGTTTGGCCAATATTGAAAAAAAGGTTGTCAAAAGCGTAAATGAGCACTTAAAAGAAGTTCTTGAGAAAGTTGACTATAAAAAAGTTGAAGTAAAAGTAGCGACGTACAAAGGGGAGATTCCGGACGGCTTAAATGAAATAGATAAGGAGATAGGGATAGATCTAATTATAATGGCTCCCAGGAGCAATGATATACGGGAGGAACTTTATCTGGGATATGCCTCAGGAAGGATCATAAAAAAAACCAATATTCCGGCACTTATTGTACCCAAGGGAACAGCTTTTAAACCTTTTAAGAATATTTTGACTGCATTTGGTTCAGGTGTTTTAAAAAAGAGTCGTGCGCTGGAACCACTTCTGGTCATTAAGAAAAAGTTCGATGCCCAAGTAAATCTCCTTTTGGTCAAAAATCCGGGATATACGGAGGCGGACCTTAAGATAAATACAGCGCTTCTCGACATAAGTTCCCAGGTAACTATTACCGAACATGCCAATACCTATTTAGGGGTTTTGGAACATTTTCAATCCTATCATCCCGACCTTCTTTGCGTTTTCAGGCGTAAAAGGGGATTCTTCAAGAATCTATGGGAAAAAAGCACCATTCCCAAGTCCGAGTTTTCATCACGGGTGCCTGTGTTGGTATTGCGGGTGAAGAAGGATTAGCGCACTAAAGAAAGCTATATAAATTGCCGCTGTAGCCTTCTTATTTCTTCACACGGTTTGTTAACAATTTTGCACCATTTTTCATAACGGTTTTGTCAAATTTTGACCCTGCAGTTGAAATCTGAGCCCAACATGTAGGAAAGACTATTACTATTTCCATCCTCACAAATCAATGGATAGAAAAAGTCCGAAGAAAGTTTTGGAAGAATTTTCAAGGGAGCGTGCTGCTTCAATTGGCTTTTATTCTTTTTTAAGCGCCAATTCAATTGTAAAGTTCAGACATTCTTTAACAACATTTATGTCATATTGAATTTTATTGTCTCTTTCTTTATCAGGTATCCAAAATTCAGTATTTCCTGTATCTTCTTTCATAATTTTTGATACATATGGCATATTCTGTTTGAAATATGTGTATTCCTTTAAATCAACAGACAAACTTAAAATTGTTTTTTAAATCATAAATTTCAGATTGTAACCGATTTACGTCTACTGCTATTTCTTTTAAGTTTTCACTTAAAACGGAATCGGGTTCGTCACCTTCAAATTGAGCTTTGTATTTTATCAAATAATCAACTTCGATATGGCAAGACAATATATTCTCTCCATATTTTCCTTCAATTCGATTCAGACCGTTCTCTAATTCGAAAAAAGCCTTTCCAATCGACCACATTGCTTTTTGAAGTTTATTTTCAGATATGTAGTTTTCAGATTCTAATAGATATTTTTTAATATCTCCTTCACTTATAAGTTGTACTAAACTTAAATTGTCAAATTATATATTAAACACCTGATTCGTAAAATCTGTAAGGAATAGTTCTGTTTCGGTATATAGGTTTGGAATTTGCTTTGAATCAATACTAGAAAAAATTTACGGGCTGCTAAATGCCTCCCAGCCAGCGTTATCACAATATGGAAATTGTGACCTGCAGAGCGTTGTGGGATACATTGACAAGAGCCACGCAGGTGTTTGCGTTTTCTCTCTTCTGGTCGGGATTAAAACAAGGGGCGTTCCTACGGTCAAAAACTACAGCTCTCAATTTCGGTAACGCGAAGCGTATTTACCATTCCCTTATCCTTAATGGGCATGGCGGCAAGGCTTATCAGCATATCCCCGACATCCAGAAATCCCTTTTGACAGGCTATACTGTTTACATCTTCGATGGTTTCATCGGTGGAGACGAACTTGTCATAGTAAAATGCCTTAACTCCCCATAGGAGATTGAGTTGGGTAAGAATGCGTTTATTGGAGGTAAAAACAAGGATATGTGCACTGGGCCTCCAGGCAGAGATCTGAAAGGCCGTATATCCGCTGTTTGTTAGGGTCGAGATTGCTTTGGCCTTAATTTCGTTGGCCATAATAGCCGCATGATAACAAACGGATTTCGTGATGTATCTTTTTGTGCGTATATGCGGAGGATCATGGGGTACCTGGATGAGATCTGAATTTTCTACGCTTTGCAGTATGCTGGCCATTCTCTCAATGACCTGCACAGGATAGTTCCCGACGGAAGTTTCCCCGGAAAGCATAACGGCATCGGCACCATCCATCACAGAGTTTGCAACATCGTTCACCTCGGCCCGTGTAGGCGTAAGGCTTGTGATCATGGTTTCCATCATCTGCGTGGCAATGATCACGGGAATTCTTGCCTTTTTTGCCCGCAAGACCAAATGCTTTTGGATAAGGGGAACTTCCTGTGCCGGAACTTCTACTCCAAGATCACCCCGGGCTACCATAATGCCGTCGCAGTAAGCAACGATCTTATCAATGTTCTCTACTGCCTCAGGCTTTTCAATCTTGGCAATAATGGGAACTTTATGTTCCGAGTGTTCTTTGATAATATTTTGAAGGTCTATCAGGTCCTGGCTGAACCTAACAAATGACAGCGCAATCCAATCCACATTTTGTGATATTGCAAAAATGGCGTCCTTAATATCTTTTTTTGTTAGGGCCGGTAAGGAAATATTCGTGTTTGGGAGGTTTACCCCCTTTTTGGACCTTAAGGGGCCGCCTTGAAGTACTTTTGCTTTTACCTGATCTATTTTGTTGGTAGACAACACTTCAAATATAAGTTTGCCATCATCTAACAAAATGCGTTCCCCGGGATTCACATCCTTTGGAAAATTGGTATAATTCATATACACTTTTTCGGAATCTCCCTCAAAGGATTTTCCTGTTACAAAAGTGATCTCATCTCCCGGAGCCACTACCACCTCCCCGGCCATAACACCAACTCTTAGTTTAGGTCCCTGTAGATCTGCAAGTATGGAGGTATAGGTGCCTAGTTCTTCATTAAGTTCCCGTATTATTTTTATGCGTTCTATAACATCGTCATAATCCGCATGTGAGAAATTTATACGAAAAACGTCCACTCCGGCTTCAATCATATCCCTCAGGATGTCCCTTTTACTGGTGGCTGGGCCTAAAGTGGCAACAATTTTAGTTTTTTTCTTAGTTGGCATTCTTTTAAAAAATTAGGTTGTTCTTGGACTTTAGTTTATTTGCATCAATGGGGTAAGCTGTAATTATATTAGGTATACCGAGAATCAAATTCAAAATGTCTTTGTCCACTTCAGATTGATCCTGCTCAATTTTCAGGAAATAATCCACTTCCCTGTATTCCGGCACTAAATGGTGGGTAGTGAAGGAAGTTTCATTTTGAAACAGATCTTTCAGTTGCAGTTTGTCCTCTTTGATACTACTATTTGTGATTAACGTCCAATGCCGGTGATTCAACTCATCTTTCCATTCGAAAAAAGGAAAGGAAATATTCTCTGACATGTCCAGATCCTTTCGTGATCGATACAACCTGGTTTTTAATGACTTATTTAATGCATAAACCAGCGCATAATCATGTAAAGTGCAGTGCAAGGCCAATAAGGCGAACGTTTCTTCATAAAAATCAGCTAAAATTTTATGTGTTGTTACCATTCCATTTACCCCAATGGTAAAGATATAATTATTAAAGCATCCAGCCTAGTAAGTGGATGGGGTTATAAACACAAAGATTTTGCGAAAACGTTTGAGTGCCGTTGTTATCTGGCCATTTTGTCCTGAAGCGCAAAAAATGCTCTTTTGGAAGCTTTTTCTTCTGCCTTTTTTTTGGAAGTTGCCCTGGCTTTTGCCATGACCTTATCATTAATGGATAGCCTTACAGCGAAATGTTTTAAGGCATCATTGCCCGTATCTTCATAAACGTAAAAGTTAAAGTCCTTTTTCTGTTTTTGGCACCACTCTATGACGAGGCTTTTATAGCTAATGACTTTTCCCTCCAATTGCTCAATATCTACATAAGGTTCTATGACCCGTTCTTTGATAAATTTTTCGCAATATTTATAGCCCCTGTCCAAATAAATGGCACCTACCACCGCTTCAAAAACATTGCCATGTATGTTGTCTCCAAAATGGGATTTGGGTATTCTGCTTTCCACGAATTTTATCAGATTCAAATCTTTCCCTAGTTCGTTGAGATGTTTTCTGCTTACGATCTTCGAACGCATTTTAGTGAGGTAGCCCTCATCTCCTCCCGGTACCTCGTTATATAAATGTTTTGAAATGATGGTTCCCAGCATAGCATCTCCCAGAAATTCAAGTCGCTCATAATTCTCCGGATGCCCTGCATGATCTTTTTGATTGGCGGATCTGTGTAAGAATGCCTTCTTGTAAATCTTAATCTTCTTAGGTTTAAATCCTAATATTTTTGTTATCCCTAAAAAAAAATCCCCATCCTCTTTGGAATGGGAATTAAATATATTAGAAGGGAAGCTCATGTTCTTATGAGCTTATTTTCTTGAAAAGTATGCAAGCGTTATGCCCTCCAAATCCAAAAGTATTGCTCATGGCCACATTTACCTCTCGTTTCTGCGCTTTGTTCAGGGTAAGGTTTAATTCGGGGTCGATACTTTCATCAACCGTAGTATGATTAATGGTGGGCGGAACAATTCCATGTTCCATAGCCAAGATAGAGGCGATTGCCTCAATGGCCCCGGCAGCACCCAGCAAGTGGCCGGTCATGGATTTTGTTGAATTTATGTTGATCTCAGGCGCATGGTCTCCAAATACCCTTTTAATTGCCTTGAGTTCAGCCACATCTCCCAAAGGTGTAGAAGTGCCATGCGTATTTATGGCATCCACCTCTTCAGGGGCAACCCCGGCATCCCTAAGGCAGTTTTCCATTACCCTCGTAACTCCTATTCCGTCAGGATGTGGCGCGGTCATGTGATATGCATCGCTAGACAATCCACCGCCGGCTACTTCCGCGTATATTTTTGCTCCTCTCGCCTTGGCGTGTTCGTATTCTTCCAGAACGAGCGCGCCTGCTCCTTCTCCCAGTACAAAACCATCCCGGGTTGCATCAAAAGGCCTTGAGGCTGTTTTAGGGCTTTCATTCCTTGTAGAAAGGGCATGCATGGCGTTAAAGCCACCCATACCGGCAATCGTAACAGCGGCTTCACTACCTCCGGTAACAATAATATCACAATGCCCTAAACGGATATAATTTAAAGCATCGATCATGGCATTGGCAGCAGACGCACATGCAGAGACGGTCGTATAGTTGGGGCCCATAAAACCATGCTTAATGGAAATATTTCCAGGCGCAATATCCGCTATCATTTTAGGTATAAAGAAAGGATTAAATCTGGGAGTGCCGTCGCCTTCGGCATAGTTTAACACCTCGGTCTGAAATGTTTCCAATCCCCCTATACCTGCGCCCCAGATGACCCCCACACGGAACTTATCCACCTTCTCCAGGTCCAGACCGGAATCTACGATGGCCTCATCTGATGAGACAAGGGCATATTGTGCAAACCTGTCCAGTTTTCTGGCCTCCTTCCTGTCAAAGAAGTCTTCCGGATCGTAATTCTTAAGTTCGCAGGCAAATTTCGTTTTGAATTTTTCGGTGTCAAAGTAGGTTATTGGAGCGCAGCCACTCTTGCCATTTTTCAATCCATCCCAATATTCCGCTATGTTATTTCCAACAGGGGTTAGCGCGCCCAGACCAGTAACTACAACTCGTTTTAATTGCATTGAATCAAATTTATTTGCTGTCTATCCCATGCGTAAATTAAAAAAAATTATCCATGCAGCATGGTTACCACATGGATAATTTTAAATCTTGTTCAAGATATCATTGAATTACTTGGCCTCTTCAATATAACTTATAGCCTGGCCAACTGTTGCGATATTTTCTGCTTGATCGTCGGGGATCTGGATATCAAATTCCTTTTCAAATTCCATTATCAACTCAACGGTATCCAATGAATCTGCCCCCAGGTCGTTGGTAAAGCTAGCTTCGGCAACAACTTCATTTTCATCAACACCTAACTTGTCAACGATGATAGCTTTTACTCTTGATGCAATGTCTGACATAATTATTTTGGTTTTATAAATTTAAATCGATGGCAAAAATAAAAAACTTTGGTGTAATAACACATTTTCCCGTTAAAATGTATGGTAATTTAAGAAATTTAAGCACAGGAGTGGTACTTTAGCGAAGAAAATTTAGCAAGCGTTCAGGAGATGGAATGTTCAAGGTGTAATGATCAAAGTTAGTCTAAACCCGCACCGGGGGTCGTATTTTTGAAGATAGGTAGTGTTTAGAATTCATTTTTGTGTTTTGGGTTTTTTCTTTGTCCCATAACCCCTTGCCTGAATTCTTAACGATAACTATATTTCATTATTAAAAATTCTTCGTGACGCCCAAACGTATCATCCTTTTTGCCTCCGGTTCCGGTTCAAATGTTGAAAACATAGTACGATACTTTCAGAACAATCCCGGGGTTACCGTTGCCGCTGTACTTACCAATAAAAAGGACGCTCCGGTATTGGAACGCTGTAAAAAACTGAATGTTAGTGCTTTGTACTTTAATTATCACGCTTTTTTTAAATCGGATTGCGTACTCGATTTTCTAAAAAGTCAGCGTCCCGATTTGATTATCCTGGCAGGGTTCCTTTGGAAAATTCCTTTGAATATCATAGCATATTTTCCGGAAAAGATCATTAATATCCATCCGGCTTTGCTTCCCAAATATGGAGGCAAGGGCATGTATGGCGCCTATGTTCATAAGGCCGTAAAAGAGAATGAAGATCCGGAAACCGGAATAACAATTCACTATGTGAACGAAAACTACGATGAAGGCGCCGTGATCAGGCAGGAAAAAACCCCTATCGGGCCACCTGATTCGGCCGAAACTATCGCACAGAAAGTACAGACTCTGGAATATCAATACTACCCGAAGGTTATTGAGCAATTATTATTTCCCGATTAATGGCTAAAAAAAACAAATTCTATGTCGTCTGGAAAGGCAAGCGCCCCGGTATCTATGAAAATTGGGGCGACTGCAGGGCTGCTATTTCAGGTTCGAAGGGAGCGCAATACATGTCCTTCCTTACTTTTGAGCAAGCGAAAAAGGCCTATAACAGTAATTATGAAGCTTACAAAGGCAAAAAGAAAAACAACCCTCATCTGTCTCTTGAACAACGTCTTAAGATAGGGGAGCCAAACTTCCATTCTATTTCGGTAGATGCGGCTTCCAGTGGCAATCCCGGGCTCATGGAATATCAGGGTGTTGATACCAAAACGAAGAAGCCCCTTTTTAAACAGGGCCCTTTTAAAGAGGGAACCAATAATATAGGGGAGTTTTTGGCCATAGTACATGGTCTGGCGTACTTAAAGCAACACAAGACCGACAGGATAATTTATACGGATTCCCGAACGGCTATGAGCTGGGTTCGAAAAAAAAGCTGCAACACCAAACTTAAGGAAACCGCGAAGAACAAAGAGCTATTCGATCTTATCCGGAGGGCCATTGTGTGGTTAAAGGCAAATTCATACCATACCCCTATAGTAAAATGGGAAACCAAAGCCTGGGGAGAGATCCCGGCCGATTTTGGCAGAAAGTAGGCAGCTGCCTCTTTATAAGGTTCTATCTCAAAACAAGGCATTCGCCTTTATTCCTCCGCCCATGGCCCCACCCAGGGAGGTAAATACACTTCCTGCTAACTTAAAACCAATATTTTAAGTTGAGGGATTAAAGATACATGTGCGACTTTCCACCTTTTGTTGAGACCTGACCAAAGCCAAGGGAAAGATATTATTTGTGAAACATAAGGTTTATGTCTGGTAAGGAGCGCGTCCCCACCTTAAAGAGGGTTAGCGCGGGGTCTTTTGAATATTTAAATCCCTTGTCATAAGAATTTAAAATTTCATATCGATAGCAACTGTTATTGGAATTTCAAAAGCGTATATTTGCAGCAAATTTCAAAACCTGAATGGGCAAACTTTTAATTGTTGGTACCGTTGCGTTCGATGCTATAGAAACTCCGTTTGGCAAAACGGACAAAATATTGGGGGGAGCCGCTACTTTCATTGGCCTTGCTGCTGCACAGTTTAAAGTGGATTCCGCAATAGTGTCTGTTGTCGGGGGCGATTTCCCCCAGAAATACCTGGATCTTTTTTCTTCTAAAAACATTGATATCTCTGCCGTTGAAATTGTCAAAGAAGGGAAAACATTTTTCTGGAGCGGTAAATATCACAACGATCTGAACAGCAGGCATACTTTGAGTACCGAATTAAACGTCTTGGCCGATTTCAGCCCGGTTGTCCCGGATCATTTCAAAAACGCCGAGGTTGTAATGTTAGGGAATTTACATCCCAGTATTCAGATGAGTGTTATTAATCAAATGGAGGAAAAACCTCAATTGATCGTATTGGATACCATGAACTTTTGGATGGATAATACGTTGGAAGAATTGACCGAGGTAATAAAACATATTGATGTGTTAACCATAAACGATGAAGAAGCCAGGCAATTGACCAACGAGTATTCTCTGTTAAAGGCTGCAATAGAAATTCAGGCCATGGGGGCCAAATACGTAGTCATTAAAAAAGGAGAGCACGGCGCGTTATTGTTTCATGAGGATAATATATTCTTTGCACCGGCACTGCCGTTGGAAGAAGTGTTTGATCCTACCGGAGCCGGAGACACCTTTGCCGGCGGGTTTGTTGGCTATTTGGCGGAGACAGAAAATACGTCGTTTAACAATTTAAAGAACGCCGTGATCCACGGCTCCAATTTAGCTTCTTTTTGTGTAGAACAATTTGGCACAGAACGTTTAAAGGATCTCAAGAAAGAGGAAGTGAAAGAAAGGCTGCATCAATTTAAACAGTTGACCCAATTTGATATAGAATTACAAAAATAAACTCGCCTCGCAACATCGGGGCTTTTTTAATCCGCTAAACCAATGAGTGACGCCATTAGGCACGAATGTGGAATTTCTCTGATACGTCTGTTAAAGCCGCTGGAGTACTACAGAAAAAAATACGGTAGTGCCTTCTACGGGGTAAACAAGATGTACCTGATGATGGAAAAACAGCACAACCGGGGACAGGACGGTGCGGGGTTTGCCAGCATTAAACTAAATATGTCTCCGGGAGAACGGTATATGAGCAGGGTACGCTCTGTAGCGACGCAGCCCATACAAGATATTTTTGATCAGATAAACGACAGAATAAACGCTGCGCTTAGAGAACATCCGGAATATCTTGAGGATGCCGAACTGCAGAAAAAGAATATCCCATATATCGGAGAACTGTTACTGGGGCATGTTCGCTATGGTACTTTCGGAAAAAATAGCATTGAAAACGTTCACCCTTTTCTCAGGCAGAACAATTGGATGCACCGTAACCTTATCGTTGCGGGGAATTTTAATATGACCAACGTAGGGGTGCTTTTTGATAATCTCATTCAATTGGGACAACATCCAAAGGAAATGACGGATACCATAACGGTTATGGAAAAGATTGGTCATTTTTTAGATGATGCGGTAGCCAAACTATACAAACAAATCAAGAAAGAAGGATATACGAAAATGCAAGCTTCCCCTTTAATCGCAGAGCGACTCAATGTCGTAAAAATTCTCAGGAAGGCTGCGAAAAACTGGGATGGCGGGTATGCTATGGCCGGCATGTTGGGTCATGGGGACGCCTTTGTTCTGAGAGATCCCTCCGGGATACGGCCTACCTATTTTTATAAGGATGATGAAATTGTTGTTATTGCATCCGAAAGACCGGCGATACAGACAGTGTTCAATGTAAAGTATGATGACATAGTGGAATTAAAGCCAGGCCATGCCATTATCATAAAGAAAGACGCACGGGTCTCTATTGAAGAGATACTGGAGCCCATGGAGCGGAAGGCCTGTTCTTTTGAGCGCATTTATTTCTCCAGGGGAAGCGATAAGGAAATTTACCAGGAACGGAAGGAGTTGGGGAAATTGCTTTTCCCTCAAATTCTGGCAGCCATAGATAACGATATAAAAAATACGGTCTTTTCCTATATCCCCAACACCGCAGAAACTTCATTTTTCGGAATGGTAAAAGAAGCCCAGAATTACCTGAATAAGAAAAAAGAGGAACAGATATTGGCTATAGGGGCCAAGATCACCAGTGAGCAACTCCACCAGATCCTTGAAGTACGGCCCAGAATTGAAAAAGTGGCCATTAAAGATGCCAAGTTGAGGACATTCATTACCCAGGACAGCAGCCGGGACGACCTGGTTGCCCACGTCTATGACATCTCATATGGTTCTGTAAATGAGGACGACAACCTCGTGATCATTGACGACAGCATTGTACGAGGTACTACCCTAAAGAAAAGCATTCTTCGTATTCTGGACAGGTTATCTCCAAAGAAAATTATTGTGGTCTCCTCTGCCCCACAGATCAGATATCCGGATTGCTATGGAATAGACATGGCGAAATTGGAAGATTTTATCGCTTTCCGTGCCGCACTTCAATTGCACAAAGATCAAAATACCATGACCGTGGTGGATCAGATATATCGGAAATGTGTAGCACAAATAGGCAGTCAGGATAAAGATGTAATTAATTATGTAAAGGAATTTTACAGGCCATTTTCGGCAGATGAGATCTCCAAAAAAATAGGAGCGTTATTAAGTCCGGAAGATATGAAGGCCGGGGTTGAGATCATTTATCAGACCATTGAAAGTCTTCACCAGGCCTGCCCTAAAAATTTAGGGGATTGGTATTTTACCGGAAACTATCCCACACCCGGCGGGAACAAGGTTGTAAACAGGGCATTTATCAATTTTTACGAAGGAAAAAACCAAAGGGCCTATTAACAATTATACCGATGAAATGCAAGAATTTGTGTATTTCATCGATAATTTATGCTACTTGCCGTCTTTTTAATCGCAACGAAATAAAGCCATTTACTTTTGACTTGCCATAGCATAAGTAGGTTAAGTTCATGGTAAGATTTGGGGCAAAAAAGGTGGAGACTTCTCCACCTTTTTTATTTTAATAATAATAAATGGCATTAAACCCCAGGGCAAGCCCTGGACCCAATAGAGGGAATCGACCCAAGGGTCGAGGTATTAAACCTAGACCCCGCTGAAAAAGCGGGGTCTTTTTTTTATATCCCTACTAATTATAGCGTTCTTTCTTCACCAGAGCAATTTCCCCGATTGGGACAGCGCCATTTTTAAGTTTTAAGGATCCGGGAACCACTCACACGAAAGGCTTCATTGATGAATAACTTCCGGCGTGCGATGGCAAAGTTCGAGACAGGTTTTGCAAAACAAAATTCTTTTCTGAGTAACGTCACAATGCCCTTAAATTAATAAGCTGCCTTTTCTACAGAATAACCTTCACAAACCTACTTAGAAAACAATAATCCAACACGGAGAAATTTTCCGGGTGGGTAATGCGGTCGCAGAATTTAAAAACCTATTGTATGCCCGGTATCATACCGGTTTCAAACTTATCCGTCACATCGAGCGCAGTCGGGTTGTTTTTGCCGGCCTTTCGACTGCCTGCCCGTTCCCCGCCAGAATGACTTGTCGGGCTGGCGTTCAGGCGGGCGCTCGGAGACAAAAACTCAGATTTTTGACACTTTATAAAAATACCTGTGCACTACCGGGGAATCATAAAACGTATTATTAATAAGGATCATTCTGTACACTTTTTCCTCATCTATTATAGTCCAAATACAACGAAGAAGCATTTCATCTGATTAAAAAGACGTTCGTCCAAAACCTTTTTCTTCCTGCTCGTTTTAGTCTACTTTTGGAAGACCATAGCATAAGTAGGTTAAGTTCATGGTAAGATTTGGGGAAAAAAGGCAGGATCACATCCTGCCTTTTTTATTGCTGAAAATCAGAGTTTTAACGCACTTCATCGAAAAAAGTATAGTGCTCTTTTAAAAATAATACTGACTGAAACGCTAAAATTTCTTAAAATTCCTTTGTTATTTCTCACAATACCAGTAATTTAGTGCTGCCATAGCATAAGTAGGTTAAGTTTATGGTAAGATTTGGGACGAAAAGGGTGGAGACTTCTCCGCCCTTTTCTATTTTTTAAAACATAAAAAACTCCATTCCGCCGACGGCGGAATGGAGTTTGCATTTTCAAAACACCTGAAAGAAAATTATTTGTTTTCCGAATACAACTCAGAAACCTTTTCCCAGTTAATTACATTGAAAAAAGCGCTTATGTAATCAGGTCTTTTATTTTGATAATTCAGATAATACGCATGCTCCCAAACATCTAGACCTAATACCGGTTGGCCCCCGCAGCCCGTATCCGGCATTATGGGATTATCCTGGTTAGGGGTGGAACATATTTCCAGCTTGCCTCCCTTATGAACGCAGAGCCATGCCCAGCCCGAACCAAATCTAGACCCGGCAGCATCGCTGAATTTCTCTTTAAATGAATCAAAAGAACCGAAGGCATTGTCAATAGCATCGGCCAATTCTCCACTGGGAGTTCCCCCTCCGTCCGGGGACATCATCTCCCAAAACAAGGAGTGATTATAAAATCCACCACCATTATTGCGAACAGCGCTTTTAGACATATCAAGGTTCTCCAAAATAGTGGTAATGGATTTGTCTTCAAGATCCGTTCCTTCAATAGCGCTATTTAATTTTGTGGTATAGCCATTATGATGTTTAGTATGATGTATCTCCATGGTTCTGGCATCAATATGTGGTTCTAATGCATCATAGGCATAGGGTAATTTTGGTAATTCAAAAGCCATCTGTATAGTGTTTTTAAGTTAATAAACAGTGAATGTCAAATCTACAAATTTTAACACTCATATTCCGCTAATAATTTGTTAAGAACTCTTGAAGTTTGCGTATTTTGCGGCTAAAACAAGGTGCAGGTAACTTCTTATAATATTTACAGCGCATCCGCCGGTTCCGGCAAAACCTTTACCCTGGTCAGGGAATACCTGAAAATTATCCTTACTCCCGGCATTACTGGTAATTTCAGACAGCTACTGGCTATCACCTTTACAAACAAGGCCGTTAATGAAATGAAGCAGCGGATCCTGGGAAGCCTGTTTGAATTTAGCCAGACCAGTAGCAAGGAAAAATCTTCCCCACTCTTTCAAACACTACGGATAGAACTTGGTTTAACCCCCGATGAATTACAGGAAAGAGCAAAAAAAACACTAAAGCTAATACTGCACAATTATGCTTTTTTTGACGTCTCAACAATCGATAAATTTACACATCGCATTATTCGCACTTTCGCAAGGGACCTAAAACTGCCCCAAAATTTTGAAGTTGTCCTTGACACCGATCTTTTGTTAGACGAAGCAGTAGGCCGCCTTATAAGCAAGGTAGGCTTCGACGAAAAACTGACTTCGGTTTTGATCGATTTCGCACTTGAAAAAATAGAGGACGACAAAAGTTGGGACGTTTCTATAGATCTCAACAATATTGGACGGCTGCTGTTTAACGAGAATCACCTTCCGCATCTAAAGAAGATGGAGGGCAAGAGGATTGATGATTTTCTAAAATTAAAGGAACGACTGGGTTCTAAAATTCGCTCTCTTGAGTTGGAAGCGATAAAAAATGCAACAGCGGTAGTACAATTTATCGATGAGTGTGGTCTGGAATCTTCAGATTTCCCACGTGAAACCCTTCCCAATCATTTTAAGAAAATCCGGGAAGGCTTTTTTGGACCGGGGGTACTGTATAACAATAAGCTTGAAGCAAATCTCACGGAGGGCACAATCCTTAAATCGGGCATTGAACTTCCATCAGACGAAATAGCGCCAGTAATTCTTGACAATTACCTGCGTATTAAAGAAATTATTTATCGCATCGCTTTCCTGAGAAACGCGTATAATAACAGTATGCCCCTGACTATTCTGAATGCCTTGCAACAGGAAGTGAAAACCCTGGAAAAAGAACGGGATCAGCTGCCGATTACCTCTTTCAACGGTATTATTTCCAACGCAATTAAAAATCAGCCTGCACCATTCATATATGAACGCCTTGGGGAAAAATACCGCCATTATTTTATTGATGAATTTCAGGACACTTCAGAACTACAGTGGAACAACCTTATACCCCTGATAAGCAATGCACTGGAAAGCGAGGATGAACAGGGGAACAAGGGTTCCTTGTTGCTTGTAGGTGATGCCAAACAAGCCATATACAGGTGGCGGGGCGGGAAGGCAGAACAATTTCTGGGTCTCTGTTCCCGGGCTGACAGCCCCTTCGTCATAACCCCGGAAATAGAAAATCTGCCTTTAAATTACCGAAGCAAAAAAGAGATCGTGGTATTTAATAATGCCTTTTTTACCTCGGTCAGTTCATTCCTGAACAGTGACCACTATAAAACCCTGTTTATCGATGGGAATCAGCAAGACTACCATCATGCCGAAGGCGGCTTAGTGCAATTAGACTTTCTGGAAGGCGAAGAGGAAAAAACCATAGATGAGCTGTATTGCGAAAAAGTGCTGCAAACTATCCGTGAGGTTATTGAAAAATCGTATGCATTCGGGGATATTTGTATCCTAACCAGAAAACGTAAGCATGGTATTTTGGTGTCAGATTTTCTTTTACAAAATGGAATACCGCTTATTTCGTCAGAAACCTTACTGCTAAAAAGCAATAGAAAGGTAAAATTCCTAATACAACTATTATGGTATTGCGCATATCCCGAAGACTTGGAAAACGCTTATGGGATACTGTATTTTCTTGGCTCCGACAAAATCGAAATACACGATTTTATACAAAAAAATCTTGAGGGTATCCACGGATGTTTATTAAAGGACTACAGTTTTGATCTCGGCTATCTAAAACAGGTATCGGTCTATGACGGCCTGGAATATGCAATAAAACAATTTGGATTAGCCGAGGAGTCGGACGCATATCTCACTTTTCTGCTAGATGAGGTATTACTGGTGGAACAGCGAGAGGACACAGGCATCACCGCTTTTTTGAACTATTGGGAAAAAAAGAGGGATAAGCTCAGTATCGTGGCTCCCGAAAATATGAATGCGGTACAGATCATGACCGTCCATAAGGCCAAGGGACTGGAATTTCCGATTGTTATTTTTCCTTATGCCAACACCCATATTTATGAAGAAAGGAACCCAAAGCTCTGGTTGCCCGTCAGGGCGGAAGACTACAATGGTTTTGGGGAATTACTCACCAGCAAAAAACAGGAAGTAGCACAGTACGGCCCGGAAGCGGGGGAGATCTACGGAGAGGAACAACAAAAACTGGAACTGGATGCTTTTAATTTACTCTATGTTGCCCTTACCAGAGCAATTAATGCACTCTTTGTCATTTCAGAAAAAGATCTCACTTCCGATGGCTCTCACAGGGAACAGTATTATTCGGGCTTGTTTATACATTACTTGAAGGAACGGGGAATATGGGACGTGAATGTACCTGCCTATTCCTTTGGCTCTTTAAACAAAAAGGAAGGAAGGGAAAAATTAGAGCACCTAAAAGATTATGTCCCATACCAGTATAGTTATAAGGATCGACCTGAATTTAAAATTATAGCCACATCCGGTGCGCTGTGGGATACCGATAGAGAGGAAGCTTTGTCTAGAGGGACGCGTATTCACCGGCTAATGGAAATGATCTCCACGTCCTCGGATGTAGACCATGCTTTGAATATACTGGCCAAAAACGGTGTTCTCGGCGAAGAAGAAAAGGATCTCAGGCAAACAGCCGAATACATAACGGACCATCCGGACCTCAATATGTTTTTTCAAAAAGACCTCGTAATTAAAAGCGAAAGGGATATCATAACGGAAAAGGGGCTAATTTTGCGTCCCGACAGATTGGTATTTCAGGGCAAAAACGTCTCCATACTGGATTATAAAACGGGGAGGAAAAATCCAAAACACCATGAACAACTTTATGCGTACGCCGATGCTTTGGAGGCGATCGGTTATCAAATTGAGCATAAGGTTATTGTATACATTGATAAAAAAATACAACCTGAATTTATATAAAAAACATGTACGGAAGCATTAAGCAACACTTAAAAGAGGAACTTGAAACTATAAAGGAGGCCGGGCTATACAAAGAAGAACGGATCATTACATCACCTCAGGGAGCTATTATCAAAATTGCATCCGGAGAGGAGGTTATTAATTTCTGCGCCAATAATTACCTGGGACTTTCGTCACACCCGGAAGTAGTACAGGCAGCAAAGGACACTTTAGATAGTCATGGGTTCGGAATGTCTTCCGTCCGCTTTATATGCGGCACCCAGGACATTCATAAAGAATTGGAAAAAAAAATTGCGGCCTTCTACGGAACTCAGGATACAATGTTATATGCCGCCGCCTTTGATGCCAATGGTGGTGTTTTTGAACCATTGTTCACGGCAGACGATGCCATAATTTCGGACGCCCTGAACCATGCGTCAATTATTGACGGGGTGCGGCTCTGTAAAGCCAAAAGATACAGGTATGCCAACAGCGATATGGCGGATCTGGAAAATCAGCTGCAACAGGCAAATGACGATAATAGCAGGTTTAAGATTATTGTAACGGATGGAGTATTTTCCATGGATGGTCTGGTCGCCCCATTGGATAAAATATGCGACCTGGCAGAGAAGTACGAAGCATTGGTTATGATAGATGAGTGCCATGCTACCGGCTTTATCGGGGAAACCGGCAGGGGAACATTGGAGGAAAAGGGAGTATTGGGAAGGATTGATATTATAACGGGTACCCTTGGGAAGGCATTAGGTGGTGCCATGGGAGGCTATACTACCGGGAAAAAAGAGATCATAGAACTACTACGGCAACGCTCCCGGCCCTATTTATTTTCAAATTCCCTGGCTCCTGCCATTGTAGGTGCCTCAATCAAGGTATTCGAAATGTTGGATACGGATACCTCCTTAAGAGACAAATTGGAAAGAAATACGGCTTACTTTAAAAAGGGTATGAAGGAAGCAGGTTTTGATATCATTGACGGGGATTCGGCAATAGTGCCGGTAATGTTATACGATGCCAAGCTTTCGCAACAAATGGCCAATATGTTACTCGAGAAAGGAATTTATGTTATCGGGTTCTTCTATCCCGTGGTTCCCAAGGGAAAAGCCAGGATACGGGTTCAGTTATCCGCAGCTCATGAAGTAGCACATTTGGACCGCGCAATTGACGCATTTACGGAGGTAGGAAAAGCATTAAAAATCGTTTAAATGCTGTTTTTTGCGCATAAAATGCGTTAAAAAAAATGGGAAATTGATTTTGTTAATAATTTTTAACAACTTACATTTGCAGCTAATAAACACTTAAACTTAAAAATTTGAACATGAAACAGCTTAGCAGATTATTGGTTGTTGGCCTACTTGTTATAGGGTTTAACAACGTACAAGCACAGGATGAAGACAATCCGTGGCAAGTTAGCTTTGGTGCAAACGCAATAGACGTTTTCCCTACTAACGACCAAGATGCCGCTTATCCTACTGGTACATTATTTAGTGAGTACTTCAATGCAAATGATCACTGGAACATTTTGCCTTCTATTTCCTACGTTGCAGTTTCCAAATCTGTTGGAGACGGGTTTTCCGTAGGTGCACGAGGTTCTTTGAACCGTATCAGCAAATTGGGTGATGTGAGTGCAGACGATCTCTCTCACTACGCTGTTGATGGAACAATAAAATACGCTTTTGCACCAAATTTTGTTCTGGACCCCTTTATCGAAATTGGTGGAGGTTACACTTGGGTCGATGAAATCGGCGCTGGTACTGTAAATGGGGGGCTTGGTATAAACTTTTGGTTTAGTGACAACATAGGGTTAACCGTTCAATCCCAATACAAACATGCTTTTGAGGATTACGGCGTTAAGCATTTCCAGCATTTAGCAGGTCTTTCCATTAAATTCGGTGGCACAGATACTGACGGTGATGGAATCTACGACAAAGATGACGCTTGTCCTGAGGTTGCAGGTCTTGAAGCTTTCAACGGTTGTCCCGATTCTGACGGTGATGGTATTGAAGATGGCAAAGATAGCTGTCCTAACGAAGCCGGTTCAAAAGAAATGAATGGTTGTCCTGACTCTGACGGTGACGGTATTGCCGATAAAGACGATGCCTGTCCAAACGAAGCTGGTCTGGCTGCTCTTGCAGGATGTCCTGATGCCGATGGCGACGGAGTTGCCGATAAAGATGATGAGTGTCCAAATGAAGCAGGTCCTGCTGAAAACAAAGGATGCCCATGGCCTGATGGTGATGGTGACGGAGTATTGGATAAAGATGACGACTGTCCGGATGTTGCAGGTACCGTAGCTAACAACGGTTGTCCTGAAGTAAGTGAAGAAGTTCAGAAGCAATTGAACGAGTATGCCAGAACTATTTTGTTCGACACTGGTAAATCATCCTTGAAGCCTGAATCTACCAAGGTATTCGTTGACATTATCAGAATATTAGATGAGTATCCTAATTCCAAATTTACCGTTGAAGGTCACACGGATAGTGTCGGTAGTGAGGAGTTGAACCAAAGATTATCAGAGGAACGAGCCCAATCTGTTAAGCAGTTCCTGGTACAGGAGGGTATCGACGAGTTCAGAC
Source organism: Flavobacteriaceae bacterium (assembly GCA_041743085.1). Lineage (GTDB taxonomy): Bacteria > Bacteroidota > Bacteroidia > Flavobacteriales > Flavobacteriaceae > JAFMPW01. Next base: position 119,063 of record JBGTNL010000106.1, read on the forward strand.
TGTCAGCCGTCGGTTATGGTGAAACCAAGCCTATCGCTTCTAATAACACCAGAGATGGTAGAGCTCAGAACAGAAGAACAGAAATTAACCTTGTAAAAGAATAGTTTCACATTAAATAAACTAAAAAGCCCTGGCATTTATGCCGGGGCTTTTTTTATTTTTAGGCATGCAAAGTTTTTTGGATGAGGTTGTAGCGGAGGTATGGAAGAAACATGGCGTCCTGGAAGACCTTATATTCATATTGCCCAGCAAGCGCGCCGGTAGTTTCCTGAAGAGCGGCTTTGCCAAAACGGCAAATAAAACACTCTTTTCCCCGGACATTTATAGTATTGAAGCTTTTGTAGAAGTTATTTCCACCCTTTCATATGCCCCCAATACCCAACTACTCTTTGAGCTATATAGGGCTTATATCACTAACAACTCCTATAAAACCGACGATTTTTACGATTTTTCAAAATGGGGTCGATTGCTCCTTCAGGATTTTAATGAAATAGACCGTTATTTGATCCCCCCGGAGAAGGTCTTCTCCTATCTTTCGGCAATCCAGGACATGAATCATTGGTATGTAAAGGCCGAAAAAACTCAAATGATGCGAGATTATATCCAATTTTGGAGCAATCTTGAACAGCTTTACAAGAAATTCACAGTGCAGTTGAAGACTTTGGGAGTAGGATATCAGGGTTTAATCTATCGTACAGCCTGTTCTAATTTACCGGCATATTTACAATCAACTCAGGGAAAGAAGCATATATTTATCGGTTTTAATGCACTTAATGCGGCAGAATCCCTTATTATCCAGGAGATCCTCTCAAATGGTGAAGGAGACATTTATTGGGATCTGGATCATAGTTTCCTCAACGATCCGATCCATGATGCCGGCTTTTTTATCAGACAACACAAAGAGAAATGGGGCTACTTTCAGAAAAACCCCATAAAAGGGCTAAGCAACTATTATCGCTCTGAAAAAAACATTCGGATTGTTGGCGTGCCTAAAAATGTATCACAGGTTAAATACGTTGGTCACCTTTTAAGGGAAATCCAAGAAACTAAACCGTCCGGCTTGCAAAATACAGCCGTAGTGTTGGGCGATGAGGCATTGTTGAATCCTCTTTTGAACGCTATCCCCCCGGAAATAGAAAAGGTAAATATCACCATGGGGTATCCCCTTCAAAAAACGCCTTTAGCCGGATTGTTTAATCAATACTTTGATCTTTTTACTTATATAGATGCCAGGGGTTGGTTTTACAGGAATGTGCTCTCCTTTCTGTCTAATAACTATATTCGGTTGATCCTGGCGAATAAGGATCTAAAAAGTATCAGCCTCCTGGAGGGAGAAATAAAAAAAAAGAATTGGGTATATGTTAATCCCGATCGAATAACTTTTCTTGAAGAAACTTATGCTATTCCACTTTCGAAATTGCTTTTTGATCAAAACCCTTCCCCAAGGGATTTTGTAGTACGTTGTCTGGAGATCATAAGCCTTTTAAAAGAAAGATTTGAAAAAGATTCGGACACCTTAGGGCTGGAGTATCTTTACCACTTTTATACGCTGTTCGGCCAATTAAAAGAAATGCTCGGCATGTTCCCTTTTATTGACGACCTCAGATCACTGCACAGTCTGTTTAAAGAGCTGTTATCTTTAGAAACAGTCGATTTTCAGGGTGAACCAATGTCAGGATTGCAGATCATGGGGATGTTAGAAAGCAGGAACCTGGATTTCGAAACTGTGATCATTACATCGGTTAATGAGGGGGTCCTTCCCTCCGGAAAATCAAACAATTCGTTTATCCCATACGATGTAAAAAGAGAATTTGATCTTCCGACCTATCGAGAAAAGGACGCGGTTTATACCTATCATTTTTATCGGCTATTGCAGCGGGCGAAGCACATTTACATTTTGTACAATACCGAACCCGATGTACTTGAAGGCGGGGAAAAAAGCAGGTTCATAAATCAATTGTTAACGGATAGCACTACAATAGCTAACATAACCCACGTGATTGCCGCACCCGAAATACATCCGCAGACCATGTCACCTCAATGTATCGCCAAAGATCAGCATCTTATGGAACGGCTGAGGAGTGTTGCGGCTAACGGCCTCTCACCAACAACCTTAACGGAGTACATTAAAAATCCCATCGCTTTTTATAAAAGGGCAATTCTGAATATAGAAGAGTTTCCGGAAGTTGAGGAGACTATTGCCGCAAATACCCTGGGAACCATTATTCATGATGTTTTGGAAGAACTGTACCAGCCATTAATAGGGTCCTATATAACCCCCGATAAGTTAACAGCAATTAAAACAAAAATTGAGATTGTCGTAAAGGCTCATTTTGCCGATAAATATGCCGATATAACAGACCTTAGCGGCAAAAATTTAATCGCCTTGAAGATAGTAACCCGTTATATTGAGAATTTCATTACCGAGGAGATGAAAGAAGCCGCTGAACATAAGGTAAAAATTATAGCCCTTGAAGAAAAGATGAAAGTCCAATTGGACATTCCTGAAATTAATTTTCCGGTATTCTTAAAAGGAAAGTTAGACAGGATTGATGAAAGGGATGGTATATTAAGGATCGTAGATTACAAAACCGGAAATGTAAAACGCTCCCAGGTAGAAATAGTGGATTGGAAGGAAATAACTGCGGACTATGAATATGGTAAGGCGTTTCAACTACTCTGCTACGCGCTGATGTATACCGGTGAAAAAACCGTCAATTCTATGGAAGTCGGGATCATTTCCTTTAAAAACCTTCGGGCAGGGATATTTCCGTTTGCCACAAAAGAAAAGAAGGGCAGCAGGAACGGGAATACTAAAATTACTGAGGAAACATTGACACTGTTCCGGCAACAGCTCCACAAACTCATAGTCGAGATCTGCAATCCCCAAATTCCTTTTGAAGAAAAGGACGTCTAGAACTTATTTTTTATCGGGCCTGCTCGGTCTCACTTCAATTTTGCTCGGCAGGGTCCGAGGGTGCATTTTGAGAAGATCCAATACCAATTCCCCTATATCTTCGGGTTGAATCTTCCAGGCATCCTTTTCGGATGGTTCGTTGTCATTGAAATGCGTAGCTACCGAACCCGGCATTATGGTAGAGACCTTAACATCATATTTTCTGAGATCTAACATCGCCGCTTGAGTAAAACCAACCACTCCGAACTTCGTGGCATTATAGCCTGCACCAGTGGCAAAAAAATTAGTGCCGGCCAAACTCGCCAGGGTAATGTAATAGCCCTTACTCTGTTTTAAGGCATCAGCAGAAGCCTTCAACGTATGAAATACTCCGTTGAGATTGGTGTCTATCATGGAGTGCCAATCTTCCACTGATAACTCATCAATAGGGGCAAAATGACCTACCCCTGCATTGGCAAGAACCACATCCAACTGACCCCATTTTCCGATAATACGCTCAACCGCAGCCTTTTCATCCTCTGGTTTTGCTACATCTGAGACCACAGCGAGTACGTTTTCCGAACTACCCAGGCTGTTCGCCGCTTCTTTGACGGTGTTGGCCGTTCTTCCGCTAATGGCCACCCTCATGCCGGCCTTCAGCAGTATTTCTGCCACTCCATAGCCTATTCCTTTTGAGCCTCCGGTGATATATGCAACTTTATTTTTTAATTCGTTCATGTTCAATACATTTTTATCCAAAGTAAAGCACCCGCTGCCCATTGCGAAATGTAGGATGTTATTGTTTTCTTAAAAAGAAAAAGTGGTCAGTATTTTGATACTTTGGTAAAAAGTATTTCCTTTGAACTCCTAAAGTCGGGGGATTAGCTCAGCTGGCTAGAGCGCTTGCCTGGCAGGCAAGAGGTCACCGGTTCGACTCCGGTATTCTCCACCAAGTTTTATAGGGCTTCAAGAGTTTTCGACTTTTGAAGCTTTTTTAATTTGCACGCAATTTGCACGCAAAACAGATTGTGAATTAGGCTTGATGTTATTTGATACATTTTGGTTTGTTTTGATAGTTCTTCACCGGTTACAGAATGCTTTTTTGTAAAAGTATCACACCTCTTAGACACTTTAACCTTCAATATTTACTGGGGATGTAAGTCCCTTAAAAGGTCGATTAACGGGAATATTAAAAAAGACCAAGAATAGGACACTCTTAAAGATCGTTTTTATGTTTAGATAAAAGTGTCTCTAAAAACGGCCATTTAAGAGGACAAAATAATTGAATTGGTTTATGACTATGTACTTAAAAAATTGTCATCGTGAACAAGTCCAAACTATAACCAACAATGAATTTAAGTTGGATTAGAAATTTTAATATTACTCCAATCGATTTCTGTACTCGGTTGGTGTAATACCCAAAACCTTTTTTACGTAACGCGTGAAAAAAGACCGACTTGAAAACATCATTTTATCGGCAATTTCGGAAATATTCAGATTTTTGTTCTGCAAAAAAAGTATGATACGCTCCTTGGTGTATCGTTGAATCCATTCGGAAGCCGTAACACCCGAGTTCTGCTTACAAATAAAATTCAAATATTTTGGGGTAACGCTAAGTTTATTAGCGTAATACCGTACTTCCCTTTCGGCCATACAATGCTCTTGGACCAAATGAACGAAGCGCTCGTACAACGACCCACTTTGCATGGTGCGTTTTCTGCGCTCGTATTCGTTCGCAAATGTGTGCCACATTTCAAGAATGAACAACCGCATTTGTAGTTTCAATACCTCTTCATAAAAACGATGCTCCCAATCTTGAAATTTATTGTGCAACATTCGAAAATTTGATAAAACCCTTTGCCTGTCATTCTTTTCATTCAACTGTTTTATGGGATATTGACGGGAATGAAGGATGGCATCGATACTCCAACTTTGGTCGGGGATGTTATCATATAAAAACTGCTTTTCCACTAGCAAAATGGTTGCCTTAAAAGTCTTGGAAAACACCAAATTTTTCAATTGGCTTTCAGCGAACCAAAACAAAAATTCGCCACCCTTACAATTCATTTTTTTATTGTTGAACAAAAAAGAAATGCTTCCTCGGTGACAAAACAAATGTGTATGGTAATAGGTATTGAAATCTATTGGAAACCCTTTTTCCTTAGATAATTCCAGAAGCACAATTCGTGTATTATTTTGACCTAGCTCCTTCAATTTAACTATTGTTTTAACTAAAATAAGTAATATTTGACATTATAGGTGTGATTAGTGTAACAAATGTAACTAACGGATTTTTACTTTTGCAGTATCAAAACCCAATTAATCAAAATGAATAATCGGATCGTAAAAAATCTATTTGTGCTACTGATTGTTTTTCTCAGTGAATTTAATGCAATGGCGCAAGAAGAAACAGAACCGTTTCTAGATGATTTTAGAGGAACGGCGAGCGTTACCAATAACGGATTTTCACTGGTGCCTTTTTTTTCCTTGGGAGATCCGGCCCTTTTATTTGATTTAAAATTTACCAAAGGAAAATTAAGTTTTGAACCCGATATGCGCTTTGCGTTGGAGGGCAAGCCTTGGTCTTTTATTTTCTGGTTACGGTATAAGGCGATAGAAAATGAACGATTTTCGTTGCGTCTTGGGGTGCACCCGCCCTGAACTTTAGAACGGTCAATGTTGTTAGGGACGGTCAGCCCGAAGAGCTTTTGGAGTCGCGGCGGTATATTGCCGCCGAGGTGGCACCCACCTATAAGATTTCGGATAAAGTGGGTCTTGGGGTTTACTATCTATATGGCCGTGGATTTGATGAAGGGGTAAAAAACACCCACTTTATGGTATTGAATTCATCCTTTAACAACCTGTATATTTCCGAAAATTTGTATTTTAATATATCCCCCAAGCCTATTATTTGCTTACGGACGATTTAAAAGGATTTTACATTGTGGGCTTTGTTTCCTTGATAAAAAAAGATTTCCCCATTTCGGTTTCGGCCATCCTCAATAAGGCTATCGATACTGAAATAGTGCCAGAAGACGATTTCACATGGAATATTTCCCTGGTGTACAGCTTTGGCGGTGCCAATAGGCGAATGTCGAAACGAAAAATATGATGAACATTGAAAAAAATGTAATTTGTAAAAATGGATAAATTAGAAAACCAAAATCAAAAAAATAGTTCCCATCCTCTTGATAGCGACATTTTTGAACGGTTAAAGAAAGGAGAAACCATTCAGCCCAACGACCCTCAAGCCTATAGAATGCGTGAGGCCTCGTACAGCACAAAAAAATTACTGGTGCAGATGAACAACGCTACAGATCCAAAAGAAATCAGGGATTTATTGAGCCAAATCACAGGTGCAGAAATTGACGAAAGCGTTGCCGTTTTCACCCCTTTGTATATCAATTACGGCAGGCATACAAAAATCGGCAAAAACGTATTCATCAACTTCGATTGTACTTTTTTGGACTTGGGAGGAATTACTATTGAAGATGGCGTACTGATAGCGCCAAAAGTCAGCTTGCTGTCCGAAGGACATCCTCTTTCTCCTGATAAAAGACATTCGCTGGTTCCGAAACCCATTCATATTAAAAAGAATGCATGGATCGGTGCCAATGCCACCATTTTGTACGGCGTAACCATTGGCGAAAACTCGGTAGTTGCCGCAGGTTCGGTCGTTTCCAAAGACGTTCCAGACAATGTTGTTGTAGGAGGAACTCCTGCAAAAATCATCAAGAAAATTTAAAACAGATAAAATGAGAGCAAAAATCACACTTGCAATTGCCTTACTACTATTAATAGGTCAGGCCTGCAACACAAAAGTTGAAAAACAAGAAAACACAGAATCGAATCCTTCTGAACAAGCAATTTTTCCTAGGGGCGAGGCTGGGCCTGCAACAAATTTCACAGGCAACGCCTACAATTATGGCTTAGTCGCAAATGATTCTATCTACAACACACTCGTGGGTAATGTTTATTTCGAACAAAGTGCAAGATCAAATTGGCACTTACATCCAAGCGGGCAAATTCTAATTGTA